>NC_013216.1:649374-1298749 GCF_000024205.1 Desulfofarcimen acetoxidans DSM 771
TTATTTGTTGTATTCCGTTGGCGGCACCGGCATAGATATTAGGGCCGTTAAATACCGGGGAATGAGTGATTTGACCTGATAAATCGAGCTTGCGCTCCCATTCCCTTTTTCCGGTTTCTATATTGTAGCACAGGATGGCATTGCCGGCCGGGCAATAAAGGAGATTATTAGGTGCTATCAACGGACCGGCAGTAAGTTTACTGGGGCATTTTATCATCCAGTCGGTTTTTGCATAAGGCGAGAAAAGCTCTCCGGCGTGCACAGGTGCGGTCAAACCTGTTAAGACAAATATAATTGATATGATTAATAGAACATTTTTCTTTATTATTTGTCTAAAAGCCATATTAATCCTCCCTGCTAAAAATAAGGAACAAACTGATGTATATGCACAATTATATTAAATATACTAACATAACTAAGACTCAGGCAAAAGTACCAACAATAGAAAATTGCAGAATATACGTTTTGCAAAAGGAAGGATTCAGAGTTTTTATGTAGAATTTATCTTTGTTCGCAGTTAGTGAAAGAACAACTATTAAGCAAAAAGGAGGAATTGATAAATGGAAAGATTGTGGGCCCCCTGGCGTACAGTATATATCGGCAAGGATCACGGTGACACATGTATTTTTTGCGATAAGCTGCATTCAAATGAGGATGCTGCCAACTATACAGTGCTGCGTGGCGATAAAACCTTTGTTATAATGAACCTGTATCCGTATAATAACGGGCACTTGCTCATAGCACCCAAGCGCCATGTGGGAGATTTTAATGATTTGGAAGCAGATGAACTTTTAGAACTGGGCCAGATGACTCAGCGCATGGTGAGAGTGTTGCGTTTGGCTTTAAACCCGGAAGGTTTTAATATAGGAGTTAATCTTGGGAAGATAGCCGGTGCCGGGGTGCCCGGACATTTTCACACTCATATAGTACCGCGCTGGGGTGGAGATAATAATTTTATGCCGGTTCTCGGGGATATAAGGGTTATATCTGAGGGAATGGACATGACTTATCAAAAGATAATGGAGGCTCTGGCTAAGGAAGGCAAGAAATAGGATTATTTCTTTTAGCCGCAGCCCTTTACATGGTCAGGTAAATATGTTATCATTATTGAGCAGCGAAAAGCTGGATATATTGATTGCAATTTATTCTTGACAATAAGCAATCGATTTGTTATTATTTATACTGCAGTTTATAATTGCAGATATTTTTACGGTGGATGTAGCTCAGTCGGTTAGAGCGCCAGATTGTGGCTCTGGAGGCCGTGGGTTCGAATCCCATCATTCACCCCATACATATTTTCATAGTCCTTGGGGTGTAGCCAAGTGGTAAGGCAGCGGTCTTTGGAATCGCCATTCGTTGGTTCGAATCCAGCCTCCCCAGCCAAAAAATGAGAGGTCTGTCAACCTCTCATTTGTGTCCGAAAGCAAGCGGGTGTGGCGGAATGGCAGACGCGCTAGACTTAGGATCTAGTGTCTTTATGGCGTGGAGGTTCAAGTCCTCTCACCCGCACCAATAATAACAAGGGTTTCAGCACTTTGCTGAAACCCTTGTTATTTATCTTGATTTAATTTGCTAACATTTTGCTAACATTGTATATTTTATGAGTATAGCTGATCCCGAAAGATGCTCCGAAGCCTCCTGACAAACGGCGCAGAGAAAATAAATCCTCCGGCAGGTACTGACACCGGAAAATCCATAAAGAGCAAAGAATATGTGGCTGCGCAAAAGCATGGCAATATATAATATCTTACCGGCAAATTTAAGCGTATGGAGGGTCATCCCATGAAAAAGAGCAAAACGCTCAAAAGAGAGCGCGTCAACCGCGCACTCATGAACATATTTGAATATCCGCTGACCATCGTGGAGGCGCCTATGGGCTATGGCAAGACCACGGCTGTGCGGGAATTTCTTGCAGCGAGAGACGTGCGGGTCTTGTGGACCTCCTTTTATTCAGATAGCGATACGGGGGAGGCATTTTGGGACAGGGTGGTGATGGCGGCCGGCAGCTTCGATGAGATGGCAGGCAAGCGGCTGAAAGGCTTTGGTGTTCCCTCCGACGCATTGCATGTCAGATCGTTCCTTTCCCTTATGAATGACTTGGATTATCCGCCGGATACGACCCTTGTCATAGACGATATCCACTACGCAAGAGACATCCTGCGCCCCGAGCTTTTCGGATGGTTTATCACGGAGCTGCCCGATGATTTTCATATTGTCCTCATCACCCGGGATATTTCCTTCCTCGACCTTGCGGAGCTTTTCGCCAAGGGGCTGTGCAATATCGTGTCCCAGCAAACCTTGCGTTTCACCGGCGAGGAGCTCCGCGCCTACTGTATCCTGATGGATTTCCGCCAGGGCGAGGACGCGCTGGAAAAGGTCAGCAAATACACGGGAGGCTGGATATCCCTGGCATATTTAATCCTGCTGGGGCTGGAACAGGGAATTCCCATAGGCCAAAGCAGCGTGATCAATGAGCTGGTGGAGAAAATTCTCTACAACGCTTACGACGAAACGATTCAAACATTTCTTCTGCGCCTTTCCGTTATGGATACCTTTACGGAGGAACAGGCCCGGTATGTGACGGAGGAAAAACGTGCCGGCGAAATTCTGAAAAAGCTGCGTCAGGAAAATGCCTTCGTTTTCTACGACGAGGCAATAGGCGTTTACCGAATCCATCATGTGCTGTCGGATTTCCTGCGGGCCAGACAGACGGATCACGCGGAGGTTTCTTTGCTCTACCGGCAGGTGGGTGAATGGTTCCTTGAGAAAAAGGCGTTCAAGCCGGCCTATGCCTATCTTTGCCGCGCCGGGGAAACAGAGCGTGTCCTATCCCTTTTGGACGAGGAGGATGCCATTACCAAGGACTCCTCCGAATTTGAGGGTGCCCCGGAAATGTATGCCGCCGCACCCCGGAAGCTGCTTTTTCAGTATCCGTTTGCCTATCTGCAATATATCGCCTCGCTGCTCCTTTTCAGCGGCGACCCCGCTGCGGCGCGGGACGCCGTATCCCGCCTTGACGAGCTGGAGGAACATTACCGGCGGATTGCGGATATCCACCCAAACCGCCGCAGCCGCGTCCTTGCGGAAATCAGCGTCGTGCGCATTTTCGCTGTGTTCAATGACGCGCGTCAAATGGTGGACTGCACCAACAAGGCGCTCCGGCTTTTGGAGGGAGGTGTTTCATGCCTGGTCAGGCGGGATGCCGAATTCACCTTTGGCTCACCCCATTTCCTGTACACCTATTACAGAGAGCCGGGAAGCTTAAAGGAAACGGCGGAATTTATGGCTGCCGAATTCCCCGTATTTCCAAGAATCTCCTCCGGTTGCGGCACGGGCTGCGACTATGTGACGCTGGCCGAACACGCGCTGGAAACAGGGGACTGGCAGGCGGCGGAGCTGAACGCCTTCAAAGCCATATACAAGGCTCAGACAATGGAGCAGACCGGCATCATCCTCTGCGCCGGACTGACGCTTGTTCGGTTTTATATCTATCAGGAAAAGATAATCGAGGCGCTGGAGCATCTGCGGCAGCTCCGGGCTGATGTGTCCAAGGAAGATAACGCCGTTTACAACACCACGCTGGATTTGATCGAAGGCTATGCCTACGGCTGCATGACCCGGCCGGACAGCATCCCCGAGTGGCTGCGGACAGGCGAACTATCCATGGCCAACTTCATGTATCGAGGCATGGCGTTTAACTTTATCGTCTATGGCAAGGCCGTGCTGCTGGCAAAGGACTACATCCGTCTGGAGATACTGACCGAAACCTTTCCGCAATACTTTGGTATTTTCCATAATCAGCTCGGCTTCCTGCACAATCATATCCTTGCCGCCGCAGCCAAATACCGCCTGTACGGGATGGAGAAGGGCTGCGCGGCACTTGCGGAAGCAATCGGCATGGGGCGGGCGGATCACCTGATTTTGCCCTTTGCGGAGTATGCGCCCGAAATGATTGACATGCTGCGGCATATCGCACAAAACAATTCCGGTGACGGCTACATCATAGAACTGCTCGAAGCCTGTGAACACTACATAGAAAGTCTGAGCCGCGCCCCAGAGAGTACCGTGACGCTCACGGAGCGGGAACTGGAGGTTCTGACCCTCGCCGCCGAAGGGCTCAGGCGGAACGAAATTGCCGCACGACTATATGTGTCCGGGACCACAGTTAAGACGCATCTGGCGAATATCTACCGGAAGCTGGAGGTTGGCGGCAGGACTGCGGCCGTAAAAAAAGCCGGGAAGCTGAAAATTATTTGATTTTGCGGAGCAATATACTCCGTTTGGACGATACCAATTTTAAAAAAACCCCTTATACTTTAATCGTATGGGGGGTTTTAAAATTTCTACCGCCCCAAAGAAAGGAGGCGCCTTCAATGAGCAAAATGCTCAAGGTAACGCCGGGAGACGATTATACCCTGCTCGTGGAATTTGAACACGGCAACAGCATCCTCTTTCACATGAAAGATTTAATTGAAACCATGCCATATAGCAGCTTGAAGGATTTGAGCCGTTTCAAGGATATCACATTGGAGGAAAAGGCCATCCGCTGGCCCGACCCCGTACCCGGGGAAGCGGCGCTATACCCCATTCGGCTGACAGTGGACAACATTCTGTTCGCCATAAGGGAGTAAAGCGGAGAAGCTGTACGAATCAATTTTGAGAAGTAAAGGGGAATGAACATGAAAAAAGCAAAAAGACTATTGACGCTTTTACTGACCGCTTTCATGATATTTGCCATGCTGCCGCCGATGGCAACGGCGGCGGGGGTGACAAGGCTTGAGGCGGAGAACGCGATCACGTCCGGCGGTGCCGGAGTTGCCGACGGACAGGCGGGCGCGTCGGGCGGCAAAGTGGTAGGATACTTCAACTCCACAGCCGATTCCGTTACCTTCGCCGGCTTACAGGAAGCTGCGGGCGTTGTGATTGGTTATTCGAGCGTCTATACGGGGACGATCAGTATCTACTTAAATAATACGCATGTCCGGGACGCAGCGTTTACTTCTACCGGCGGCTGGACGGGTGCGGAGCACTTTAAAACGATTGTTCTTGATATCGACATAAAAAGTGGCGACAACCTGAAAATTCAACGTGATTCGGGCGATGTGGCCTTGAATGTGGATTACCTTGACTATTCGCCCTTCACGCCTATACCGGCGGACGGCGCCATCACGGCGGACGGCACATATAACCTGTCCGCTTACAGCGGCGACAAGGCCATTACGATTACGGCGGGTCGTACCGTCACCTTGACGGGCGGCGGCACGACCTTCACCAAGTCCGGAATCAACTGCGGAACGGGCGTTAACCTGACGCTGAACAACGTGACCATAAATCATAGTAGCTGCGCCCTCGCCTTCACTGGCGCGGGCAATACGCTGACGCTTGTGGGCGCAAGCAGCCTGCGAAGCGGATATGAGCAGCCCGGGGTTAAGGTGGAAGGTGCCACGGAACTAACCATCCGGGGCAACGGTTCGCTCTCGGCATACGGCGGTAAATTCGGCGCGGGCATCGGCAGCCCTGGCAGCGGCAGCCCTGGCAGCGGCGGAGTAATCACCATCGACGGCGGCACGGTAACGGCCACTGGCGGCGAATACGGCGCGGGTATCGGCGGCGGTTCCCTTGGCAGCGGCGGAGTAATCACCATCGACGGCGGCACGGTAACGGCCACCGGCGGCGAAAACGGCGCGGGCATCGGCGGCGGCTACCGTGGCAGCGGCGGCAAAATCACCATTAAAAAAGGCAAGGTAACGGCGAATGACGGCTCCTTTGCCGCGGGCATTGGCGGCGGCGGCAGCGGCGGCGGCGGGACCATCACCATCACGGGCGGTGAGGTGACGGCAACCAGCGGCAGCAACAGCGGCGGCGCGGGGATCGGCGGCGGAGGCGGCTCAGTCGGAGGCAACGGCGGCACCATCACCATCAGCGGCGGCAAGGTAACGGCCACCGGCGGCGGATACGGTGGCGCGGGGATCGGCGGCGGCCGGGGCAGAGGCGGCGGCACCATCACCATCAGCGGCGGTACGGTAAAAGCAACCAGCATCGCCCAAGGCTCGGGTATCGGCGGGGGCGGAGGCGGCGCCACCGCTGTCGCCGGTGACGGCAACATCATAAAGATCAGCGGCGGTTCGGTAAACGCGATCGCCGGCAGCGATATCGATAAGATCGGCGGCGGCGGAGGCGCAGGGGCTACCCCCTCCGACGCGTTGGAAAACGGGGACGGCGTTGAGGTGTACCTCACCGCCATACGGCTTGTGGGCGGCGACACGGGAAACGTGGCGATATCGTCGCTGGCCACCGATTTGGACGGTTATGACCTGAACGATGTTTTCAGCGACAGCTCCGGCAAGCTGTACCTTTATCTGCCGCAGGGAACGAAGATCACGGGGGTGAACGCCGCCGGCATAATATTTGCGGGTAATGCGGTCACGGGGAGCCCGCCCACGGAGCATACTTTCGAGTGCGACCTCCCGCCTGACGAGCGGATTACAACCGACCTTAACCACCTTGTCTGGGACGCCATAAAAGGCAGTAACAGCGAGCAGGCTGATGTGAAGGTCGCCTTAAACCTGCCCAAGACAGGGGAAAACGGGACGACCATAGCATGGAGCGCATCCCCCACGGGAATTATTAACACCGATACGGGCACGATAACCAGGCCGCTTGACAGTGCCAAAGCGGTTAGTTTGTCGGCAACGGTTTCCTATGCGGGCGGGACGGCAAAAACAAAGACCTTTAACCTGACGGTTCCCAAACATACGGGAAGATTTGAGGCGGAGGACGCGGTCATCGTCAGCGGGAGTATTTTCAGCGGCGCGGAGGCTGCGGGAGCTTCGGAAGGGAAGCAGGTCGGAAATCTTAGCGTAAAGGGAATCAGCAGCGTCGAATGGAGCAGCCTGCCCGCGTCGTCCTCGGTCGAAATCCGCTACGCAAGCCAAAACAACGGAACGATCAGCATCTATAAAAACGGCACGCACGTCATGGACGCCTCGTTCACCGCCAGCGGAGGATGGTACGGCGAGGGGCGCTTCGCCAGCTTATGGCTCTCTTTGGAAATCGCCGCCGGTGATAGCATAACAGTACGGTATGACGACGGCGACGCGGTTTTGAATCTGGATTATATCGAGTGCTACATAAGCTCATTCGAAAACGCCTCCATCAGCCCGGCAAGCGGGACGTTTGACAAAACCCATCCGGCGGATGTGACCACGACCATCCAGTGGAACGACGCAGCCGCCGTGAAGGATGTAAAGGCGGGCACAGCCTCCATCGGCGCCGCGAATTACAACGTGAGCGGAAACACGCTGACCGTCAATAAGGGCTATCTTGCGACCCTGCCCATGGGCGAAAAGGTTTTGACCGTCGAGTTTCAGCGCGGGGCCTCGGCGACGCTGACCGTCAACATCACAAAATCGTGGGGTACGACCATTGCGGCGGACGGCACATATAACCTGTCCGATTACGGCAGCAATAGCGCCACTAAGATCAATACCGGACTGACCGTCACATTGGAGGGCGCCGCCGCGACTTACACCAATGTCACATTCTACTGCGAAGCGGGCGTCAAGCTTACGATTAACAACGTGAACATCGACAACAGCGCCTGTCATCAAGTCTACGCCCTCTCTTTCACCGGTGAAGGCAGCACGCTGACGCTCGCCGGAACGAATACGCTCAAGGGCGGTGCAAGAGAGCCCGGCTTAAAGGTGGAAGGCACCACACAGCTCACCATCCGGGGCAGCGGTTCGCTTACGTCAACCGGAGGCGAATTCAGCGCGGGCATCGGCGGAGCCATCAACTGCGCCGGCGGCATCCTCACCATCGACGGCGGAACGGTAACGGCCATCGGCGGCAGCAGCGCCTCAGGCATCGGCGGAGGACATAACTGCGGCGGCGGCACCACGACCATAAACGGCGGCACGGTAACGGCCAGCGGCGGCCAGTACGGCGCGGGCATCGGCGGCGGCAATACCGGCGGCGGAGGCAATACCATTATAAACGGCGGTACGGTAACGGCTACCGGCGGCGTCGGCAGCGCGGGTATCGGCGGCGGTTACAATGCCATCGGCGGCAGCACTGTTACCATAAACGGCGGTACGGTAAAGGCAAGCGCCGGCAGCCTGGGCGCGGGTATCGGCGGCGGCGGCTCTAATGTTATGGGTAATGTGCCCGGAACAGGTACCGTCACCATCTCCGGCGGCACGATAGAGGCAAAAGGCGGCGGAAGCGGCGCGGGCATTGGCGGCGGCGGAGCTAACGGGACTTCCGCCGGAGGAGAAGGCGTCGTGACCATCACCGGCGGTACGATAACGGCAAGCGGCGGCGGCGCGGGTATCGGCGGCGGCAACAATTTGGGGTCTTCTTTTTATAGCGGAGGAGCGGGCGTCGTTACCATCACCGGCGGCTCGGTAAACGCAGCCAGCACCGGCGGTGCCGCGAGCATAGGCGGCGGCAAGGGCTCCATCGGCAGCACGGTAAAGAACGCCGCCGGCGCTGATGTGCACCTCACCACCATACAGCTTTCGGGCAGCGGCGCGGATAACGCGGCGGTATCGTGGCTGACCACCAATTTGGCCTATACCTATGGTGTGAAAAATGTATCCAGCGACAGCCTTGGCAAGCTGTACCTGTATCTGCCCCAGGAAACGGTAACCACGAAGGTAGGCGTTCCCAGCGGAAATATATTTTCCGGAAACGCAACCACGACAGCCACGCCCGCGACGTTTGAGTTTCCGCTTTCCGCCCTCACGCCCGACGTGCGAATCGAAGCCGCCATTGCCCTCCTTGACTGGAACACCATAAAAGGCGGCAACAGCGCGGAGAATGATGTGAAAACGGCTCTTAACTTACCAAAGACAGGGGCGAACGGCACGGCCATAGCATGGAGCGCCTCCCCCACGGGGATTATTAACATCGATACGGGCGGGGTAGCAAGGCAGCTCGACGGTAACAAAGCGGTTACTTTGACGGCGACGGTTTCCTATGCGGGCGGGACGGAAAAGACAAAGACCTTTAACCTGACGGTTCCCGCAACTACGGGAAAGTTTGAAGCGGAGGATGCGGCTACTAACGCGAGGATTTTCGGCGATGCTCAGGCTGTGGGCGCTTCGGGAGGAAAACAGGTTGGGGATATCAATAAAGTGGGCAGATACGTCCAATGGAACAACCTGCCCGCGTCGCCTATGGTTGAAATCCGCTACGCCAGCCCAAACAGCGGAACGATCAGCATTTACAAAAATGGCGCGCATATTCAAGACGTTACATTCGCCTCTACGGGTGGTTGGTACGGCGAAGGGTGCTTTGGCAGCCTATGGCTTCCTTTGGAAATTGCCAGCGGAGACAGCCTGAAAGTTCAATATGACACGGGTGACGCGATATTGAATCTGGATTATCTCGCGTGTTACGCAAGCCCGATCGAGGGTGCCGTCATCAGCCCGGCCAGCGGGACCTTTGACAAAGCTGCGCCGGCGAATGTGACCGCGACCGTCACCTTGAACGACGCGGTTTCCATATCCGACATCAGGGCGGGTACAACTTCCATCGGGACGGAAAGCTACAGCGTGACCGACATCGACGGCGCCACAGCCACCCTGGCCATCAATAAGGAATATCTGGCGGTAAAGGCCCCGGGCAGCCTCGTATTGACTGTCGTATTCGCCAAAGGCGCACCGGCGACGCTGACCATAGCGATTAACGATGCGGTACCGGATACCCCAGTCAGCATCGCGGCCATCACAGGTGTGACAGCTCCGGTATGCGGCGCGGCGCCTGCGGCAGGGATCATCGAAACGGCACAATACACCGGGACTGTGGCCTGGAATCCTGTCCATAACCCTTTTGCGGCAAGCACGGTGTATACAGCGACCATCACTCTTACTCCTAAAGCCGGTTATACCTTTAACGGTGTTACCGGGGACTTCTTCACTGTGACCGGAGCAACCGCGACCAACGCTGCCAATTCCGGCATAATCACGGCGGAGTTCCCGGCGACGGGAGCAGAGCCTGCGGTGACCTACAGCGTCACCTACGACGCCAACGGCGGTACCGGCACCGCCCCGACAGAGAGTGTCAAAACCGCCGGCGCAACCTTCGCGGCGGCAAACAATACATTTACCCCGCCGGGCGGCAAGAAGTTCAAGTACTGGTATACCAATCCCCTTGGCACGGGAGGCACCGCTTACGCCAAGGACACGCCGGACGCGACGGTGACCATGCCGGCCCACGACCTTATCCTCTACGCCGTTTGGGAAGATGTAAGCACAGCTGTCAAAAGAGGTTACCTGGAAGTCAAGACCCTGGCCGGAGGGGCAGTGAAGCTGAACGGCGATTCGGAGCCCCTTTTGACGGTATATAGCAAGCCGTGTGAAATGGGTGACTCCATTCGCCTGGAAGCCGAGGCAAATCCGGGATATATCTTTGCTTATTGGCTGAACGTGGAAAGCTCAAGTGTCATTTCCACCAGCCCGGATTATGAAATCATTATGGGATCAGGGATTAACCTGATAGCGGTGTTCAGCAAAGCTCCCGCCGCGGGGGATACCTGGTACACAGTGACGTTTAAAGACAAGGCCGGAAGAATTCTGCAAATGACGAGTGTGGCGAAGAACGGATCGGTAACTCCACCCGCCGCCCCACCGTTGTTCGGATATACCTTTTCCCACTGGAGCCAGCCCTCAAACAATATAACCTCCGATCGGGTGATCACCGCTGTCTATCTAAGAGATACAGTTACGGGCACCCATACGGTAACCGTGACGGGCGGAACCCTGTCCACGGGCGGAACTGCAGGCAGCTACAAGTTCGACATGCCGGTAACGGTGGTGGCGGACGGCGCGCCGGAGGGGCAGAAGTTCAGTCATTGGGAGCAGGACGGCGCAAAGGTGAGCACGAAATCCACGTTTACATTCTTTACCCCTATGGAGAACACCACGCTTGTCGCCGTGTTTGTTGACATCGGTGAGGAGATTGAAAATAAACCGTTTATCACATTGTCTGATGATGTAATGGTAAATTCGACAAACGGGACCATCATGTTCACGGCAATCAAGGATCTTCCGGCTGGCTTCACTTTGGTGGAGAGCGGCGTGTTGCTGCTGAAATCAGCGGCACCGGTGACTGTGGATACGCCAAACGTAATTCTCGGCAAAATACTGGATACCTCCGCCAACCAGTTCTATATCATCAAGGGGAATGTCGAAGACGGCGACACCTGGTACGGGAGAGCCTATTTGATTTACAAGGACAGCGAAGGCAATACGGCAACGGTATACAGCGCTAATATTGCGCAGGGAACGAGGTGACGACGATGAAAAAGCCCTACGAAAGCCCGGAAATCGAAATCACCGAATTTGAGATCAGCGAGAACATCACCACCATCACCGCCAGTAGTGATGAGCAACTCGGGGCACCTATGGGATGGTATGAATAACCAAAACAGGCAGGCGGAAGTTATCTGCCTGCCTGTTTTACTAAAGCGTAAAAATTTAGCGGTAGCGGAAAGGAGTGATCACTTTGATGTACAAAATAGCCGGCCTGAATGTAAAGATGGAATGCTCGGGAGAGACACTGCTTACGCAGGGAGAACCCTACCGGACCGCTGCCGCTGGTCAGCCGGACATGATAATAGATATCAGCGATGAAGCGCTGGTAAAGATAAAAGAGAGTTATCCCCAGTTTTGCTTTGACGAATGGGAGTATATCCATAAGGGCTTTGCCTTTTCCTACAAGCTGCTGGAGCACTCCGGCTTCTGTCTTCACGCTTCGGCGGTGGCGATGGGCAATAAGGCCGTGCTGTTTTCCGCTCCCTGCGGGACGGGAAAATCAACCCACGCGGGATTATGGCAGCAGTATTTCGGCAAGGATAAGGCGGTTATCATCAACGACGACAGGCCCGCATTGCGCCTGCTCGGAGATGAAATCTATGTATATGGGACGCCGTGGAGCGGAAAAACCAATCTGAACGCCAATATTAAAGTACTCTTGCAGGCGGTTGTCTTTCTAAAACAGGCAGGAGAAAACCATATTGAAAGGCTTACCAATAAAGAGGCCATAAAGCGCCTGATCCGCCACAGCATACGCCCCAACCACGACAAAGGTAAAATGGACGCACTTTTGACCCTGCTGGACACCCTGCTGCAAAAAACACCTGTATACCATTTGGATTGCAACATCAGCATGGACGCTGTAAAGCTCGCTTATGACACCATAAACAAAAGGATGAGATGTATAATATGAGAATTAAAGAGGGATATCTTTTGCGGGAAGTTGCGGGAAGCCATGTAGTCGTGCCTACCGGTAAAGCAACCCTTGACTTTACCGGTGTGATCACCCTGAACGAAACAGGCGCGTTTCTGTGGAAGCTGCTTGCCGATGGTAAAACCGGTCAGGAACTGCTCGGGGCCCTGCTGGAAGAATACGATACCACTGAGGCAAAGGCAAAAGCAGATATTGATTTATTCCTTACTAAACTTAAGGCGGCTGATTTGATTGATTAAAATAGCGGCGATGTCGGAGCTTCACCCTCTGATAGTGGAAACTCTGCAAAACGACGGAAAAGTAATTCTTACCATAACGGGAACCAGTATGCTGCCTCTGCTGCGCCACAAAAAAGACCGGGTATTCTTGATTAAGCTGCAGGAGCGGCCCTTAAAAAAACATGACCTTCCCCTGTTTGTACGTGAGGATGGCAAATACATATTGCACAGGATTATAAATGTAGCGCGGTCGGGATATGTAATTGCCGGCGATAACCAATGTGTCACAGAATATCCGGTACGGCATGCCCAGGTGATAGGCGTTGTTCAGGGAATATGGCGCGGTAGCAGATACATCTCCTGCGGCGGTTTTTTATACCGGGCCTACAGCATACTTTGGGTATCCGCATATCCCCTTCGGCGGCTGTATTTAAGAGGAAAACAGTTTTTGCACCGGACAATCAGGTATTTAAAATACCGCAATGGGGATTAGAAAAATGAAGGATAAACAAACGCTTCTTTGGCTTTATGAAAATTCAAAATCGCAGCTTGAATATGTATGAATATTGGATAATATTTTTGATTGCGGGGTATAATTATGGTATAATAATACCACTGAGAGGAGTTGGTGTTTATGCCAAAAATAATCCCTATTCGAGACTTGAAAAATACAAGTGAAATCTCTCAAATGTGTCAGGAGGCATCTGAACCAATATATATTACCAAAAATGGTTATGGCGATATGGTCATCATGAGCGTAAAAATGTACGAAGAAAAATTGTATATGTTGGATATATATAATAAACTGGCTGCCGCCGAAACGCAAATAGCTGAAGGAAAGGTGCTTGAAGGGGATTCTTCTTTGAAAAGTATAAGAGAAAAATACAATGTATAAGTTAGTTGTTTCGGAACTTGCCCATGAGGATTTGGACAATATCGTAGCGTATATTGTTGTCGAGCTTGCAAACCCCATAGTTGCTGCAAATTTCCTTGATGAGGTTGAAAAATACTACGGCTATTTGAAAAATAATCCGTTTATGTATGAACGGTGTCATGATGCTCACCTGGAAAAGGAAACCTACCGAAAGGCAACCATTAAAAACTATGTGCTGGTTTATAAGGTTGATGAACCAAATAGAGTGGTTATCATTTATCGCTTTTTTTATGGTGCTCAGGACTATGTAAAACTAATATAGAGAATAAATCGAAGTGATATGTATGGTTAGCTGCCATTATATTGTTGTTGTTCATAAAATCCATTCTTAACATACAATTAAATAAAAGATTGATTATGGCGTTTTTTTGATCAAGCATTCCAAAATCATGTATGATTAATAAAGGCACAAGTTATTTTCAACAGACGGAAATCTCCTGCCTTTAGCTTTTTCAATCAAATATGCTGTTTAAGCTGATATATAACTCCCCCAAGGTTTCCACCTTGGCCTGCTCATTATCCTTAAATACTATGGCTTCCCCATATTCATCATTTTCCATCAGTCTGTAAACTAAAATTTCTTTGCGGACATAGTTTACAGTATAATGTCGTAAAATTGTGTAATAAACAAGGATTAGTTATAAAAAAATTGAAAGGGAATTGGACGCATCCAATTCCCTTAAGTGTAGTCCGAAGACGTCCACCGCTATTCTAAATATAATATACAATTTTTGAAAAAAATATGCGAGTAGTTTAGGAATGGGGATGCACTAGATTTTGTGCAATGATCTTTTCCTGAACAATTAGACACCAGATTAAGTAGTTTTTCTCCGTTTTTCGTAATTTTTTGAATTCATATATCTTATTAATTGATGGAGCCAAATACTTACGATGGTGGTTATCGACTAATAAATGTTTTTAATGCATATAAGGCTTGCAACCAGTGAAACCAGTCGATGAGTGTATGTTATCCAATATGCCGTCCACTGTGTTTTGGGCAGCGGTGGGATTTTGTAAGTCTTCAAAAATGTATGCCCATATTTCGTCAAGGTCACTTAGAGCCTCAGGAGAATAATGAAGCTTATTCATTGGTTTTCTCTTTGAAATGTGCTCTCACAGCTTCATGTGAAACCCATCCCTTTTCCTCGCCTGATTTCCGGCCCTTGGCAAGTTCACCCATCAGCTTGATTGTCGCCTGTGCTTTCTCGCAATTACTTTTACTTTATAAAAGGCTGCATTTTTAATGGCAGTCTTTTATAATAAGCTTCATTGTTGGAAAAGACAAATATATAATAATTTATGTCTTATATATTTGACAAAATGACTTTAATATGATACTCTTTTATTGGGGGTGATAGCGATGGGGAAAAATTTGCGAATAAAGGCTGCACGTGCAGCAAAAGACATGACACAAAAAGACCTGGCGGATGCTGTCGGAGTTGCTCGCCAAACAATGAACGCTATTGAAAAAGGCGACTATAATCCCTCGATAAACTTGTGTATTTCGATTTGTAAGATTCTTGGTAAAACCCTTGATCAACTTTTTTGGGAGGATGATGAGTATGAAAATAAATAAAAATGGTTTGGATGAAATGCAAAAAGAAAAACGTAATAGCATTGGTAATCAAATGTTCTTACTAATGTTTTATGCTCTTTTACTTGATTGCGGACTCTATGGAGCGGGGATTCGCTGGCTTAAATATCCTGCAAACATTATGGTAATCATCATGGTTTGCATGGGTATTTATCTTATTAGAACGATAGCGGCAAACGCATATCTGCCTCCAAAAGCTCAAAACAGGAAAACAGCAATATCCCTGATCATAGCGATAGCCTTTTCTGTTGTTCTTGTAATAGCTGCTTTTAACCTTTTCGGGAATCTATCTGCCCAATTTTCTGTTGAAGATGCGAATGATAATTCTGCGCTAATTCTCTTTATTGTATCGGCTGTAGGTTTATTCATTTCGCTGCTTGTAGCCATAATAAAGAAGGTAAAAGATAAGAGTGATAGCGAGGAGTAAGGTATAGCGAGGAATATAAGTATAAAGCAAATTAATGTGTCATCTTTCATTACCTAACTTACCAATCAGATATTGAAGCAAAAGGACTCGAGCCCTCGTGGTTTGAGTTCTTTTGTTTGGATAATTTTTCTGATATCATAAATGCAGATTATTTGTATTTTTCGGAAGATGGCAAGGAGGAAACAGGAATGTCGTTTGCGAATATCATATTTGCCACTATATGTTGGCTGTGCTCATTGATTTTTGGGGTAATTGCTCTTTGGGCGTTCAAACGTAAAGACCCGATGCACTTTTGGTCAGGAAGTACCGTAAGGCCTGAAGAAATAGCGGATATTTCCGCATACAACCGTGCGAACGGTTTGATGTGGGCAATTTACACCGTTTGTATGGTTGTGATAGGTATATTGTCACTTTTCAGCATTATAATAGGCGCTATTTTATTAGGAATTATATGCGTTCCCGGCATTGTTGTCTTAATCGTTGCATATAATCGGATTTATAACAAATACAGAGGCACATCGGTTACTTATAAAACTGATGATTCAACATCAAAGACGCCAAAAGCGGTCATTATCGCTATAACTTCAATTTCTGCAATAATTCTTATTGCGGTGGGTGCGTTGTTTTTTTATGGTGAAAAAGACCCTGACGCAAGCATACTTGATGACCGCATACAAATAAAAGCTATGTATGGATTAAACATTGACTTCTCTGAAATTGCTGATATATCTCTTATAGAGAAAAGTATGAGCGATATTGGTATTGGCGCAAGGACTAATGGTTATGGCGGTATCGGAGAAGCCCTAAAAGGAAATTTCAAATCAGATACCCTCGGTGAAACTTTACTCTTTGTTCAATCGAAGTCATCTCCTACAATAAAGATTGAACGAACTAACAAGAAAGATGTATATATAAGTTTCCGTAACAGCGAAAGTACGGAGCAACTATACCGCGAATTGATAGCAACCATACCGCTAAAATGAACATTCGCATTATTATTATTTATCCGCTAACAAGCGTAACCGGAAGCTGACAAATTCCAGTTTGCTGAGTAGGTAATTTTGTATTTAAGGAGGATATAAATGAACAAAATGATTAAGATTAGGAATGAAGAAGAAACAGATTATGAGAAAGTAGAAGAAATTACAAGGAAAGCTTTTTGGAATTTATATATTCCGGGGTGCATTGAACACTATTTAGTTCATGTTATGCGACCCCACAAAGATTTTCTGCGGGAGTTGGATCTGGTGATTGAAGTTGATAATCAAATCATCGGGAATATCATGTATACGAAAACAAAACTAATTGATGAGTCTGGGGAAGAAAAAGACACCCTTACTTTCGGTCCGGTTTGCATTTTGCCAGAATATCAGAGAAAGGGGTATGGAAAAAAACTAATGGAGTATTCATTTGAACAGGCGGGCGCACTTGGTTATGATGTTATTGTAATATTTGGAAACCCGAATAATTATGTAAGCTGTGGTTTTAAGAGTTGCAAAAAGTACAATGTCTGTCTTGAGAATGGGACATATCCGGCGGCAATGATGGTAAAAGAACTCAAACCAGATGTCTTGGACGGAAGAAAATGGGTTTACTATCAAAGTCCTGTATTTGAGATAGACGAACAAGAAGCTGGGCGCTTTGACGAGGGTTTGGAAAGCCTAGAGAAAAAACACCAGCCAAGTCAGGAAGAATTTTATATTCACAGCCATTCTATTATTCAGTGAGTTTCCTTTAGTGGTATAAGAATAAACTACAACTTCCAATTTGCAGAGCAGATCAGTATGCCTGCCTAGCCCGCAAAATCTTTTTTATATAAAAAAATGTGGTGTTCCGGATGCAAAATCTATTACATCATGCGGACAGACAGGAACGGAGGAAACGGTATGGCGAGATATATCGCAGCAGTAACATTGATTTTGCTAATAATTCTTGTTTTATTCCGGGCTTTCCAATTAAAAAAGCTGGGGATAAAAGCGGTTCGTTTTGGCGAGATGGATAAGAAGGATTTCTTCATCCCCCCATTTGCCTTGCTGTTATTCTACATTGTGTTCTCAAGCGCGTCTGGTCCGACTGAAATCGGAGCTGAATTGTTTCATAATGAATTGGTCTCCTGGGCAGGCGTGGGTATATGTATCATGGGGATTTTATTCTTTGTATACGCACTGATTTCATTTGGAAAAAGCTTTCGTGTCGGTTTAGATGAAGATCACCCAGGGGAGCTTATTACCACCGGCGCATTTTCAATCAGCCGCAATCCCATATATGCGGCATTCGGATTGATTCTGACAGGCGTATTTTTGATTATTTCAAATTGGATAATACTGGTTTATGTGATTGCAGGAATATGGCTTTTTAACCGGCAAATCCTGCTGGAGGAAGAATCGCTAAGAAAAATATACGGCGAAAAATATGTGGAATACTGCAACAGAGTCAGACGTTTCCTATAATTCGGGGATTAACCATGGAAGGATTGTGTACTGAAGTTTAATGTGATCAGAGGCAGATATGATAGCAATCTTAGATCAGGAATTTTGACATTAAGGATGAACAGAATATTCTTTATGTGAAAATCCGGCTGGAAGATCGATAAGCCCCTCCATTAAGTCCTCAAAACGAGGATTCAGTTCAATTGACATTTCGTAATTAGCTTTGAGCTCGATACTGTAAACAGCAGCATTTTCTTTGCCTCCAGCGTGGCCGTGCGGTACTCGTTTTGGATATTCTGGTATTTGCCGCATCAGTATTGAATTTTACGATGGAGAGCATCTGAATCCGCTAATTCCGCCTCGGCTTTGGTCTGCTCCGCTTTTAAAGCTGAGAATTTCTTACTACTGCTTTCTTCCATACTATTCAAAACCTCTATGGAAAACTTGGATTTTCCCATGGGCGAAGTGAAGTTTACCGAAGGCAAGGCGACCGTAAAGCAGAGCTTGAAGGAATAGGAAGAGGCGAAAATGAACCAGAACAAAGAACTTTGGGAGGTATTGGCAGATAATTACGACACTCGCAATGGGCAAGACGGGGTCCTGTTTCCTTTGAGAAAGCAGGCAACCCGCCTACGCTGTATAACCGCCGCTTGTCTGACTATATCAATGCGCTGGCGTGCACGGGGTTTGCCAATGCGCGTGTGGTGGAAGAAACGGATCAAGACACATTGGCGGGGGATTGCGAGTTTTCAAGCAAATATTATGCGTCCCGCAAAGCGAAGCGGTTTCCGCTGAGCATCGTGATGAAAGCGAGGAAGGTATGAGCAAACTTATCTTGGTAAAATCAGATGATTAACGGCAAAACATGGGCAAGTGGATTGTTGTTTTCTAATGAGAGCTTGAGGCCAGAACAGAAAATCAACATTACTCAGGGTAATGAATTGGACTTGTCGGCGTTTGCAGATGACAGTTTTGATATAACCTTGCTGTTGGGTCCTTTGCAGAAGCAGGAATGCCGCTGTGTGCTGGAAACTAAGACCATTGCAGGCTTGCGGCAGTCAGTGCAGTGGTTGAAAGAGAGGGACTGGCTATGAACATCGCATTACAACCCGCCGCCACTGTAGATGCCGAGGCTATGGCTGCCATTCAGAAAAAGGCCTTCAAGCGGCTATACGACATCTACCACGACGAGGGTAACCCATTCTTGCGCGGCGTAGACGAAATCATGCACTGGCTTGAACGCCCGAACTGGAAGGTATTTAAAATTTTTGCAGACGGCATATTGGTTGGCAGTATCGCCGCCTGCGAGCGGAATGGGCGGCCCGGCGAGTGCTATCTTGCGAGGTTGTATGTCTTGCCGGAGATGCAGGGTAAAGGTATTGCAAGCAGGGCAGTTTTACTCTGCGAGTCGAAGTTTCCGAACGCATCCCATTGGTCTTTGGATTTTCCTGCCGACCAACCCGCCAATCGGCGCTGTTATGAAAAAGCGGGATATTGGGATACCGGCGAAACACGGGAGCAAAGCGAGGGAAAAATCACACTTGCGCTCTATGAAAAACGCATCCCCGCTTTCCACGATATCAAACAGAATATGGACCACCGCGCAGCGCTGTTTCCAATTGTCCTGCGGGAGTACAACCCCGCCTATCCCAGGTGGTTCGCAGAGGAAAAGGCGAATTTGACACGGCTGGTTGGCGCTGAAAACATCGAACGCATCAGTCATTACGGCAGCACCGCCGTTCCCGGCTTACTCGCCAAGCCTACGGTGGATATTCTGCTTGAAATTAAGCCCGATACGGATATAGATAGATTGAAAGCGGCGCTGCCAGAAGGTGAATATGTATGTCTGCAGCCACCCGCACTGACAATAGACGAGCAGCCGCCTCACTTGATGATTCTCAAAGGCTACACGCCCTGCGGTTTTGCCGAAAAGGTGTTCCATATTCATGTGCGATACGCCGGGAGATGGGACGAGCTGATTTTCCGTGATTACCTTATCGCTCACCCCGGAGCAGCGGCAGAATACGCGGCGCTCAAGCGTGAATTATTTAAGCGATTTGAACTTGACCGGGATGGATATACCGAGGCCAAAAGCGCGTTTATTCGAGAAGTTACTGAGAGGGCGAAGGAGTAGCAGGAAAAGGCTGTCGCTATGCGATTTCACAATGAGTCGGACTATGTGAAAGGCATCATGATTCGGAGGGAGGCGCAATGACCTGTCTGATTTTTATTGAAGGCGTATCGGGTGTTGGAAAGTCTACCACGGCGAAGAAGCTGTGCGAAGCATTAAATGTGCGCGGTGATTCGGCGGACTGCTATTTGGAGGGCAATGTGGACAATCCTGTGGATTTATTTTGTTGTGCCTGCTTGTCAAAACCCGAGTTTACCGCGCTCTTGCAGAACTACCCAAATGAAGCAGAACACTTGCTAAAAAACAGTATCCAAGAATCCGATTATGTTCTGGTTCGCTACGCCGACACAAATGCTCCTTTTTTTGCGCCGCCGCTTTTGGACGCGCTGAAAGTACGGGAAGGATTCTATCGTCCACAGAATCCCATCACGCCGGAACAGTACACACAGGTATATACAGATTGCTGGCGGCGGTTTATTTCCCAAAACCAAGTAAAATCAGATTACATGATTTTTGACGGCAGCTTTTTGTATCACCGCGCAAACGACTTGATACAAAATTATAACGCCACGAATGGGATGATTGCCAGCCACTTGACATCATTGCTTGCGGTAATGTCACCGTATGGGCCCCTTCTGTATTATCTCTCATCAGAGGATGTAGGCGAACGGCTTGCAAAAGCAAGGGAAAGCCGAGGACAGACCTTGGCAACAGCAGAACGAATTGCATTTGAGGAGGAGCGAAAAAACCGTCAAATGCAGATATTAGGGATTCTACCCATTCAGGCGCACATCATTGATGTTTCGGATGAGAATTGGTCGGCATCTTTGAACCGGATACTGGAGATGCTCGACAAAGAGGTGATGGGCATATGAAACAGACAATCATTTACGGCACAGGAAATCCCGCTAAGCTTGCCTCCATGCGAAAGGTGCTTGCCGGGTTTGAGCTTAAAATCATTGGCGCAAAGGAAACTCACGCCGCTCTTCCCGATGACAATTCCATCAATTCAATCTAATAGACAGATTCGTTTTCGGTAAGTATTCAGTGAAGCAGCCATAAAAATTAATAATCGCAAATTAAAAATCTGATAAAAAGAAGGGACACGCATAACCCTTGATATGAAGTTAGCAGGAAAGCGCAGTGCGGGAAATCCTCACGCTGCGTTTGACGAGGCGGGGGCTGGAAACGGGACAGATGATCCGCTTGGGGGGGACACTCGCTCGAAAGGGGAGAAACAGTTTGGCCTCACAAGGTCTAGGACTCTCACCGCGCCTGTCCCCGACCCTACCTGAGAGGGCCTCGGGGTGAGATTCCCTGGGGCTACTCACCGGATACTGATAACAAACTCCAGATCAAACGCTGAGAAATGGAAGAAGCGAATTGAAAAATATCTTAATACTAAACTTAAACTCACCTTGAGTCCAACCAAAACATATGTTACTGATGTTAGAAAAAAGCCAATACACTTTCTTGGTTTCCGCTATAAAACATAACAATTGGTATCACTAGCCTTGGATTTGTCAAATGGGAAAAAGTAAATCTCAAAAATCCAAATGAAACATCATATACACCGGAAGGTAGGAAACTCTATAAAGAACGCACAAATAAAACTAAAAAGCACAACCAGCGGATGAGTCAATGGACTTTCGGTGAATTACGCAGGATGCTGGAGTATGAGTTAAAGCGTCATGGCATTAAGCTGATATCAGTGAATGAACGCGGTACTTCGGGTACTTGTCCAGCTTGTGCAGAGTATACCAAGCAAACAGGTCGCACCTATAAATGCGGCAAGTGCGGTTTCGCCGGCCCGCACCGGGATATGGTCGGTGCTTCCGGAATTCTGGATAAATCGGTTAACGGTAAATTCACCAAAGGCCGTAAGTTACCTGAGAAGGTCGAATATGCACGGTTGAAGGTGTTGGCACTGAAAAAAACTGCTTAAACGTATCTACGATGAGTAGTAGATGCCCATGGACCGGGCCAAGGCTGTGGTAACACAGTGCTGTAGCTCATGAGAGAGTGTAAGACCTTGCTTTGCCAGGGCAGTTCTCAATGAAATGAGAAACCTTACGGGTAGAAGCCTCCGGGCTCGTCCCGGAGGATGTTCACAATTAATCCCCTCGCCTAATATATATCATTGTATCATTAATAACGTTAACATTAAGTTGATTATTGGATAATATCCTTGATTGCGTGGTATAATTATGGTATAATAATACCACTGAGAGGAGTTGGTTTTATGCCAAAAATAATCCCTATTCGAGACTTGAAAAATACAAGTGAAATCTCTCAAATGTGTCAGGAGGCATCTGAACCAATATATATTACCAAAAATGGTTATGGCGATATGGTCATCATGAGCGTAAAAATGTACGAAGAAAAATTGTATATGTTGGATATATATAATAAACTGGCTGCCGCCGAAACGCAAATAGCTGAAGGAAAGGTGCTTGAAGGGGATTCTTCTTTGAAAAGTATAAGAGAAAAATACAATGTATAAGTTAGTTGTTTCGGAACTTGCCCATGAGGATTTGGACAATATCGTAGCGTATATTGCTGTCGAGCTTGCAAACCCCATAGTTGCTGCAAATTTCCTTGATGAGGTTGAAAAATACTATGGCTATTTGAAAAATAATCCGTTTATGTATGAACGGTGTCATAATGCTCACCTGGAAAAGGAAACCTACCGAAAGGCAACCATTAAAAACTATGTGCTGGTTTATAAGGTTGATGAACCAAATAGAGTGGTTATCATTTATCGCTTTTTTTATGGTGCTCAGGACTATGTAAAACTAATATAGAGAATAAATCGAAGTGATATGTATGGTTAGCTGCCATTATATTGTTGTTGTTCATAAAATCCATTCTTAACATGCAATTAAATAAAAGATTGATTATGGCGTTTTTTTGATCAAGCATTCCAAAATCATATATGATTAATAAAGACACAAGTTATTGTCAACAGACCGGAAATCTTCTGTCTTTAGCTTTTTCAATCAAATATGCTGTTTAAGCTGATATATAACTCTCCCAAGGTTTCCACCTTGGCTTGCTCATTATCCTTAAATACTATGGCTTCCCCATATTCATCATTTTCCATCAGTCTGTAAACTAAAATTTCTTTGCGGATATAGTTTACTATCCAGTATTCCTTGACCATATGCTTCTCATACAAATGCAGTTTTTTAACATAGTCTCTTGAAGGTGAAGAGGGAGAAACGATTTCAATAATTAAATCAGGTGATCCTGTACAAAATTTTTCAGTTATTATTGAACTATCGCAAACAACAAAAATATCCGGCTGTACTATTGTATTTGCATGATTTACATCTTGATTGTTTTCCGGCAATAACACATCTAACGGTGAAATAAAAACTTCACAAGTATTGTTTGTTGCTTTTATATAATTTGCAATCAGATTATATAATTTACCGGCTGTCCTTTGATGCTGTATTGAAGGTGAAGGTGTCATATATAGTATTCCTTCTATTACTTCGCACCTGGTATCCTGCGGCAGTTGCATATAATCCTCGTATGTATAATGCTTGTCTCTTTGCCCTAAAGGGTAAGACATTTCATACTCCTCCTCTTGAACATAATATAATATTACCATTATAGGGAACATTGAGCAATGTAATTAAGTCTCTCACAAATTTTTAAATTGAAGGCGGGATAATATGGACTGTGCTTTTTGTAATGTTAAAGAAAATATATTGCAAAACGAGTTGGCCTTTGCTATTTATGATAAATATCCTGTAACCAGTGGACATATGTTGTTGATCCCCTTTCGTCATTTCTCCGGTTATTTTGAAGCCACATTAGAAGAAAGAGAGGCATTGCACGGCTTGTTGTCGGTATGCAAAGAATTCTTGGATGCAAAATACCGGCCTGACGGGTATAACATTGGTGTTAATTGTGGTGCGGCAGCCGGCCAAACTATCTGGCACATGCATATGCATTTAATCCCGCGCTACTTTGGCGATATTGAAAATCCGGCAGGTGGGGTAAGAGGAGTTATTCCTGATAAGAGGATCTATTGAAGAATATGAATGGTAAATGAATAACAAATAGTTTTTAAACAGCCTGATGTTACTTGTCTTTTTGGCAGTGCATCCGGCTGTTTTTATTTAAAAAAATCTGTATTAAGGAATTATTTATACTGTTTTTTCTAAAAAAATTGAACTATTCTGAAAAAGGTATTGCAAAAATGATGTTGAAATAAATAACTGTACATAGCAATTCTTAGAAAATAATTCCGAGAGGAGGCAATCAGGTACATTATATAATTCTAATAACATGCGAGGGAGATTGTTAAATGAGACTAAGATTGGGAGCAAAAATCGGAGCCGGTTTTGCAGTAGTATTAGTTTTAACAGTTATAGTTTCTGTCATATCAGCTATTGAATTTGAGAAAATCAATAATAGCTACAGCGAAGTGCCGATTGTTTTGAAGAGGGTTCTGGCTGCTGAACAAATCAAATATAATGTAGCCATGCAGTCAGCCACTATTAGAGCATACTTTGCTTATCATGATATAAAGTTTATGGATCAATGCAACCAATATGGTGAGGAAAACGTCAGAATTGAGCAGCAGCTTATTAGAGAAGCCAGGTATGAGGAAAACCGCCGCGCCGGCGAAGAGATGCTGCGGCTGAGCACTGAATATAATAATATTATTAAAGATACCGCCAGGTTGTTTGACCAGGGTAAAATAGCCGAGGGTACGGCTCAAGCTGTTGATAAAGGTGTGCCAATATCAAAGGCATTAACAGAAAAGGTTACTGAATATACTGTAAGGAGAGAGGAAGAAATATCGAAATCTTCTCAAACGGTTGCGGATATTAGCGGCGAAGCGAAAAACACAGTCTTTATCATATCTATTCTCGTCTTTTTATGTGGGATTGCAGTCAGCTGTTTTGTAACCAGGATGATTACTAAACCTATAAAACTGCTTACAAACAGCGCGATAATAACTTCAAAGGGTGACCTCACAGCACGTGTGCAAAATATTAAAGGCGGGGATGAGATAGCCGAATTGGCTGCGGCAGTGAACGAAATATCGGAAGCCATGCGGCAGTTTATGCTGAAAATAAAGAACAATGCTGCCAGGCTGGCTGGCCACAGCGAGGAGCTCATGGCAGTCGGTGAGGAAGCCAGTGCCACAATTGAAGAGATATCCGGTACTGCTCAAGGCATGGCGGCGTTATCAGAGGAAAGCACCGCGGGTGCGGAAACTGCTGCTGAGGGTGCCGAGTATGTTAAACAGGCAGCCTATGAGGGTAACAGATCTGTGCAGGATGCCGTAGTCAAAATGGGTAAGATTCAAGAAGATACCCGCGATTTGCTTATAACCGTTAAAGAGCTGGGAAATCGTTCACAGCAGATTGGCCAGGTGATCGAAGTCATTTCCGGCATAGCCGGCCAGACTAATCTTTTGGCCTTAAATGCGGCTATTGAAGCAGCCCGCGCCGGTGAGCAGGGACGTGGCTTTGCCGTGGTAGCCGAGGAAGTGCGCAAGCTGGCGGAGCAATCAGCGGAATCTGCCAAACAGATAGCGGGAATAATCGAAATGATTCAAAATGATATGCAAAAGGCCAATCACAAGATGGATTTGGGGGCAATAGAAGTCGAAGAAGGTGTTAAAATAGCCAACCGGGCCGGGGTCGCTCTGAATAGAATTATAGAATTGATTGAGCAAAGTGTGGAATCGATTAAACAGATTGCTGAAGGGTCCAAGCAGTCCAGTGAAGGGACGCAGCAGCTATCATCGGCAACTCAACAGGTTTCATCTACAGTACAGCAGCAGGCGGCAGCCGCACAGGAGTTGGCCGGAATGGCAGATGAACTGCGGGATATGCTCAGTGGATTTAAGCTATAGAGAAAAAATGCATGCCTGGTTTACCGGCATGCATTTTTTCTCTTCCTATGGATATGTCCTTAACTGCACAAAAATAACATCTATAATAAATGACGTAAGTTTGCTCTCCTGTACTAATAATTCTTTGACTAAAATTTCAGTATAATTTAAAATTATAACAGTATTTACTATGTAAATTAATAAAAGGACCTATTTTTCTTCTTATTATTGCAGGAAGTTTATGACTGGAGGCGAAATTAATTTAGTAATCCCAATTACAGCAGGTTTTGCGAGGGGAATGATTTTAGGATGGATTTAGCGGTATTGATAGGCGTTGTGGGAGGATTGCTTTCCCTCGTTTTGGGTTTTATGTGGGAAGGCGGGCACGTAGGCTCGTTAATTCAAAAAACTGCGGCTTTGATTGTTTTCGGCGGCACTTTTGGGGCTACTGTGGCCTGTTTCTCCGTTCAAGATTTAAAGGTAATCCCACAGATATTGAAAAACGCCTTAACCGTGAAACTTCCGGAGGAAAGTGAAATTATTGACCAGATAGTTGATTTGGCTGATCAGGCCAGGCGGGAAGGTTTATTGTACTTAGAGGATCAAATTAGTTCGATGGATAATGAGTTTTTAAAAAAAGGTATTCAACTGGTTATTGACGGTACTGAAGCAGAGTTGGTACGCAATATCATGGAAACAGAAATTATTTCTTTAGAGGAGCGCAATGAGGTGGGGGCAAGCTTTTTTGAAGCTGCCGGTGGCTTTGCTCCCACTATGGGAATTATTGGAACTGTAATGGGTCTGGTGCATGTTTTAGGAAACATGGATGATCCGACGACTTTAGGTCCCAAGATTGCCGTGGCTTTTATTGCAACTCTTTACGGTGTTGCCAGTGCCAATGTTCTTTATTTGCCGTTGGGGGCAAAGATAAAAAATGTAAGCAAAAAAGAAGTTATAATTAAAGAACTGGTAATGGAAGGTGTCATAGCGCTGCAGGGAGGTAATAACCCGCTGCTGATTAGAGAGAGGTTAAACGCCTATTTGAACCCTAATAAGAGACCGCCCGGCAATAAACCCTATGAGGAGGATTAATGAGCAGGAAAAGAAAAGGTAAAGCTGAGAAAGAAAACGGTGAGCGCTGGCTGATAACTTATTCTGATTTAATAACCCTCTTAATGATATTTTTTATAATAATGTTTGCCATGAGCGAAATAAGCAACCAGAAATTTGTCGCCATGGCCAGCAGCCTGAGTATTGCTCTGGGGGGGTCGGAACATATTCTGCCGGGTGCCGGTCCTTCCGCTATTGAAAGCAATCCGTCGCCTCCGATACAAGTGCAGCAGATACAAAAAGAAGCGGAGCAGTTAAAGGAACTGCAGAAAGAATTGCATGATCTTATTGAGAAAAAAAATTTGACCGGTCATATACTGGTTTCTATTGAGGAACGGGGACTTGTGGTAAGCTTTCTCGACCCGGTGCTGTTTCCTTTAGGATCGGCGCAGCTTACTCCCAAGGCCAAGAATATTGTACAGGAAGTGGGACAGATCCTTTTAAAATCAGACAACTATATAAGAATCGAAGGTCATACGGACGATATACCGATAAATACGGCTATCTACCCATCCAATTGGGAGTTGTCCGCTGCCAGGGCTACCAGTGTAGTGCAGGAATTAATCAAAACCATGTCCTTTCCCCCCGAGCGCCTTGCCGCCACAGGTTATGGTGAATATCGCCCTCGTGTGCCCAATGATTCTATGGATCACAAACAAATGAACAGGCGGGTGGATATAGTGGTGGTGCGGAGCAAATATGAACAGTCTGAGCCTATGATTTTGCAAACTGAAGATCAGAAATCAGAAGGAAATACAACTGATACCCTGATTCCGCAAATGCAGAGGCAGGATAATAAATCTCTCTGAAGTTTAATCATAGTTAAAGGAGGTGGATAATAGTGTTTTCATTCTCAAACGAAGAAATAGCTGTTTTTTTGGATGAATTGGATGAAAAAATACAAATACTTGACGAAAACATTTTGCTACTGGAACGGGAAGGGGAAAACCCTGTCGTAATGCAGGAGATTTTTCGTGCGGCTCATACAATTAAGGGTTCCTCAGGTGTCATGGGATTTGAGAAAATGGCAAATCTCACTCACGAGATGGAAAACCTGTTTGATGAATTGCGGCAGGGGCGTATGGGTGTTTCCGATTTCTTAATAGATTTGCTTTTTGAGACCCTGGATACCTTAAGGCTTTTGCGTGATGAAGTGGTCGGAGAGGTATCTGAGGTTGCGGAAACAGAAGGAATAATAACTAAATTGAGGGACATCAGAACAGGCAATGCAGCTAATATGGAGGAAACAGAGAAATTAAACGAGCCGCGAATAAATGAGGAACACGGCGACGCGAACTCGCTTCAACTTGAAGAAGACGAATATTATAATAAAATACATCTGGAAGATGTGGATGAAATCACGGTTCGTGAAGCTGAATTAAAGGGTTTTCGTACTTATCAGCTGTTTGTTCAACTGGATTACGACACTCAAATGAAATCAGTACGGGCTTATCTGATATTTGAAACGTTGCAGAAAATCGGGGATATTATTAAATGCGATCCTGAAGTGGAAAAGATCCAGGAAGGCGAATTTGAAAATGACTTCCAGATTATCTTGATTACCAGAGAAGATGTTGACAGTCTGAGAAATGTGCTTTTGAGTATTGCGGAGGTCAGGGAAGTAAAGGTTAAGCCATTAGTGCTGCCTGCTGAAGAAGAAGTGGAATTAGTTGTGGAAGAACATAAAGCCAGACTTGAAGAAAATAGTAAGACAGATTCCGCGGAGAAAGAAAAGAAGGGTATTCAAACTGTTCGGGTGGATGTGCAGAAACTGGATAACTTAATGAATCTGGTAGGAGAGTTGGTTATTGATCGCACCAGATTGGATAAATTTGCTGAGATTTTTGAAACAAAATACGGGTCGGACGCCCTGGTAGAAGTGATTAGCGAGATATCCAATCACCTGGGGCAGGTAACAGGTGATTTGCAGGAAGAGATCATGAAGGCCAGGATGCTTCCGGTCGCTCATGTTTTCAATCGTTTTCCCAGGATGGTGCGGGATGTTGCCCATAAACTCGGCAAAGAAGTTGACTTTATCGTGGAAGGCCACGAAACTGAATTGGACAGGAATGTTATTGAGATAATCGGCGATCCTCTCATCCACCTGATCAGGAATGCCGTGGATCACGGTTTGGAAACTTCTGAGGAGCGTATCAGGCTTGGCAAGCCGGTGCAGGGCAAGTTGATCCTGAAGGCGTCTTATCAAGAAAGCCAGATTCTGATTACTGTGGAAGATGACGGCCGGGGAATGGACCCCAATGTAATTCGTCAGAAATCCATAGAAAAAGACATTTTAGATTATGATACCGCAAATCGCATGAGCGAACGCGATATACTTAACCTGTCATTTATGGCCGGATTTTCCACTGCCGATGCTGTCAGTGATTTATCCGGGCGCGGTGTAGGTTTGGATGTGGTTCGTACTCAAATCGAGAATATTAACGGCATGGTGGAGCTCAGCAGTACACCAGGTAAAGGAACCAAATTCACTATTAAGCTTCCTTTGACGCTGGCTATTATCAGGACATTAATGGTGGCACTGGATCGTCAGGTTTATGCTTTCCCGCTTACTAATGTAGTAGAGACTTTGAGCTTAGGCCAGGAAGAAATTAAGTTGATTAGAAACACAGAAGTTATAATTGTCAGGGGAGATATTTTGCCTTTGCTTCGTCTTGATGTCTTTTTTCAAGCGAGCAACACGCCTGAAAATAAGATTTATGTGGTTGTGCTGGGTGTCGGGTCAAGAAGGATAGGTGTGGCTGTTGACCGGCTGCTGGGTGAGCAGGAGATTGTTATTAAATCTCTGGGCAGTTATCTGGGACAGGTGCGCGGCTTATCCGGTGCGGCTATTCTTGGAGACGGGCAGCTTGCCCTGATTATTGACGTTCGTGGACTGGTTAAAGAATTAAGCAGTGAGGATTTAGTCTAATGGCAAAAATAAAGGTTCTGATAGTTGATGATTCCGCGCTGATCCGAAATTTAATCAGCCGCCTGTTGGAAGAGCAGGGTGAATTTCAGGTTATCGGGACGGCACGCAACGGCAAAGAGGCTTTGGAGCGTATTCCTCAGCTGAAGCCTGATGTTGTGACTATGGATGTGGAAATGCCTGAAATGGACGGGTTAGCGGCACTCAGGCGTCTGATGCGCCAGAACCCGGTTCCGGTAGTTATGTTGAGCGCCCATACCTTTGCCGGGGCCAAGGCGACTATTGACGCTCTGGCCTACGGTGCGGTGGATTTTGTCGCAAAGCCTTCCAAATCTTCTGAACTCGGCAAGATGGTTTCTGATTTGGCGGTAAAGCTGAAGATAGCGGCTAAGGTTGCCATGAAGAGAATGACCGGGCGGCCGGTGGTTTCCAGGGTGACCAGGCCGGCGACGGCATCACGCTCGGGCAAAACAGATCTGTTGGTTATAGGTTCTTCTACCGGCGGGCCGGCCGCGCTGCAGACCCTGGTGCCGGCACTGCCCAAGGATTTTCCGTCTGCCGTGGTTCTGGTACAGCATTTTCCGGTTGGTTTCAGCCAGGCCCTGGCTGAAAGCCTGGGCCGGAGATGCCGGCTTACAGTGAGTCATGCCGTTCACGGGGAAGCTGTGCGGCCGGGTCATGTTTTGGTGGCGCCTGCCGGTATGGAATTTACTTTTCAGGGCAGGCCGGGATCTGTCACAGTAAATCTAAGCCACGGCAAAGCTCCTGTGTCGCTGGGCAGTTTTCGCCCTTCCGTGGATGTGGTTATGACATCGGCAGCCAGGACGTACGGGGACAGGGTAATGGGAGTTTTATTGACCGGTATGGGGAGAGACGGGGCCCAGGGTATGCTGGAGATTAAAAAGGTTAGAGGCAGAACTATTGCTCAGGATGAAAGCACCTGTGTTGTTTTCGGAATGCCCAAGGAAGCTATTAAGTTAGGTGCGGCGGATAAAGTAAGTCCCTTGCCGGAAATTCCGGCGGATATTCTGAATATGCTGTAAAGATAACTCAAGCCTGAACCGTACGGTTCAGGCTTGAGTTATCTTTACAATAAAAACCAAGTTTGGCGATATATTTTACTAAATGTAGGTATTTATGGGTTTAGAGTTTTGTCCCTACATCCAACGCTCTGCTGCTTTTAGGACTGGCTCGAAACGTTTTTTATCAATAACAACCTCACATTTCAATGCATTGAGAATCTCCACCAATTGAGATGAAGGTTGCGTAATACTCAACCAGGAACGATTTGTCTGTTGAATGGCAAGACGGTTAATCAGGCATTCCTTTAAAAGACCAAAAACTTCTTCAGTAGAATAACCCAGGTGTGTTTCCATTTCAGCTTCAAATATTTTCTGTAATGTGTCTTTAAACAGGTTTTTGTTGATTCCCCAATTGTTTTACTTCTTATGTCTTGCATAAGTGGCTAACTGCTTTATTGGTAAGTCTAGCCATTTACACAAACATTAAGACATCCACATGAGCATTGGGTACCTGTTGAACTGAGCGAATCCATTAACCGGGCCTCACTTTTAATTTAACTCATTTTTTAGCTTTTGGACAATGTTCTTGTCCAAGCCTGTTATTTCTACAATATCATCAATAGAAAATCCCTTCTTCAAGGCCACTCTAGCCGTATCTATCGCCTTTCGCAGTTCACCTTCCTTTAAGCCTTCCGCTTTGCCTTTTTCTACTCCTCTGGCCTCCGCCTGCTGCTGCATCTCATCCAGGGTTACCTCAAGGTTCATAATCATAAACTCCACCTCCGATTGGTTGGTTTCCTCCATTATTCGGTCGATTTCCTTTTGCAGTTGGCCCGACATTTTCGGTTTGATGACATTTTTGAGCCAGACAATGAATTGCCGGAATTCATCCGGGGTCAGTTTCCTCAACACCCTGATTGATTTCCGCAGACGACTGATCAGTTCCTTATGGGTCATTGTCTGATCCAGGAGAAACACACTGGAAATCAAGTTCGCCATTTCGTACAGTTCTTGATCGCTGTACCCGTTAACGTCAAAAAGTATATAGCTGAAATCCAGCACTCGCCTCCCGAACTTTTCGTGGTCAGCCAACATTTCCCGGAAATTCATCTTAGCAGACCAACTGTTCTTACCGTTGTAAAGTACAGCCGGTACTATTGCGGGTAAACGGAAACCTTTGCGCTCCCTTTCTTCTTTCGGAGTGTTATTGTAAGTTTCCCGCCATATCTGCACCATATATTGCAGCAGGCGGAAGGGCATCAGAAAATCCACAGTGGATTGTAGTTCCAGAAGTATGTAGAATATGACATCCCTTTCCTTCATCCGCAGCCTATATACCACGTCTGCCTCTTTTTCACTGAAATCTTCCAACACGTATGACTTATCAACCAGGATCAATCTGTCTTCATCTATTTCATTCACCCACTCCTCCTGCACAAAGGTTCTGATCAACTCCAGGAATGTCTTTTTGTTGGTGAGTAGCTGTTTATAGCCTTTGTCATGAGGGTGGTGTGGATGTTTTGTGTCAGTTTGACCATTTTCCGTCATGGGATCACTCCCTTCGTAATTATTATATCACAGACTGCCCTGGATGGTCATTGGATCATAAAAACATTGATCTTCCTGTTATTTATCCTGTTCGGTGCGGCTATTCTTGGAGACGGGCAGCTTGCCTTGATTGTTGACGTTCGTGGACTGGTCAAAGAATTAAGCAGTGAGGATTTAGTCTAATGACAAAAATAAAGGTTCTGGTAGTTGATGATTCCGCGCTGATCCGTAATTTAATCAGCCGCCTGTTGGAAGAGCAGGGTGAATTTCAGGTTATCGGGACGGCACGCAACGGTAAAGAGGCTTTGGAGCGTATTCCCCAGTTAAAGCCTGATGTTGTGACTATGGATGTAGAAATGCCTGAAATGGATGGGTTAGTCCGGCTGCCGTGGTTCTGGTGCAGCGTTTTCCGGTAGGTTTCAGCCAGGCTCTGGCCGAAAGCCTGGGCCGGAAATGCCGGCTTACAGTGAGTCATGCCGTTCACGGGGAAGCTGTGCGGCCGGGTCATGTTTTGGTGGCCCCTGCCGGTATGGAATTTACTTTTCAGGGCAGGCCGGGATCTGTCACAGTAAATCTAAGCCACGGCAAAGCTCCTGTGTCGCTGGGCAGTTTTCGCCCTTCCGTGGATGTGGTTATGACATCGGCAGCCAGGACGTACGGGGACAGGGTAATGGGAGTTTTATTGACCGGTATGGGGAGAGACGGGGCCCAGGGTATGCTGGAGATTAAAAAGGTTAGAGGCAGAACTATTGCTCAGGATGAAAGCACCTGTGTTGTTTTCGGAATGCCCAAGGAAGCTATTAAGTTAGGTGCGGCGGATAAAGTAAGTCCCTTGCCGGAAATTCCGGCGGATATTTTGAATATGCTGTAAAGATAACTCAAGCCTGAACCGTACGGTTCAGGCTTTTTATTTTGGCTAAAAGATAAAAATTCTATACTGTCACTAAAGTTAAATAAAAACCTGTCGATAATATGATTAAGAAGCTAAGTTGGTAGCTTTCTTAAATGGCATGGATGCCAAAATTATTTTTCAGGGAGGAATGCATAGTATGATTATTAACCACAATATTGCGGCGCTTAACACTTATCGCCAGATGTCTGCAGCAAGTAGTTTATCTCAGAAGAATATGTCCAGGTTGTCATCCGGTTTGCGTATCAACAGTGCATCTGACGATGCTGCCGGTCTGTCGATTTCAGAGAAAATGCGCGCTCAAATCAGAGGTTTAGACCAGGCCAGTAAGAATGCCCAGGACGGTATTTCCCTCTTACAAACAGCTGAGGGTGGATTAACCGAGGTTCATAGCATTTTAGACCGTATGAAGGAATTGGCTACTCAGTCAGCTAACGATACTAACACAGATAAAGACCGTGTTGCGCTTCAGAATGAAATGAACCAGCTGACCTCTGAAATTAACCGTATTGGTAATACTACTGAGTTTAACGACACAAAGGTGCTTAATGGTGGCGGAACTGATCCGACGGCAGCTGTAAAGGTTTCAGGGAATGGTTTGACGGTACCTGGTATGAGTGGCGGTGAGGGTGCGGCAGAACAATTAGCGAGTGCTGATATTACGTTTGTCACCCCAACTACTGCCGGTGACTATAAGGACAAATCCTTTACTATCACAATAGGCACAAGAACACTTACTGTTAATACTACTGCTAAGAATACCGGTGCTGTGGGAGTAACCGCTTCGTCATCTGGTGATACAATTACACTTGCGACCTCTAATGATGGTACTAACTATACAACTGGTAAAGATGTTGCAGCTGCTTTAAAAGATGAAATTAGTAGAATAATCTCTGCAGATAGCAATTTAAAAGGTAATTATACTGCTGCAGCAGATGTTACGGGTAAACTTACGATCTCGACTACAGCACTTACTATGGATGAAAACGGAAAACTACAGGGTATTGGTACTTCAGGTAAGGTTTCACTTGACAAAGGAACACTAGTAGTAACGGAATTTTCAGCTATTAGTAATACTGGTGCAATCGGTAAAAATGCTACTTCGGTAATAGATTTTTCGAATGCAACTACCAAAGATTTGGTTGGTTCCGGTATCGTAATTAACGGTAAGAAAGTAGACTTCTATGATAGTGCGGACGGTAAGTATACGGGAAGTGCGGATTTTGCTATTGACTTAAATGTTGCAAGGAACCCAGAGCAAATTGTGGATAGAATTGTTGATGCTTTGTCAGGAAAAAGCGCTACTCCTGTTAAGGCTGCTACAGGTACCTTAAATTACAATGTAGATAACAGTGCTATAGATAATGTGTTTATTACTAAATCCGGAACAGACAAACTATTGATAACTGCTAAAACTGCTGGCGTTAGCGGCAATGACTATCAGATTGGCAATAATGCAGCGGTGACTGTTACCAATACTTACCAAAACGATAAGGTATCTGATGAAGGTGTTGTTTCTGCCAGGGGCTTGGCTGATGGGGAACATAAGATAGTAATAGAAAATAAGGGTAAAACCGCAACTGTCAGCAAGACGGACGGTGGTATTGATGATAATGATTCCTTGACAATAGATGGTGATGCAGCCCTTGAGAATGGAAAGTATAGATTAATAAGTACTGGAACAGTTAATACACCTGCTCTTGAAAAACTAAATGCAGATGGATCATGGACAACACTTGATGATGCAGCAAATGCTGCTGTAGTAGTAAATGGTGGTGCTACATTTACAGTAAATGGTGCCGACGTAACAATACACCTTGCTGATTATGCTCTTACCGATTTTAATACCACTGCAGGAGCAGACTATGTAGAATTTAGTGTCAGTACAAAATATGAAGCAAAACTATATGAGGCAGGGAGTGTTGACAAAAACGGTAACCCTGTTGCAGGTTTAGAAGTTAATGTAGCTAACGGGCAAAGTTCTGTCAAATTAAATGCGCATGATGGTGTAGGTGAAGTTGTAGTTAATATTGGAACATTTGACCCAAGTAAGTTTGATACCTTAAACGATACAATTACCTGGTCCTTTGAAACAAAATCTCAAACAGAAACCAGTTCCGAAGTAGTCGGCGGTACATTCACAACTAAGCTGCAAATCGGAGCCAGTACTGGTCAGGGCTTCCAAATTGATATTACAGATATGCGTGCTCGGGCCCTGGGTGTCTCCGGATCAACTGCCGGCGGAAATGCTGCCGATGTAAAGGGAGCTAAATATAGATCAATGCAAGAAGTTACTAATGGTACTGACAATACCGGTATTGAATATGCACTGGATATATCCACTCACGATACGGCAACCGCGGCATTAACGGTAATAGATAATGCTATTGCGGCAGTATCTAAACAGCGCTCACAGATAGGTGCTTATCAAAACCGTTTGGATCACACTATTAATAACCTGAATGCTTCTTCTCAGAACTTGACTACAGCTGAATCCAACATTCGTGACGTAAATATGGCTAAAGAGATGATGGAATTCACTAAGAATAATATTTTGAGTCAGGCCGGTCAGGCCATGCTGGCTCAAGCCAACCAGCAGCCCCAGCAAGTACTTCAACTCCTCAGGTAATTTGACTTAACTGGAAAGCCAACCGCTTACGGTTGGCTTTCTTTCTCAATATGATATGGGAAGGAGGGATTAATATGCCGGGCAAACATTTTCTTGTTCCGGATTATGTCCTTAACTTTCAATGCGAGTGTTGTACCGAGTGCTGCAAACGCTGGAGCATCATTATAGATAAGCACACAGTAAAGAAATACGAGCAGTTGGCTGCTCGGGATAAGGAACTGTCCGCCATGCTGCCCGAAAGCTTGAAGATAGACAAGAGCGGCAAAGCGTCTGTCCGGCTGAAAAACAGGATCAAGAGCCTGCATGTAGAAAAGAAGGGTGCGGAAAGGGAAGAAATTGATGCTGCGGTCTGCCCCTTTTTGGACGGACAAGGGTTATGCGCTATACAGAGGAAACATGGAATCGAAGCCTTATCCGACACCTGCAAAATATTTCCTCGCAATATTTTCCTGACCGAGCGTGGGTATGAAATATCTCTTACCTATGCCTGCCCGGCTGCTGCCAAAACGCTAAAGAATAAAAATATAGTGGAGTTTTACCAGGATCCGGAGGGGTTTGACTTCCCCGATTTGCACGGGCAGTACGGTAAAATAGGGAGCTTGCTGGAAAGGAAAAAGGCAGGTAAAGGCAATTATTATGAGGCGGAAGAATTGCTTATAGATATAATGCAATACCGGGAGATGGATATAGATACCAGACTCACCCTCAGCGGTATGATAGTAAATAAGCTTAAGGACGGTGATCTTTCCGGTATCAGAAGGTATTTGGTAAATCTGGACGGAAGCCTTATCAGACAGCTGCAATCATTGCCCGGCCAGCCCGTATACATGTTGAAGCTGATTAAGGAAGCTGTGGACAGGAGATTGCTCAGCCGGATCACCGAAAAAAACATGGCCGGCCTGTTAAATATAGCCTATAATGAGCTAAGGTTTTTGGATAAGTCTGTTATTACCGGTGATAAGGTGCAGAAGTTGCTGGATGGCTACAATAAGCATTACCTGCCTTATGAAAACGGCATCCGTCATATTTATGAAAACTATTTCGTAAATTTTATCTTCTCCAAGAAGTATTACACGCATAAGTACATTGATGCCTATTTTTTGATGATATTCTTTTATATACTCATCCGGTTTTTCGGTGTATGTGCTTGTTTATCTGAAGAGCGCAATTTGGATGAAGGTATGGTTGTTAAGGTAATCAGCGCTATAGAACGCTCGATAGGCCACAGCCAATCATTTTACGAGAGTATACTGCAGTTGGTTAAAAAGGGCGATTACCATCGGCTGCCCTATGTAATTTCGTTGATTAATTTGAATTATCAGCCAATCGCCCTGGATAAGGCGGAAAACGGATAACGATGGTAACCAAAATAAAAGGAGTGCTCGGCCAGATAACTACCTGTATAGAGGTAGGCGAGCACTCCGCCGCCATGCGGGCTGTTTTGCATTTTACGGTATTATTTGACCAATTTTTGTGCCGGAATAAACATTATTTATTCGAGCATGAAGTGGTAAGCCTTAATATCTGTATGAAAGAAATGCTTGGTTTTATGGAAGATAAGAATTACCGGGGTTTAATGGAAACCATCCAGTCAACTTTTATCAATCTGCTGGATGACTGGGATTTTAATCATAAGATATACAATTAGTTAAGGGTCGGGTACCTCAGCCATCTTCTTTAATCTATTTAGCCGGGCTATAGACCGATGCATCTACTTCTTATTGTCTAAAAATAAGCCCTCCGCAAGGGGGGCTTTTTTTCTGTACAAATGCAATGAGGCCTTGTGCCGCTGTATTTCTGCCACAGCATCCCGCAGCTTTTGATGCTTTGCTTTTACTTTTTCTTTTAGCTGACTGTCTAAATCCGAAATCTTTTTAACCAGGCTAATATCATAACCGGTTTCGTTAATCTCACCGGCAGGCAGTTGTTCAAACCGGCTCATTGCCTGTTGACGCTGTTCCAAGAGGTTTAATAGATCCTCATAGTTTTCCTCCGGGGATTCTATTATTTCCAGCATTTTTACGGTCAGCTTTTCTATTTCAGCCAGCGGTTCCTGCCGATCGATTGCTTTTTTTTCTATCATTGCAATATCCTTTTACTTTCCGCCGAGCATCTGGGTAATCCAGGCGCTTTGCTGGCTTAATTTACTAAGGGCCTCTTCCATGACAGAAAACTTTTTATAATAACGGTCCTCTATATCTTCCAGGTGGTCTTCCATAGTAGTTATCCTATTGCTTACATCTTTTATTTGCTTGCCTACCACACTGTCATCCACCAGGCTGTCAGAACTGCCCGCCTTAGCGATGACGGAATCCATGGCATTGGTTATATCATCATAGAGACGACCGGCCAATCCTTTTTCTTTATAGGTATCACCCGATTTAGTGAAAAGATCCATTACCCCGTCGGGATCCTTTTGAATAGCTTCTTTTAGCTTTTTTTCACTAATAATTAATTTACCGTTATCTTGATATGAACCGGTAGTGATGCCGATTTTAGTCAAGTTGTTATAGTTCTCTGTGCTGCTAACATTATCAACGGCACTATTTAGTGTGCTTCTAAATTTACTGAGAGAACTGCCCAGCAAAGAATCAAATCGCAGCATTCCGCTGCGTGCTTTCTCTTCCCATTTCTCTTCCTGATCATCAGAAAGACTTTCTCTCATTGTGTCGGTAAGAGGTCGATAATCAGTGTATCGATCTTCGTAGTACTCTTTATTAACTTTCTCTATCGTCTCATTATACTTATCCACAAACTCTTTAATAGCATTATAAACTGCATCGGTATTACGGGAGACAGTAACCGTGGTTGGGGTGGGATCTCCGCCGCTGTCTTTTGCACTGACACCCTTTATGTCTAAAGTTAATCCATTAATAGTTACGGTATTAGTGGCAGCTTCCAGATCAACGCCGTTAAGCTTATAATTTGCGTTTTGCCCGGAAGAGTAAGCAAAATTCCCGCTGGTAAGCTTTAGAGCCTGGGCCAGTTCTCCTTCTTCCACAGCTATGGTCTGATCGGCGCCGGTGTCTTTGGTCATGAGAAACAGCCGGTCATTAACTGCATCGTAGCTGGCACGCACACCCCATGTATTACCGCTGTCATCCAGGCCGGAATTAATTTCGGCAACCAGGTCGGCCATTTTGGCTGTATCAGTATCAACGGTAATAGTTTTCTTGGTTCCGTTAGGCCCGTTAATTACTAGCGTCTTTTCTCCGCCCTCAGTCAAATTAAGCTGAGATTTAAGGTTTGCGGTGTTGCCGGAGTTAATTTTATCGCCGGTTAAATAAGCCCCTTTAGCCAGTTGACTGACTGATACTTCGTAAGTACCGTCAACCGCACTTGTGCCGGTGGTAACCTTAACCACTGACTCGTTATTTGAGGTAGCCTGGCGGGATAAAAACGTACCTTGCAGTTTCATATTAAAGGTTGCATCACGAAGAGAACGCAGTAAGCTATTAACAGTACGGTAGTCTTCTTGCTGCCACTCTAGTGTTTGCTTCTTCTGAGTTAGTGTATCCAATCGCATGCGTTCTGCTTTCATGAGTTGTTTAACCATGCTGTCGATATCCATTCCGCTGGCTAAACCGCTTATGCGAAGGCTTGATGACATTCAACCACCTCCTATAATTTTAAGATTATTAATGTTCTCGGCATTTAATGGTTAAACTTTATAATAAACCGCAGTGAAAATTATTTCTGAAAAACGCAATAAAAAATATTTTTAACTCAAGTTTGCCGGAGTTATTGACGATAAATAATATTAAGCAGGTGCTAATTTAGCAAAGAGAGATTCTTTAAAAGGAGTGAATATATATGGCAGTATTTAATCCCTATCAGCAATACCAGCAAAACTCTATCACCAGCGCCAAACCGGGGCAATTAACCCTGATGTTATATAACGGGGCTATTAAGTTTATTAAAACAGCTATCCTTGGTATGGAAAAAAAGGATATTGGGACTGCCAATGGTGCCGTTATCAGGGCACAGGAGATAATCCGTTACCTTGATCATACATTAGATCCTCAATATGAAATATCGCAAAACTTAAGCAGCTTATACGATTACATCTACCGCCGTTTGGTGGAGGCAAATATAAATAAAAATGCCGCTGTTTTGGAGGAAGTAGTCTCCATGGTTGAAGAACTCAGAGATACCTGGATGAGTGTTCTTAAAAAAACAAGCTAAGTATTTAAAGAGCCTGCGGGAGTGCAGGCTTCTTTACTATGCTTTTTTATCAATGATTAAACCAACCATTTTACCGATCCGGGCTTCCATGTCCAGTACTTCTTCAGGAGGTATTTGTTTGATCACTTCACCTGATTCCTGGTTAACAATCTGGACTACTAGCTGTTTAGTTTCTTCATGTACCTTAAATTGCAGACCCTGGTTATATAGATCTGAAGTTTTATTTAAGTTTTCTACAGCCTTAATCAACTGATCGGGATTTACTTGAGCCTGACTGCTGTCAACAGCATCATCCGCATTCGGGATCGGTTCACTTTTTTCTGTTTTTCGGAGAGAAGTCGTAAGATCCTGTGTTGCCAAAGCTTCTAAACCACCGCCACCAACTTTCATAAGCTTACCCCCTCTTTCTTTATTGGCCTTTGTTCATTTCTTGCAGCTTCCTCAGTTGCTCAAGTACTGACTGTTTTACCAGGGCGGCCCTGGTATTTTCCTCTCTTACTGCCTGGTAGAGTTCACTGCGTAACACAGTCAACTCCTTAGGAGCCTCAATACCGATTTTTATGCTGTCACCGCGAATATCCAATACTGTAATTTTAATTTCTTCACCTAGCATAATGCTCTCATTTTTTTTACGGGTAAGGATTAACATTTTGTTTCCCCCTTGCCCTGAGCAACGCTGGTTTCTTTTTTTGCTGCCCCGGTAAAAAGCAGGTGTTTGGTTGAGTAGGAAGTGCCTGTCAGAATAACCTGTTTAGCCTGCTTAAGCCTGGTGTTAATTACTATAGGTCCCACCAGATTAGCGGTTGTTTCAGTTACCCGGTTCCTGGGAATGGAAATAATATTAACAACCAAAATTTCCTCGGGGTTTTGTATATCTAAATTCTTAATTTCTTCATCGGGCAAATCAAAGCTGTAACCGGGAAAGAAAATGAAGGGATTTGTTGCCAGAAATGCTACTGCAGGCTCATCAACTGATTGCAGCCAGTAAAAAGCATCCATATCTTCTTCCGGCAACAGCATAAAACGCTTTAGTTCTTCAAAACCGGGAATTCCGGTAGGAAAAGCTATGATATTTTCCTGCTCAACTATTAAGTTGCTGCTATTAGTAGTTTTAACCTGCACCTAATTCATCTCCTACCTCAGATAATCCAGAATATTGGTTTGCAATATTTTTGCACTTATAGCCAGGGAAGCCTCATAGGCCATTTTATTTTCGGCAAGTTGTATAGTAGTCTCAGCTGTATCAACACCCTGTAAATTTTCTAACAGGGTTTGCATATTTAATGATTGGTTATCCATCTGTTCCTGCATGTTTTCTAAATGTTTAATTTTACCGCCAACAGCTGTTCTTTCTTGGACAAGGCTGTCATGGTTTTGATCCAGTTTATCCAGCAATTCTGAAACCTTATCTTTATCTCCGCTTTCAAGCGCACTCTTTAAATCTGTCAAATTTTTAAATATATTGTTCTCACCCTTAACAAACACTTCTCCCGATACATTTACTTGCATGGTGATACCGGTTGCTATTTCTTTTCTAATCTTCCCGGTTGCTTCACCATGATAGTACAACTGCGGGTCGGTTCCTTCGATTAAATAGCCATTCTCCGGATTGTTGTCAACAAACTTGTTGTCAGTTTGAATACCGGCAAAAATATAGCTTCGCCCCAAAACAGTATTAGTATTTGCCGTTAACTGCTCGATAATAACACCTACCTCAGCAGACATAGCTTTCATATCTGTTTCTCCAACTCCTAGGTTTCCCACCTCTAACACCAAATCCCGTGCACTTAATACGAGTTCCGCCGAATCTGCCAAGGCTGTTTCGGTTTGATTCATCCAGCCTATTGCATTATCAATATTGCTTTTATATTGTTCCTGTTTATCTAAGGAGGTTTTCAAAGCCATGGCTTTTCCTAAATCACTGGGGTTTTCACTTAAGGTACTTAGCTTCTTGCCGGAGGAGATATCTAATTGGTTTTGAGCAATATCTCTCATTTGTCTTTCTATATTTTTTTTCAGGTTATGGCTTACTATCTGACTGGTGACACGCATTGTATTCCCTCCTTACCTGATAATGCCAAGTAAAGTTTCCAGCATTTGATCGATAGTGGTAATGATTTTAGAAGCGGCCTGGTAGCCATACTGGTACTGCAGTAAATTGGTCATTTCCTCTTCTATGGACACACCGGATACAGATTCACGCTGGGCAAATAACTGGTCCCCGATAGCCTCGTAGGTTTCCAGCAGTTGACCGGCTGAATTGCTTTCCTCACCAATGGTAACCATTAAATCCTGGTAATATGATTCGAAAGTAATGCCTTCATCTTCACCCAGGCTGTCAATCTTCTTGTTGCGCAATTGCGCAGCTTCTAAAGCAATCTGGGGATCAACGGAAGCATTGTCATCCAGTTCAATAATTTTATTGTTGTTTAGAGTTTTACTATCTGAAGCATTCGACAGGTCTTTAAAAAATTTACCTTCCCCAGTGTATAGTCCGTTTATTTCTTCGGCAATAGCATTAGCCAGTTTTTCAAGCTTTTCTTTATAATTATCAATCCGGGATCCGGTGTTTATAAGACTGCCAACTGAACCGCCCACGTCCGGCGTATCGAAATTAGCTGCGTTAAAATTGTTTGCAGTCCCGGTAATTAAAGCAACGCCGTTAACACTTACATCAACTAAAGCTTTGTTATCATTATTCATTGTTGCATCTATTTTTACCAATTTAGCCAGTCTATCTAAGAGCAGATCCCGTTCATCCAGCAGGACATTGTTATTTTCTGCATGGCTTTTGGCAATAGATTCGTTGACCTTTACAATTCGTTCGGTTAGCTTTCCTACCTGACTGACTAGATCGGTATGCTCCGTGTCAACATCTTTCCTAATGATGCCTAACTGTTCATAGGACTGGTTCATGGCGGCAGCCAGAGCCTTCCCTTTTTCGAGTACTCCAGCCTGTATACCCTTATCCAGCGGGTTTTCATTTACTTCCTGCCAGCCGTTAAAAAAATCGTTGAGATATACTTGCATGCCTTCATTGACCGAATACGGAAACAAAGCTTCTACCTTCTGCAAGACATTTTGTTCCTTTTCCTGATAGCCGATTTGACTCAGGTTGCTTCTCACCTGTCCGTCGATATAGTTATTTCTGATGCGCTCAATATCCCCTACATTAACGCCGGTTCCAAGCTGATAACCGCTTCCGGTATACGGTGGCCCGGTAACGAGGTTTACCCTTTGGCGGCTGTAGCCTGTAGTGTTGGCATTGGCTACGTTGTTGCCGGTAACATCCATGCCCGTTTTATTTGCTTGGAGGGCCCGTTTGCCTATTTCCAGGCCGAAAAAGGTTCCGCTCATTACAATGCCCCCTTCTTTGTTAAACTTAATTATATACATAAAGCCTAAACCGTCAGGTTTAGGCGCGAAATACCGGGCTGTTTCTCATCTATGACTCCGTTTTCCTTATAGGTCAGCCTTTGTTTGGGCAGGAGAATATTGATTAATCGCTCATTAAAAGATAAGGCATTTTGGGTTAGTATATTATTGATTTCATTGATGTCTTGTATCTTGACAAATAAATTCCTTAACTCCTGAATTAAAGTGAGCAGTTCATGACTTAAAAAACCCGGAGCAGATTCTGACAAAGCACTTAAAGCCGTACCGGCAGGCAACCCGAGCTCATTTTTAATTTCATCCTGTAAGCCGGAGCAGGTATTTTGAATTTTAACCAATTCCCCTGTTAAAATTTCTTGCCTGCCTGCAGTAGCTTTTATGTCTGTATGATTATTTCTCTTTAAAGCTTCCAAGTGCTGCTGAGAAGCTTTAAATAACTTTATGGCAATATTTTTTTGTATATTTAGGCAGTCTCGCAGCTGTTGAAATAAATTTTGCATAAGCCCACCCTTTAAACTTGTTTATCCAAAAGTCTCTCCTCAATAATCCCATCCGCAATCTTTTCTCCGCTGGACTTGTATGTGCCGTCCTGAATACGCTGCTTCAATTCGGCCACCAGGTCTTCGCGTACACTTGGCAGCTCAGCTATTTTTGAGCGAACCATTTGTATTTCTTTGGCCTGTGAGGAAATCTCCAATTTATCTGCCTGTACATTACCGGTAGCCGGCTGTTTAATCTTGTCTTTTTCTTTTACTAATGATGTATAGGCTTTTATGGGGTTAAATCCGTTCTGTGATATTTTCATCTGCCCCACCTCATTTAAACACAAATACTTTTATTATTATTTCGGTATATTTACCCCAAACTTTAGAGAATGGTGAAATTTTTTAAAAAAATTTTAATAGAAGTTTAGAATTTATTTTACCATATTGTACTTTGATTGTCAGCAGAGATTGAAATAGTTCTGAAAAGTATGAAAATTATGTAATAAAATAGTTAACACGGTGCTGTTGCCAGGAGAATTTGCTGAATTCCAAATTAATTTAAAGGATTATTTGCAAAAATATCTCTTTAACTTAAAGGAATTAAAGAAAAAGTCGATAATTACTTATATATAGCAGGTGTAGTAAATTATAAAACTAAAAGGAGGATGCGGAAAAAGTGTTGGCAAAATGTGAGAAAAAATATCCGGCTTTATTTGTCATCTTGGGATTGCTTGTTCTGGCGGGACTTTCTGTGTTTGTGAATATTGTGGAAGCTGCTGATGTATCTGCTGATGTAAGTGTAAGTATGTATATCTATAGCCCGAGCGATGGCTCAAATAAGGAACTGACAGCCGTAACTGATTCTGTTACAGGGGATGAGTACTACAATACCTACAGCAACCTTATTTTTTTATCAGTAACAATTGATTCGGACAATAGTGTTAATAAGATAACTGTGAACAGTAAGGCGCTGGCCGAGGATGAGACGGGTACTTATATATTCCTGACAAAAACAGGCGAAAATAATATAACAGTCAAGGTTGATTTTGAGGGGGCTTCGTCTGTATCAAAAAGTTATAAGATAAACTATTATAATGATACTGCACCGCAAAATACGACTTATACATTGAGCATACCTCCTTCCGGGGTTATAACAAATCTATTTGACGGTAGCATAAAGCTGTATTTGCCTAAGAATACCTTTATTGTAAATGATGACGGGCCGACGGATTCACAATATATTATGATTATCGCAAGCAAGGAGCCAAGTGATAGACGTTATCGGGATGATTATGCCGAATTGCCGCCTAATTCCAAGTCGTTTGATATTAGGCCGGTTGTAATCAGTGACGATGAAATTGAATTTGCGGACGATAGCATACTGTCGTCCAATGGCACAATTACACTGGGTTATGATGAGAATATAATACGACCGGAGATTTTAACGGTTTATTATAATGCCGGCAATGGTTGGAAAAATATAGGTGGCCTGGTGAGTGAAAAAAATAAGACCATTTCAGCACAGTTTAACGGTTTCGGTGAGTATGTAGTTATGGCAAGATCGAATAATTTTAGTGAATTTACTAAAAAGATTTCTGAGATAGATACATCAGTCAGTTGGTCTAAGCAATATGTAGATGTGCTTTATGCAAGGGGAATAATGGAACCCAATAAAAATTTAAGTGATGGAAGATTTGGTTTAATAAATGACGCAGGTGAAGAGGAAAATGCTACGCGCTTTGATTTTGCTAAAGCAGTTGTAAAAGGTCTTGGTCTTCAGTTAGTTGTTGATATTACAACACCACCGGGTTTGGATGGGGGTTGGGAATCAGGGAGTTCTGCTTCCTTTACTGATTCTACTGAAATAGCGATAATGAAAACAGCTTATACAAACGGTATTTTACAGGGTACAGTTAAAGGTGGTAAAAAGTATTTTGAACCCGGAGATTCTCTTACAAGAGCACAGGCAGCGGTTATTTTAGCCAGGGTATTAAAGCTGAAAACTGATACTGACCAGGATAAGGTAATTGCTCAGTTGAATAAGTCCTACAGTGATTCTTGTGACATCGAGGCTTGGGCTGCACCAAGTGTTCTGGCCGTCAGTAAGGCTAAAATCTTTACCAATAAAGAGTTTAAGCCTGCTGAATCTCTGACATGCGCACAGTTGGCAAAAATAACCTATATTATGCTGCAAAAAGTCGGTAAGTTGTAATACCGTGAAAAAATATATTACAAGGATTTGAATAATAAATTGATGGAATAAGATGCAATTCTTATAATTGAAGATTGTTAACCAACTCCCCCGAAGGGTGAAGACTGACGGGGGAGTTGGTTTTTTACACGGCATAACACTTTTTATTTTAAAAAATACACGGAACCACTACAATATCTAGTGGTTCCTTTGTTATCTTTAAACTAATTGTGGTAGCGTTTTACAAAAAATAAGTCTTTTTCAGTGGCCTCCAAGGCAGCAATGGCGGTTTTTTCTAAACCTTCTCTTAAACCTTCCTCTCGGCCTTCTTCACGGATCCACTGTTCTATTTGAGTCATGCGCAGCACCTCCAGAAGTTTTTTTCTTTTACTTCTATTACAGATAAATGAGGATTGCGACTGATTATATTTCGCCACATTATGGAGAATTGGGCAACCATTATATTGTTAAATCTATCCGGTAGGAAAAACAACAATAGTCATAGAAATACACAGACATTGTGGTAAAATATATACAAAGAAGGTGATCAAAGACAATGCCCAAAATAGACTTGCCAATCAAACGCTTGTTGCAGCAAAGACCTGCCGACTGGGTCAAGTACATCCTCCCCCTGACTGTCGGGAGGAATGGATCAAGCCCTATTGCACGGAATTTGTACCAAAACAAGAATCCCGGCTGGATAAAGTCATAGAGGTAGATGACCCCAGGGGAACGTACTTAATCAATTTTGAGCCTATGGGGTACTACGACATAAAATTGCCGGCTCGGATGCTGCGCTACCGGGGGGACATTTGGGAATATACCCTGTCTAAAGGCAAAGGAATCCCACCCATAAAGCAAATAGTCATATTTTTCTATTCCGAGCATGACAGCAAAAACCATCTCTTGACAGATTACTGGGGAGAATCAACTATGTTAAGGTATACCTATCGGGTTATCCATGTCTGGGAAGAGTCAAGGCAACAGGTAATAGACAAAGAATTGGTCGGACTTTATCCCCTGTTACCTCTGATGAAAGGAGAAAAAGGGGATGAAAAGTCAGAAGAGGTCCTTCAGCAAAGCATATCTATCATACAGAAAGTGAAAGACATATCCTTGCAACAGGATCTATTGGCCACAATGGCCGTATTGGTATCTCACAAGTACCCAGCAGCTCTTGTATTGTCAATGATAGGGAGGGAAATGATTATGGAATCACCGGTTTACCAAGAATGGGTGAAGGAGGCTGAAGCTAAGGGTAGGATTGAAGGCAAGGCTGAAGGAAAGGCTGAAGCTATATGCAAGCTCTTAAGCAAAAGATTTGGCCTCAAATCCTTAATTATGCAGGATAAAGTTAATAGTATAACAAATAAAACGGTTTTGGATTGGATATTTGATGAAATCATCGACATTACAGACCTAAAAGTTGCTCAAAATATTATAGATGATGCAATTAAGCAGATAATGCAACAATGATCGGAAATGTTCGGGTCGATTTTAGGAAGAAAGCATAGAGATTGGAAGTAATAAAAAGACGTTATTTCCAATTTCTTTCTAGGGTCTGTCCCCTATAAAAAAATGGTAATAGAATTATTATGTCCAAGGCTGAGTTCCTAACTGAACACTAGTCCACATGCGCCGGATTTTTTGCCTGGTGTTATATCTGGGGAAATAACCAACGCTGGTTAGTGTCCTCCGACTTGCCGCTATCTGCTTCCTTATAAATATTTTCGGTCTTAGCTTTGGACAATAAATCTTCCGGGCTATATTTTTTTCGTCGGATAATAAGAGTATCATTTCCAGCTTGGTAAGGTTGTGCCATCGTTAACACCTTTAAAATTTTTGACTTCTCATGCTTCTTTATCCACCCATAGCTATGACAATATTGTATTTGAGGATTGTGACTGATTATATTTTGCCACATTATGGAGAATTGGGCAACCATTATATTGTTGAATCTATCCGGTAGGAAAAACAACAATAGTCATAGAAATGCACAGACATTGTGGTAAAATATATACAAAGAAGGTGATCAAAGACAATGCCCAAAATAGACTTGCTAATCAAACGCTTGTTGCAGCAAAGACCTGCCGACTGGGTCAAGTACATCCTCCCTGACTGTCAGGAAGAATGGATCAAGCCCTATTGCACGGAATTTGTACCAAAACAAGAATCCCGACTGGATAAAGTCATAGAGGTAGATGACCCCAGGGGAACGTACTTAATCAATTTTGAGCCTATGGGGTACTACGACATAAAATTGCCGGCTCGGATGCTGCGCTACCGGGGGGACATTTGGGAATATACCCTGTCTAAAGGCAAAGGAATCCCACCTATAAAGCAAATAGTCATATTTTTCTATTCCGAGCATGACAGCAAAAACCATCTCTTGACAGATTACTGGGGAGAATCAACTATGTTAAGGTATACCTATCGGGTTATCCATGTCTGGGAAGAGTCAAGGCAACAGGTAATAGACAAAGAATTGGTCGGACTTTATCCCCTGTTACCTCTGATGAAAGGAGAAAAAGGGGATGAAAAGTCAGAAGAGGTTCTTCAGCAAAGCATATCTATCATACAGAAAGTGAAAGACATATCCTTGCAACAGGATCTATTGGCCACGATGGCCGTATTGGTATCTCACAAGTACCCAGCAGCTCTTGTATTGTCAATGATAGGGAGGGAAATGATTATGGAATCACCGGTTTACCAAGAATGGGTGAAGGAGGCTGAAGCTAAGGGTAGGATTGAAGGCAAGGCTGAAGGTAGAGCTGAAGGCAAGGCTGAAGCTATATGCAAGCTCTTAAGTAAAAGATTTGGCCTCAAATCCTTAATTATGCAGGATAAAGTTAATAGTATAACAAATAAAACGGTTTTGGATTGGATATTTGATGAAATCATCGACATTACAGACCTAAAAGTTGCTCAAAATATTATAGATGATGCAATTAAGCAGATAATGCAACAATGATCGGAAATGTTCGGGTCAATTTCAGGAAGTGCTCGAATAGAAATTGGAAATAATAAAAAGACGTTATTTCCAATTTCTTCTCAGGATCTGGCCCCCATAAAAAAATGGTAATAAATTACTATGTCCAAGGCTGAGTTCCTAACTGAACACTAGTCCACATGCGCCGGATTTTTTGCCTGGTGTTATATGATTCTGGGGAAATAACCAACGCTGGTTAGTGTCCTCCGACTTGCCGCTATCTGCTTCCTTATAAATATTTTCGGTCTTAGCTTGGGACAATAAATCTTCCAGGCTATATTCTTTTCGTCGGATAATAAGAGTATCATTTCCGGCTTGGTAAGGTTGTGCCATCGTTAACACCTTTAAAATTTTTGACTTCTCATGCTTCTTTATCCACCCATAGCTATGGCAATATTGTATTAATGAATTTTCTTCTTAAGTGATAATACCTCTTCTTTAGAAAGATTGGTGATTTTGACAATAGTTTCAACATCAAAACCTTCCCTCAAGGCTGCAATAGCGGTTTTTTCTAAACCTTCTCTTAAACCTTCCTTTAAACCTTCCTTTAAACCTTCCTCTCGGCCTTCTTCACGGATCCACTGTTCTATTTGAGTCATGCGCAGCACCTCCAGAAGTCTTTTTTTATATTCTTCAGTCAAAAAATTATCACTTACAGCTACAATTGCCCCAATTGTAAAGGCTCTGATAGGTTCATTAGGTATTTCCTTAGCCAGTTCTGCTGCCTGGATAGCCATTTCATCCTCTGATTTTTCTTTGCTTTTCATTAAAGGCAGAAAGATTAGTCTTTGAATATCTACCTCATCCAGGGGTTTCTTGTTTTTAATTTTTTCATAAATTCGTTTATATTCAGCATCACCGTCAAATTTTTTCATGTAAATATTTTTTACTTTATAAGTGAGAGAGCCTTTTCTTAGCAATCTCGGTGCAGATTCTATCTTGCCAGAATAAATGACTACTGTATTTACATCTTGGTCATACTTTTCCACCAGTCTTGATCCATATGTGACCATTCGTATTAGTATGTCTTTGGGTATGGTGGTTTGGAATTCTAAGTGCAGGATACTGTTATCTTTTAGTAGGAAAACGAAGTCTATTCTTTTTTCTTTTACTTCTACTACAGGTAAAACTGTAGGCATAACTGAAACTATACGAGCGGTTTTAAGGCCAATTGCTGACAGCGTTTTATCAGTAAACAGTTGTGAAACTGCCTTCATGATAACATCGTTATTTTGACGTGTAATTACTAAGGCTGCATCGTTGCTTTCTTCTGCCAATTTATAATTCACCTTCTATTTAATCTCATTAAATTCATTTTATCATAGTTACAGTTTGATTGTCAGTCAGCAATAAAAAATATCTGTGCGGATCGATTTGTGGATAATGAAATTTTAGGGGTAATACATGAGGCTTTAATTTTTATGATAAAAACCACCTGAATAGCTAAATTTCAGGTGGTTTTTTGTTAGCACCTACGATATACTTAAAACATTATGAGTGCGGTAGAATGTTTGTAAAAAACAACGAGATAATTTGTTATTCATAAAAATTAGACGTTGGTTTTTGATAATTTTCCATATCCCAAAGCAGGGATATTAGTCCTTTTTGTCAAATATTATAGCAAGGGATAACATTTACCTATTTAAGTGGCTAAACTTTTTTTTATTACCATAATTTATTTATAAAAATATAATAAAGTGCCTTGATAATGCAATTATTTATGCCATTGGCTTCTAAAGTGCAATTTAAGATTAGAGCAGTCCGGTGGCCAAATCAGGTATTTCTACCCTCTTTGGTCGACCGGTAGGGTAGTTTTTTGTTTAGGATGTGTATTTGTGTTATGGAATCTATTTTACTGTTCCTATTTAGTATAGGATTTATGATGACATTTTTTGCTTCTCTTTATTACATAGTAAGTAAGGACAAATATAAATGGCTAATATTGAGTTTTATAAGTGGCATTTTCTTAGCTTTGCTTATTCCGTTTATAGCAATGTGAATGCTAAAATAAAGTGTACCCAAAACGCTAATGAAAAGTGTGCCATTAAAATAAGTCATTATCTATAAAAATTACTATGTCCAAGGCTAAGTTCCCAACTGAACACTAATTCATTACATCCATAGATGTGAGTTAGTGCATTGGGAGATGCTGTCGCTCAGTCAGATACATCAATTAGCAATAAATAAAAATGAGCAATATTCATTTAGTGAATTGCTCATCATATATGTTCCGGGTATCCACTCACTATATAATTCCGGCAGAGAACACCACACGCGCCGGATTTTTTGCCTGGTGTTATATGATTCTAGGGAAATAACCAACGCTGGGTAGTGTCCTCCAGCTTGCCGCTATCTGCTTCCTTATAAATATTTTCGGTCTTAACTTGGCACAATAAATCTTCCAGGCTATATTCTTTTCGTCGGATAATAAGAGGATCATTTTCGGCTTGATAAGGTTGTGCCATCCTTAACATCTTCAAAATTTTTGACTTCTCAGTCTTCTTTATCCACCCATAGCTACGGCAATATTGTATTAATGAATTTTCTTCTTAAGTGATAATATCTCTTCTTTGGAAAGATTGGTAATTTTGACAATAGTTTCAATATCAAAACCTTCTCGCAAGGCTGCAATGGCAGTTTTTTCTAAACCTTCTCTTAAACCTTCCTTTAAGCCTTCCTTTAAACCTTCCTCTCGACCTTCTTTTAAACCTTCTTTTAAACCTTCCTCTCGGCCTTCTTCACGGATCCACTGTTCTATTTGAGTCATGCGCAGCACCTCCAGAAGTCTTTTTTTATATTCTTCAGTCAAAAAATTATCACTTATAGCTACAATTGCTCCGATTGTAAAGGCTCTGATAGGTTCATTAGGTATTTCCTTGGCCAGTTCTGCTGCCTGGATAGCCATTTCATCCTCTGATTTTTCTTTGCTTTTCATTAAAGGCAGAAAGATTAGTCTTTGAATATCTATCTCATCCAGGGGTTTCTTGTTTTTGATTTTTTCATAAATTCGTTTATACTCAGCATCACCGTCGAATTTTTTCATGTAAATATTTTTTACTTTATAAGTGAGAGAGCCTTTTCTTAGCAATCTCGGTGCAGATTCTATCTTGCCAGAATAAATGACTACCGTATTTACATCTTGGTCATACTTTTCCACCAGTCTTGATCCATATGTGACCATTCGTATTAGTATGTCTTTGGGTATGGTGGTTTGGAATTCTAAGTGCAGGATACTGTTATCTTTTAGTAGGAAAACGAAGTCTATTCTTTTTTCTTTTACTTCTACTACAGGTAAAACTGTAGGCATAACTGAAACTATACGAGCGGTTTTGAGGCCAATTGCTGACAGCGTTTTATCAGTAAACAGTTGTGAAACTGCCTTCATGATAACATCGTTATTTTGCCGTGTAATTACTAAGGCTGCATCGTTGCTTTCTTCTGCCAATTTATAATTCACCTTCTATTTAATCTCATTAAGTTCATTTTATCATAGTTACAGTTTGATTGTCAGTCAGCAATAAAAAATATCTGTACGGATCGATTTGTGGATAATGAAATTTTAGGAGTAATAAATGAGGCTTTAATTTTTATGATAAAAACCACCTGAATAGCTAAATTTCAGGTGGTTTTTTGTTAGTACCTACGATATACTTAAAACATTATGAGTGCAGTAGAGTGTTTGTAAAAAACAACGAGATAATTTGTTATTCGCAAAAATTAGACACTGGTTTTTGATAATTTTCCATATCCCAAAGCAGGGATATTAGTCCTTTTTGTCAAATATTATAGCAAGGGATAACATTTACCTATTTAAGTGGCTAAACCTTTTTTTATTACCATAATTTATTTATAAAAATATAATAAAGTGCCTTGATAATGCAATTATTTATGCCATTGGCTTCTAAAGTGCAATTTAAGATTAGAGCAGTCCGGTGGCCAAATCAGGTATTTCTACCCTCTTTGGTCGACCGGTAGGGTAGTTTTTTGTTTAGGAGTGATTACCTTTGGATCTTTTTAATAACAAATCTTTAAGACTGCTGGAAAAAGCTATTGATGCCGGGTCTTTAAGGCAGCGTGTTATCGCTAATAATATTGCTAATATAAATACTCCAGGGTTTAAAAAATCTTCTGTGGCTTTTGAGTCTATTTTAAAAAAGAATTTGAACACGGGCAGGATTCCTCTGAAATATTCGGACAGCAGGCATTTTGGCGCTGCTGACTCGCTTGACGCCATCAATCCGACAGTAGTCAAAGAGAATACTACGTCAATGAGGTCAGACGGGAATAATGTGGATGTTGAACAGGAAATGGTCAGGTTGGTGCTAAATACAATTAATTATAATGCTGATATTCAGGAATTGAACAATCGCTTGAATTCACTGGGAGTTGTTATTAGGGGGGGTAATTAAAAATGAGCCTGTATGATTCTTTTTCTATCAGTTCCTCCGGTATGTCGGCGGAAAGGCTTTGGCTTGATATTATTTCCAATAATATAGCTAATCTCAATACTACCCGTACTGCTAAAGGCGGCCCGTATAAAAGGCAGATGCCGGTGTTTTCCCAGCGTTTGCAGTCCGTTGTTGACAGTGCAAAAACCCGCGCGGGCGGCGTTGAGGTAAACCGTGTGGTGCAGGACAATGCTCCGCCCCGTATGGTCTATGATCCTTCTCACCCGGATGCTGATCAGGAGGGTAATGTGGCTTATCCGAATATAAATATAGTTAATGAAATGGTTAATATGATGGCTGCCCGGAGAGCCTATGAGGCCAATGCCACTGCCTTGGAAGCGTCAAAATCAATGGCCATGAAGGCGCTGGAAATCGGACGGGGTTAATATTATCTAAAACTTTGAATTAACGTTAACTTTTAGGGAGGCATGGTATTATGATAGTATCTCCGGCCAAATTACCTTTGCTTATGCCCATGTCAGAGCAGCAGGAAAGCCAAAATGACGGTTCCTCAAAAAGTGATTTCAGTACTTTTTTAGCCGAAGCAGTAAATAAATTGAATAGCTCACAGGTTGACGCGGATAATCTCAGTGAAAAATTTTTGACAGGTGAGGTGGATAATTTACATCAGGTCACTATAGCCATGGAAAAAGCTAAACTTTCCATGCAGTTAGCCATGCAGGTTCGTAATAAATTCGTGGAAGCTTATCAGGAGATTTCCCGTATGCAAATTTAAGGGGTTGTTGTTGAGGATGTGGACTCATGACTCCGCGTGAACTGCTGGACCGGTTAAAACAGCGCTGGCAGAGTTTAAGCCAGGTAAAGAAGGCTTTTGTTATTATTGCCGGTACCGGTATATTGGCGGCGACATTATATTTGATTACATTTTTAACTCAAACATCTTATACTCCGCTTATGACAAACCTTGAACCCAGAGATGCCGGTGCTATTGAGGAAAAACTGAAATCGTTGAAATATGAAGACTTTAAGCTGGCTGATCAGGGTACAACTATTATGGTGCCTAAAGAACAGGTCTATGAGATACGCATAAAACTGGCCAGCAGCGGGGTTTTGCAGGGGGGCGGTTTGGGGTTTGAGTTGTTTGATCAAAACCAAATGGGCGTATCTGATTTTGAGCAGCAGGTGGATTATCAGAGGGCGCTGCAGGAGGAGTTAAGGCGGACAATCATTCAGTTGGAAGAAGTTGAGCAGGCCCGTGTGCATTTGGTTCTTCCCCAAAAAAGTGTTTTTGTGGATGAACAGGAGCCCGCTTCTGTTTCTATAGCTCTAAAATTAAAGCCTCTGGCTAAATTAAAGCCTGAGCAAGTAAAGGGAATTGCTGATCTGGCGGTTGGCAGTATACAGGGACTTAAGCTGGAAAACGTGCATATTATAGATATGCAGGGACATATTTTAAGCGACACTATTGACACTGAAAATGATGAAGACTCCTCTCAAGTCATTAATAAACAGCAGCAGGTTAGGCGCGAGTATGAAAAAGAACTGGAGAAGCGTATTCAAAACGTTTTGGATAGGGTTTTAGGTACGGACAAGGCAGTTTCCATGGTAACTGCGGAAATGGATTTTAATAAACAGGAAATTAATACGACTACTCACGGGCCGGGTCAGAAAGTCAGTGAGCAGCTTATAAATGAAAAGAGCCAGGGTACGGGTCTTGGAGGTGTAACCGGTACAGATGCTCAAAACACGCAGACCTACCCAACAGGCACAGACAATGTGGAAAGCGCTTCACGGGATGAGTCAATAACTAACTATCAGGTTGACACTACACAGCAAAAAGTAGTCCAGCCTCCCGGCACGATTAAGAAACTGTCTACATCCGTGGTGGTGGACGGCAAACTGTCCGCTACCCGTATTCAACAGATAGAATCCCTTGTATCAACGGCTATCGGCTATGATCAGGCCAGAGGAGATCAAATTAATGTTACCAACATAGCTTTTGACACCAGTTATCAGGATAAGATGCAAGCTGAAATGGGTAAGGAAGAAACTTTGGCTGCGCAAAAACAGCGCCAGCAGCTCATATACTTTGCTATTGCAGGAGCGGTAATTTTTCTCATAATGTCCGCGTTTTTGATTGCTTACATGCGCAGGCGCAGGAGACAGCAGCAGGAAGACACTCTGGAAGAAAGTATCAAAAGCGTGCAGGATCTGATTGAAGAAGAGCAGGAATTAGAGGTTAAATATATAGATGTGAAGCATGATCAGATTAAAAAGCTTGCTAAGGAAAGGCCGCAGGATATAGCTGAGATTCTTAAGATATGGCTGTCCGAGGGATAGGGGGTATGAGTTATCTCTGTTAAAAATGGAAAATTGACGGGGTATCAGAAAGCCGCTATTCTGTTAATCAGCATGGGTTCGGATCTTTCATCAGTTATTTTGAAAGAAGACTTTTACGAAAAAGATATAGAACGGTTATCTGTGGAAATATCTAAGTTTGATAGAATTCCCGCCGAGATAATGGAGTCGGTATTAAGCGAATTCAATGATTTGTACCAGGCCCGTCAATATCTATTGCTTGGCGGAGTAAAATACGCGCAGGATATTTTGGAGAAGACGCTGGGTACACAAAAGGCCCTGGATATCATGAAGAAACTGGCAGGCAGAGACAGCAACATTCCCTTTGCTTCCCTGCGAAAAACCGATCCCCGTCATTTAATGAGTTACCTTCAGGATGAGCATCCGCAGATAGTCGCTCTGATACTGGCATATTTGGAATCCGAGCAGAGTTCCGCCATACTGTCCGCCCTGCCCCATGACGTGCAGAGTGATATATCTAAACGGATAGCTACCATGGGTCGCCCTTCACCGGAGGTGGTCAAAGAAGTTGAGCGTGTTTTAGCGCATAAAATGTCCGAAGTGCTTGATAAAGATAATGCCGAGATTGGCGGCGTAAAAACTCTGGTTAATATTCTTAACATGGTGGACAGAAGCACAGAGCGAAGTATATTAAAAGATTTGGAAGAAGAGGATCCGATGCTGGCTGAAGAAATTCGCAAGCGCATGTTTGTCTTTGAAAACATTGTCAAGCTTAGCGACTCAGATGTTCAAAGGGTTCTCAGGGATGTCAATCCAAAAGATTTGGCTGTTGCTCTCAGGGGCGCCAGCGAGGAAGTAAGCAACAAAATTTTTAAAAACCAGTCAAAAAGATCTGCCGGCATGTTGAAAGAGGAAATTGATTTAATGGGCCCGGTGCGTTTAAAGGTTGTTGAGGAATCCCAGCAAAAAATTGTTAAAATCATACGTACTTTAGAGGATGCGGGAGAAGTAACAATTTCACAGGGTGAAGAAGATGCAGTTGTCTTATAATAAAATTATTAAAAAAGCCACTGTCAGCGAAAACGATGCGCTTCATTTGCAGCTTCGCAAAGAATTTGCCAAAGAAGCAGCGCGTGAGTCGGCGGACGCGGAAGTGCAAAAGATATTGTCTGCCACTCGTGAGAAGGCTGCTCAGATTTTAGAACAGGCAGATGAAAAGGCAAAGCAAATTACCGAAAAAGCGCAACAGATGTATGAAGGAGCCCACCAGGAAGGGTTTGAAAAGGGTTACCGCGAGGGCTATGATAAAGCCTACCGTGATGCCAGGGAAAAGGTTGATGCCGAAGCTATAAATGTCAGAAATTCCGCTTGGGAAATGTTAAGAAGCGCTGAAGCGGAACGCAAAATAACTTTATCTGAGATCGAAGAGGAAGTTCTTGCTCTGTCTGTTCAGATAGCGGAGAAGTTAGTCGCTAAACAATTGGATATTGACCGGGAAACTGTTTTGAGTATTGTTCAGGAGGCGGTACTCCTGCTGTCTGACAGGGATAGTTTTATTATTGTTGCCAATCCCGCGGATGTTGAAATAATCAGGCAGAATAAGCATATGTTTATGAAATTTTTAACAGAGGCTGCCGGTTTAAAAATAATCGGTGATCCTGATATAGATCCTGGTGGCTGCCGGGTGAAAACCGAGCGGGGACAGATTGACTCCACTCTGGAATCACGCTGGCAGATCCTCTTGCAGTCGCTTCACGCTCAGGCCGGTGATGAAGATGAGTGAGATCATTATTGATTTTGCACGTTGGAGCCGCAGGGTGCGGAAAAGCCGTGTAGCTGTTGTCAGCGGTGAGGTAACCAGGGTGGTGGGGCTTACTGTTGAGGTTGTGGGTATAAAAGCCTCAATAGGGGAAGTTTGCCATGTTATTGTGCCGGGGCGCAGCCGGCCTATTGTCGCTGAAGTAGTGGGTTTTATGCAGGGTGCGTCTATATTGATGCCGCTGGGTGAATTACAGGGTATACAGCCGGGCAACCAAGTTGTACCTACGGGACGGAACCTAACCGTTGAGGTTAGCGATGATATGCTTGGTTCTGTATTGGATGGTCTGGGCAGACAGATTGGAGGCAAAACCGCGGGAGAGCAAAAGACTAAGTTTCCGGTTGATAATCAACCTCCTAACCCGTTGACCAGACAGCGTATAGCTCAGGTGCTGCCGACAGGCGTGCGGGCTATCGATTCAGTGCTTACATGTGGTCAGGGACAGCGTATCGGCATTTTTGCCGGGAGCGGTGTAGGAAAGAGCACTTTGCTGGGCATGATTGCTAAGTATGGTAAAGCTGATGTGAACGTTATCGGTCTGATAGGGGAACGGGGACGGGAGGTTAAGGATTTTATTGAGACTGATCTGGGGGAAGAAGGTTTAAGCCGTTCCGTGGTAGTGGCTGCTACCTCTGATCAACCGGCTTTAATCCGCCTGAAAGGTGCTATGGTGGCAACAGCTTTGGCAGAGTATTTCAGAAACAAGGGCCTGAATGTGATGCTGCTGATGGATTCCGTAACCCGTTTTGCTATGGCTCAGCGCGAGGTTGGTCTGGCTGTTGGAGAGCCTCCGGCTACTAAGGGATATACGCCTTCTGTTTTCGCACTGCTGCCGAAGCTGCTGGAGAGATCGGGCATGTCGGTTGAGGGATCTATTACCGCCTTTTACACTGTGCTGGTTGACGGTGACGATATGAATGAGCCGATTGCGGACGCGGTGAGAGGAATATTGGACGGGCACATAGTTCTTACCAGACGGCTGGCAGCTAAGAACCATTATCCTGCCATTGATGTTCTGTCCAGTGTAAGCCGGGTAATGTCCGATATTGTAAATCCGGAGCATTTATCCCGGGCAGCCAGGCTTAGGGAACTATTGTCGACTTATTTACAGGCTGAAGATTTGATCAGTATAGGTGCCTATAACTTTGGAGCAAATCCCAAGATTGACGATGCTATTCGACACTATGACAATATCATTGAATTTTTGCGACAGCACCCTGAAGAGCCGTATGAATTCTCCGAAACAATTGATTGGCTGCGCAGGTTGGGCGATTAGGAGGAGAAGACATGGCCGGTTTTCGCTTTAGGCTGGAACAAGTATTAAATCACCGCCGCATGGAGGAGAAAAAAGCTAAAGACGAACTCACTTTAGCAAGAGCAGAACAACAAAAGGCAGTTAACGCTTTAGAAGCTGCTCGTCAGATGCTGCAGCAAAGTTTAAACGCCGCTGATGAAACCGGAAGGCTGGATTTGCAGCAAGCGCTCAATGGTTTTTTCTTTCGTGAGCAGTTAAGTGCCAAAGTATTAAAATTACAGGAAAACTTGAAAAAGGCTGCCCGTGCGGTAGAAGAAAAGAAAAATAGATTGATCTTAGCCAGACAAAAAACTATGGTGCTGGAAAAACTGAAAGAAAAGCAAAAGGAGGAGTTTGTCTACCTGGAGAATTTAGAGGAGCAAAAACAAATAGACGAACTGGCCCTGGCTATGTTTATACGAAATAAGGACGAAACAATGTGAAACGGGGTGAGAAATTGAGTACGGCAGTTGAGGTAAGATCAAGAACAGGCGATTTTTTCGCTCAGAAATTCCCTTTTTCACAAAAAGACTCAATCGGCGATAACTTCAAGGATATTTTACTCCTGTTTGCCGGTAATGATTTAGAGAGTAATAAGTCTGTTACTGCAGTTGTTAAACCGGCGGATAATAAAGCTGCTAAGCTTAATCAGGATGAGCAGAATGAGCAGCAGGCATCTGACAGTAATCAGGGCAATAATGCCGGATTGCCATACGAAGACTGCGTGTCATTCATGAGTATCCCCGTGATGCAAGAAGTCGCTGCAAGTCGAAGTGCTTTGTATAGTCAAGCCAATGTTGCAGATATTCAGGCCGAGCCTGCTTTGACGCTTGGTGACCCAATAACAGCAGCCCAGGCTAAGAGTAACTGTGTAGAGAATAATAATGCGCAAAAGTTATCGTATGATATAAATCATGCAGAGAATGTCCTTTTACCTGATGCTGGAGCAAAAAAACAGATCTCATCAATAGACAGAACAGATATATCACAGCAGAAAACTATTTTGCAAAAGCTTCCTGACGCGGTAAAGGTGGGGGTAAATAATGTTAGGGCAGTTGGAGACTCAGGGCCGGTTATATCAGTAAGTAAGGCAGAAGAGAATATTAAACAAGAAGTTATTGCAAGTCGAGGTGTTTGTCATAGTCAAGACGATATCACAAATGTACAGCCTGAGCAAAAAACTGTTATGCAAAAGCCTTTGGGTGTGCCAAAGGCAGAGATAGACAATATTTGGGTGTCCGGCGGTAAGTCAGAACCTGCTGTATCACTAAGTAAAGCGGAGGGGACTGCTAAACGGGAAGTCGCTGCAATTCGGAGCACTTTGCACAGTCATGCCGATATCACAGATTTCCAATTTGATTCAGCGGTGGATAAAACAACAGCGGGCCGGGTTAAAAGCGACTGTCCGGATAGTGACAAGGCAGAAAAATTATCAGATCAAAGAGAAGCTCGATTTAAAGTAAATCCTGACGGAACCGGGGTAAATAATGCGGTAAAAGTGGCAGAGCCTGTGATGGGAGAATATTTGCCGGTAAACGCGGTTTCAAAAAACTTGATTGGCTCAAAAAAACCTGTATCCATACCGGAATTGCCGCAAGAAGTATCGAAATTGTTCGAGCAAGCGAAAGCAAATGACCAGAATAAGCCGATATTTTTACAGCTTAAACTTGAACCGGAGCAGTTGGGGAAATTGGTGATTAAGTTGACCTATAAAAAAGGGGAAATATCAGCCCAGTTTATTGCCAGCAGCCTTCAGGCCAAAGAGGCATTGGAAAACACTATGACACAGCTTAAAGATGCTCTGGCCAAGCACCAGATAATACTGCATGAACCTGTAGTATCGTTTGGTTTCAGCGGTGAGCAGGCAATGCCTCACAACAGGCAGGATTTTAACGGGAAAAAGAACAATCAGGGCTATTACAAATCAAGTGGTTATATGGGTGAATTTGAGGATGAAATCGAGGAAGTGCCCGGGCATAATGGAGTGTTAATACCGGGTAAAGGAGTAGATTATATTATATAGCGGGAGGTGTTATTTGTGATTAACAGTACTTCAGGTGTTAACGGCAGCGCGTCTACTGCCGGCAGTACAAATGCATCCGGCATGGTTTTGGACAAAGAAGCTTTTTTAAAATTATTTATTGAGCAGCTAAAAAACCAGGATCCGTTGAGCCCGCAAGATCCTAATGCTTTTATGAATCAAATGGCACAGTTTAGCGTTATGGAGCAGCTTATGAATTTGAATACATCAATAACACAGCTGATTGATCTGCAAAACCTCACGGAAGCGGCGTCATTAGTAGGTCGCACGGTAATGGTAACGGGAGCTGACGGTACTGAAATAAGCGGAACTGTGGAGAAAGTTCAGATTCGGCAGAATGCTAATAAGATTGTCATTGACGGTGAATCCTACGATATATCACAGATTGCACAAATAGGTTAAGGAATTTATGATGAACAGTAAAGGTAATAGCCTAAGCATATTTAAACAGCCGTTAGTACCTAACCCGACTAAACCGGTAAGACGTGATTTTGCAGAAAATAAACAGGCTTCGTTTAGTGATATTCTAACGCAAAATATACAACAAAAGCAAAGCGCGGTAAGATTCTCCGCTCATGCTGAAAGAAGGCTGCAGGAACGTAATATCAGTCTGGCCCAGGAAGATATAGCAAAAATAGGCCGCGCCATGCAGCAGGCTTCCTTAAAAGGGGCACGTGATTCATTGCTATTGTATGGCAACCTGGCGTTAATAGCCAGTATTAAAAATAATACTGTAGTAACTGCGCTCGACAGCGATGCTTTGCAAGGTGAACAAGTATTTACCAATATCGACAGCGCGGTAATTATAAAATAACAGCCGGTCCGCAAGGGGGCTGTGGCTGCCGACCGACGGAAGCAGCCGGTAAAAAGGAGGAAGTTAAATGATTAGATCATTATATTCCGGTGTTTCAGGTATGAAAAACCACCAAACCCGCATGGATGTTATCGGCAATAATATTGCAAACGTCAATACTACCGGGTATAAGTCCAGCAGGGTGCAATTCAAAGATGTTTTAGGTCAGACAATTGCGGGAGGTCAGGTTGCAAGCGGTGTAACGATAGCCGGTATAAATAAAGATTTTACTCAAGGCAGCCAAACAGCTACTGAAAACTCAACTGATTTATATATTCATGGTAACGGCTTTTTTATTGTTCAAGATCCGGGTGATCCTTCTATACTGTACTATACAAGGGATGGTTCTTTTCATGTTGACGATACTGGCCAACTAGTTAATAGTTTAGGTTACAAAGTATGTTCTAGTGACGGTAGTACTGAGATTGATCCTTTTACAGTGCCTTTAGATAGTATTAATATTGATATGAATGGGAAAATTTCCTATTGTACTGGTGGAAGCACAACACCAGAAGATGGTGGTCAAATTGGATTAGCAATGTTTAATGATTTAAACAGACTTATCAATAAAGGTAATAACCTGTACCAATATGATAATAAGCCTAATACTGATGGCAGTGATCCTGCTGAACCTATCTTCGGTGCTCCGGGATCAATAGGTTTGGGCACAGTAATCTCAAACAACCTGGAAATGTCCAATGTTGATCTAACTAATGAGTTTTCCAACATGATTATAACCCAGCGTGGTTACCAGGCAAATTCAAAGGTGATTACTACTTCCGATGAGATGCTGCAGGAATTAATAGGATTAAAACGTTAATTAAAGGGTGAAACCATGGCCACCGAAAAACCCGAAAAAAAGTCTGAGGGACAGGAAACCAAGAAATCTAAAAATAAACTAATTATAATTATCATAGCTATTGTTGTGTTGCTGGCCAGTGCTGCCGGTTCCTACTATTTCTTTGTTATCAAAGCGCATTCTTCTAAAGAGACTAAAAAGGAAGAACCCAAACCGGAAATCAGCACATTTGAACTCGGCAGTATTGTAGTTAATCTGGCTGATCAGGGGCACTTTCTTAGGGTTTCGCCTGTTTTGGAGTATGAAAAAGATGAAAAAATGGCTGAAGAAGTTAAGACCAGGAAATCTGAAATTATTGATCAAGTGATCACAATATTGCGGAAAAAGTCCGTAGAAAACTGCAGCAAGTCACTGGAAAGTATAAAAGAAGAGATTATTGCCGCCGCCAATAAAAGTATGGAGGAGCCGGTGTTTAAGAGATTGTACTTTGTGGAACTCTTAGTTCAGTAATGCCTGAAAAAGAGGGGGTAAACTGTTATGATGACAGAAGAACAAATCAGCGCCTTTTTATCCGGGAATAAAAGCGAGAAGACAGCAGTGCAAAAGCTACGGTTTACACCCTTGACTCCGGGCGGTGAACAGAGGATTAAAACCAGTATCAAACATATAGAGGATGTACCGGTTATTGTCACGGCAGAGCTTGGCGGGGCAGCCCTGACAGTCCGGGAGGTATTAAACTTATCTCCCGGGATGTTAATTAAGCTGGATGTTTTAGCCGGTGAACTGGTAACAATGAGCATAAATAATCAAAAGTTCGGGCGCGGTGAAGTAATGGTGATTAATGATAATTACGGTATTAGAATTACTTCCGTGTTTAAGCCTCATTCCTTTGAAAAGGAGGAGGCGGTGACCGGTGAGCAGTGATATTTACTGGTATTTGTTGAAATTGATTTTTGCCCTTCCCGTGGTGCTGTTTTTGGCTTATTACATCGTAAAGTTTGGGTTGTCCCGTCGCTTTCATGTAACCGGCAGGGGCAGGAGCATGCAGATTATCGAACAATTGCCTCTGGGGCCTAAGTCTGTACTAAGTATTGTGCAGGTAGGGAAATTTTATTACCTGTTGGCACAGCAGGAAAACGGTATAGTAATGTTGGAGAAAACAGATCGTTTGCCGGAAACGGTAATAACCAACTGTCATTTGCAGGAGAGTTGGCCAAATAATTTTAAAACAGTACTGGCAGAAAAACTATCCGCATGGAGTGGGAAAGACTTAAAGGATGAAAAAAAACGTGAAGAATAAAGATTTGTTTATAATTGCAGCTATTGCATCGACCATAGTTTTTTCCGCGGTTTTATTGCCCCGGTTGGCCTGGGCTGAGCCGATTCCCATACCCAATATTAATTTAAATGTCGGTCAAAGCGAGAACCCCGCTCAGGTAGTTGACAGTATAAAGCTGCTGGTTCTTCTTACTATTCTGTCCCTGATACCTGCCATACTGCTTATGATGACCTCCTTTACCAGGATTGTCATAGTGCTTTCATTTTTGCGCAATGCTCTTGGCACCCAGCAGACCCCACCCAACCAGGTGTTGATTGGCTTGGCCTTATTTTTAACTGTTTTCATTATGAAACCGGTCTATAATGATTTGAACGAGCAGGCTCTCAAACCCTATCTGGCTAATCAAATAACTCAAGAAGAAGCGCAGAACAGGGCTGCCGGACCTTTAAAGGAATTTATGTTAAAACAAACCAGAGAAAGTGATCTGGCTTTATTTATTGGTGTGGCTAAAGCTCAAAAGCCTCAAAACAGAAATGACGTTCCGCTGCATTTAGTAATCCCGGCATTTATCATAAGTGAGTTGAAAACATCCTTTCAAATGGGATTTTTAATTTATATACCATTTTTAGTAATAGATGCTGTAGTTGCCAGCACCTTAATGTCCATGGGTATGTTTATGCTGCCTCCGGCAATGTTTTCTTTGCCCTTTAAGCTTTTGTTGTTTGTTATGGTTGACGGCTGGTATCTGGTGGTCAAGTCTCTGGTGGAAAGTTTCCATTAAGAAAGGGCGTAAGAGATGACTCAGACATTTGCCATTCATATGGCCAGGGAAGCGTTTATTATGATGCTAATCTTAGCGCTGCCTCCTATAGGGGCCGGCTTGCTGGTTGGGCTGGTTGTCAGCGTGTTTCAGGCGGTTACTCAGATACAGGAGCAGACTTTAAGCTTTGTTCCCAAACTGCTGGCCGTTTTTGTGGTGCTTCTCTTGTTTAGTTCCTGGATGCTTAACATGATGATAGACTTTACATCGGATATTTTTAAGCAGCTGCCTAATATTACTAAATAGGGAGACGGGCTGTCTTGATAGATATGGATTTGTTAGTGGTCTTCTTTTTAGTTTTTATAAGGATAACCGCTTTTATGATGACCGCACCGTTTTTTGAGTATCGCAATATACCCAATCTGCTGAAGATAGGTTTTTCTCTGTTGCTGGCAGGGATTGTTTTTCCTGTTATAAAAACATCCGGTTTTAGTGTGCCCGGTGGAGTTTTGGGCTATATCCTGGCTGTAATGGCGGAGGCAGGTGTAGGCTTGATGCTTGGTTTGATAGCCTCTTTCATTTTTCACGGCATTCGTATGGCCGGTCAGCTCATAGATCTTCAGATAGGCTTTGCCATGGCCATGGTTTTTGACCCGTTAAGTGAAATGCAGACAACTATTATAGCCAGATTTTTAAATCTTTTGGCTTTAATATTTTTTCTTAATGTAAACGGTCATTACTATTTGATTGAGAGTTTGGTCAAAAGCTATGATCTGGTGCCTCTGACAGCAATGGCAATAAAGTCGGGTGTCGTTCTCACTGTAGTTAAGTTTTTCAGCGGGATGTTTGCCCTGGCTTTTCAGATAAGCGCGCCAATTATAGCCGTATTGGTGATTATAGATTTATCATTGGGGTTTGTTTCCAGAACAGTTCCGCAGTTGAATGTTTTTATGTTAGGTTTTCCCGTGAAGATTGTGGTGGGGATTTTAACACTCAGTGTTGTTGTTCCTGTGCTGGGCACATTGCTGCAGGACGTTTTTAAAACTATGCATAATAATATGTTAATCTTATTGCGGGGTCTTACATAATATGGCACAGGGTGGTCAGGAAAAAACCGAAAAGGCGACGCCGCGGAAACTGCTGCAAGCCAGGCGTAAAGGACAGGTAGCGAAAAGCTCGGATTTAAACGCGGCTGTCTTAATGTTAGCTGTGGTGCTGCTTTTTTATTCCATAAAGCAGCAGCAGCTCAGTTCTATGTATAAGTATTTTTCCTGGTATTTAGCTAATTTTACTCAATACCGGGAGAGTCAAGTGAGTTTAATGCAGCTAATGGTTAGTTTTTCTATCTACTACATAAAACTTATGGCACCTGTTTTAATAGTGGTTGTCATTGTTGCTCTATTAATTAATTTTATGCAGGTTGGTCTTGTTTTTTCTTCTGAATCAATAAAACCTCAGCTTAAGCGGGCCAATCCAATTGAGGGATTTAAACGTATTTTTACGGTCAGAAGTCTGGTTGAACTGGCTAAGAATATATTTAAGCTTCTGGTTATCGGGGGAATAACTTACAACCTGATATCAGGCAGATTTAACGAGTTATTATTGATCTTTTATGCAACACCTGCAATGATTTTTCAGACAGTCAGCGGGTTTATTCTTCGGATATTGGGTTGGGGCGGTATAGTTTATTTTGCCATGGCCCTGTTGGATTATTTGTACCAGCGCTACGAGTTCCAAAAGAGTATGCGTATGAGCAAACAGGATATTAAGGATGAATATAAGCAAACAGAAGGGGATCCTTTACTGAAGTCAAAACTGAGGGAAATGCAGCGAAAAATGTCACTCAGCAGGATCAGAGAGGAGATGCCTCGCGCGACTGTGGTTGTAACTAACCCCACTCACTTTGCTGTGGCCTTGAGATATAGTGAAGGCGATGCGGACGTTCCGCTGGTAACGGCTAAGGGTGCCGATTATCTGGCTTTACGTATGAGAGAAATGGCTAAAGAGTATAATGTGCCCGTGATCGAGCAAAGGGAGTTAGCGAGGCTGCTTTATGACCGGGTAGAAGTCGGAACGGAAATCCCCTACGAACTTTACCAGTCGGTAGCAGAAATATTGGCTATGGTCTATAAAAAGAAATCTTTGTATTTATAAAATATTTGTTTTAAAATGGTATGAGGAGGGGATTGCTGCATATGGCGGCTCCGTCGACAATGAGTATGCTTAAACAGAATACTGATTTGATTGTTGCCGCTTTTATCATAGGTATAATTTTAATGATTATTATACCGCTTTCCCCCCTGCTTTTAGATGTGCTTTTGACTATCAGTATAACTGTTGGTCTGGTTATTTTACTGATCACAATGTTTACAACCGAACCGCTGCAGTTTTCTGTATTTCCGACGTTGCTGTTAATAACCACATTATATAGGTTGGCGCTTAATATTTCTTCTACCAGGCTTATTCTAAGCACCGGAGCGGCAGGTAATGTTATTGATGCATTTGGCAACTTTGTGACTCAAGGAAATTATGTTGTTGGACTGGTAGTATTTATTATAATAACTGTTATTCAATTTATGGTTATTACCAGTGGCGCCGGGCGGGTATCTGAGGTAGCCGCCCGTTTTACACTGGATGCTATGCCCGGAAAGCAGATGAGTATTGACGCTGATTTCAATTCGGGCCTGATTACTGAGGGGGAGGCCAGAGAGAGAAGGAAGCGGCTGCAGCGCGAGGCTGATTTTTTTGGGTCTATGGACGGTGCCAGCAAGTTTGTGCGCGGTGATGCTGTTGCCGGCATAATTATCATACTCATTAATATTATCGGGGGCTTTATTATAGGTGTAGTACAGCAGAACATGCAGTTTGTGCAGGCTTTGCAAACTTTTACCGTTTTATCTATAGGTGACGGTTTGGTTAGTCAGCTGCCCGCCCTTTTAATTTCAACAGCCTCCGGTATTCTTGTAACCAGATCCACATCGGAAAATAGCCTGGGTGGGGATCTCTCGCAGCAGTTCCTGAATTTCCCCCGTGTTTTATATTTGGCTGCCGCAATTTTGCTTATACTGGGTCTAATACCTGCCATGCCGAATATTCTGTTTATCATGCTTTCTATCGGTACTGCCTTTGCTGCTTACATTATTACGAAAGAAGACTTGAAAAAGCTTGCTTCTGAGCAGGAAGCCAGCGCGCGGCAGGCTCAGGAGCAGCGCCGCGAGCCGGAAAATGTGCTGAACTATTTTCAAGTTGACCAGTTGGAAATCGAAATAGGCTATAACCTGATTACCCTGACTGATGAATCACGTGGAGGTGACCTGCTGCAGAGGGTGGCTGCCGTGAGGAGGCAGTGTGTTCTGGAGACAGGCATTTATGTGCGGCCGATTCGTATCAGAGACAATTTGCAGTTATCTTCAAATTCCTATGTATTTAAAATAAAAGGCAATGTTATTGTTGAAGGAGAAGTAATGCCCGGTTATTTTCTGGCCATGGATCCTGTTGGTATGAATGTTGATGTGCCCGGTATCTCTACTATTGAACCTACCTTTGGGCTGCCGGCCTGGTGGGTATCGGAGAACGACCGGGAGCAGGTTGAGCTGTCCGGTTTGACAGTGGTAGACTGTTCAACTGTACTGATCACTCACTTAACGGAATTTATTAAACAAAATGCCCACGAACTTTTGGGACGTCAGGAAATCAAGGAATTACTGGATGTAGTGCGGGAGAGTAACACGGCACTGGTAGATGAGCTGGTCCCGGGATATCTTTCTATGGGAGAAATACAGAAAGTCCTGCAGAATTTGCTGAAAGAAAGAGTATCCATAAGGGATTTAACGACTATTTTGGAATCATTATCAGAAAGCGCCCGTTTTACTAAAGATCCTGATTTTTTATCGGAGAATGCCCGTCAAGCTCTGGGGCGTACTATCTGTCAGCCATTGGAAGGGCCGGGACATACCTTATCGGTAATTACACTGCATCCCAAATTAGAGCAAATTATATCAGATTCGATACAAGATACCAGAATGGGAACTTATCCTGTGCTTGACCCACAAATGGCTGCAAAAATAATGGAAAAGACCAGTGAAGTTGTGGAAAGGGTTATGCTAAAGGGCATTAATCCCGTGATTCTTTGCTCGGCCCGCGTGAGATTGCCGTTTAGGCGACTAACGGAAAGAGCGCTGCCTAATATATCTGTACTCTCAATTAACGAAGTACCCTCCAATCTAGGGGTTGAAGCGGTTGGGACGGTGATAATGGATTGAAAGTAAAAAAATACCTGGTAAATGATATGAAAGAGGCACTGTACCTTATAAAAAAAGACCTTGGTCCCGAGGCAATGATTATTAACAGCAGAAAAGTCAGACGCAAAGGTTTGTTGGGCTTTTTCATTAAGCGTAAGCTGGAGGTTACCGCTGCAGTGGATGAACCTGTGGTAAATGAGAAGAGGCAGGAATTAAGCCAGGCTGTGGGAGCGGGTCCGGTCAGCTCACCCGCGCCGGTGGAAAGGGTAATGCGAGGTGAAGCTGCTGCCCGTACCAGAGCTCAGTTAGCTTACAATATTGCCGGTACAACGGTTGGAAAAGCGAGGGAAAGCGGTTTTTCAACCGGCGGTACAATAAACAGTCCCGGCAGCAGTTCAGTTAGCAGCTTGTCTCTGCGCGATAAAAATATTCAGCCGGTTAACTCCGAAAGTAAGTTGCATAACGAGTTATCTGAAGTAAAACTGCTGCTAAATCGTATAATGAGGGATAAAGATACTTCTCATGAGGACATTTTTATCAGTAAATGGCGGCAAATTCTTCTGGATACTGATATGGACGAGGTGCTTGTTGAGCGCTTGCTGGAAGACGCCAATGACAGGTATGACAGCGGACGTTCAGATCGGGATGAAATGCTTAAGGTTAACTTAATTAATAAAATAACCGGCTTGATAGAGCCTGCCTATCAGGATATAAGTTTTGGTAAGGTATACGCTTTTATAGGACCGACCGGAGTCGGTAAAACTACTACATTAGCTAAGCTGGCCGCCCAATTTTCACTTTTTTATCAGAAGGACATAGCGTTAATTACTATAGATACTTACCGTATAGGAGCTGTCGAACAACTGAAGACCTACGGTGAAATTATAGGTGTTTCGCTGGATGTAGTTATGACGCCTGAGGATCTGCACAGGGTTATTATGCGGCACAAAGACAAGGATATAATATTGATTGATACTGCCGGTCATCCCTCGAATAATGCCGTGTATGTGCAGGAATTAAAGGGCTTTTTAGACGTTATCAGCCTGCCGTTGGATATTTTCTTGGTTTTAAGTGCGACAACAAAGAATAAGGATATGTTTAAGATTATTGACGAATTCGGCAGAAAGGATATTTCAAAAATCATATTCACTAAAATAGATGAGACAGAATCTTTAGGCGCTATGTTAAATATAATTTATCGCACTAATATACCAATTTACTATGTGACGGACGGGCAAAGTGTTCCTGATGATATTGAACAGGTATACCCCAAGAAACTGGCAAAACTTCTCTTAAAGGGGGTGAGCAATCAAAATGATGGACCAGGCTTCTAAGCTTCGCGCTTTAGCCAATGATGCAAATGTGGAGTTTGCTGCTAAACCTGAGAGAGGGCCACGCATCATAACTGTTACCAGTGGCAAGGGCGGTGTCGGTAAGACTAATTTTGTAGTGAACCTTGGATTGTGTTTAGCTAAAATGAAGCAGCGGGTAGTCATTTTTGATGCTGATTTGGGTTTATCTAATGTAGATGTCTTGATGGGTGTGACTCCTCCCGGCAATTTATATGAGTTGTTATACAATAATAAAAACATAAAAGAAATTATAGCACAGGGACCGATAAATTTACGTTTTATTTCCGGAGGCTCCGGATTTCATGAGTTATCAAATCTGGATCAAAAACAGCGTCAAAACCTCATTAACAGTTTGAATTATTTCCAGAGTGAAACCGATTTTGTATTAATAGATACAGGAGCGGGAATATCCAAAAATGTTTTAGGTTTTGTGGCCGCGGCGGAAGAGGTTATTGTAATCGTTACTCCTGAACCGACTTCTTTGGCGGATGCCTACAGTTTAATTAAAATTATGTCCAAATTTAATGTGCAATCGGAAGTTAACCTAATTGTTAACATGGCTTCTAATATACGGGAAGGGCAGCAGACTGCTGATAAAATAATAATGATTGCTAACCGGTTTTTGCAGATAAAAGTAACCTTTTTAGGTTCCATATGTACGAATCCGGTGGTTGTCCAGGCAGTAAAAAGCCAGAATCCGTTTGTGCTTTCCCATCCTTATTCTACAGCCACTAAGAGTTTAACGGTTATTGCCGAAAACTTAATTAATGGTTACCAACAGCCGGTTAAGGGAGTATCTGGATTTATAGGTAAACTAATTAGTCTTTTCGGCTAGGGGGTAACATCTTGGGTGAAAGCATATTAAAAATCAATACCAGAATCGAAATAGCAAAAGTAGGAAGCCTTGAATATTATACCTCTTCGATTCAAGATATAAAGGATGACGTGTTATATATAGGCATGCCGACTCTTTGCTCAGATCCGTTGGTTTTGACACCGGGGCAAAAGGTGACAGTACGTTTTCCCGGTATTTCTGAAAGGTATCAATTTAGCAGTACTTTCTTAAGTTTCGTTAAAGACCCCATAGTATTATATCGTTTAACTATGCCAAATGAGATAAAGAGAATTCAGCAAAGAAATTATTTCCGCGTGGATACGCTATTAGAAGTATTTGTATCAGAAATTCCCGAAATTGGTGAAGAGGAGAATTATATCAAGGCAAATGCTCTTGATATAAGCGGCGGCGGCATGAAGTTATTGATTAAATTATTGCCTGATCAGACTTATCATGTTGGCAAAGAGCTTTTGGTAAAATTTAATATAACAGCTAATAATGATGAACTGGTTGAGATCAAAACCAGAGTTCGTATAGTAAGAGAAGACCAATTGGCGACACAAACAAGACCAGGGCAGCGATTAGGGTGTTATGGTGTTTCATTTGTGGGATTAAGTGAGAAGTTTAGAGAAAAAATCATTAGTTTTATTTTTCGCATAATGGCTGTAAGAAATAAATAAGCTACAGGTAGGTGATTGCCCCCGAATGGAGCCGAAAAAGCTGTGGGAAGCGTACATCAGTAACCGTGATAAAAAAGCCCGCGAAAAGCTTATTTTAATGTATCTCCCTCTTGTTAAGCATTTGTCGGGTCGGTTGGCGGTAAGACTACCTATCGGCATCAGTTATGAGGATCTGGAGGGGTATGGGGTAGTCGGTCTGATTGAATCGATTGAGAAGTTTAATCCTGCCAAAGGTGTTAGCTTTGAGACTTTTGCCTACCGTCGTATACGGGGAGCAATCATTGATGAAGTCAGAAAACTTTACTGGGTACCCAGAACTCTCTGGCAGAAATTTCAGGCAGTTAACGCAGAGAGAGAACGTTTGCGAAGAATAAACGGTGACAATGTAACTGATGAGCAGGTTGCTGCTTCATTAAACATATCAATAGCAGAACTGCATAAAACTTCTAATTGCTACAACCAATTGAATATGAATTCACTGGATGAAGTATTAACTTCTTCTGACGGTGATTCTGTGAGGCTGGGTAATTTGATACCTGATCCGAACAGTCCTGATCCTCTTGATGTGGTTGAGGAGCAGGATGGTCGTCGTATTCTGGCAGAAGCAGTGAATTCTTTAAATGAGAAAGATCGCTTAGTTATGGCCCTTTATTACCAGGAGAGATTAACTTTGAAAGAAATCGGACAGGTTTTGGAAGTATCAGAATCAAGAGTTTGTCAGCTTCATGCCCGTGCGATGTCCAGGTTAAGGCAGAAAATTAAGGAGATGCTTTAATGTGCAGGATTTACCCGGTTGGTTAACCCGTTTATTGGTAAATAACTTGTTTTGGATATCATGCGGGGTGCTTTTTTCAGTTGTTATTGCCTGTTTAGTATTTTTCTTTATAAAAAAGAGCTCTGCATTCAAAAAACGTCATTTCGCCAGAAAAATGGCCGAATTAACTTCTAATATACAACCTAATGCAGATTTTGAGATGTACTTAAAGAATATTGAGTCCCGGTTAGACACGCTTGTTTCTGTAAATCGTGAAATGCGTGATAAGATATCCTGGTTGGAAGGGCAAATCAGAGTTTTGCTCACGTGCAAGGAAACTGCGGAATCTCCTAAAAGCGTTGAAGATCTGATATATGAGGCTTGCGAAGGAGGTAAGCCTGTAATGGAGGTAGCCAGGGCATTTGGGAGAGATAAAGGAGAAATAGAGTTAATCTTAAATATTCGGAGGTTAAAAAATAACCGGGAGGAAGCATTATGATTAGAGGTATTTATAGCGGGGCGGCCGGGATGAATGTATTGCAGGAAAAAATGAATGTAATGGCAAATAACCTGGCTAATGTTAATACAAACGGTTTTAAAATGGATCAGGCTGTAGTTAAGAGTTTTAATGAGCAGTTAATTAATTTGATCGATACCGGTAAAGATATTCGTAAGCTTCGCCCTATCGGTAACTTTTGTCATGGTGTGACTGTTGACGAAATTAATACTTATTTTACTCAGGGTGTTTTTCAGCAGACAGGTCATGATACCGATTTGGCCTTAGACGGTGAAGGGTTTTTCAGGGTTAGCGGAGCGGAAGGCGATTATTATACCAGAGATGGGGCGTTTTCACTGGACAATGAAGGGTATCTTGTTACTTCACGTGGATACACGCTTATGGGACAGAACGGGCCGGTAATGACAGAACCCGGTAAAAATCTTAAAATAGGATCTGACGGTAAGATATATTTGGACGGCGTGGAGCAGGATACGCTGGATATTAAGAATTTTGATGATCTCCAGAAGTTGAAAAAAGAAGGGGATAATTTTTTCAGGGTTGAAAATGAGGCTGACGCGGGTGTGTATGATGCAACAAATTTTACCTTGAAGCAGGGTTTTTTAGAAAAGTCTAATGTTGAACTGGTGAATGAGATGACTGATATAATAGCCGTATCCCGCGCTTATGAAACAAGCCAGAAACTTATGCAGGTGCAGGATGAACTTTTGGGTAAAGCCGTAAACAATATCGGTACGATAAAATAGATTTTAAATAACTGCCAGAGGTGAGTACATATGATAAAAACCCTGGGGATCGGTGCGTCTGCTTTGAATGCCAATCAAACTTACATAGATTCAGCGGCTAACAACATAGCCAATGTTAATACAGATGAGTACAAAGCTGAAAGGACAAGATTTACTGATTTATTATATAATTATTATTATCGCGGTACTACTTATCCTGCTCCTACAGTTGATGAGAAAGCAACTGAGTCATCGGGAAACGGAGTTCGCATTGGTGAGGTGAAAAAGGTTTTTGAACCCGGAACAATAAAAGAAACCTCTAATTCTATGGATTTGGCCATAGACGGTGCCGGTTTCATAAAGGTAATTTCACCGGACGGGGAAGAACTTTTTTCCCGTGGAGGTGTATTGAAGGTAAATTCGGACGGGGTAATTGAGGATGCGGCCGGAAACATAATTGAGCCGGAAATACAGCTTCCGGAAGGGCTGCAAAATTTCAGCATATCACCCTCTGGACAGGTGACTGTAATTAACGGTGCGGGGATGAAAGAGGAAATTGCAAATATTTCTATTTATAACTTTATTAATCCGGCAGGTTTAATCGCGCAAGACAATAAACTCTATTTACAGACTGAGCAAAGCGGTGAAGCTGCTGAGGGGGCTCCCGGAACTGACGGTTATGGCTCTTTACGTCAGGGTTTTACTGAGATGTCTAACGTGGATTTAATTCAGGAAATGGTTAGGCTGATAGAGGCACAGCGGGCTTATGAAATTAATGCACGCTCAATCAAAACTGCCGATGACATGTGGGGTATGGCCAACAGTTTAAGCAGTAGATAATTGACTTTGTGTAGATGTTAAGGAGGGAAAAAGTTTCTGGCTAAGGATTATGAAGAATTGCAGGTTGGTATTGCTGAATATAAAATTACTGCCGGTCCAAATCGCTTGATTACTTTAGGACTCGGTTCATGCGTTGGGGTTTCGATGTATGATCCTGTTTTGAAACTGGGAGGGCTTCTACATATAATGCTTCCGGACAGCACTCAGTTTAAAGATGTGTCAAAACCTGCTAAATTCGCGGATTTAGGTATACCGCTTTTAATAAGTGATTTAAAACGCCGGGGTGGCAATGTATTAAGATTTCAGTCCAAGTTGGTTGGAGGGGCGCAAATGTTCAGTGGGATGGATAAGAAAATAATATTAAATATAGGTGAGCGTAACTATAAGGCGGCCAGGCAGATATTGAACGACTTAAGGATAAGAATATTAGCCGAAGAACTTGGGGGAAATCGCGGGCGAACCATGATATTCGATACTGCTAACGGTGATGTCTTTATCAGGACTTTGGGCGGTGTTAACAGGGTGATATAGATGGATTTCAATACTTTTAAAGATAAGATGTATAACAACTTTAGATTAGATTTGCACAGCTACAAAGAAAATCAGCTCAAAAGACGTATGGAAAGTCTTTTATCCAGAATGAATATGGGTACCGACTATGAAAAGTTTTATAAAGCTATAAGCACTGACAGGGAAATGTATATAAAGTTTTTGGACACATTGACTATCAATGTTACTGAGTTTTTTAGGGATACCAATATATTTAAGTCCCTGGAAACAAAGGTTTTGCCGGAACTGCTGCAGAAGAAAAAACAATTGAAAATATGGAGTGCTGCCTGTTCTAACGGTGCTGAACCGTATTCATTAGCGATACTGATGGATGAACTGGTGCCCGGTGTCAAATTCGAACTGGAAGCGACTGATATAGATGATAAAATTCTGAGTCAAGCTATGGCCGGTATTTATACCGCTGAGCAGGTGCGTAATATCAGTGCAAACAGATTAAATAAATATTTTCGTAAGCAGGCTAATAACTACTATGTCATTGAAAGTATAAAAAATAAAGTGAAATTCAAAAAACATGATTTATTGCTTGATAAGTACGGTTTTGGTTATAATTTGATCGTTTGCCGTAATGTCACTATATATTTTACCAGAGATGCGCAGAATTTAGTGAATGAGAAATTCTCCAAGGCTTTAAACCAGGGGGGGTATTTATTTATAGGTGGCAGTGAAATGATTTTTAACTACAAAAGTTATGGCTACGAAAAGTCTCTTCCCTGTTTCTATAAAAAAACATAAAATAACTTGGTATTTGAGAAGGGATGGAAATATGATTGATTTTCAAAACTATGGCCCGATTCAAATGGATGTTCTGTCTGAAATAGGGAATATTGGGATTGGCAATGCAGCTACTTCTCTTTCCAAGCTTGTAAATGATCGGATAGATATGACAGTGCCAAAGGCATGTTTTTTACCCTATGAGGAAATTATTGCTCTGGTTGGGGGACCTGAAGAAATTGTCGGCTGTATAGTCCTTCGCTTGGAAGGAGACGTGCCGGGAACAATTATATATATTTTCCACCAGGAGAGTATGTTTTCTTTAGTAGATATGTTGTTGGGTCTTGAACTGGGAACAACTAATGAATTGGATGAAATGGCTGAGTCCGTGGTCATGGAAATCGGCAATATATTAACCGGTTCCTTTATCAGTGCTATTAGTATGATGTCTCAGTTGCATATGGTGACCACCGTTCCTCTGTTTGCCTATGATATGCTGGCAGCCGTGTTGATGACAAGCTTAATTGACACGGGTTATATTGAGGATCAAGTTTTGTTGATAGAAACTAAATTGTCGCAGAAGGATAAGGAGATAAAAGGAAACTTTTTTTTATTCACTGATCCGGGAGCGCTGGAAAAAGTTTTTATGTCCCTGGGAATAAGCATGGAAATATAATAAGATATAAATAGGTGGGAGGGAAGAATCTTGACAAAACGGATTCTTATTGTAGATGATGCCGCTTTTATGCGGATGATGATAAAGAACATTGTTGTTAAACACGGTTATGAGGTAGTAGGGGAAGCTGAGAACGGCTTACAGGCGATTCAACTGTATAAAGAGGTTTCGCCTGATCTTGTGACAATGGACATCACTATGCCGGAAATGGACGGCATACAAGGGGTTAAAGAAATTCGCAAAATAGATCCAAATGCCAATATAATTGTTTGCAGTGCCATGGGGCAACAGGCCATGGTTTTAGAAGCCATTCAATCCGGTGCAAAAGACTTTGTAGTCAAACCTTTCCAACAAGACCGAATTATTCAGGCTATTGAACGAGTACTTGGTAGGTAACGGTAATTATGACTTAGGAAAGGCGGGCATAATTTGTCTGATGTTTTATCACAAAAGGAGATTGACAGGTTATTAGATGGTCTGAAATCCGGAATAATAAAAGCGGAAGATCTAAAAGAAGCAGAAATACAGGAACTGCGGATGAGATATAAGAGCTATGATTTCAGACGTCCAAATAAGTTTTCCGAAAATCAGTTAAGAACTCTTCAGATGCTGCATGAGGGATATGGCCGCCTGTTGTCGAGCTATTTAACAGGTTATTTAAGAGCCAGCATAGTAGTACGTGTAATTTCGGTGGATCAATTTACCTTTGATGACTTTGTCGGCTCGGTGCCCAGCCCTACTCTTTTGACAGTTTTTTCATTACCGCCGCTTACGGGTCCGGCAGTTTTAGAGACAAATCCGCAATTCCTTTTTCCCATTATTGATTTGTTGTTTGGCGGAACCGGGAAAATGTCAGACCGGGTACGTGAGTTAACTGATATTGAACTGTCAGTAATAAAAAAACTGATTCCTAAATTGCTGGAACAGCTTGTTCTCGCATGGCAAGATCTTTATGAAGTAACTGCCGAGCTGCAAAGTATAGAAACTAATCCTCGTTTGATGCAGGTAATGAACCCGGGTGAGATAATAGCCTTGTTAACTTTTAGCACGGTTATCGGCGGTACATCCAGGGGCTTGATTAATCTTTGCTTGCCTTATTTAATGCTGGAACCTGTTTTGTCTAAATTGTCCATACATTACCGCAATACCAGGAAGGATATGGCTAAAGAGGATGACCTGCGTCGGCTGGAATACTGGATGGGACAGGCTGAATTAACACTAACCGCTGTTGCCGGAGAAACTAAAATATCCGTGCGGGATTTCTTACAACTTCAGGAAGGTGATGTGTTGACACTGGACAGGCGCATTGACGAGGATGTAGACCTTTTTTTAGAGGAAAAATTAAAATACAAGGTGCAGCCCGGTACAATGGGGCGTTTTATGGCAGTTCAAATTACCTCCTTGACTGAAGGAGGAGTGGCTATTGAGCAATAATGGAGGCAAACTGTTAAGTCAGGAAGAAATAGATGCGCTTCTAAGCAGTTCCGGTCAGACTGAACCTGTCATTGTTGAAGAACAGGTGCTAAGATCCGATGAAATAGATGCCCTTGGTGAAGTATCTAATATTTCTATGGGCACATCTTCAACAACACTTTCTTCCTTGTTAAACCAGCAGGTGCAAATATCCGGTGCCAGTATAAGTATTATGTCTGAAGAGGAGTTTATGTCTTCTTACAGAGCTTCTTATATGGCCGTTAGAGTTCAGTTTGTCAAAGGCCTGAGCGGCTTTAACCTCTGGCTTGTGAAATTGCACGATGCCTTGGTAATGGCTAATTTGATGATGGGAGTAGAAGGAACTCCCGTGACTGGTGAAATAAACGAGCTGGAAATCAGTGCCGCATCAGAAGCAATGAACCAGATGATTTCTACGTCGGTAACCGGTTTGGCAGGCATGTTCAACCGAACGATTGATATTTCCCCGCCTCAAACAAGGATTATTAATGAAGGGGATACTCTGGAAGAATTGGTTGTTGAAGGGCCTTTTGTAGTATTGTTTTTTAAAATGACAGTGGGCGATATGTTAGACACGGAGATTATACAGATAATATCAGTGGAAACCGCCAAGGAAGCAGTATCGTCATTGATGAACGCAATGGATGTTTCTGCCGGTGTCTCTTTGGAGAATATTCTCGAATCGCAGGAGAAGGACGCTTTAGGTGAGGTTGGTAATATATCTACCGGATCTGCTTCAACGACCCTTTCAGCACTGTTAAATCAACGAGTGCAAATTACCAGTCCACGTATTTCTATACTTACTGAGACGGAGCTTTTGTCGTCTTTTGAGCTTCCGTTTATGACGGTTAAGGTTCAGTACACAGAGGGAATTATTGGATTTAATCTTTGGGTTGTGACATTGCGTGACGCTTTGATCATAGCTGACTTAATGATGGGTGGGGAAGGTATCCCGGCTTCAAATGAGATAACCGAACTGGAAATCAGTGCTGCGTCAGAAGCGATGAACCAGATGATCGGAACCGCTGCAACCAGTTTGGCTGCCATCTTCAACCGGATCATAAATATTTCTCCTCCCGAAACCCATATTATAAGAGCAAGAGAAAATCTGGGAGAAATTATTGACACACATCCTTTAGTGGTTATTTCTTTTCGCATGATTGTCGGTGATGTTATGGATACTGAGATTATGCAGATTATGTCGGTAGAAACCGCCAAGTATGAGGTAGGATTGCTGTTGAGCGGTTTGGAGCCTGCCGCACCTGAAATGGCTGTTAGAGTTGAAGAACCCGTACCGTCTACTGAACCGGTTACTAATAAGCCGCCTGAAAATTTGTCGCCAATGGCTGCCGGCGGGCAAAATCAGACCGGTTATCAGTCCGTGCCGGAAGAACGTGTTTCTCAAACGCCGGCTGATGTCAATTGGGATAAGATCAATCTTATACTTGATGTTCCTCTAAATGTTACTGTGGTGCTCGGTAAAACAAAGAAACCGATTAAGGATGTGCTCGGTCTTACTCCCGGTTCCGTGGTGGAATTGGGCGCGCTGGTGGAAGAACCGGTTGAGGTTTTAGTTAACGGTACTCTGGTAGCCAGAGGGGAAGTTGTCGTTGTTAATGAGAATTTTGGCGTGCGGATAACCAATGTGATAACTCCGCAGGAAAGAATACAATACCTTATAGGACATTAAAGGCACCTACATGGACAAGTAAGGTGCCTTTAATGATTACAATTTATTTATTACCAATCCTGTGATCAGCTTGGGATAAAAAAAGGTGGATTTCTGGGGCATCTTTTCACCGTTGGAAGCTACTGCCGTTACTTCTTCAACTCTGGTGGGATTCATGAAAAAGGCCAGCTGGTATTCTCCTTTGTCTACTTTTTCCAGTGCTCCTGCCTCTTCTCTGGTATAGGTGAGATTTGCTTCATTGGCCCTCTGTTCTCCTCCTATACCCAGATAATTTTCCATAATCAGGGAGTGTAGGACTGAAACATCCAATCCCCGCCAGTCGGAAGACTTGTCGCCGGGCATATAATCGGACAGATTAGTGGTTTCTTTTAAAATAATGATATACAGGCTCTGGCCTGTGTATAAGCCAAAAGCATGTTTGTGTTGGGACTGATCCATTTCCCCCAGTTGAGCCATACGCTCTAAGAACTGAGAAAAATTGCTTTTATCCTGGTTTAAACAGAATTCCTCCAGGTCAAAGTTTTGCGTAATTTTCTTTAAAAAGTTTTCCAGGTCAAAAGAGTCTATATTTTTTACCAGACGATGGGTGGGAAATACCACCAATCCCGGATCGTAAAGGTTAACCAGTGTCATCATAATATAGTTGTAGGGGGCTGCCGGGTATTCATCGTTTATAGGTTCCTGCAGTTTATTGTCAGGTGTGCCGGAAATTGATTCATCCTCATTTCTTCGCTCGTTGCGGTAGTTTAAGGATGTTTCATAACGGTGGTGACCGTCAGCAATGAATATACGCTGCTCGCTCATGGCTTCCTGCACTTTTTGTACTGTGTCTGTGTCTGAAATTACCCACAGGCGATGCATTAGTCCTGACTCGTCAGTGAAATCTACATCTGCCGGCCTGTTTTTGGCTGTTTTTAACAGGCTGTCGACTTTCATGCTGCTGTCGGCGAAAAGACCAAAGATGGGGCTGAAATTAGCCCGGCAGGCGTGCATGAGAGCCAGACGGTCTGCTTTGTGCTTTGGCAGTGTTTCTTCATGGGGAAGTACTACTCCGTTTGCATATGGTTCTATCTTTACGCCGGCGATAAAGCCTGTTCGCACTTTCTTTTCACCTGCTGCGGTAAATTCCTGTTCGTAAAGGTACAGCGACGGTTTCTCTTCAGGCACGAGTATTTTTTCTTGAAGCCATTCTGTAAAATCTTTGGCCGCTCTGGTATAACGGTTATTGAAGTTGTTGTCTTGTGGGTATTTTTTCCCATATTCCAGGCGAATGACGTTGTAGGGGTTGATCCTGTAGTAGCTGTCCTGTGCCTTTTCATCGATGACATCATAAGGCGGTGTTACCAGTGAGTTCATACTGCCTGCCAGGCTTTGATTATAGCGTAATCCTTTAATGGGGATTATGGTGGCCAATAAGGTATCCTCCTTTAATTCTATCTATTTATTGTGCTAGGAAAATTCTATTATATAATGAGGGGAATTACAACTTTGTTTGCAAATAATCAGGGATAGGATTGTAGAAATTTAGCCTGAAGCTATCTGCAAAAATTCAGGAGCCCTCAATATTTGTATTCCTTTATACTCATGCAATTGTAAAAGATGCTTATCACCGGAAATAATATAATTTGATTTTCCTTCAATGGCACATTCAATAATTTTGTTATCATCCGGGTCTGCCGAAATAACATTAATTTTGTTTGTGGGACTTGCAAAAACAATATGGGGCAATAATCTTCCTACGAAACCATCGGTTTCCTGATCTGTAAAGCCAAGTTTGGGGTATTTGACAACCCTGTAAAACTCACTCAGAATTTGTGCAGAAAGGCACAGTTCCAGGGTGGATTCCAATACCATCTTGATAATGGCTGCTTCCGCACCGTTCCATCCCAGGGCTGAAATAAGGACATTGGTATCAACTGTTATCCTCATTTTTTGCTTTCTCCCCGTGCCCACTTTATCGCTTCCTCAACATCATCAGAGGTTATTCCTTCCCTCTCAAATCTTTCCCTAATCGGTCTCGCAAAATTATCGAAATCATTGGGAGGCATCATCTTCTTAATTTCCACTCGAGGCCCTTTTTTTTCAAAAAGGATGTAATCCCCTTCTTTAACATTAAGTGCTTTCCTTAGTTCCAGGGGAACTGTTATCTGCCCTTTAGTGGTTATTCTAGCAATGTAAAATTGATCCATAATAAACACCTCTGCGGTAATAATATCTTACTTTATACTATAATATCTCTAATCTTACATGTCAAACACTGCCTTAATCCTAATTTAATTCTTTTTTATAGGTGTCCAACGGTTTTTGTCCCTTTGCCTGTATTTGTTCATCATGTTGATGAAGGCTTCCTCTATATCAATGTTTAGAGAGTTGGCGTAGCAAATTATAATGAACAGTATATCTGCCAGTTCACTGGCCAGATCACCTGGTTGTTCTTCCGGTTTCTTAGGCTTTTGACCATAACGGTGGTTTACTTCTCTGGCCAGTTCACCTACTTCTTCTGTTAACCGGGCCAGCATGGACAAGGGATGCCAGTAGCCTTCTTCGAATTGGCTGATCCAGCCGTCCACTTCCTTTTGCATATCTTTAATATCCACGTTATAAGACCTCCCTTGGTTTACCTTTTGATTATATATAAAACAGATTTTAAATTCCACCAAAAGTAAGCATTGTTTAGTCATATTTCCATTCTACAGACAATACTATTTTATAACGTGTTTTGATGTTGTAAAAATAAGGTGTGTGTTATTGAACAACAGTAAAGGGAGTGGTATTATGCAGCGATCTCAATGGTTCATATTTAATAAGAAGCAAATTTTAGGTGCTGTTGGTTTATTGATTTTTCTGGGCAGTTTAGCTGCTGCCGGTTTTATGTTTATGTTTAAGCAGCGTCCTCAGTTATCAGGGGAAGAATTATGGTCCACCGCTTTGGATCGTACCAGGGCTTGCAAGACATATCGTTATCAGGTTGAGGTATTGTATAACGGCAAAACTAATATGCGGGGAGAGGGGGAACGGGTTTTTCCGGATAGGGTGCATTTGACGGGCAGTATGGCCAATACTAAGCTGGAGTTTATTCAGATTGGGGAAAAGGGTTTTATGAAGGATCCCTATACTAAGCAATGGATAAAGTTAGAGGGCAACCAGTTGTCTCAATCTGAATTATTTATTACGGAACTGAATCCTCTGGGTATGTTCAATTTTAAAGATATTCCCCAGATCAAAAACTTGGGTAAGGTGAAAGACAAGGAGCAGGAGTATGTGGAACTGCTTTTACAACCGAATTTAGCTAACCCCTTTATGGAGAATTTTATTAACTTTGAGTATCATATCAGAATAAGCCCCGATGATTATCTGATCAAACAGGCTGATATCAGCGCATTGTCTAAAGGGCATGAACAAGTAAAGTTTAATCTTAGATTGAAGTTCAGTGACTATGATAAAGACATTACTATAAACCCGCCGTTATAAAAATAGTTAAGCCCTCACCTATGGTGGGGGTTTAATTGTATCGGTACTGTTAATTTATGTATTTCATTGACACAACACGCTGTTTTTTGATATAATACCCCGGATTTTAATGAATTATTTATTATGGAACCGGAGGGATAAGCATGCATCCTGATCTGGATAAGGTTTTGATAACTGAACAAGAAGTACAAAAAAGGATAAGGGAATTGGGAGAACAGATATCCTGTGATTATGCGGGAAAAGAAATACTGGTGGTTGGTATTTTAAAGGGAGCCGCAGTTTTTTTGGCTGATTTAGTGCGGTATATCAGTATACCTGTCTATTTTGATTTTATGGCTGTATCCAGCTATGGTGCGGGGAGCGCTTCTTCCGGTGTGGTGCGTATTTTAAAAGATTTGGATCGGCCGATAGAAGGACGTCATGTTATAATTGTAGAAGACATTGTTGATACAGGTTTGACTTTGAATTACCTGGTGCAGAGCTTGCAATCCCGTAATCCGGCCAGCCTCAAAGTCTGCACCCTGTTGGATAAGCCTGAACGTCGAGTAGCAAAGGTCAAGGTTGATTATAACGGTTTCGATATACCGGATCAATTTGTGGTTGGCTACGGGCTTGATTACAATGAGCGCTATCGCAATTTTCCCTATATCGGAGTATTGAAGCGCAGTGTTTATACTTAAGTTTCCTTTTGATTATTTAGTTATAAGTGGCGAAGTGAGGTGTGTTGTTTTTGGAAAATGAAATGGTGCTGATTTTGGATTTCGGTGGACAGTATACGCAGTTGATAGCCAGACGTATTCGGGAATGTAAAGTCTATTGTGAGATATTGCCTTTCAGCACGCCTTTGGAAAAAATAACGGCGGGTAAGCCAAAGGGGATTGTATTTTCAGGCGGGCCTTCCAGCGTTTATTCAGACCGGGCGCCGTCAGCTGACCCAAAGTTGTATGAGTTAGGCATTCCTGTTTTGGGTATCTGTTATGGCATGCAGCTTATGGCACACCAGTTGGGAGGCAAGGTGTCTCCTGCCAGGCAGCGTGAGTATGGTAAATCTGTAATAAATGTTCTGTCCAAAGATGAATTGCTGACCGGCTTGGAGGATGCGGAGCCCTGCTGGATGAGCCACGGGGATTTGGTGGAGTCGCCACCTCCGGGTTTCGGAGTTTCCGCCTGTACTTCACTTGCTCCGGTTGCCGCTATGTCGAACCGGGCACAAAAGCTCTATGCGGTGCAGTTTCACCCCGAGGTGGTGCATACACCGAAAGGTATGGATATACTGAAAAACTTTTTATACAATATCTGTGGCTGCCATGCTTCTTGGACAATGGAATCTTTTCTGGAAACTGAAGTGGCGGAAGTTCATAAAACTGTCGGTAACAGGCAGGTTCTCTGTGCACTTAGCGGCGGGGTTGATTCTTCAGTGGCGGCGGTATTGGTGCACAGGGCTATCGGTGATCAATTGACTTGTGTTTTTGTGGATCACGGGCTTTTGCGGAAAGGTGAGGCCGAGCAGGTTATAAGCACTTTCCGGGATAAGTTTCATATAAATCTCATTGCAGTGGATGCTGAAGAGAGGTTTTTAAGCCGTTTGCAGGGTGTGACCGATCCGGAGCGCAAGCGAAAGATTATCGGGGAAGAGTTCATCCGTGTTTTTGAGGAAGAGGCGGCTAAGCTGGGACAGATAGACTACCTGGTGCAGGGAACTCTTTACCCGGATGTGGTGGAGAGCGGTACGGCTACGGCAGCAGTTATCAAGTCGCACCATAATGTGGGCGGTTTGCCTGAGGATATGAAGTTAAAGCTGATTGAGCCGCTGCGCTGGCTGTTTAAGGATGAGGTGCGCGTACTGGGTGAGGAATTGGGTATACCGGAAGAAGTGGTCTGGCGTCAGCCATTCCCCGGTCCTGGTTTGGCTATTCGTATTCTGGGTGAGATCACTAAGGACAAGCTGGAAGTGCTGCGTGAAGCGGATGCAATAGTGTTGGATGAGATCAAAAAGGCCGGGCTGTATAGGTCTATCTGGCAGGCCTTTGCTGTGCTGCCCCAGATGAAGAGTGTCGGGGTGATGGGGGACGAGCGGACTTATGCCTATACCGCAGTGCTTAGGGCTGTGCAGAGTAATGACGGTATGACGGCTGACTGGGTGCGTTTGCCCTATGAAGTGCTTGAGTCGATATCTTCAAGGATAGTTAACGAATTAAAAGAAATTAACCGGGTAGTTTATGATATAACCTCCAAACCCCCTGGGACTATTGAGTGGGAGTGATGGTGTAAAGCCTCTAAACCCTGTGAAATAAAGGGTTTAGAGGCTCAATTTTCAACCCTGGCAACATTTTGAAAAACTTATTTTTTAGCAGCAGTTGCTTCTCTTTTGCCCCATGGCTTAAATACAGAAATGAAGACCAGAACAACTAAGAATGCTACTTGTATACTACCCCAAATATTGTTCATGTGCCTGTCATAAAGATAAGCGGTATTTTGAAGTGCATGAATTCTATCAGCATCAGCAATAGCGGTAGCTCCATTTACCCAGGGACCTAGGAAGAAAGTGCCAAAAAGAATTTGAGCAACAGTTGCCGCCCATTTAACAATAACCCAGTTGAATTTGATAAAACCCCAGTTTGTCAGCCAGCATATAAGCAACCCTGTTATCAAGCAACCAAAAGCTGAGGGTATTACGATGTAGTCATCCAATAATTTTATGGAGGCATTAAATGCAAATAATTCATCACCATTGACTACATGAGTTTTCATGAGGCCAAGCAGAACCATTGATAAGCCTGTACCTACCCAGGTACAACAGAAGAAAATGTGCAGACCTTTTAGCCATTGTCTGCCCTTTATACCTAGTTTCGGCATATTACTATTACCTCCTCATTTGTTTCGTTGCATTGATATTATAATTTGGAACTTATATTGCCAGTAAACCCTCAATCAACCTCAGGTTGCCTCCTGTATAACCCAGGCTTACAACAGTGTTTCTTTTCTCTTTGGCTTTATATAAGGCTTTGTCAGCCTGAGCTACTAAAATATCTTTATCAATATGTCCATTAGTAGATGCAACACCTATACTGACAGTGACTTTGCCGCAAAACAGGTTGGTATCCTCAATAATGTTTCTTAATCTCTCGGCTGATGCTGCAGCTCCTTCTGTATTGGTTTCAGGAAGAATAACTGTAAATTCCTCGCCACCCCATCTAGATAGTATATCCACACCTCTTAAGTTCTGGCGAAGGACATTGGTTAAAGCACTGATGACCTTATCACCCATTACATGACCGTAGTTGTCGTTAATCCCTTTAAAGTTATCAATATCTATAATTAGAAGAGATAAAACAGAATTCGAGTTTTGGGTCTTCTTAAGTTCATTGGTTAGTTTTTTATTGAAATAGTTTTTGTTATATAGACCGGTTAAAAAATCCACGTAGGCTTGCTTATATAAATTATTAATAATTCTGCCCAATACCAATCCGGCAATTGTTTGAAAAAATATGAATAAAAACACCAGATAGATAAAATTATCTTCATATTTTACTATGCAACAAATACCTACACCCGAAAGCAAACTGATAAAAGCAAGAATGTAGGATATATGCTTAACAATGAATTCCTTAAATAACATAATATATCCCTCCATAATATCGGGTAACTTGCATAATGGATATCTATTTTACTTATCGACATCGTGGTTGAAAACTGAACACTTTTAGCATTAAAATTTTTAATGCTACGGGCAAGCAACGTGAAAGTCCTAACAAGCTTTCCTGCAGTTGCAAAATTGCTTCTTTAGCATTAATTTTTGCTATAATAATCTAAAAATCCATGCTAATTAGTCTAATATAATTTTCTTGTTGACTTTTGTTGTTAAACTTTGTTAACATTAAAGTTAGATTGATGATTATGATGTTTTAATAGAGGAAAGTGTGCCTAGGGTTCCACATCCGCTTATGCAGGCGGTTGGTTTGGTCCGAGCGGTACAGGCGTTGTGCAGGGTGTTCCGGTATAATGCTACACCTAGAGGGATAAAAGCCCAGGCGGGTAGGTTTCACTCATGAAGCCTATCTGTCCGGGTTTTTTTGTTAGCAATTATGACCTGTTTTAGTATGTTTTCCCTGCCTTATTAAAATAATAAACGGTAGGAAAAATCATAATAAATTTAAAAGGGAGGGTGTAATGTGCTGGAAAGGATTTTTAAGCTAAGGCAGTATCATACCGACGTGAGAACTGAGGTGATCGCCGGTACTACTACTTTTATGACTATGGCCTACATATTGTTTTTAAATCCTAATATTTTGTCCGCAACCGGTATGAATAAGGATGCAGTATTTTTTGCCACAGCAGTTGCTGCCGGGATAGTGACTATTGCCATGGGTTTAATTGTTAACTTTCCTATTGCTCTGGCTCCGGGCATGGGTTTAAATGCCTATTTTGCCGCAGTTGCTGCTCAAGGAGTCGGTATTCCCTGGCAGACGGCGCTGGGTGCTGTTTTTATTTCCGGTCTTATTTTTATTATTCTTACTGTTACTAAAATACGCCAATTGCTGGTGGAAGCTGTGCCCAATTCCTTAAAAAGGGCGATTATTGTTGGTATCGGTTTGTTTATTACTATTTTAGGCATCAAGATGTCAGAGATTATGGTTGTTAAAGCCGGTCCCGTTATTCCTCCCACTCTTGAAGGACTGCAGAAATCAGGTGGTGTTGCCACCCTAAAGTTTTTTGAGTGGAACATATTCATGGGCAGTTTTGCCAACCCGGCTACTTTACTGGCTCTGATCGGGCTGGTGATAACAGGCATATTGATGGCCAGGAAGGTTAAGGGTTCTTTGCTGCTGGGGATTCTGGCTGCCACTTTAATAGGTATTCCCCTGGGTGTTACGGTAGTGCCGCCCAATTTCAGCCCTTTTTCTCTGCCTGATTTCAGCCATCTGGCTGTAGGCAAAATGGATATAAAAGGCGCTTTGAATATGGGGCTCTTGACCGCTGTTTTCACCTTTACTTTTGTTGAGTTATTCGATACCTTCGGCACCCTTATAGGTACTGCCGGTAAGGCCGGTTTGCTGGATGAAAAAGGACGATCCCCTCGCATTGGCCGGGCCATGCTGGTAGATGCTTTTGGCGTTTCTTTCGGAGCTTTAATGGGAACCAGTACAGTTACCGCTTATATTGAAAGTACTGCCGGTATCGGAGAAGGCGGGCGCACAGGTTTGACAGCAGTTACCACAGGCGCTCTTTTCCTTTTGGCTTTGGTACTGGCCCCGATTGCCGGGTTAATACCCAGTGCGGCTACTGCTCCGGTATTGATTATTGTGGGCTTGTTAATGTGTTCAGCTGTTGCCGGAATAGATTTTGACAATATTTCTGACGGGCTGCCTGCTTTTTTGACTATGGTTATTATGCCTTTTACTTACAGTATAGCCAATGGTATTGCCGCAGGCATTATATTCTACACTGTATTAAAGGTAGCTACAGGCAGGATTAAAGAGGTACACTGGCTAATGTATATATTGTTCTTCCTGGTTATCGCACGCTATCTGTTTTTAGCCGGTGAATAATGTTTTTATTTCTTTTATATTTCTATTAAGTTTTACAGGAAATCCTATGATAGTTCAGTAAAATACTATATCATTAAAGCTAATATATCAGGTTTTGATTAAATAAAATTTTTAGATTTATGATATTGTGTCTTATAATTAGGAGGGAAACCAATGTCTCAACCAATGGTTGGCATTGTCATGGGCAGTGATTCCGATCTGCCGGTTATGAAGGCTTGTGCTGATATGTTGGATAAATTCGGCATAGCTTATGAAGTAATTATTTCTTCCGCTCACCGTGTTCCTGAAAAAACTGCCGCTTATGCGGCTTCTGCCGAATCAAGGGGCCTGGCGGTTATTGTCGCAGGTGCCGGTGGGGCCGCTCACCTGCCCGGTGTAATTGCCGCGCTGACACCCCTGCCGGTAATTGGTGTGCCTATAAAAAGCGGTGCTCTGGAAGGTGTGGATGCTCTCTATGCCATAGTGCAAATGCCGGCTGGTATTCCGGTGGCTACGGTTGCTATTAACGGTGCGCAAAATGCCGGCATTCTGGCTGCTCAAATTATCGGGACCGGTGATGCCGGTGTAAGAGCCAGAGTGAAAGCGTATAAAGAGGATTTGTCCAGACATGTGGAGAGCAAGAATAAGCGGTTGTCGGAGATTGGAATAGAGGAGTACCTGAAGGAGAAAACAGGAAGATAGTTGTTATTATACTGTCTAAAGGGAACCGGATAAATGAAGTGGGTCAGACGGGATGGGCTGCAAATTTATACCGGTTAAGATAAATTATTGCACCGGAGGTAATTAGATGATCGAACGTTATACTTTACCCGAAATGAAACGGATCTGGTCACAGGAAAATAAATTCAGAAAATGGCTGGATGTTGAGATTTATGCCTGTGAGGCTTTGAATGAAATGGGCCAGATCCCGGATGCCGCTTTAAAGGAGATTAAAGAAAAGGCTGACTTCAATGTTGACAGGGTGTTGGAGATAGAGGAGATTACTAATCACGATGTGATCGCTTTTTTAACCTGCGTAGGTGAGTATGTTGGTGATTCCTCCAAATATATTCACATGGGACTGACTTCCTCCGACGTTGTGGATACAGCACAGGCAGTGCAGATTAAAGAATCCGGAGAGCAAATATTAGGCCGTTTAATAAAGCTCTATGAAGTGCTGCTGGAGAAAGCCAAAGAGCATCGCAATACTCTGATGATAGGGCGCACGCACGGCATTCATGCTGAGCCGATTACCTTTGGCCTGAAAATGCTGCTGTGGGCAGCTGAGACAGAGCGCAACATAGATCGTATGAAAGCTGCTGTTGCCACCGTCAGTGTCGGCAAGATTTCCGGCGCTGTAGGTACTTATGCTAATATTGACCCCAGAGTGGAAGCCCATGTCTGCAAAAGGCTTGGTTTGGACAGGGCTAAAGTTTCTACGCAGGTTATCCAGCGTGACCGCCACGCGGAATTTATGAGCACTCTGGCTGTTATCGCCAGTTCTTTGGACAAGTTTGCCACTGAGATACGCAGCCTGCAGCGCACTGATATTCTGGAAGCGGAGGAATTCTTTAAAAAAGGCCAGAAGGGTTCTTCAGCTATGCCGCACAAGAGAAACCCCATTGTTACCGAGAGGATTTGCGGCATGGCCCGCCTTGTCAGAGGCAATGCTCTGGCAGCCATGGAGAATGTGGCCTTGTGGCATGAGCGGGATATTTCTCATTCTTCAGTGGAAAGAGTGATTATTCCAGACAGCACCACGGCAGTTGATTATATGTTGTTTAAATTCATTAATATTATGGAGAACCTCCTGGTTTACCCGGAGAATATGAAACGCAATGTCGAGCGCACACACGGTTTAATCTTTTCCCAGCGTGTAATGCTGGCAATGGTGGATAAGGGTTTAAGCCGTGAGAGGTCTTACGAGCTGGTGCAGCGAAATGCTATGCCGTCCTGGAGTACCGGAGAGCCCTTTCAGGAGCTTTTGTTTAAAGATGAAGAAGTCATGAACGTGCTGAGCAAGGAAGAAATTACCGAACTATTTGACTATAGTTTTCACCTTCAATATATTGATGAAATATACAGCCGATTTGGTCTGTAGAAAGTGAGGAAATATCATGCAGAAATTGCAAATGCTTTACGAAGGTAAAGCTAAAAGAGTATATAAAACAGATCATCCGGAATGCTTTTGGGTTGAGTTTAAGGATGATGCTACTGCCTTTAACGGGGCAAAAAAGGGTACCATCGACAATAAAGGTGTGTTGAATACACAGATTTCCGCCTATTTCTTTAATCTTTTGGCTGAAAAAGGGATTCCCAGTCATTTTGTCAGCCTGCAAGGCGACCGTGATATGATTGTTAAGGCTTTAAAAATTCTAATGGTGGAAGTTGTTGTGCGCAATATAGCTGCCGGCAGTTTGTCCAAGCGTGTGGGTTTGCCGGAAGGTACGCTGCTGGATTTCCCTATTGTTGAGTTTTATTACAAAAATGACAGTTTAAACGACCCGCTGATTAACGATGATCATGCCAGAGTTCTTAAACTTGCCACTCCTGAACAACTGCAGTTGATGCGTCAGACAGGTTTGCAGGTGAATAGAATTTTGCTGGAGCACCTGTCCGACAAGGATATCTATCTGGTAGATTTTAAGCTGGAGTTCGGTATTCATAACGGTAAGTTTTTGTTGGGTGACGAAATATCGCCGGATACCTGCCGTTTTTGGGATAAGCACACAGGCGAAAAGCTGGACAAGGATCGTTTCCGCAGGGATCTGGGCGATGTTGAAGCAGCTTACCGGGAAATTTATAGAAGATTGACCGGAAATACATTCCAGATTAACGAGGTTCAAGGTAACCGGTAAGCTGGGAATGAAGGTGACCGACCACCGAATTCGGAGGGAGATGGAACGCATGGCGGGCCACTTTGAAAGTGATGAACCGGGCAGATGGGTAACTCATGATAAACCTAAGGATGAGTGCGGAGTATTTGGTATCTATGGCAGGGGTCTGGATGTAGCACGGTTGACGTATTACGGCCTTTATGCTTTGCAGCACAGAGGGCAGGAAAGCGCCGGTATTGCCGTGGCAGATGGCGACAGTGTCTTTTTGCAAAAAGGCATGGGCCTGGTTCCGGAGGTTTTTAACGGTGAGAACCTGGATAAATTTAAAGGGCATATCGCCATTGGGCATGTCAGGTACTCCACTACCGGCTCCAGCCTGCCGATTAACGCCCAGCCTCTGGTCTTTCGTTACGCCGGGGGAATGATGGGGTTGGCGCACAACGGCAATTTGACCAATGTTTCAGAACTTTGCCAGCAGCTTTTTTCTAACGGTGCGGTATTTCAATCTACGACTGACAGTGAAGTTATTGTTAATATGATAGCCAGAAATTATCAGAACAGTATGGAAGAAGCTGTTATGAAATGCATGATTGACCTTAAAGGTGCTTATTCCCTGGTAATTATTACTGAGAATAAATTGATGGCCGTACGTGATCCTTTTGCTATAAGACCGCTTTGTATTGGCCGCCTGGGTGATGCCTGGGTGGTGACTTCCGAGTCCTGCGCTCTTGCTACTATAGGTGCGGAACTGGTGCGGGATATGGAACCAGGCGAGATAATTATTATTGATGATAACGGTTTGAATTCACTGCAGATGATGCGCCCGCGCAGGAAGGCACACTGTATTTTTGAATATATTTATGTGGCCAGGCCGGACAGTACAATGGACGGTTATAATATAAACACTGTGCGCAGAGCTATGGGACGGCAGTTAGCCCGTGAATACAGGGTGGATGCAGATTTTGTCATCCCGGTACCTGACTCAGGAACTGCTGCAGCCCGTGGCTATGCCGAAGAATCAGGTATACCTTTTGAAGAGGGTCTGATGAAAAACCGCTACATTGGGCGTACCTTTATACAACCTAACCAGAGCATGAGAGATCTGGCTGTTCGTCTTAAGTTAAACCCGATTCGGGATATTTTGGCCGGCAAGCGAGTGGTTATGGTGGATGATTCGCTGGTACGCGGTACTACCAGCACTAAGTTGGTGGCTATGCTTCGCAACTGCGGGGTTGAAGAAGTCCATTTATGTCTCAGTTCCCCCCCGATTATTCGCTCCTGCTATTATGGTATCGACACCTCCAATGAGAGTGAATTGATTGCGGCCCGCAAGCAGGTCAGTGATATTAAGAACATAATTAAGGCCGACGGGCTTCATTACCTGAGTTTGGAGGGACTGTTGGACATATTCGGTGATAACCGGTGCAATTTTTGCACCGCCTGTTTTAGCGGTGAGTATCCTGTTGAGATACCGAAGAAGGCCGGAAAGTATGAGTTGGAAAGTTAACATGCAAATTGAAGGGGTGTCCCGGAGCAATGGATAATAAGCAGGAAGGTTTAACCTATGCCGGGGCCGGAGTAGATATAAGCGCCGGCAACAGATCGGTAAAGCTTATTAAAGAGTCGGTGCGCAGTACCTTTCGTCCCGGAGTGCTGACTGATATCGGGGGTTTTGGTGGGTTGTTTGCCCTGGATAAAGCCAGGTATCAAGAACCGGTACTGGTTTCAGGCACCGATGGAGTAGGAACGAAGTTAAGGGTGGCCATGCTGCTGGACAAGCATGATACCATAGGTATTGATGCGGTGGCCATGTGCGCTAACGATATTCTGGTGCAGGGAGCCGAGCCGCTGTTTTTTCTGGATTATTTAGCGGTGGGCAAGCTGGTTCCGGAAAAGGTGTCGGAAATTGTAGGCGGGGTGGCCGAGGGCTGTCTTCGGGCCGGCTGCGCTTTAATCGGAGGCGAGACGGCGGAGATGCCGGGCTTTTACGCTCCCGGTGAGTATGACATCGCCGGTTTTGTTGTAGGTGTGGTTGACAAACATAAAATTATAGACGGCAAACAGATTAAGCCGGGAGATAAGTTGATCGGCCTGTCCTCCTCCGGTCTGCACAGCAACGGCTATTCACTAGCCCGCAAAGCCTTGTGGGAAACTGCCGGTTACAAAGTTGACCGGTATCTGCCGGAGCTTGGCCGTACTGTGGGGGAAGAGATGCTGGAACCGACCCGCATCTATGTTAAACAGGTACTGCCATTACTGAATAAGTATAATATAAAGGGACTGGCTCATATAACCGGCGGCGGGTTGACAGAAAATGTCCCCCGTATACTGCCGCCCGGCACGGGCGCGGTGCTGGAGAGGAACTGGCCGGTTCCCGCCGTGTTTAATCTGATCCAGTCAGTGGGTAAAATAGCTGATGCGGAAATGCTGCGCACCTTCAATATGGGTATTGGCCTGGTGCTGGTCGTTTCCGAAGGTGAAGTTGAATTGGTAATGTCTGAACTGTCAGCCATGGGGGAAAGGGCTTACTTAATTGGTGAGGTAAAAGCCGGAGACGGTGTTGTGGAATATATATAAAAGTTATAGTACTGAAAAATCTGAGTTAAAGTGATAATGTCATGGTTGTTAGGGGATAGAGAAATGTCCGATTTTCGTTTGGGCGTACTGGCTTCGGGGCGAGGTTCTAACCTGCAGTCAATCATGGATGCCTGCGCCGCCAGGCAGCTTGAGGCGGAAGTGGTCCTGGTAATCAGCGATCAGGTTTCTGCTTATGCGCTGGAAAGAGCAAGAGCGGCAGGTATCCCGGCGGTTTATATTAACCCGGGGAATTATCAGAGCAGGCAGGATTACGATGCGGCTGTTGTGGAAATACTGCTGGCGCACGGGGTGGAGCTTGTTTGCCTGGCAGGTTATATGAGGCTGGTGGGTAAAGTAATGTTAGCTGCCTACCCCAATAAAATTATAAATATTCACCCGGCGCTTTTACCTGCTTTTCCGGGTCTTCATGCCCAGCGCCAGGCCTGCGAGTACGGTGTCAAGTACAGCGGCTGTACAGTTCACATTGTGGATGAAGGCATGGATACAGGCCCGATTATTCTGCAGGCGGCGGTTCCGGTGTCGGACGGGGATGATGAGGACAGCCTGTCGGCCAGAATTTTAGAACAGGAACACCGTCTCTACCCGGAGGCCCTGCGATTGTTTGCAGAGGGTAGGATTGTAGTGGCGGGAAGAAAAGTAAGTATAGTTTGATCACTTAGTATAAAAGAAAGGTTGAGCCGAATGAAAATAAAAAGAGCCTTAATCAGCGTTTCCAATAAAGAGGGAGTTGTAGAATTCGCTCGCGGCTTGGTAAACCTGGGTGTAGAGATTATTTCCACCGGTGGTACGGCTAAAACCATCAGAGAAGCCGGCTTACCGGTTACTTATGTTTCAGACGTAACCGGTTTTCCCGAAATACTGGATGGCCGGGTAAAAACCCTGCATCCTAAAGTGCACGGCGGCATACTGGCTTTACGCACGGAGGAGCACCTGGCCCAGTTGGATAAACAGCAAATTGAGACGATCGACCTGGTAGCGGTAAACTTATATCCCTTTCGGGAAACTATAGCTAAACCGGGAGTGACTTTTGAGGAGGCTATTGAGAATATAGATATCGGGGGCCCGGCCATGGTGCGGGCAGCGGCTAAAAATCATAAATATGTTTTGACAGTGGTAAACCCTTATCGCTATGAGGAAGTTCTGACAGCTTTGCAAACCGGGCAGGTAAGCGAGGATCTACGCTGTCTGCTGGCCCTGGAAGCTTTTGCTCATACCTCATCCTATGATTCTGCCATCACCGCCTATTTGCAGAAGCTTTCCTGCGGTAATGAATTATTTCGCCAGAATATGACTGTTTCGGCTGAACTGGTACAGGTGCTTCGTTACGGTGAAAACCCGCACCAGAGGGCCGCTTTTTACCGTGATATGCTGAGCAGTGGGCCTTGTGTGGCTAATGCCATACAACTGCACGGCAAGTCCTTATCCTATAACAACATCTTGGATACCAATTCCGCGCTGGAATTGGTGCGTGAATTCAAGCAACCTGCCGCTGTGATTATTAAGCATAATAATCCCTGCGGTGCTGCTTGTGACGATGAATTGGCAGAAGCCTATAAGAAGGCTTTCGCCTGTGATCCTGTATCTGCTTTCGGCGGTATTGCCGCTTTTAACCGGACAGTTGATGCGGCTGCGGCTGCGGCTATGAGCGAGGTATTCCTGGAAGTGGTTATCGCACCCGGCTTTTCCCGGGAGGCAATGGATATCCTGACTAAGAAGGAAGCGCTGCGTCTTTTGGAAGTGGGACCCTTGGACACCCAGACCAATGACCTGAAAGAGGTGCGCCAGGTTAACGGAGGGTTCTTGATGCAGGATGCGGACAGGCAGGTGTTTAACCAGGAAGAGCTTAGGACTGTAACCAGCCGGCAGGTTTCTGACGAGCAAATGGCTGAATTGACTTTTGCCATGACTATAGTTAAGCATGTTAAATCCAATGCTATAGTTTTAACCAAAGACCGGCAGTTGGTCGGTATCGGTGCCGGGCAGATGAATAGGGTAGGTTCTGCCAGGATAGCCATAGAGCAGGCAGGTGAAAAAGCCAGCGGCGCTGTAATGGCTTCCGATGCTTTCTTCCCGTTTAGAGATACTCTGGATGAGGCGGCTAACGCCGGTGTGACAGCCATTATTCAGCCGGGCGGTTCAAACCGTGATGAGGAATCCATAGCAGCGGCCAATGAGCACGGCATGGCCATGGTTTTTACCGGCATGAGGCATTTTAAACACTAGTACGGAGGTTTTTTCATGAAAGTTTTAGTTGTTGGCGGTGGAGGCCGTGAGCATGCCCTAGTCTGGAAACTTCGCCAGAGCCCTCGTATTAAGGAGATATTCTGTGCTCCGGGCAATGCCGGGATTGCCGGTGACGCTGTATGTGTGGATATTAAAGCCGAGGATATTCAGGGTCTTTTGGCTTTTGCCCGTAAAGAAAAGATCGATCTGACCGTGGTCGGCCCGGAAGCCCCTCTTACAGAGGGTATCGTGGATGTGTTCCGGGAAGCAGGCTTGAAGATTTTCGGGCCTTCCGCGCGTGCTGCGGCTATTGAAGGCAGCAAGGTACTGGCCAAAGAAATCATGTTTAAATACGGTATTCCAACCGCCAAATACGGTTCTTTTACCGATCCGGCTGCGGCTTATGCTTATCTTAAAGAAGTCGGTGTTCCCTGTGTCGTCAAGGCTGACGGTCTGGCTGCCGGAAAAGGCGTTATTGTAGCCTTTGAAATGGCAGAGGCTGAAGCTGCGGTCAGGCAGATTTTGGAGGACAAAGCCTTCGGACAGGCCGGGGAGAATATTATAATTGAAGAGTTTTTGCAGGGTGAAGAAGTCAGTGTGTTGGCCTTTACTGATGGCCTAACAGTAGTTCCCATGCTGCCTGCCCAGGATCACAAGCAGATTTTTGACGGCGATGTCGGGCCGAATACCGGCGGTATGGGTGCTTATGCTCCAGCTCCCGTTTGCACTCCTGAAATTTGCCGCCAGGCTGTGGAAGAAGTACTTAAGCCGATGGTGCGGGCTATGTCTGAAGAAGGCCGTGATTACGAGGGTGTGCTGTATGCAGGTTTAATGGTGACTGCCGGCGGGGTAAAAGTATTGGAATTTAACGCACGTTTCGGCGACCCGGAGGCCCAGCCGGTGCTGATGCTGCTGGAAACGGATTTAGTGGAAATAATCGAAGCTATTCTTGAGCGCAGGCTGGACCAAACAGAGGTTAAGTGGAAGAACAATGCCGCGGTTTGCGTAGTACTGGCTTCCGGCGGTTATCCCGGCAGTTATGAGAAGGGCAGGAAAATCAGCGGCCTTACTGGGTTAACCGCTGCCGATGCTGTTGTGTTTCATGCCGGTACAGCCCTTAAGGATGGGCATATTGTTGCCTCTGGCGGCAGGGTGCTGGGAGTTGCGGCTCAGGCCCCGGATATAGCAGGTGCTATTGCCCGTGCCTACAATATGATTGAAAAAATAAGTTTTGAAGGAATGCAGTATCGCCGGGATATCGGGCGCAAGGCTTTAGTTAAATCAGGGAAATGAACGGGATTGATAACAGCACTCTCATATATATTCCTGCAGTTAAAAAAGAAGATAGCTATACAAGTTATTTGTGAAGGGCTGCGAATTTCGCAGCCCTTCTATTCGGAGGTCAGCGGAGATTATCTTGCCGGTAATTTAGTTTTTTGCGTAACTGGTTCCTAGGAACCGGGGCAAAGATGACAGAAATTATCACCGAGCGATGGTTATTAATTTCTATTTTTTACCCTGTTTGTATAATGAAAAATTTTGGACCTACCCACCAAAATAAGCTTATAATTTCCTAATAATTTAACAGAGAGGAGATCGTGGGCCAAGTTCTCCCGATAAAAACAAGGGAGGTATTTTCAATGAAACTAATGCCGAAAATTAAATGGATTGCTACTGTATCAGTGCCGGCAGTAGGTGTACCAATAATTTGCGTTTAAGTAGTGTAAAACGATGCAAAGAAAAGTTTAACCGACTATTTTCTAACCCAGGTTTCGTAGTGTGTCATGAAAGGAATTGAAGTGTCAATCAATTCCGTGCTTTGCAAAAGATGAGGGGAGGCCCCTCGAACTCGGTATTCAGGTGCAGAGTTCAAACAACCTTAAGCTGCTGTGTTCAAAAGGCATGGTGGTGAGCGTTAAGGAAAAGGCCGGAATTACCGGTCATGTGGGTATCATGGAGCTAAACGAAAGTGAAGGGCCGAAGAAGTATCGTAAGTGAGAACAGTGCTATTGAAACCAGGGATTTGCGAAGTAACTGGGATTAATCTGGAAGAACCCTTTCACGTCGGAATATACACCTAAGGCTCTTTTTAGAATGTCATTGGCGGCTTCCAGTTCTGTAAAGCTCATGGATGTTTATTTATTCAATCGATTGATAATATCTTCAAATTTGCAATTAGTTATATGTTCAAATACGCGGATAAAATCATTTTCTTCTCCAACATTATTAATAATTTGATAAATAGCGCTTGTTCCCCAGATGGAAATTATTTTGTGAATATAAAATTCACTTGATTGATATAACATTTCATATGAATATAGATTCCAATTTGCTGGATTAGTAATAATGCAGAAATTAAGACTGTTTTTGTATTCATAATTTAAATCTTGAATAGTATTATGAGAAATATATTCAGCTAAACCCTCTTTAAACCAAATGGGTAATAATAAATCAACGTTAGAAGCATTAATTAATTGATGAGTATATTCATGAAAAAATGTCTTTAATGGATCGGGGTTCAAATATGTGATTTGATTTCCATTATGTAAATCAATTATATTTTTTTCAGTTAAAATTACTATTTTATTATCAATTGAGTAGCCAGAAGCCATTAATAATTTTTTGTCTCTTTTTGCTGTGTTCTTGTTCTTAAGGTATATAGTTATGTTTCTTTCATAACATGTTGGGGTAAAGTATTTTGAAGATGTTTTAATGAAATTTGGAATATTTTTTTCAATATTTTTTATTAATGATAGCTGTGTATCGCTGGAATAACATACCATAATATTATTAGATACTTTGTACTTCTTATATTGAGGTTTTTCCGTACCATAATACAGTAAGAAATTAAGACAGAGAAAAATAAATATACATATACCAGTAAAATATAGATTAATTGGTTTTTTCCCAAAGTTATATCTCAAAAAACTTACCAAAATAAAAGTTGTAATAAACGTAAAAATATATCTAATGGTTATTTCATTTATACTAATCCCATCCCATCCTTATCCTTAATCAACTCACTACAGATAGTTCTTATATAACCACTGTGGTTATTGAAATCGTACAAAATCGTATAGTCTCTCAAATTCCGTACCTTTAACTTACTGAGTTTAATAATGAAATCTAGAATTCAATACTTATGGACAATAATAAATATCAATACAAATTTTTAATATATTTACATCAATATCAATACCTAAATTAACTTTTAGACTATATAAATTGAAAGAATATGTATATAGCTATAAATCTATCCCAAGTAGATTAAGAATAGTTTCTACGCTTAAAACATCATGATCACTATAACAGTTGCAGACATATCCTCCTTGTGTGCTCTCAGTTAATTTAAATGGAGTCAGTGAATCTAGGAGATAATTTATTGTTGGGTTTAATAATTTACTTTTGTTGAAGCCAATACGTGGTAGTTCTTCTTTACTTTCTTGCACACTTTTTCTTAGCTTATATTGTATTAAAGACCGGATAAGCAAAGAAATATTCAACAGCATAGTAAGTGCGGCGTTTTTAAATATATCACTGATGCCAGTGCAGGCTCCTTTAACATAAGAAACTGTGCCTCAACAATGTGTTGTCCTTTATATTTTCGAAGAACATCACCGGCACTTAGCTCGTTTTCTAATACACTTGTAACCTGGACAAAACATTCCTCCGCTTGTCTAAGCAATCCAATAATACAGCTTAGTATAAGTCATCAGAAGTACGGAGGAGCAGAATATTTCTGCCTTTATGCTGGCCAGCTATAATAATTAAGTATATGAAAAGCCGGGGAGTTGTTTCCGTGGCTTTTTTCTATGTTTATGGGAGAAATTATTTTATAACAAAAAATAGATCTATATTACATTATATTTATCGACAATATACACCTATTGCATGATAAAACAAATTATAATAAATTTTTACTTGGATGTAATATGTAACATTGAATAAATGTTAAATAATTAAACTAGCGGCTTGTAAAGGTAAGTAAATAGTGGGAGATTAATTTAGATGCTATGTTTGATAATGCTGCTATGCTGTCGCAAATAGAAAGGTTTTAAGTATTAATGTTCACGAAAGTTTCGTAAAATCAATTCTTGTATAAGGGATGTTAAACTTAATTTTTAATAAAAATGTGTTTTTATAATCATTTTATCTGAGACACTTAACGTGATGTTTGTTACGACCAATTCTTTAACAGATATGTTGTTGGTTAAATAGATGGTTAAATTGCCAAATTCATATGATTCATATTAAGTTAAGGAGGTGATAGTATAATTCAATTTCAAAAAATGCCACGTTATCCGCCTAAATGGGCAAAAAATAATAGTGGCTCGGTAGGTGAACCGGGAACAACTTGCAACGGCGTACCCACAGTAACCTAGCCTGAACCACTATTAATATTATTGTATTATATGTAATTTAAAATTACAATATACTATTCGGTTCAAGGGTGTGTCAATGAAATGACAAAAACCTGATTATGAATTACCGAGGGTAAGGAATGAGATAGAATTTTTATGCCTTGTTTGCTGATGCTTAATTTCAGTATAGCTGTGCCAAGTGTTACTTGCAGTTAAAAAGATATTAAGTATGCCTGTGATAATGGCGTTTCAGTTAATGGAACAGAAATTGGTGCTTGACATCCTAAGAAATTTTCTAAAAGTTAATCTTAAAAATTAAGGGGGTTTTGTAAATACATTCCAGGATAAAATTAATTTCATTATTGACAGTAATGGCTTTCTGCTTGAATTTTATGTTTACCGTCTTATCTTTCGCTGCATCAGCAAATGAAGACGTAGCTAAGCAATCCACGGAAAAATCTCAGTATGAGAAACTATCAAAAGATATAGAAAACTATCTCAAGCTTGAAGATGGAAAACTTAAAATAGATACCAATAAAATGGAAATAGACGGATATTCCGAAACGATTATCCAAAGTGTTGAAAAGCAATATCAAGAGTTCAATATTAGTATTAATAGTGATCAAGTAAGTTCTAAGTCAATAGGTTCAGCTGCAGTTAAAAAAGCTGCTCAATGGTTAAAAAGTAATTGGAGTAAGGTATATGCTAAAATCCCAACATCAGTAAAAGCGTACTTTAGTTTCGATGTAGTATCAAAATATATAGACGCATATGTAAAGTATTCTGATACGATAAACGAATATTTAGCAAATATTGTAAATGCTTGTTTGCCTTCGTCTCTAGAGTGGATGACTCCTGGTATTGTAGCTACAATAGAACTGTTATTGCCATTTTAAAGTTAAGTAGGATCCCTCCACTTCTAATGTGGAGGGATATACACTGATTTAGTAATTTATTACTTCACTAATACAACGTTTTGCAAATATAATATTTCTATGTTTATTATTAAGAAATGAACATAATGTGGGAGGGATGAGAATGCTAGATAAAAATTTTCGCCAAGTAAATTAAAAGACGATTTCTATTTCCTGAGGCTCTATCAATATATAAATATTCCCTATTTGCATTATATATAGATAATTAAGAATAATCATGAAGTTACGTTTGAAGATATTATTAGGCCTGCGCTCTATGAAACAGGCAACCATTGAGTGTTTGAAGATTTTTAGAGAAAGTTGGTTATAAAATTTGATTGTTTGGAGAATATTTAAGAAAATTGGCATTATTACTTTGTTTATTTTGTATCTTGGGTATATTTTTTTTAAAGCACCAATATTTGAAAAATTTGGAATTGCCAACCTGGTTGAATATATACTCGTATTATTTGGAGCGGGGTATGTTAATTATTCACTATTAAAGAAAGAAATATATCCTCTATTTAGGAAACAATAAACTGAATTGAATCAATCTTATTTTGTTATCTTTAGTACGGGGGATAACCATTATTATATTGCAGTTATCTATCTAAGAACTGGTTATAGCGAACGGATAACGACCAATTTGTGGTCAAGAACAGCGCATTTCGATCTTGCTCGGAATAGTGGTCAGAAAGCAGGAATACTATTTATCAGTATCAACTTAGAAAAAACAACCATGCCATCGGCGTATACCGTTCTATTTTTTCTGTGATATTTATTTTTATAACAATACTTGTAATTCTACACCCATTATATAAATGAGTGAAAAATCATAAGTAGTGCCTATTATATCAGACAAATAAAACAGGGCTGACTTAATGCTTGAGCTTGTAAAATATCTTTTTGTTTAATACGAGTTGGTAATAATATTAACGAACTATAACACATGAAGCCGGGGGGGATTAACCTCGGCTTTTCTCTATTCCTCGCTATAACCTAACCGTTCAAAGTCCATTGCCTTGATTAAACCCTCGCGCAGCACCTTCAAAAAACTAATGTTATTTTCCTCTGCCGCTTCCTTTACCATAATGGATTTCTTTGTAAGAATGAGCGATGTAACTGGAAATGCTTATATTAGCTTTAGCGGCCTAAGATTGTATAAATACACCTCCAGCAGTTCAAAGACGCAGTTAGTCGCAACTTCAATGCCGGTATATGCCAATATGAAATATATGCTCAAGTTCCAGGTTAATGGATCAACCATACGTTTGCGATTATGGTCGTATGGCAATATAGAGCCAACGACCTGGAATATTAACACAACGGACAGCACCTATCCGGCAGGCTACGTTGGCTTACAAGTAATATACGGGGCTGTGTTGTTTGATGACTGGAAGGTGTATTCCTCAAACAACATAACCTGTAGGAGCTAACTAACTAGCTCCTATATTTTTTATTTTTAGGACAAAAAAGGCGGCTTTCGCCACCCTTCTCGTTATCTTGTTGTAATATGTTCTCCTTATTATGACTTATATTATAAGGCAGGCCCAAGTTCTCAGCAAATTCAAGGTGCTTTATACCTTCTTGGAAGTCCGCAATATAAAACTTCACTTAATTAATATCTTTTGCTATAATCTATATAAAAGGGGGATATGTGTATGTTAGATGATGAACCAAACCAACCCAATATTCATCACCCCCATGATAAGGGTTATCGGCAAATCCTCACTAATAAAAAATCATTTCTACAGCTTATAAAAAGCTTCATCAAAGAAAACTGGGTTAATGACATCAATGAAGACGACCTTATCCTAGTGAATAAATCTTATATCACCAAAGATTTTACAGAAAAAGAAGCGGACATAGTTTACAAACTTAAAACCCGTCAGGCAGAAATAATCTTTTATATCCTACTTGAACTGCAATCAACAGTAGATTTTCTAATGCCGTTTCGCCTACTGCAATACATGGTAGAAATCTGGCGGGAAGTATACAACAATACTCCGTCAGAAAAGAGGGAACGCAAAGATTTTCGACTGCCTCCTATAATCCCGGCTGTATTATATAACGGTAAAGATAATTGGACAGTTGGCTTAAACTTCAAAGAAATGTTGGGTGGTTATCAAAATTTTGAGCAGCACCTCTTAGATTTTCGTTACATTTTCTTTGATGTAAACAGATATAGCGAGAAAGAACTTTATCAGATGGCTAACCTTGTGGCAAGTGTTTTTCTTTTAGACCAAACAATAACTCATGAAGAGTTAATCAGACGGTTTAAAAAACTAGCTAGAGTGCTAAAAAGATTAACACCGGAGGAATTTAGACAATTTGCAACCTGGTTAATAAATGTGTTAAAACCAAAATTTGCTTCATATATGCAGAAAGAGTTAGATAATGTTTTATGCAAAAATTCCCCGCTGGAGGTGGATATTATGATTATGAATTTAGAAATAACTTTGGATGAAATGCAGAAGAAGGCTAGGGATGAGGGCCGAGATGAAGGTAAAAAGGAAGCACAAAAAAATATAGCTAGGGCTGCTCTTAAAAAAGGAGCATCAATTGACTTTATCAGTGAAATTACAGGATTAACTGAAGAAGAAATTCAAAAGTTGAAAGATCAGATGAACTAGCTTGAGCGGGTCGTAAATAACGAGGGATATTCTCAAATATTGGACAGTCAAAAGTTTTTGTCGAAAAAATGATAGAAGAATAACCCAATCGGGCGGTTTTATGATGTCCTAATGGTTGCTACCACCAAAAAAGAGATTAAATCACCGAAAGGGTTACTCAATTTAGTATACCCGATTTCACAGCGATTGCCTATACTATGTTAGAATTTATTAACACAATCTTGTCTGTATTCCGTGCCTGTTTTACCGGAACCGCTACCTTTGAATGGTTCGTTGTGATAATTGTTGGCTTAATGTTACGTACCGATCATCTCGGCATCACCTCATTCATTTTTGATCTTTCCCTGCATCCATGTGGGTACGAGACCGACCTGACGCTTGCAGCGGTGGACACCATTTGCTTGTACAGCTATCGGTTCAAGATCGAATGCATGTTTCGAGAAATGAAACAAATGATCGGCGCATTCGGCTATTACTTCTGGAGCAAATCAATGCCGAAGCTGAAGCGGTATCTACGAAAGGGAGAACCTCATCCCCTGGAACAAGTGACTGAAGAAACGGACAGACAGCGTATTTGATTGGCTATTCAGGTTACCGAAGGATTTATAATGTGTAGCTGTATCGCGACTGGACCGGTGCAACTGATCGCCTTGCGATTTTTGATTTTTATAGCTGGTTCACTGAATATGTACAAGTAAAAATATATACTACCTATGAGAGCATTGTTGCATATAATATATGAAGTTAAAATTAATTTAGTTTAGTAATTGAAAGTAGGTAGTTTTGATGGCAACAGCATCATTCATCAAAGATATAACTATAAGAGAACCTGATGCAATAAAAAAGTTTGTAAATGTGATTTCTGAAAATAGGCCATCAAATTCTATCGACAAAGAAAAGGCATCTGACAAAGCTATGGCAAGAGCAGAAAAATTATTAAAACAGTACCTGTCTCGTTAAGGAAATTTTTAGAAATGTCTTCTAAGAATAAAACTCAGGAAGTAATTTCTACTTTTATTTGCAGCAGAGATAAAGACATAGAGCATTTTTTAAAAGAAAAAGCTATAGAATTTAAAAAGGTGTCAAAAAGCAGAACCTATTTTATAGTTGACGAAGAAGCTCTTGAATTAGGTGACTTTAACATTCTAGCGTATTTTTCTTTGGCAATACAAGTGCTAAAAGTACCTATAGAGATATCTAATAGAAAAACTAAGCATTTAGATGGATTATTTTCAAAAAGAGATGGAGAAAAAATAACTGAATTTCCAGTGTTTCTAATTGGACAACTAGCTAAAAACGATACATATGCTAAATTAATAACAGGTAAAGAAATTCTTGAATATGCCATATCAACAATTTATAAAGCTCATGAAAAAATTGGAGGTAGAATTGTATTAGTAGAATGTGCTGATAAAAAATCTCTAGTAGATTTTTATCAGAGCAATGAATTTGAGGTTATTAGACAGGATGAAGATAAATTGATTCAGTTGATAAGAATGATTCATTAACACTTTCTTTAAATAGAGAAGGTGTTTTATTATTTTATAACCTGGATTCCCGGCAACACATAACGATATAACCTTAAAACCCTTGATTTAACTGCATCGTCGCCTCGTTAGGTATTTGCACACATAACGAGTCCTTCAACAACTTAATATTTGCTAAAAGCCTTGTAAATGAACCGGTTAAGCGATTCCTCGTTATGTATATGCGGGAATCCAGGTTATAAGGGGGTAACAGATTTATTGAATGAACAAAATGATGTTCACCACAACCATCTATTCCACCAATACATGCAAAAATACTTCTCACCAACTAAAATCAAGCAACTTATAGAAGCTTTCAGTTTTTCAGAACTCCGTAAACTAATTGGTGAGATGGACATAGAATACTTTGCTTTATGCTACTTCCCTAAATACTTTGACAGGATTTTCGGTAAATTTTACAAAGAATTATTTCAAGAATTAAAATATATGCTTGCAAATAAAGGATTGATTGAGGCTTTCGGATTGCCGAGGGAACATGGCAAAAACACAATTAATTCTTTTTTATAGAAAACCGCTCCTTTCATCCCACGGGACGAGCCCGTGGGATGAAAGGAGCGGTCGCCCGGTAGGGCGACAAGTATATACACAAACACTTCCTCTACTGTATAATTGAATCATGGAAAGAATAACAAACCATTGCGTCTACAATATTAACTATCATATCGTGTTTTGCCCAAAGTATCGTCGCAAAGCAATTGCGGGTAAAGTAGAGGATGCTGTTAAACAAATAATTCAGGAAATATGCGATTGTAAGGATACTTAAGAGCATTACCGCCAAAAGAATATTTGTCACTTTTCCCTGGCTTAAATGGAGCAGGGGTTACAGATTGGCGCTATCCCCATCGCAGGAAACGTTTTTTCACCGTAACCTGGAAGCCGCTTGGTATAACTTACGAAGGAAAGATGTTGACTCTCTCCAACGGACGCGGCAGGGAATCACTCATACTTAACTTACCCAAAAGGCTCTCCGGAGCCGTCATTAAGCTGGTTCAACTTGTATGGCACCGTAACCTTTACTGGCTGCATGTAACGGTAGAAAAACCGGCCTTGAAAAAAGTACAGGGCGGTGTTACAGCAGCCATTGACCCCGGTGAGGTACATGCTGTAGCTATCACAGACGGTAAGAAATCTTTGGTAGTGAGCGGCAGATTGCTGCGTTCTCTGCGCCGGCTCCGGAATAAGGTGCTGCGCAGGTTGCAAAAAGCTATTTCTAAAACTAAAAAAGGCTCAAAACAGCGCAATAAGCTTTTCGCTGCAAAGTACCGGTTTTTGAACAATATTGAGCGCCGAATTGAGCACGTCATACATACCATTTCAACTATTGTTTCAAAATGGTGCTTTGAGCATAACGTCAATACCGTCTATATTGGCAATCCAGAAGGCGTGCGCAAGAAGGACTGCGGTAAAAAGCACAACCAGCGGATGAGTCAATGGACTTTCGGTGAATTACGCAGGATGCTGGAGTATAAGTTAAAGCGTCATGGCATTAAGCTGATACCAGTGGATGAACGCGGTACTTCGGGTACTTGTCCAGCTTGTGCAGAGTATACCAAGCAAACAGGTCGCACCTATAAATGCGGCAAGTGCGGTTTCGCCGGCCCGCACCGGGATATGGTCGGTGCTTCCGGAATTCTGGATAAATCGGTTAACGGTAAATTCACCAAAGGCCGTAAGTTACCTGAGAAGGTCGAATATGCACGGCTGAAGGTGTTGGCACTGAAAAAAACTGCTTAAACGTATCTACGATGAGTAGTAGATGCCCATGGACCGGGCCAAGGCTGTGGTAACACAGTGCTGTAGCTCATGAGAGAGTGTAAGACCTTGCTTTGCCAGGGCAGTTCTCAATGAAATGAGAAACCTTACGGGTAGAAGCCTCCGGGCTCATCCCGGAGGAGGTTCACATGCAACATGTCAATTATGATTAATACCTGCATTTAGGACAAAGCCACTGTTATTCAGAAAGGGAAATAAGCTGTGATACACCAAAAAAACAGAAACAATCAAATATCAAATAAAAAACATTCCGTTGAGCTTAGAAAATCAGGGATCGGTCTTGTTGTGTTATCATTTATTTTGTATGGCTTAATTTTACTCATACCGTTTGTTTCCTTTTCCACAGGCATCAAAGTAACTATTTCCACTGTTCTTGTTGTTCTGGGGGAAATATCGTTTTGGGTAGGTGGAATAATCCTTGGTAAAGAAGTTATTTCACGGTATAAAAAGTTCCTAAACCCCATTAACTGGTTTAAAAGAGATAACTAGTGCACGATGGCGTAAATACGCGCACACCAATAAATTCCAAGTAGGTATTGTGCGGCCAAAAGTTTATTGGCATATGTTCAGCGAAATGGCTTAGCCAAATATTGATTATAGTAGTCAATAAACTGTTGAATACGTAATTTCAAATCTTGAACCGATGAAAAACTAGATCGTCTATTGAGTAATCGTCTTTTTAAGATACTAAACCATATTTCAATCTGATTCATCCATGATGAGTGTTTAGGTGTATAGACAATACGAATCTGATGTGTTGAATCTGACAAAAATGAAGCCCGTGTCTCCATTGATTTTAGTACTCCCTTTACACCTTTTATACCCAATTCCTCTGTCGGGATTCCTTCTTGTTCTGCTATCCACTTTACCAGTGTCTCTGACTTATGTGTATTCAATTGATCCATGACAAAAATATATGGCCGTTTTGGAACAGTTGCCACTACTTCACGAATATGTTTTGTGAAATCGGTTTCCGTCCGGGTAGATTGAATAAGCGGAGCAACAATTTCTCCGGTTACCACGTTTCGTGAAGCGATTAAAGTGGTTGTCCTGTGTCTCTTATACTCTTGCTCAATACACTCCACTTGGTTAGGACGCATAGGCAATGCCTCATGGATGTGTTCTAACGCTTGGATACCGGTAATTTCGTCCGTACATAATATGTGATAGCCAGAAGATTCCATCATTACAGAATTCCGATAAACTTGACAAACTATCGCCACCTGTTGCTGATGTTGTTCTGGATTATCAATCTTGGCGTTTAACCAACCTTTATATTGATGTGGTTTTAAATCCGCTTCAGATAAGTATCGCCCAACTGTTCGTACTGAAATATTTTTTACTATTACTTGTCTTATTGCTGTATGAGCCAATGCTGCCGGTGTCCAATGACTTGAGGGAACACCGTTTTCGATCGGTGATTGGCAAGCTAATGAAACAATATGAGCAATTTGTTCCGGTTTAAAAAATGCTGGTTTACCAATGCGGTACTTATCTTTTAGTACTGATTTAATAATAGATTTTAGCTTATGACTCATATTCCGCAGTGTGTCATGAAAGGAATTGAAGTGTCAATGTATAGGGTGAGGGGAGAGGAAAACCTATGAAAAGGAGTTCTTAAACATATAAAACTATAAATCCCTGTAGACATTATGCCAAATCGGCATGTCCATTTTTAGTAATATGGGTTATAATTATGAGTAAAAACCAGGAGGAATAGGGATTTGATTTATCAAAGCAGATTGAAAGACGGCCTTCTGGACCGGTTATTTGAAGCAATAATGCTCTTAAAGGATACAGAGGAATGTTATCGTTTTTTTGAGGACATCTGTACCGTGGCGGAACTCAAGGCTCTGGCGCAGCGGCTGGAAGTCGCTAAAATGTTGGAAGCCAATTATACTTACGGGGAAATTGCATCCAAAACAGGCGCCAGTACTGCTACTGTCAGCCGGGTGAAAAAGTGTTTGAACTTTGGCGCGGACGGTTATAAATTAGTGCTGGATCGTTTGCCGGAGAATAAGAAGCAAGAAGTTTAAGCAATAAAATTTGGAAGACTAAATATATGAAGAGCTGGTGATGGCTGTTGGCATTAAAGGATCGTTTCGGTCGTGTGCCGCCGGGGGTGCGTGATTTACTGCCGGCGGAAGCGGGAACTAAGCGGGAAATTGAAACAAAATTTGCACAACTGGTGCATGCCTGGGGTTACCAGGAAGTTAGCACACCTATTTATGAATATTACGAGAACATCCTGGTAAAGGAAAGCAGCCAGGAGGATAAGCTATTTAAATTTTTAGACAGAAACGGCCATTTGCTGGTCCTGAGGCCCGATATGACGCTGCCCATAGCTCGACTGGCAGCTACCGGGTTAAAGACTGAGACTCTGCCGCTGCGCCTTTTCTATACTGGCCATGCTTTTCTTTACGAGTCACCCCAGGCCGGCAGGCAGAGAGAATTTTACCAGGCGGGTGTGGAGATACTCGGTGACAGCAGTGCCGATGCTGATGCAGAGACAGTCATATTGGCGGTCAAGTCGCTGCTTGCCGTCGGAATTCAAGAATTTCAAATCAGCCTGGGCCATGTTGGAATATTTCACGGTTTAGCTGATGATTTGGGCTTACCGGTTGTAGAAAAAGAAGAATTGAAGACAGCCATAGGCAATAAAGATTTCGTGCTCCTGAGGGAATTATTGAGCAGGTTTATGATTGCTCCCGCGGATCAATCAAGACTCTTAAAAGTTTTAAATCTGAGAGGCAGCGCAAAAGTTTTGGTCGAGGCCCGGCAGTTGATTGGCGGCGGCAGGGCGCAAAGCGCCCTTGATAACCTGGAGGAAATATATGCGGTATTGCAAGCATATGGCGTAGAAAGCCAGGTAACCTTAGATTTTGGTCTTTTAAGAGAACTGGACTATTATACGGGTGCTGTCTTTGAGGGCTACACCGGGTCACTCGGCTTCCCTCTGTGTGGCGGCGGTAGGTATGACAACCTTACCGGGCAGTTTGGTTATGATTTGCCGGCAACCGGCTTTGCCTTGGGTGTGGATAAATTGATGCTGGTATTAGATCGGCAGGGCGCTTTAAACAGGGAAGTCTGTTGCGATTACCTGATCAGGTATACCAGAGAGCAAAGGTCTGAGGCTGTCCGGCAGGCAGGTGAATTGCGGCAGGCAGGCTATACTGTGACAACGCAAATAATTAATTCAGCTGAGCAATCCGGAACCGGTGTAGCTGCGAAAAAAACTATGGTTCTGGGATAAAGAAGTATTATTTATGAATATTTGCCGGAAGTACTAAGGCTTTGGTGGTTCCCGGATAAAATGCACTTTGCCGCTTATTCTGTCGAAAGCGGCCGGTCAATTAAGATCTTATCCTGTCTGTTGAAGACGGTTCTCAAAAATAAGCATTGACAGCCCCGGAAGAGTTGATTTATTATTATAGCGTATTAATGCTTTAATATAGTAAAGAGGTGAAGTGATTTGGATTCTTCCAGGGGGACTTTGACCATAGCCATACCTAAAGGGACTTTATATAAACCGTCTTTAGACTTGCTGCAAAAGGCCGGTTTTAATACAGAAGAACTGGCCGGGGACTCCAGGCAGCTGTATTTTACCGTTCCGGCAGATAATGTACGCTATATTATTTGCCGTCCCACTGATATACCGACTTTTGTGGAATACGGTGCCGCTGATCTGGGCATTGCCGGTAAAGATACTCTGGCCGAGCAGGGCAAGGATGTTTATGAACTTTTAGATTTGAAATACGGTTTTTGCCGTTTTGTAGTGGCAGCCCCGGCCGCTTCAGTGCAAGAATGCGGGGGGCTGGCTCTGAAAAACCGCGGCCATGCACGGGTAGCTACTAAATTTCCGCGTGTGGCAGAAGAGTTTTTTCGCAGTCAGGGCATGCAGGCAGAAATTATCAAGCTGCATGGCAATATAGAACTGGCTCCTCTGGTTGGGCTGGCCGATATGATAGTGGATATTGTTTCAACCGGGCGTACACTGCGCGAGAATAACTTGGTGGAACTGGTTGATGTGATGAATTCTACCGCCCGGTTGATAGCCAACCGGGTAAACAGGCAGTTTAAGGCGGACAGGATAAACCGTTTGCTGGAACAATTGGCTGCGCTTGTAGATGCGGCTAATAAGGAAGGTTAATGGAGGATATAACTGTTACTAGAAAACTAAATTAATATTAAAAAACCTGCTATAATATGATATGATTTTGGCAGGTGATTAGGATGGAAAACTATATAAGTATTGGCAAAGCAGCTAAATATTTAGGGGTTAGTATTAATACTTTACGTGTTTGGGAAAAGAAAAAGATATTAGTTCCAGAAAGAACTCCTACTGGCCATCGCCGCTATAAAATGTCCCAAGTAGAATCCTTTGAGGGCAAAAAATATAGCCGAATTCAAAATACCGTATTTCTCTACGCCAGGGTATCTACGCAAAAACAGGCTGATGCCGGGAATCTTGATCGACAAATAGGAAGGCTTACTGAATATGCATCAAATAACAAATATGCTATTCAGGCTGTTTTTCGTGATATTGCCAGTGGTTTAAATGAAAACCGTAAAGGTCTACAAAAGTTACTTAAGGCTGTAAAGGAGACTAATAATGCCTTAGTAATTATTGAGTATAAAGACCGTTTAGCACGGTTCGGTTATGCCTACTTAGAGAAATACATTAGCGATTTTGGCGGGCATATTGTAGTAATAGAAAAAAAAGACGTCGATGAACAGCAAGAGTTGGTAGAAGATTTAATTGCTGTTACAACGTCATTTTCTGCTCGTATATATGAAAAACGTGGCGGTAGAGTAGCAAAAAAGCTGTCAAAGGTCATTGAAAGCGAGGTGATGGAAGCATGATTAGGATTATGCAGGCGGGAGACCCCGCCCTGGAAAATATTATGAATAGGCATATGGCCGGCAAAGAAGCAGCCGCGGCAATCGTGGCAGAAATAATAAAGACTGTGCGCGAGCAGGGTGACAGGGCTTTATGCGCTTACACGGCCGATTTTGATCAAGTCAAGTTGACCCCCGGTCAACTGAAAGTCATACCTGAAGAAATAGAAGAAGCCTATGGCCTGGTGGAAAAGACAACTCTGGAGTCAATATGCCTGGCCCGTGACAATATAGCTTCTTTCCACCGCAAGCAGTTGGAGAAATCCTGGTTTGCCCCGTCCGATAACGGTGTTATCCTGGGACAGCTGGTGCGCCCGCTGGCCAGAGCAGGCATTTATGTCCCGGGCGGTACTGCTGTGCTCTTTTCTTCAGTGCTGATGAACGCCATACCGGCCATGGTGGCCGGGGTGAAAGAAATTGTTATGGTTACTCCTCCGGGCAAGGACGGAAAACTCAACCCTTATACACTGGTGGCAGCCGCTGAGGCAGGGGTAACCGAGATTTATAAGGCCGGTGGGGCTCAGGCAATAGCGGCACTGGCTTACGGAACTGAAACAATCAAGCCGGTAGATAAAATAACCGGTCCGGGCAATATCTATGTAACCCTGGCCAAACAGCAGGTCTACGGGCAGGTGGGTATTGATATGCTGGCCGGGCCCAGTGAAGTGCTGGTAGTGGCTGATGAAACGGCGGATGCTTCCTATGTGGCTGCGGATCTGCTCTCTCAGGCCGAGCATGACGTGCTGGCTTCCGCTGTGCTGCTGACACCGGTGGAAAGCCTGGCTGAAAAAGTAAGAGAGGAAGTTGCCAGGCAGACTGAGTTGTTGCCGCGCAGGGATATCGTCACCCGTTCTTTAACTGACTACAGCGCTATAGTAATCACCAGGGATTTGGCCCAGGCGGTGCAGATGGCCAATAGGTTTGCACCTGAACACCTGGAACTGATGGTAAAAGAGCCTTTTAACCTGTTATGCCAGATTACCAATGCCGGGGCCGTCTTTTTAGGCTCTTACTCACCCGAGCCGGTGGGAGATTACTGGGCCGGGCCAAATCACGTGCTGCCTACAGGCGGAACAGCCAGGTTCTACTCGCCTTTGAGCGTAGATACCTTTATTAAAAAATCAAGCATAATTTCCTATACACGGGAGGCATTGGAGCAGGCCGGTGGTCATATTGCAGACATGGCTGTTAAAGAGGGACTGGATGCTCATGCCAACGCTATAAGAATCAGGCTGGAGGGGAAAGGAGAAAATCAATAATGAGCAGAAAGTTTGTCATCGAAGACCTGGTCAGACCTGATCTGGCGCAGCTAACCCCGTATGAACCGGAGATACATGACGGTGTGATAAAAATGGATGCCAATGAAAACCCCTACGAATTTCCCGGCCAGGTGCTGGAGCAAATATATAAAAGACTTAGTTCGGAGACCTTTACCCGTTACCCCGATCCCCTGGCTGGTGAATTAAAGCAAAAACTGGCTGTTTATGCCGGTGTCGGGCCTGAGAAGATCCTGGCAGGCAGCGGTTCCGATGAGCTTATCTTGAATATAATTGAGACTTTAGGCCCTGACGCGCCGGTTGTTGTGACTAACCCCACTTTTTCTATGTACTGGGTGCATAGTCTGGTGGTAGGAGCAAAGCCGCTGGTCGTCAACAGGCAGCCGGATTTTTCCGTAGATATAGATGAATTATGCCGTGTAACCGAGCAAAACGGTTGTAAGGCTGTCTTTTTATGTTCTCCCAATAATCCTACCGGAAACATTACCCCTCTGTCCGACCTGGCTCGCTTAGCCGGCAGGGTTAACGCCCTGGTTGTTTTAGATGAGGCTTACGGGGAATTCGGTGGAGAGACAGCCGTACCTCTTCTCGATCAGTATCCCAATATAGTTATTCTAAAAACTTTTTCCAAGGCTTTTGGCTTGGCCGGCCTGCGGGTTGGTTACCTGTTGGCCGATCCTCTGGTTATCAAACAGTTTTTAAAAGTGCAGCAGCCTTTTAATGTGAACAATTTTTCTCAGATTGCCGCTGCCACGGTACTGGATTTCCTACCGCTTTTTCAGCAGCGTATCGACCAAATAATCAAAGACAGGGAGATTATCTTCCAGGCTCTCCTTTCCATAACGGGCGTTAGTGAGGTAATACCCAGCAGAGCTAACTACATAATGTTTAAAACAGTCAAACCTGCAGATAAGGTCTTTCAAGCTTTGTTAGAGAGGAAAATTCTAATCCGCAATTTAAACTCACCCCAGCTGCCGGGTTATCTGCGTGTATCAGTGGGGACGCCCGAAGAGAACAAACTGTTTTTGCAGGAACTTGAACAAGTATTGAGTTAAACAAAAGAGGTGCTGTATGCAGACCAGAAAAGTCGAGTTAACCCGTAAAACTGCCGAAACTGATATTTACTTAAAACTGGATTTGGATGGCAGCGGTGTTTACGATATAAAAACAGGTATAGGTTTTTTTGATCATATGCTGAATTTGATGACCAGGCATGGTATGCTGAATCTGGAACTAAGAGCTGACGGTGATTTAGAGATTGACGGTCATCACACGGTGGAGGATATAGGCATCTGCCTGGGCCAGGCAATTAAAGAAGCTCTGGGCGATAAGTCAGGTATTAACCGCTACGGACACGCTATGGTGCCTATGGACGAGGCTCTGCTGCTGGCAGCCCTGGATTTGAGCGGCAGGGGCCACCTGGAATTAAGTGTAGAAATTCCTTCTCCTAAGGTGGGTGATTTTGAGACTGAACTGTTGGAGGAATTTTTACGGGCGCTGTCAGTTAATGGCGGTATCACCCTGCATGTTACACAAATATCCGGTCGCAATAGCCATCACATAATAGAAGGTATTTTTAAGGCTCTGGGCAGAGCGCTGAGGCAGGCAGTGGAAACGGACAGCAGGGCAAATGGCATACCTTCTACAAAAGGTGTTTTGTAAGGATACTTATTATTTTATGGAGGAAAAAATGATTGCTATAATTGATTATGGTATGGGCAACCTGCGCAGCGTGCAAAAAGGTCTGGAAAATGTCGGGCATGATGCTTTTATCACCAGGGACCCGGATAAAGTTGTTCAGGCCGGGGGAGTTGTTTTGCCCGGCGTAGGTGCTTTTGCCGATGCCATGAAGAACCTGAAAGCCTCCGGTATGGACCAGGCAGTACTGAAAGCTGTAGCTGACGGTAAGCCTTTTCTGGGTATTTGTCTGGGCCAGCAGCTGCTTTTTGAAGTCAGTGAAGAATGGGGTTTGACTGAGGGCCTGGGAATTTTTGCAGGCCGGGTCAGGCGTTTCCCCGAGTGCGATTTAAAAGTGCCTCACATGGGTTGGAACAAGGTCGAAATACGAAAAGACAATCCACTTTTAGACGGTATACCTGATAAATCAGCCTTTTACTTTGTCCACTCCTATCATGTAGAACCCATAGACCGGGAAGTTATTATTGGGACAACTGAATATGGAGTACGCTTTTCCTCTTTTGTCGGGCGGGATAAAATATTTGGCATACAATTTCACCCGGAAAAAAGCAGTGCTTTAGGTCTGAAAATATTAGACAATTTCGGGAGGTTAGTAAAAAAATGTTAATTATACCGGCTATTGATTTACGGGAAGGAAGATGTGTCCGTTTGGTGGAAGGTCGTTTAGACCAGGAGACTATATACTCTGACGACCCGGTGGCTATGGCTCTCTCCTGGCAGCAGCAGGGAGCTGAATATCTGCATGTGGTCGACTTGGACGGTGCCTTTGCCGGTGCTCCAAAAAACTTAGCCATAATTAAAAATATCATAGCTGCTGTGGATATACCGGTGGAAGTCGGAGGCGGTATCAGGAATCTGGAGGCTATAGAAGAGCTGCTTGGCAGCGGAGCTTCCAGAGTCGTCCTGGGTACGGTGGCAATTCGCAATCCTGAACTGGTACAGGAGGCCTGTCAGAAATTTGGTGAAGGTATTGTTGTTGGCATTGATGCAAAGAACGGTAAGGTTGCCATTCAGGGCTGGGGAATTACTGTAGAAAAGACAGCTCTTGAGCTGGCTCTGGAAATGAAGAAATTAGGTGTTCAGCGAGTATTGTTTACGGATATTAAGCGCGACGGCACCCTGCAGGGTCCGAATCTGGAAGCAACCGGGGATCTGGCCCGTAAAAGCGGGTTGAAAGTTATAGCTTCAGGCGGTGTTTCTGTGCTGGAGGATTTAAAAGAGCTGAAAAAACTGGAAGCTGACGGCGTTGACTCCGTGATTATGGGCAAAGCACTCTATGCCGGTACGATAAAACTTAAGGATGCTCTGGCTTTGGCAGAGGCTAAATAAACAAAATATTAGGGAGAAATCACCTATGCTGATGAAAAGAATTATTCCCTGCCTGGATGTGACCGGCGGCAGGGTGGTTAAAGGAACTAACTTTGTTAATTTAAGAGATGCCGGAGATCCTGTGGAACTGGCGGCAGTCTATGATAAAGAGGGCGCGGACGAACTGGTATTTTTAGATATCACAGCTTCCCACGAGGGGCGCAAAACCACACTGGATATGGTTTACCGCACTGCGGCCGAGGTTTTTATACCTTTTAGCGTGGGCGGCGGGATTGGTTCCGTAGAGGATATGCGCTCTATGCTGACAGCGGGAGCGGACAAGGTTTCCATAAATACTGCCGCTATCAGAAATCCCGAATTGGTAGCGGAAGGTGCCAATAAGTTTGGCAGCCAGTGCATAATTGTAGCTATAGATGCCCGTCAGGTAGCTCCCGGTCGCTGGGAAGTATATACCCACGGGGGGCGCAGGCCAACCGGTATTGATGCTGTGGAATGGGCGGCCAGGGTTGAGTCGCTGGGTGCGGGGGAAATACTGCTTACCAGCATGGACAGAGACGGCACCAAGGATGGGTATGATGTTGCCCTGACCAGGGCTGTTTCCCGGGCGGTTAAAATACCTGTTATAGCTTCCGGCGGTGTTGGAAATCTGGAACATATGGTGGAAGGCTTGACTGAGGGTGAAGCTGACGCGGCGCTGGCTGCTTCCATTTTTCACTTTCAGGAGTACTCCATCAGGCAGGTTAAAGAGTTTCTGAGGGATAACGGTGTTCCGGTAAGGATTTAGTTTACACGCAATAGTTAAAGATGGATGGTGCGGAAGATTTAAGTTGAAAGTTGAAGACTTTTCGTAAACTGAAAGGAACGGTGTTATTATATGCAGCAGTTGGATATTACTAAGCTAAAATATGACCGGTCAGGTCTGATACCTGCCATTGTGCAGGATTACGCGACCAGAGAGGTTTTAATGGTAGCCTATATGAACCAGGAGGCGGTGGAGAAAACCCTGACCACACTGGAAACCTGGTTCTGGAGCCGCAGCAGGCAGAAATTCTGGCATAAAGGCGAGTCCTCCGGCAATGTACAGAAGGTTCGGGAGATATACCATGATTGTGACAAGGATACCCTGCTGGTGCTGGTTGATCAGAAAGGTGCGGCCTGTCATGAAGGTTATTACAGCTGTTTTCATTATCGCATCAATCGGGATTGTACTGTGGAAATAGTGGGAGAGCAGCAGTTTGACCCGGATGAGGTATACGGAAAAATTTCTGAGAATAAAGAGCAGGCTAAAGAGACTGTTCCGACTGCCGGAGCAGGGGTTCTGGACGAACTGTACGGGGTAATACTGGATCGTAAAGAGAAAATGCCGGAGGGTGCCTATACCAGCTATCTTTTTGACAAAGGTCTGGATAAGATACTTAAGAAAGTCGGCGAAGAGAGTGCAGAGGTAATACTGGCCGCTAAGAATAAGGATAAACACGAGCTGGTAAAAGAAAGCGCTGACCTGCTTTATCACCTGCTGGTTATGCTGGCGGAGCAGGGAGTTATGCCAGGAGAAGTTTTTGCGGAGTTAAAACAGCGGAGGAAATAGTGTCAGCCGGTCTGAGATATGGTTAGAGTAATTAACCCTTTTAAAGAAGAAGAGTTCTGCATTTAATAGACGGGGGTGAAGTTTTGGCCAAAATTGAAGTGGGTAAGTTTGTGCAGGAGAACCAGGAGGAAATCAAGAAACTTGTGGATATAGCCTTGAACCGGGCCGGGGATAAAATCAGCTCTGAGATTGCAGCAGGCAAGATTAAACCAACCTATGAAGAAGCACTGCCGATCTTGCTTTATGAAGTTCTGACCACTCATACCATTTCTATTTTAAGACTAGTGTCCGAAATGCTTGGGGGCCAGGGGCAGTCAGAAGAAGAAAAATTTTGCAATTAACCATGAAAAGGTTTAAAAGAGCCCGGCATAGGCCGGGTTCTATGTTATTCCCCCCGGCACTTTTGCATGCTTTAGATGCTAATTTTCAATAATATATTGAGATAATGGTTGGCTTGAAAATATGATATAATACAATTCGTAAACAAAGCTTAACTAAATTCAGCTGTACATTGTAAACTGTTTTTATATTTTCTCAGGGAGTGAGTTTTTTGCACGATGCAGAAACGGTTTGTGGTCTTGATGAAATTTTAGCCGGCCTAAATCCTGTACAAGCAGAGGCTGTGAGACATGTGGACGGCCCGCTTTTAATACTGGCCGGTGCCGGCAGCGGTAAAACCAGAGTGCTGACTCACCGTATTGCTCATTTGCTATTGTCGGAAAAGGTTTCTCCATTTAATATTCTGGCCATTACGTTTACGAACAAGGCGGCTCTGGAGATGAGAGAGAGAGTTGCAGCTATTCTGCCCGGAGTGGCCCGTGATTTATGGGTGGCTACCTTTCACTCAACCTGCTTAAAGATTCTCCGGAGGGATGGGCAGCTGTTGGGTTACGGCCAGGATTTTTCTGTTTATGATGAAGGTGACCGGCATACTCTGATCAAGGATTGTATAAAAGAGTTGAATATTGATGATAAGACCTTTTCACCACAGTATGTCTCAAGCATTATTTCTAAAGCCAAGAATAAGTTAATTGACGAGGATAAGTATGATAGAGAAGCAGACAATATACTCACCCAAAAAGCGGCCGGGATTTATAAACTCTATCAAAAAAAGTTAAAAACTTATAACGCGGTGGATTTTGACGACCTGCTCTTTCTGGTTGTCCGTCTTTTTAAAGAGCATCCGAATGTTTTGGAAAGATACCAGCATAAATTCCGCTACATCCTGGTAGATGAATACCAGGATACTAACTATGTGCAGTACCTTTTGGTGAAAATGCTGGCTCAAAAAAGCCGTAACTTGTGTGTAGTTGGTGATCCGGATCAGGGAATTTACGGTTGGCGGGGTGCCGACATTCAGAATATATTAAGCTTTGAGCGCGATTACCCGGAAGCTTGTGTGGTCACACTGGAACAAAATTATCGTTCCACACAGAATATACTGGATGCGGCCAATCACATAATCAGCTATAACCAGGGCCGTAAGGAAAAACGTTTGTGGACTGATGCCGGCAAGGGCAGTCCAATAATTGTATGCAAATCGCGTGATGAATTTGCAGAGGCCAGGCATGTGGTCGAACAAATCAAACATCTGCACCTGGTGGAGGGTGTTTCTTACAGTGAATGTGCTGTGCTGTACCGCACTCACGCACAGTCGCGTGTTCTGGAAGAGATTATGCTTCGCTACGGGTTGCCTTATAATATTATCGGCGGCCTGCGCTTCTATGAGCGCAAGGAAATTAAAGATGTGATAGCTTATTTGCGGGTTATAGTAAACCCGGCGGATGAGGTTTCTCTCAGCCGTATTATTAATGTGCCGAGGCGTGGTATCGGTGATGTTTCCCTGACTAAAATTTTTGCTTTTGCCGCGGAAGCAGGCATACCTGCCGGTTTGGCTATGGAGATGGCGGAGCAGATACCTGGCTTGAACGGTAAGGCTAGAAAGCAGGCAGCTCTTTTAGGCAGCCTTTTGCAGGTATGGCGCCGGCAGCAGGAGTTTCTGCCTGTTACGGACTTAACTGTGGATATTCTGGAGCGTACCGGTTACCGTCAGGAACTGGAGTATGAAGGAACTGTAGAAGCTCGTACCAGGTTGGAGAACCTGGAGGAATTTCTCTCTGTGACCAGGTTGTATGATCTGGAGACAGTGGAGGGCACGCTGGGTGAATTCCTTTCCGAACTGTCTTTGGTTACGGACGCGGACAGAGATAACGGGGAAGCGGAGCGTGTAAATATGATGACTCTGCACACTGCCAAGGGACTGGAGTTTCCCTTTGTTTTTCTGGTAGCTATGGAAGAAGGAATTTTTCCTCATAACAGGGCTTTATCTGACGCCGGCGAGTTAGAGGAAGAGCGCCGCCTGGCTTATGTCGGAATGACCAGGGCCAGGCAAAAACTATATCTGAGCTACAGTTTTCAGCGCACCATATACGGTAATACGAATTACTGCAGGCCTTCCCGCTTTCTGGAGGAGATACCGGTTGATTTAGTCAGCGGCGCTCATCCTTATGAAGAGAGGCAGAAAATTAATACGCAGGTTAAAAAGCAGCAGGAGACATCAAAGAGAAACCAGACGACCGTTAAGAAACCGGCAGCCGGTCAAAACTTTGTTCTGGGTGATAAGGTTCATCATGCTAAATGGGGTACAGGTGTTATTGTGGGCGTAAGCGGTCTGGGAAGCAACGCTGTGCTGCAGGTAGCCTTTCCTGATATGGGAGTAAAAAGCCTGTCCGCAGGATATGCTCCTTTGGAGAAGATTAATTAATACTTGGATAAATGTTTCGGAGGCACACATGACCCGATTGTTAATTGTCGCATTGCTGGTAGCAGTGATTCATATGATCAATACCTTAATTTATGCGGTAAGGTTATCCGGGGTGCGCACGCAGAGACTGGCAACCGCACTTTCTCTTTTCCAATTGATTTTTCTTTTATCCAGCACTGCTAATCTGATTCAAGCCCCTCTGTTATCATCTATAGTGGAACAAGCCATTAACACCGGCCTGCAAAATGCCGTGCACACGGAAAGCATAGCCAGGGCCGTGCTGACACCATTTTACCAGGCACAGCTGGATGTACTAAGCAAATACATCCGCCTGGTTATTGTGGCGGCAAGCGTTGGTACCTTAATCGGCTGGCTCTTGATTCCCTACTTTGTTAAAGTGTTTACTCGTGCCATCATGATTTTTGATCAGGTTGGTTCTGTACCCAGGGTCTTCTGGTTGATATTGTTTTCCCGGCGCAGGGTACAGGCGATTTTAGATAACCAAAAAATTGAACAGAGGCAGACGTTGGATCAGACGGTTTACCAGTATACCAGCATACCCAGGGCTTTTCTGTTTTTCAATATTTTTATTACCGGCTTTTATACCGTGGGTATCCTTTCGTCCTTATATGCCGGCGCGCTTTACCCGCAGTTTCGCAGTACCGCTGCTTTTTTGGCCGGGGTGGTTAACGGGGTGGCGGCTATTTTGATGGCTACCGTAGTAGATCCCACAGCCGCCCGTATAACCGACCAGGCTTTGAGAGGGGCCAGACCGGAGAAAGATGTGCGGCAGATGACTTTCTACCTGGCTGCTACCAGGCTGGTAGGCACTGTTTTTGCCCAGATATTGTTAATCCCTGCTGCCTATGTAATAAAATACGTGGCGCAACTTATTACTTGATTAAAGGACATTGCCGCTTGCTTGAGTCGGATAATAATAATCGGAGGAATGATTATAATTGGAAAATAACAGCCGAGACAGGCAGATGAGTTATGTTGCTATTACTCAGGATGATATCAATATTATGGCGGGCTATAAAGATTTGTTCAGCCGGGAAGCCGATCGCGTGGTCAATGTTTTTTACAACCATATTTTGAAATTTTCCGAGTTAAAGAAGCTTATCGATGAGAATAGTACGGTTACCAGACTAAAAGAAGTGCAAAAGCAGTATTTTATTAGTTTAACATCTGACAAAATGGACAACAATTATATTAACCGGCGCCTGGCTATCGGTATGAAGCACCGTCAATTGGGTTTGTTTCCTAGGTGGTATATCGGGGCCTATCAAATTTATATGACGGAGATTTATATGCTTTTGCAGGCCAAACACGGGACTGATGCGGTTTCTCTGCAGCGGTCCTATAATGCTTTTCAAAAACGGCTTAACTTTGATATGCAGCTGGCTATTGAGAATTACATAACTGATCAACTGCAGCAGCAGGTAGCTTTCAGCAGCAGTATCGGTGTGGTAGCCAATGTAATTAGCGATATTGCCGATCAGACTAATATGATTTCTCTAAATGCCTCCATTGAGGCCGCGCGTGCCGGTGAGCACGGGAGAACATTTGCTGTCGTAGCCGGGGAAGTGAGAAAGCTGGCGGAAAAGTCAGCCAGATCCGCCAAAGATATAGAGGAAATGGTACAGAAGAACAGGCGGTCAATTGAAGATATGAGAAGTTTAGAGTAGTTTAAAGGCAAAGTGCAAGAAGGTGATAATTTGGAGTTGAAGGAAGCCGGGAAAAGAGTTTTAGAACTGCGGCGGGAAATAGAGGAGCATAATTATAATTACTATGTTATGGATAACCCTGTCATAGGAGACGCCGAATATGATCGTTTAATGCTTGAGCTGACAGCGTTGGAGCAGCAGTTTCCGGATCTGCTTAGCGAGCATTCACCGACTCAGCGGGTGGGTGGAAAGCCAAAGGAAGGTTTTACTACCGTAACTCATAGAGTGCCTATGTTAAGCCTGGCCAACTCTTTTAGTGAGCAGGAGCTGAAGGATTTTGACCGTCGGGTCCGCGGTGCTCTGGCAGGTGAAGAGGTTAACTATGTAGTTGAGCTTAAAATTGACGGACTGGCTGTTTCCCTGTTTTATGAGAACGGTCTGTTTCAACGCGGCGCTACCAGAGGAGACGGTGAAACAGGTGAGGATATTACCGAAAATCTTAAGACTATTCGCAGCCTCTCTCTGCAACTGAAAGAGGCCGTGCCGGTTCTGGAAGTGAGGGGTGAGGTGTATATGTCCGGGGAGGCTTTCAGACGGTTGAATAAAAGCCGGGAAGCGGAAGATCAACCCTTGTTTGCCAATCCCCGCAACGCCGCGGCAGGCTCACTCAGGCAGCTCGATCCCAGGATAACTTCCAGCAGGCAATTGTCTGCCTTTATTTACGCGGTTGGTTATTATGAAGGGGTGAGCCTGAGCGGTCACGAAGAGGCGTTGCGTTACTTGCAAGACTTGGGCTTTCCGGTTAGCCGTTATTATCGCAAATTTGCTGATATTGAGGAGGTTCTGGCCTATTGCCGGGATTGGGAGGCCAGGCGTTTTGAACTGCCTTTTGCCATTGATGGTTTAGTCATTAAGGTTGATTCCCTGGAGCAGCAGCTAAAATTGGGAGCTACTGCCAAAAGCCCCCGCTGGTCGATCGCTTATAAATTTCCTCCCGAGCAGGCGGTTACTAAGGTTAAGGATATTATAATAAATGTTGGCCGTACCGGTGTTCTCACGCCAACTGCTCTTTTGGATCCTGTGCGTTTGGCCGGGTCGACTGTCAGCCGGGCGACTTTACATAATGAAGACATTATAAAGGAAAAAGATGTGCAGATAGGTGATACTGTTGTTGTCCAGAAGGCGGGCGAGATCATACCTGAAGTAGTCAGGGTATTGTCGGAAAAACGCAGCGGCGGGGAGATTCCCTTTAAAATGCCGCAGTATTGTCCTGATTGCGGAGCAAAGGTTGTTCGCCTGGAGGGTGAGGCTGCTTCCCGCTGTACGGGTATGGCCTGTCCGTCGCAGCTGAGGGAGGGTTTAATTCACTTTGTTTCGCGGGGAGCCATGGATATAGCCGGACTGGGACCGGCAGTTATCACACAGCTCTTAGATACAGGCTTAATCCATGATGCCGCTGACTTATATAATTTGCGGTACGAGGACCTGGTTAATCTGGAGAGGTTTGGCCAAAAGTCAGTTCAGAATCTGCTGCAGGCCCTGGAGCAAAGTAAAAAAGCCTCTCTGGGCAGACTGATATTTGCTCTGGGTATTCGCCATGTGGGGGAGAGGGCGGCTAAAACTCTGGCCCGGCATTTTGGTTCGCTGCAGAATTTGATGGCAGCCGGGCTTGAAGAGTTGGTGGGAATACCGGAGATTGGTACTAAGATAGCCGGGAGTATTATTACTTTTTTTGAGCAGGAGCAGAACCTTTCTGTTGTTGATAAACTGGTGCGGGCCGGTGTAAATATTGTGGAAAAAGACACAGAGGCTTCAACTGCCGGTTCTTTGGAAGGTAAAACTTTTGTTTTAACCGGAACACTCCGGTCTTTTACCCGTGAGACTGCAAAACAGTTTATTGAGGGCTTGGGAGGTAAGGTAACTGCATCTGTCAGCAAAAGCACTGATTATGTTCTGGCAGGTGAGAATCCCGGCAGTAAATATGATAAGGCCGTTAAATTGGGTATTAAAGTTATAGATGAGGCTTATTTTAAAGAATTATCTGTTGGCAAATCACCCGGCAAAGCAGATCATAGCCTATCGTAACTTGCATGCGCCAAAAAAAATCTGGTATAATGTTGTAAGTTTTTAGATAGAGAGGTGAACTGCTTGATTACTAAGGCCGATGTGGAACACGTAGCCTTGTTGGGACGTTTGTATTTAAGTGAAGAGGAGAAAGAGAGATATACCGATCAACTTAATGCTATATTGGAATATGCACAAATGCTTCAGAAGCTGGATACGGAGAATGTGCCGCCGACAGCTCATGCTCTGCCAATGCAGAACGTTTTCCGAGAAGACTGTGCAGGTGATTGTTTAACTAACGAAGAGGTTCTGTCCAATGCTCCGGAGAGAGAAGAGGAGTATTTTAAGGTGCCTAAGATTATCTAGGTTTTCCAGGAGGGATACATTTTGCAGCTTTATCAAATGACTGCCCATGAATTGCACCGGCTTCTGGTTAAAAAAGAGGTTTCCGCCGTTGAGATAGCTAAATCAGTTTATGACAGAACAGATGACCTGGAAAGAAAAATCAATGCCTATATAACCCTGACTAAAGAGAAGGCTATGCGGCAGGCGGAAGCGGTTGATGCTAAAATTGCCGCCGGAGAAGCCATTGCGCCATTGAGCGGGATTCCGGTAGCAGTTAAGGATAATATTTGTACGAAGGATGTTCGGACCACTTGTGCTTCGAAAATATTGCATAATTTTGTGCCCCCCTACAATGCAACGGTCATGGAGAAGCTTGAGGCTAACCAGGCTGTATTGTTGGGCAAAACTAATATGGATGAGTTTGCCATGGGTTCTTCCACTGAGAACTCCGCATATTTTGTTACAAAGAATCCCTGGAATATTGAAAGGGTAACCGGTGGTTCCAGCGGTGGTTCCGCTGCCGTGATTGCTGCCGGGGAAGCTGTTTGTTCCCTTGGTTCCGATACTGGCGGTTCCATTCGGCAGCCGGCTGCTCTGTGCGGTGTAGTGGGGATGAAGCCTACCTATGGGGCGGTTTCCCGCTATGGTCTGGTGGCTTTCGCTTCTTCACTGGATCAAATAGGACCCTTCACCAGAGATGTCGCTGATTGCGCTATAATGCTAAACGCTATCTGCGGCTATGATCCCAAGGATTCTACTTCTGCCAAAGTAGGTGTGCCTGATTATACAAGTTTTTTAATTAATGATGTTAAAGGGCTTAAAATAGGTGTGCCTAAAGAGTATATGGCTGAAGGTATTGAGCCTGAAGTACGAAAAGCTATTGAAGCCGCCATAGAAAAATTTATCGAATTGGGAGCGGAAGTGGAAGAGACTGTGCTGCCGCACACTGATTATGCCCTGCCAACCTATTATATTATTGCCCCTGCTGAGGCCAGTTCCAATCTGGCCCGTTATGACGGAGTGCGTTATGGCCATCGCACTGAGGAGCCGGAAAATATAGTCGATATGTTTATGCGTACACGCAGTGAAGGCTTTGGCGAGGAGGTCAAGAGGAGGATCATGCTGGGTACTTATGCGCTTTCCGCCGGTTATTATGATGCTTATTACTTGAAAGCCTTAAAAGTACGCACCTTAATTATGCAGGACCTGGAAAGGGCTTTTGCTAAATACGATGTCTTGCTTTCTCCCACAACACCTTCAGTTGCTTTTAAAATGGGTGAAAAGATTGACAGCCCGATACAAATGTATCTGTCAGATATTTGCACCTTGTCCGCCAACCTGGCCGGTATTCCGGCAATGTCCCTGCCGGCGGGCTTTGTTGGCAATCTGCCTGTAGGGATGCAGCTAATGGGCAAACCGTTTGATGAGGGCATGCTTTTGCGTTTTGCCTACACTTTTGAGCAGAATACAGATTTTCATAAAAGGCTTCCCCTGCTTTAATTAATTGCAATGTTATTGGGGAGATAAATTGTATTATTGAATTTAACAAGGTACCTTTAACTTAAGGGGTGAGATTACTTGACCCGGTATGAAGCCGTAATTGGTATTGAAATACACGTTGAGCTGAAAACGAATACTAAAATATTTTGCCACTCCACTACGGAATTCGGTGGGGATCCCAATACTCATGTCTGTCCGGTTTGCCTGGGTTTGCCCGGTGTACTGCCGGTGCTGAATAAACAAGTAGTTGAATATGCTATAAAAGCAGGTCTGGCTTTAAATTGTGAAATAGCCGAATACTCCAAGTTTGACCGGAAGAATTACTATTATCCTGATCTGCCTAAAAATTATCAGATATCTCAATATGATTTGCCAATTTGCAAAAACGGTTACCTGGAAGTTGAAACCGGCCAGGGGAAAAAGCGCATCGGTATTACCCGTATTCATATGGAAGAGGACGCAGGAAAACTGGTACATCAGGGAACTATTACTACCTCTCCCTACTCACTGGTCGATTACAACCGTACCGGAGTTCCTTTAATTGAGATAGTTTCTGAACCGGATATGCGGTCGGCGGAGGAAGCCAGGGCCTATGCTGAAAAGCTGAGATCTGTTATCCAGTATGCGGGAGTATCGGATTGTCGTATGGAAGAGGGATCACTTCGCTGTGATGTCAATGTGTCTGTTCATCCGGTAGGTACGGGGGAATTTGGTACCAGAACGGAAATCAAAAATATGAATTCCTTCAGATCAATTCAAAAAGCTGCTGAGTATGAGATTGAACGTCAAATAGAGGTACTGGAAAACGGAGGACGTATTATTCAGGAAACCAGAACCTGGGATGAAAACAAAGGCATTACTGTTTCCATGCGGACAAAAGAAGAGGCGCAGGACTACCGCTATTTTCCTGATCCTGATCTGGTGCCGCTGGTTATTGAGCGGGAATGGGTTGAAGCTGTTAGAAACTCGCTGCCTGAAATGCCGGAGCAGAGAGTGGCTCGCTATATTGAGAGCGGTTTGTCGGAATATGAAGCAAATGTGCTGACTGCGAGTAAAGAGGTTTCTGATTATTTCGATCAATGTTTGAAGACATATAACAATCCTAAAATGGTAAGCAACTGGATTATGGGTGATTTGTCCAGATTATTAAACTCTGTTAATATGGAGATTTGCGACTGCCGGGTTAAGCCTGCGCAGCTTGCGGACATGCTTAAAATGATAGACAGCGGTACAATCAGCGGTAAGATTGCAAAAACTGTTTTTGAAGAAATGTTTAATACAGGGAAAGACCCTGAAACTGTAGTTAAAGAAAAAGGCCTGGTGCAGATAAGTGATGAAAGCGCCATTGCTGCTGTAGTGGATGAGATTATTGCTGCTAATCCCAAGTCTGTAGAGGATTTCAGAAACGGCAAAGATAAAGCTATAGGATTTTTGGTGGGCCAAATAATGAAGGCTACCAAAGGTAAGGCTAACCCGCAGTTGGTTAACAAGCTGCTCAAAGATAAGTTGTCTTAAGCAGTGAAGTACTGCTGCTATGTAAAATATAGTAAAACCAAGGATTCTGGCCGAATGTGGAATAAGCCGCGTTCGGTTTTTTATTTTCCGAAAAAGGGAGGGGGGCAATCGTTAGTCAGTTACCAAAATTAAGATTGACCGGCAGGGAAAAAGATTTGCATGAAGAATTATAATACGGTGATAATTAAGCAAAATTAGATTAATTATTGGGAAAGCAGTTAGTTTCTGAGCGTAGGAGGATTTATATATGAGTAAACAAGAGGAGATCAGTAATTTTAAGGACGAGAGAGAAAGGGAGTTATTTCGCCGGTATGCCAACTTGGTTAAGTATGCCAACGATATGATTTTTCTCCTGGACCACAATTTAAACATTATAGATTTCAATGATCGTACCTTGTCATCATATGGATATTCCTCTGAAGAACTTTTGAGCTTGAGCATGAAGAATATAAGGTATATTGAACGGGAGACTACGGATGAGCAGTTTGAACTGGTAGAGGAAAAAGACGGTCTGGTCTTTGAGGATGTACATCAAAGAAAAGACAGTACTACTTTTGCGGTTGAAAGCAGTGTGAAGTTTATAGAATCCGATGGAAAAGGTTATTATTTGCTCTATAACCGGGATATAACACATCGCAAAGAAAGAGAATTGCGCTCCTTTATCAGAAATGAACTGCTCAAATTGTTTGTTCAAAAGACATCCCGAAAAAAATATCTTGATGCAGTGGTGCAATTATTCCGCGATTTCACTTCTTGCTGCTGTGTTGCTGTAAGAATTTTAGATCGGGACGGCACTATTCAGTATGAAGCAAATGTTGGTTTTAGCCAGGAGTTCTGGCGATCTGAAAACTTAGTATCAGTTAAAGATGATAACTGTGTTTGCACCAGAGTAATTCTGGGTCTCAAGGAAGAACATGAGTTATCCTGCTTAACAAAGTCGGGTTCTTTTGTTTGTAATAATACGGCGGATTTTCTGGCTAAACTTCCCGAGTCTAAACCGGATATTTATCGCGGAGTGTTTATGAGAAGTGATTTTAAATCTCTGGCCCTTATACCTATAAAATATAGGGATAAGGTGATTGGCCTAGTTCAGTTGATTGATTTAAGGGAAGGCAAGTTTACTGTTGAAACAGTAGATTTCATTGAGAAGATGTGTCCGGTTATTGGAGAGGCTATACATAGATTTAACCTGGAAGAAGAGCTCAAGCGTAATTATGATCTGCAAGCGGTGAGCAATTCTCTGCTCAGTTATTCCTTGCAGGAGAACAGCCTGGAAGAAGTTCTTCAGCAGGCGCTTAACCTGCTGCTGGATATTGACTGGCTAAACTTTGAGTCAAAAGGCAGTATTTATTTGGTATCAGATAAAAATAATGACCTGGTTATGAAAGCCAGTACCGGGTTGGAGGAAAGTATTCTTCATAATGATGCTGTGGGCCTTCCGGCAAAAGAAGAACCTGAATGCGGGCATTACTGTATCCCTATTTTATCCTCCGGCAACCTTTTGGGAGTGATTAATCTTTATTTAAAAACAGGTTACCAGTGTAATTGCGGATTGGAAAAGTTTCTTTCTTCTGTTGCCAATACACTGGCTCTTATTATAAAGCGTAAACAGGCGGAAAAGGGTCTTCGAGAGAGTGAAGAGTTATTTCGCACACTGGTTAACTCAATGGATGATATTATCTTTACTTTAGATAATAACCAGAATTATGTAGGCGTTTATGGTAATGGAATAAGAAGGAGTGGAATCGACCCCGATCAAATAATTGGCAAAACGCCAATGGATGTTTATGATTTAAAATCAGCGGAGATTCACATGTCGGCCAATCAGAGCGTATTGACAGGAAAGAGTCTGGCTTATGAATGGTCTGCAGATACACCCGGTGGGATAAAATACTACCAAACCTTTTTATCGCCGATGAAAAATGATGAAAAAATTACCGGACTGGTGGGAGTTACACGTGAAATCACCGAGGTGAAAAGAATTGTCAATGCTTTAAGAGAAAGTGAGGCCGGTTTAGCTAAAGCTCAGCGCATTGCCCGGGTGGGAAACTGGGAATGGGATATCGAAAATGATAAAATTTATTGGTCGGACGAAATATACCACATGCTTAATATGAAAACAGGTGAATTTGGCGGCAATTTTGAATCGCTTATGGATTTTATACATCAGGATGATAGGGACGAGTTTAAAAAATCTATAGAAATAGCCTTAAATGAAAATAAACGAAGCTGCATTGATTATCGCATAATTACTCCGGGTGGGGTTATTCGTGCGGTGTATGGTCAGGGGGAAGTCATTTTTAATGAGAGAGGCAAGCCGGTTCGTATGTTTGGCATAGTCCAGGATATCACGGAGCGCAAGAAAAATGAAGAAAAACTTCACATGGCCCGTCAGCAGCTTTTAGATATTATAGAGTTCTTACCTTTTGCCACTTTTGTTGTTGATGGCAGGAAAACAGTTATTGCCTGGAATAAGGCTATGGAGGAACTTACAGGTGTCAGTAATGCTGAAGTTTTCGGTAAGGATGATTATGCGGAGCATTTATTTGGCTACTCAAGGCCCTTATTGACTGACCTGATTTTTTGTGAGGATAAGGAAACTGAAGCTCTCTATGAGTTTATAGAGAGAAAAGGAAATACTTTATATGCAGAATCCCATGTCAATTTTATCAAAAAATCTACTGAGATTGTTATGTGGGCTTCCGCTTCACCGTTGTTTGACAACGCGGGTAATTTAGTGGGTGCCATAGAGACTATACGGGATATCACTGAACGCAGAAATATGGAGAAGGAACTCAAATACTTAGCTTCACATGATTTCTTAACAGGTATCCACAACAGGTATTCCCTGGAAAAATGTCTTGAGCAAGCAGTAAAAAAAGTGGCGGAAGGAGTGAAGAGCGCACTCTTATTTATAGATCTGGACAATTTTAAGCTGGTTAATGACACGCTGGGTCACGCGGCCGGTGACCAGTTGTTGAAAACATTGTCAGCTACTATCGGAAGTTTTTTGCAGGGAGGTCACCGCATTTTTCGCTTCGGTGGTGATGAATTTGCTGTTCTTCTGGAGAATGTAACTGTGGAGGAGGCTGGAATGACAGCCGAGAATTTGCGCCTCCTGATTGAGGAACACGAGTTTTGCCTGACTATGTATAAAACCTGTTTTAACATGACTATAAGCATAGGTATAGTAATAATTGATGGTATCCTGGACTTTCATAAAATCCTTGCCTATGCCGATAATTCACTGTATAAGGCCAAGGAAGGCGGCAGGAACAGGGTTGTCTTTGCTCAGGCAGGTGATGATGTGACTGCCCGCATGTCAGAAACAAATCATAAAATAGCTTTAATTAAAACTGCTTTAAAGGAAGACCGGTTCATACTTTATTTACAGCCGGTGGTGAGAATGAAGGACGGCAAAATTACCCATCACGAAACACTTATTCGTATGCTTGGAGATAACGGGGAAATAATTTCCCCGAATTATTTCCTTACCGTAGCGGAACGTTTCGGTTTGATAGCGCAAATTGACCGCTGGGTGGTGCAGGCGGCAATGAAATTACTCATGGAATATCCTGATTTAAAACTGTTTATTAACCTTTCCGGTGTCAGTATGGGCGATATGTCCTTACTTGATGCTATAGAAAAAGATATTATCGGCAGCAATCTTGATACGTCCAGGATAGGTTTTGAGATAACTGAAACCTCCGCCATGAGAGATATCAGACAGGCGGAAGAGTGGATTGGAAGAATTAAAAAATTGGGCTGTTCCTTTGCCCTGGATGATTTCGGCGTGGGTTTTTCATCCTTCTCTTATTTAAAAATCCTTCCGGTGGATTATCTGAAGATAGACGGTACTTTTGTGTGCGATATATATAAAGATTCAACTCATGCGGCGCTGGTGTCTTCCATGAATACTATAGCCAGGACTCTGGGCAAAAAAACTATAGCTGAGTTTGTGGAAAATCAGCAAATAATAAACATGCTCATAGAAATTGGGGTGGAATACGGTCAAGGATTTTACCTGGCTGAACCGTCACCAGTACCGGCGACCGGTTGGATCAAGAAAGATGTAGAAATATGAGAGTATGAAATTAAAATTTTGCTGCATAATAAACAGTGAATCCATAAAAACTTGAGGAGGGTGAAGCCAGTTGGCAAAACCTGATGATAGATCCGATAATATAAGAAAACTGCAGGGAATGACCCAGGATACTATTCAAAATATCCAGGCAGCAGAGGAAAGCCTGGAAAATCAGGATATGACAAATGAACAGCGCCGGGCTATCAAAGCTAAAAACGAGCGTCGTGAAGAAAGTATAAACAGTTTTAGAGAAGAAATAAGAGATGAGTATGATGACAGTCAGGAGTAGCTGTTTTTGTTATGTATAATAAGTAAAAAGCCGCCTTAAGGTGGCTTTTTACTTATTTAAATTTTTTTGAGAGTCTTTTCAACAACGGCTTTTTCTTCATCCGACAGGATGTAGTCGGATTTACCATCATAAACAGGTTTTGCATAAAGCCTGTTTTCCTCTCTTCCATACAGGCTGGTTATTACGACACCATCGCCCTGCTCATTCAACATGGACATAGAGAAACTTAAGTCGCTGCCCATATTATCAAATGCATTAAACCTGAGCAGTTGGGGGGTATTTAAACATTTGGCCAGCTTTACCTTCATCTCAAGCTGTTCCTTTTTTGCTTCTTTGGTCAATTGTTCTATTTCCTTAACGACTTGACTGTAATTCATCAACAGCTGCTCTAAATCCGTACCGGTAGGACCTCTCAGCAATAGCTTATACCTGTGTTTTACCTGTTTAAAACGATAGTACAGCATGATCTGAGAGATTGAGAGAATTATTATGATTATGGCTGCAACTAAAAATGCTGTATTTGTGTTAATAACTATTCCATTTATTATATCAATAGACATAATGTTTTCTCCTTTGAATAAAGATAATCAGCGGCAAACTGCAGCAAGAAGCTCTATATTGTATTTTTCAACAGTTTGAGAGAAAATCCTTCTGAATTAGAAATTAAAAACAAGATTGTTATCCGAATATCAAAAAATTTAGTGTCTGGGCAAATTAAAGAATTTGCAGTAGAATAGGCTTAGTTGTTTTTATTGAACATGTCAGGGGGAATTTATTTGAGCAGTATTAGATTGAAGTACGGTTTGAATGATATGCCGCCTCTGCTGGAGTTATTGCTGCTGGGTTTGCAGTGGCTGGCCATTACGCTGCCATCTGTTATAATAGCCGCAAAACTGGTGGCCATACTTCATTTTAGTGAACAATCCCACCAGGTTATATATATTCAAAAAGTGTTTTTTGTCACGGCGATTTCAATTATAACCCAAATTTTTTGGGGTCACCGGCTGCCTTTGATTATCGGACCGGCAACCGTTCTTCTGATTGGAGTGGTTGCCAGTCAGGGAAGAAGTTTAAGTGCAATATATACTTCCATTATGGTGGGCGGTGCTATACTCTTAGTGCTTAGTGCCACCGGATTATTTGCCCGTATGAAAAGGCATTTTACGCCGGCTATAGTTGCTGTTATTCTTTTATTGATAGCATTTACCCTTACACCCGTGATTATGAACTTAATCATAAATTCCGGGGAGCAGGTCCCTGTTTTGTATAACCTCTTTTTTGTTATAACAATGGTCTGGGCTATGTTTTTTTTCAACAGAATTCTTACAGGTATTTGGAAATCTACTATGATTGTTTGGGCTATGCTGGCTGGCAGTCTGGCCTATGTCTTTTTGTTTTCATCACAAATCGCGGGCACTGGTTATGATAAGCTGCCTTGGTTTAGTTTATTTTTCAGTGATTTAAATTTTAAACTCTCTTTTGAACCGGGTGTTTTAATTTCTTTTTTAATTTGTTTTCTGGCTCTTTCCATAAATGATTTGGGTTCTATTCAGTCTACCGGTGAGTTTATAAAAGCCGATCAAATGCACCGCCGTGTCACCAAAGGTGTATCCTTGACCGGTTTGGCCAATATTTTATCAGGTTTTTTGGGAGTAATCGGTCTGACCAATTATTCCTTAAGTCCGGGCATCATAGCTTCCACCGGTTGCGCCTCCAGGTTTGTCCTGATTCCTGCCGGAGCGGGTGTGCTGATTTTATCTTTTATGCCGGCTTCAATGGCCTTAATCGGCAGCATACCTCCTGTGGTAATAGCCGCTACTCTGATTTATATTATTAGTTCACAGTTTTCTTCCGGTTTGCTGGTTGCTATTAGCTCTGTCCGGGAGTTTACATTTAATCAGGGATTGATTATCGGGCTGCCTGTAATTCTTGGCACTATAATAGCCTTTTTGCCTGCCGGTACAGTTGCTGCCTTTCCTGTGTTTTTAAGGCCGATTATCGGTAACGGGTTTGTGGTCGGAGTATTTACTGTGCTGGTCATGGAGCATTTAATTTACAGGAAAAATTCCCTTGAAACATCAAAGAGAGGGCTAAAAACATAAAATTTTTATTAAACTTATAGCGTTTTGCAACGTTAAACAAATTGTTTCCGGAGGCATTATGGATAATCTAACGCATGCCTTGCTTGGCTTAACCGTTCATAACAGTCTGCCTGAAAAAAGCCGGACCACTTTATGGGTTAGCCTGTTGGCTTCAGAATTGCCGGATATAGATATTCTCTATACTTTTAGCGGGAGCAGTGCGGAGTATCTGCTCAATCATCGAGGTTTCAGCCATTCTATTGCAGCAGCATTGATTATGGCGGGGTTGATCAGTTTGGTTAGTAAAAAAATATCACCCGGAGAAAAAACCGGCCGTATTTTTCTGCTGGCTCTGGGCTGCTTGGGCCTGCATATTTTATTTGATATATTTACCTCATGGGGTACACAATTTTTGCAGCCTTTCAGTCAAAGATGGTTTTATTTAGACTGGCTGCCGATAATAGATATTGTTATTATTGCGGTTGCCGTATTTTTTTTAGCCTTCGGGAAATTAGGTATTCTACATGCAAGAAAGGCGGCGGGTTTAGCAATTTTATTAATCGGTATTTATGTGTTTAGCCGGGCTGTCTGGCATCATAATTTGGTTAATAGCTTGCATGGTTTTTATCCCGGAGCCGACAAGGCAGCCGCCATTCCGCAACTTTACCCGTGGTGTTGGAAAGGAATTGTGGAAATGAAGGACTCCTTAATCAGCGGTAATATCAGCCGGTCGGGACATCTGGATGAAATTACTCAGATTAAGATTAATGCCGCGGATAATAGGCAATATCTTGATAAATACGGGGATAACCTGCAATTTAAGAAAACCGTGCAATTTTTTCGTTACCCGTTATATAAAATAGAAGGGGATAAGCTGGTAATCAATGATTTCTATTATAGTTTCAGAGAAGTTGTTTTTTCTCTGGACAGCGAGCGGCAGATTGCCGGCAGGGCCTCTGCTTCTGGCAGACACAGGTGAAACTGAGATAAATGTGACAAGAGTGTTTATGAAAGGAGAAGTAATGAAAATAACAAAACAACAAATGGCCGGGATGATTGATCATACCCTATTAAAACCTTTTGCCGGTCTTTCTCAAATCAGGCAATTGTGTGAGGAAGCGGTAAAACAGGGCTTTGCTTCGGTTTGTATAAATCCCTGCCATATATCGGCAGCCAGAGAGTTGTTATCGGGGACAAGCGTCAAGGTGTGCACGGTTATAGGTTTTCCTCTGGGTGCTGCAATGACAGATGTAAAGGCTTTTGAGGCCCGGGAAGCTGTGCGGGCCGGTGCCGGAGAAATTGATATGGTAATCAATATAGGATTCTTAAAGGACAAGCGTTTTGAAGAGGCTTATGAAGACATACTGGCTGTAGTTAAAAGTATCGCTTCGGTTAGCGATACAGTCCTGCTAAAAGTAATCATAGAGACTTGTTACCTGACAGAGGAAGAAAAAGTGCGGGCCTGTTTATTGGCTGAAAGGGCAGGCGCGCATTTTGTCAAGACTTCCACCGGTTTTGGTACCGGAGGCGCTTTGACCGGTGATATTGATTTAATGCGCCGTACTGTAAGTGCTGGTATGGGCATAAAAGCTTCCGGAGGAATTAAAACGGCAGCGCAAGCCATAGCTGTGCTTGAAGCAGGGGCAACACGTATTGGAACCAGTTCGGGGAAAATAATCATAGCAGAAATGGATTGATTTAAAGCAAAACAAATATTAAGACTGTTGCTAAAAGGAATTGATGATTTTACGTCGAAAATTAATTTTTGGAATAAAAATGTGCTGGGGGGAGCAGTTATGCCGATATTTGAGTACAAGTGCGGCGAATGTGGCAGAATATTTGATGTTTTACTTATTGCCGGTAAGGATAATAGTGAGCTAAGTTGTCCTGATTGTGGGAGTTTAAAACTGGATAAACTAATTTCAACGCCTTTTTTACCGAGTTCTGTGGGAAAACCCGCTAATGAAGAAAGAGCGGGCAGCTGCTGTGGCGGCCAACCGGGCGGTAATTGCACACCGGGCTCTTGTTGCGGCGGTACGGGAGTTCATTAAGGTTTATTAATTCAATATGAGAAGCAAAAAAGCCGGCAGGATTTTTGCCGGCTTTTGCAAACGTGCGGCTTTTAATTTTTCAAAGCAACTGCTTTTATGCAGATTACCCTCATGTAAAGCGGGACTTCTTGTTTGAATTGCAATTACAGCTGTTATTGCTGCTCTCCGTGGCTTTGACAAGGTTTTTGCTGCCGCATTGGGGACAGATTTTTTGAGCGGTATTAAAAAAGAATTTTTTAATATCTATTTGGCTGCCGCAGTTTGAGCAGGCATACCTTGTGGAAAACATTGAAATCCCCCCAATCTGGTTTAATATGAATGCTAATACTCTTGCTGCTATTATAATTTTGTATAATTATGCAAACACAAATTTTCTGCTAATTGAAGCAAACTATAACCGAAACTAAACTTACAGCTGTCAACAGATCTATCATAAGCATAATTTCCCATAGTAAACCAAAAGGTGCCGGTAGGGCACCTTAAAAAGCACTGCTAAAAAACACACATAAACACAAGGATTAATCCGAATTATTAAATAGTCAAGAAGTTAAAGGCCAACTGCGAATAGGCTTTAAGGGGAGTTCGGTCTTTGTATTAAAGGATATAATTGTTTTTTTTGTATCAAGGATCTTCACATCAATGAGTCCACACTCAAAAAGACGTTTAACGTACAGCCAGAACTGTTTTATACTTAGACCAAGTTTGCGCGGCAGGTGTCTGGAGCAATCCGTACCTGGTTCCATGATGCCGTATAAGCTCCAGTAAAAGCTGGACAGTGATTTTCCGCCGTAATTAGTTATTTCAGCGTCAAGTTCATTAAACTGCATCTTAACCACCCCTTATTATGGCTTTCTATAATTATAACATTAATTGGACAAAAAAATAACAAAAAATTTACACCAATATAATAAATATTTTGTCAGTTAAATTTTTAAAATTAGATTATTCAAAAAAGCTTATCAGTTCATCTGGGTGTAGACAATAATTGCATGTAAGTGTAATAATACATATGGCAGGTGATATTTATGGATTTAACAGTATTGCCTAAAAAGGCAGTGCAAGGGATAATCAGTATACCGGGGGATAAATCCGTTTCGCATCGCAGTGTTATGCTTGGAGGGATCGCTCGCGGTGTTACTGAGATAGAGAATTTCTTACCGGGTCAGGATTGTCTGAGTACGGTTCGCTGTATGAGGCAGTTGGGAGTAAGCATTGAGCAAATCAGCCAAACCCGGCTAAAAGTTGAGGGTAAAGGATGTAGTGGTTTGTCAGAACCTGAAGATATTTTAGATGTCGGCAATTCAGGCACCACTATTCGTTTAATTTCCGGACTGTTGGCAGGTCAGAAATTTTTTTCGGTGTTAAACGGAGATGAATCTATACGCAGGCGTCCTATGGCCCGTGTAATTAAGCCGTTGCAGGAAATGGGTGCCCGGATTCAAGGTCGTGATGCTAACCGCCTTGCCCCGCTGGCTATTCAAGGAGCAGCTTTGAAGGGTATTCATTGTCATACTCCTGTAGCCAGCGCTCAGGTAAAATCAGCCGTACTGCTGGCTGGTTTATATGCCGATGGTGAGACAGCGGTTACTGAACCTTCGCAGTCCCGTGATCACACTGAAAAAATGCTAAAAAGTTTCGGTGCTCATATAGTTACAGAGGGCCTGACAACGAGAATCAGACCGGGAGAATTGACCGGCCGGAAAGTAATTGTACCGGGGGATATTTCTTCAGCAGCTTTTTTCCTGGTAGCCGGTGCTGTGATCCCGGATGCCAGAATAACTGTAAAAAATGTAGGCTTAAATCCAACCCGCACAGGTATTCTGGATGTGCTGGAGGAAATGGGTGCTGATATAGCCCTTTCCAATGTTTATGAAAATTCCGGTGAACTGATAGGGGATATAACAGTAACCGGCAGCAGTTTGAAAGGCATTGTCATCGGGGGCGCTTTGATTCCCCGCATGGTGGATGAAATTCCTGTGCTGGCTGTTGCTGCCGCAGTGGCATCCGGACAGACAATTATTAAGGATGCCGCCGAGCTTAAGGTAAAAGAGAGCAACCGTCTGCAGGCGGTAGCCGGCGAATTTGCCCGGTTTGGTGTTGATTTGCAGGAAACACGGGATGGCTTGATAATTAATGGGGGCAGAAAGTTCGGCGGGGCGGTAACGGAATCTTATCATGACCACCGTATTGCCATGGCCTGCGCTCTCATGGGATTGGTAGCTTCAGGCAAAACAGTTGTGCGGGGAGCGGAATGTATTGATATATCATTTCCTTCTTTTCAAACTGTCCTGGAGAGTTTGAGCGGCCAAAATTGATTTTTGTCATTATTCATAATGTACATTTAGGGACTCAGAGAACTTTCGTATAAATCAATAGTTGCAATTTGACACTTGAAAGGCGTGAGTTTATGTTAAGGTATTTAACCGCCGGGGAGTCACACGGACCTGCGTTAACAGCGGTTATGGAGGGAATTCCGGCAGGTTTGCAAATAAGTGCTTCCTATATTGATGAGCAGCTTGCCCGCAGGCAGCAGGGGTACGGCCGAGGCGGCCGGATGAAAATAGAGAAAGACAGGGTGCAAATCTTGTCGGGTGTCAGAGGCGGTTACACGCTGGGCAGCCCGGTAACCTTGCAGGTGCAAAATAAAGACTGGGTTAACTGGGAGCCTTATATGGGCGTTGAATTGGCGGATTATGAGCCCAAAAGGGTTTCTGTTCCCAGACCCGGTCACGGGGATTTGGCCGGTGTATTAAAATACGGTCATGATGATATCAGAAATGTGCTGGAAAGAGCCAGTGCCAGAGAGACGGCGGCACGTGTGGCTGTTTGCAGTTTAGCCAGGCGGTTCCTGGAACATTACGGTATGGAAATAACCGGTCATGTGGTGCAGTTAGGCAGTATTAAAGCAAATTCCAAATCTCAGTCAATAAACTTAATCAAGGAGAGCATAAAGACTTCGGAATTGCTGTGTGCTGATCCGGAAGCGGAAGCTGCCATGAAAAAGGAAATAGACAGTGCCAGGGAAAGAGGAGATTCACTGGGGGGTATTTTTGAAATTATCGCGGCTAATGTTCCGGTTGGCCTGGGCAGCCACGTACAATGGGATCGCAAGCTGGACGCCCGCCTGGCCTTCTCCTTAATGAGCATACAGGCCATTAAAGGTGTGGAAATCGGACTTGGCTTCACTGCTGCGGTTCTCCCCGGTTCTCAGGTACATGATGAGATTTTTTCTTCTCCCGGCGGTTATACCAGAGGCTCTAATAATGCCGGGGGGATCGAGGCAGGCATATCTAATGGACAAAAGATAGTATTGAGGGCCGCTATGAAACCTATAGCCACTCTTTACCGGCCGCTGCGCAGTGTAAATATGTCCACGGGAGCGGGAGCTGAGGCTGCCGTGGAACGCTCTGATATCTGTGCCGTGCCGGCAGCCGCGGTGGTGGGTGAGGCAGTTGTAGCGTATGAGCTGGCCGCGGCTTTTCTGGAGAAATTCGGTGGGGACAGTATTGCTGAGATAGACTTTCGTTTCAATAACTATTTAGAGCAGTTTGGTGTAAAGCAGGGAAACTAAATATGGAGAAATACGGAGATGGTGTACTTTGAATAAACAGCCGCTGAGGAAAGTCAGGGTAAATTTGGAGGAGCATGGTTATGACATTTTAATAGGCGAGAAGTGGCTGGAGCAATTAGCCATATATTTGAACTTTATTTCCAACTCCTCCAAGCTAATGCTGATATCTGACCGGAATGTTTACGCTTTGGCCGGAGAAAAAGTATTGCATATTTTAAGGGAAGCCGGTTTTCAAGTCCATTCCGCGGTCCTTCCGGGAGGAGAGGGCTGTAAAAATCTAACTGTAATGAGCTGGCTTTATGAACAAATGTTGGGTTTTGGTTTGGACAGGAAGTCCACTGTGCTGGCTTTAGGCGGCGGTATAGTGGGAGACGTGGCGGGCTTTGCCGCTGCAACCTATATGAGGGGAATAGGTTATATCCAAATTCCTACGACTTTGTTGGCGCTGGTAGACAGCAGCGTGGGAGGTAAAACCGGTGTCAATCTGCCCCAGGGTAAAAACCTGGTGGGAGCATTTTACCAGCCGGGTTTGGTTTTTGCCGATCTGAATTTTATCAACAGCCTGCCGGAGAAAGAATACCTGACCGGATTGGCTGAGGTGATTAAATACGGTATAATCTGGGACAAAGAGCTTTTTAATTACCTGGAGGAGAACAGAAATAAGGTTATCTCCCGGGACAGGAGTTGCCTGACCGGTATTGTGGCCAGGTGCTGCGAGATAAAAGCCGAAATAGTAGGCCAGGATGAGAAGGAGAGCGGGTTAAGGGCCTTATTAAATCTTGGGCATACATTTGGTCATGCCTTTGAGGCCCTAACCGGCTATAAGGGTTTTACACACGGTGAAGCGGTGGCTGTGGGTATGATATATGCAGCCAGACTGGCTGTTGTCAGAGGATTAATCAGCCGGAGCCAGTCTGACAGGATTGCCTCACTTATAGAGAACTATGGTTTGCCTGTTTCTTACGGCGATTTGTCTGCCGGTGATATTATAGACAGCATGTACCGTGATAAAAAGACGGTAGCCGGAAAAATCAAGTTTATAGTCCCCACGGGGATTGGTGTCAGCGAGGTAGTTTCAGATGTTGCTGAAGAGCAGCTGCTTCAAATATTAAAGCTTTAACCAAACCCCGCGGTTCAACAAACCGGTCAAATAATCAGTTGAAGCCAGACGTTCCGCCCGTTCCCGGATCCCTGCAAGTTCTGTCACATCCGCAAAGGATTCAATGGCTCCTGCAATTTATTGCAATCCGGCAAAATCAGAAGCTTTGAAAATAAATTGCCATACTTTTAGATCTGGCTTTTGACTTCAGAGAAATGACAATATAAAATATTAAGGCACAAATATAATATCAAGTCATGAAGGAGAATTAGATGAGTGTTTTAGTTGTAGAAAATGTTTCGCATGGGTTTGGTGCCAGGGCTATTTTGGAGGATGCGTCTTTTCGCCTGTTAAAGGGGGAGCATGTGGGTTTAGTGGGAGCTAACGGGGAAGGTAAATCCAGTTTTTTAGATATTATTACCGGGCAGCTGACTCCGGATAAAGGTAAAGTAGAGTGGTCCAGGCGTGTTACAGTAGGATATTTGGAGCAGCATGCTGTTTTAACTAAAGGAAAATCAATTCGCGAAGCGTTAAGGGAAGCCTTTAAAGGGATGTACGATTTGGAGATGGAAATGCTGCAAATCTATGAGAAGATGGGTGAAGCATCAGAGGATGAACTGAGTCGCATGATGGAAGATGTGGGAGATATACAGAACATCCTGGAACACAACGGGTTTTATACCATTGAGGCTAAAATCGAAGAAGTTGCCAACGGCCTTGGTTTGGCGGATATTGGTTTGGATAAGGATGTAGCTGATTTAAGCGGGGGGCAAAGAACTAAAGTATTATTAACAAAGCTGCTGCTCCAAAATCCAAGTATCTTACTCTTAGATGAGCCGACCAATTACTTAGACTTTGAACATATTGAATGGTTGAAAAAATATCTTAATAATTATGAAAATGCTTTTATACTGATTTCTCACGATATTCCTTTTTTGAACGATGTGGTTAATGTTGTCTACCATGTGGAAAATGCTGTTTTAACCAGGTATACAGGTAATTATGAACAGTTTCTGCAAGTCTATGAATTAAAAAAACGCCAGGATTTAAAAGCCTTTGAGAAACAGCAGAAGGAGGTAGAGAGACTGGAGGATTTTATTGCCCGCAATAAAGCCAGGATTTCTACCACCGGCCGGGCTAAAAGCCGGCAAAAGCAGTTGGATAAAATGGAGATTTTAGAAAAACCCAGAGAGAAAATTAAACCCGTTTTTAAATTTAACCGGGCCAGAACACCCGGCAGAATCATTTTTGAAACAGTTAATTTAGTTCTCGGCTACGAGGAACCCTTAACCAAGCCTTTAAATATAGCTTTAGAAAGAAATCAAAAGATAGCTATCCGGGGTGTTAATGGATTGGGCAAATCCACTCTGTTAAAAACACTTTTGGGTATCATTAAGCCTTTTTACGGATCGGTTATAACAGGAGAGAATATTTATCCCGGTTATTTTGAGCAGGAAAGCTGCCGGGATAATGATAACACAGCAATGGAAGAAATCTGGGCTGAATTTCCCGGTCTCAGTAATTATGAGGTACGCCAGGCACTGGCTAAATGCAGTTTGACCAATGAACATATTACCAGTAAAATGATGGTTTTGAGTGGCGGAGAAAACGCCAAAGTCAGGCTCTGTAAGCTGATGTTAAAGGAAGTCAATTGGCTGGTACTCGATGAACCTACCAACCATCTTGATGTGGATGCAAAAGAAGAATTAAAAAAAGCACTGCAAGAATTTAAGGGTACTATTCTTTTAGTCTCTCATGAGCCGGAATTCTATGAAGATTGGATCACAGGCATATGGAACGTGGAAGACTGGACTTTAAAGATTATCTAAAATGACTATAAGTGCCTGTGGCTGCAAGAAAGTTGCTTAAGGCGACTTTCTTGCTTTTGTCACTCTGGCTATTATAAAAATTATTGTAGGGATTATGTACTCAAAAACATAGGCAAAGGGTGGAAATGTTTTGGACATGTACTCCACTAACTGTACATTATTTTCCGCAACAGTAATGGAAAAGGCAGCCATCAATACTCCCAGAGGAAGAACTATAATTCTATAGCTTTTTAGATTAAACAGTTGTGCTGTGCCGAGAACAGTAACGTAGTAAAATAAGGCTATTTTGCCAAAAAGGCTGACCATCCAGATAATTATTATAAAAGCGTCTGCTCGCCCTATAGAGTAATCTCTGATCAATGAATAGGTGGAAAAAGTAAGAGTAGCCGCTTGGTCAGAACCTAAAACGGCGATCATGGCTACTGTATCCACGCTGATCAAAATGCCGACTAAAAGCTGGGCAACAATCCCACAGCGCATAGCATTATTGGGTTTTGCCAGAAAAGGCAAAAACATAGCTAGAAGTATTACCTCTCCTCGCCAGGCAAAATGCACTAGAGAGGCATTGAGAATGGGCATCGGGTTGTTATCCAGTAAAGGCAGCAGGTTATTTAAATCAGCAGCCTGTGCTGTCAGGGCTACCAGTATGATAACTATTATGATGATAATAAAAATTGTTATTTCTATTACTCTGGACAGAACTTCCAGCCCGGAACCTATTGCGTAGGCACAGATCAAAACCATTATTGAGATAAACACCACATTAGGTGTATGCGGCATGATTGTATTGGTAATTAGTTCGCTAAACTCTCTAATGATAAACGCGTTGGTATGTAAAAAGAAAAAAATGTAGCACAGGCCAAGAATTTTACCCGGCCAGGCAGACAAAACCGTTTGCAGATATTGTATAATTGTTTGTCCGGGATAAATTTTGCCCAGTGTACAGAGAATTATTACCTGGTATATGCCGGGCAATGTGGCGATCAGCGAAGCCAGCCAGGCATCTCGCCCACAAATGGCGGTAGATACGCTGGGTATAAACATAGTTGCTGTAGCAGTAACCAGATTTATTAGCAGCAGAATTGTTTGAGAACAAGATATTTTACCCTTTTCCAACATAACCTTAATCCCTTTTTTAGTATGAATAACTATTTATGTCATAATTATTATGTGTAATGTTATAATATAAATACTAAACTTTTAAAAAGTAAGGGGGAAAACAATGAACCAGCAGCATTTTATGAAAAATATTGAATTTTCCAGGGTACACACCTTAGAGGCTCTGGTGGAATACCAGGAAGGAAGAGTGGTCAGCAGGACACTGGCCCAGGGTAGGCCGGTAAGTGTTACTCTTTTTGCTTTTGCTCAAGGTGAAGAAATCAGCACGCATGCTGCAGCAGGGGACGCCATGGTTTTTATATTGGATGGGGAAGCGGAAATAACTGTTGGGAATGAAATTTTTTCGGTTAAAAAGGGTGAGACCATTGTAATGCCAGCCAATATTCCGCACGGGCTGATGGCCAAAGAACAATTTAAAATGCTGCTAATAGTTGTATTTAGCCTGTCATAAGAATGGGTATGCGCTAAAAACTAAACAGCGGGAGAAAAGCTCTCCCGCTTAATTAAATGTAAATATTTTACTGTTTATTTTCACTTCTTTCCAGGCTGTTTTCTCTAAAGAAAAATGAAATAGAATAAAGGCCTGCCAGTCCTACCAGAGAATAAATTGCCCTGCTAAACCCGGAAGCTGTTCGAACGGTATCTCCACCGAATATCGCAGTTACCAGATCCCACTGAAAAACACCCACCAGCAACCAGTTTATTGCACCTATAATGACCAGTACTAAAGCGGCGCGTGATAGCCAATCCATATAATAACCTCCAAGTGCGTTTTCTTAATATTATGTTAAAAAGTTAATTATTTTATACTTATATCTATAAATAATTAAATAAAAATTTATAATATAATGTTGATTAACTAATCCCCATGATTTAAGTTTTGAAACACATAAATGAAAATTGCATTGAAAAGTTATAGCCAAGTAGAGGAGTTGCAAGATGATAAATATAGCTGATTGCGGAAAAAAGGGAAGAGGAGTCCTGGCAGGTAAAAAATTTAAACGAGGAGAAATTATTGAACAAGCTCCTGTAATTGTTATCCCGGGCAGTGAATTGTATAGTATTAAATCTACTGTTTTGAATGATTATTATTTTATTTGGGCTAAAGACGAAAATAACCTGAAAACCGGGGCAATTGCTCTGGGGTGCGGGTCATTATATAATCATTCCTATAAACCTAACGCCACCTTCAACAAAAAACATAAAGATTTAATTATTGAGTTTAAGGCTTTAAGTGATATAGAAGAAGGGGAAGAAATAACTATTAATTATAATGGAGATCCTGAAGATGATGCACCCTTGTACTTTGAAGTGGTAGGTGATTCTCCTGTTTTATAGATAATATTCACTGATGCTAATAATGGACAGGGATTTTAGCGCTATTTAGGAATGAAATACATATTATAGAAGATAAACGCTTGCTTTATAATAATTTTTTTTGAGACATAGTATTTTTGAAGTTATAGTTAAGCAATATTGCAATACAGGCAAAAGCATAACTTTATTGGATATAATCATGAATAAATGTATACAGTAGTCTAACTATAAAACATAGTTCCCAATTTGTAACTTTTGTGGTATGCTAAATATAACTATATGTTTTTTTAGTATATGCTTATTCAATAACTAAACAATTGTTTATCAGGAATTGATGATTAACATAAGGAGGGTTAAGGATGTCCGAACGTAAAATTTTGATTGTGGATACTACTCTCAGAGACGGTGAGCAGACTGCCGGGGTAGTGTTTGCCAACAGGGAAAAGGTGCGTATCGCAAAGCTATTGGACGAGTTAGGAGTGCACCAAATTGAAGCTGGTATTGCCATTATGGGCGGGGATGAGGCTGAGTCTATCAAAGCTATTTGCAAGTCAGGTTTAAAAGCCAGTGTTATGGGCTGGAACCGACCGGTAATTAAGGATATAGATGCTTCGCTGGCCTGCGGAGTAGATGCTCTGGCTATTTCCATATCCACCTCGGATATTCATATTAAACACAAGCTCCATAAAACCCGTGAATGGGTTTTGGAACAGATGACCAGTGCGGTGCATTATGCCAAAAAAGAGGGTATGTATATATCGGTTAATGCTGAAGATGCATCCCGCAGCGATATGGATTTTCTCATTGAGTTTGCCAAGGCCGCCAAAGAAGCGGGAGCAAATCGACTTCGTTATTGTGATACTGTCGGTATCCTGGAGCCTTTTACAACATACCAGAACATTAAAACTATTATTGAACGAGCCCAAATTGATGTGGAAATGCATACACATAATGATTTTGGCATGGCAACTGCCAATGCGCTGGCAGGTGTGAAAGCCGGTGCCACTCACGTGGGTGTGACCGTTATAGGTTTGGGAGAGCGGGCAGGCAACGCGGCTTTAGAAGAAGTGGTTATGTCATTAAAGCATTTATATAATATGGATCTTGGTTTTAAAACGGAATTATTCACTGAGGTGGCTGAATATATTTCTCGCGCCTCCGGACGTGAATTGCCGGCCTGGAAAGCTATTGTCGGTTCTAATATGTTCAGGCACGAGTCAGGTATCCATGCTGACGGTGCCCTGAAAAACCCAAAAACCTATGAAGCTTTTTTACCGGAAGAGGTTGGTCTGGAGAGACAGATTGTTATTGGCAAGCATTCAGGCACTGCGTCAATTAAGGCTAAATTTGTTGAATTTGGCATTCATTTAAATGATCACCAGGCAGAAGAAATCCTGCCTAAAATCCGTTCTTACACTGTGTCAATGAAACGGCCTTTATTTGACAAAGAGCTTATGTATATTTATGATAGTTATTTTGGCGATATAAAGCATGTTAAATAAAATTCATTAAAAATTAGCACATAAAAGTTTCGGTTAATTCAAATACTACGCCTGTATCAAAAAAATTCGGAGGTGAAGCAATTGATTCCGAAATCAAGATACGGCGAGGGTGTTGGTCGCTTAAAAGTCATGCATGACGCTGATTATCCGGGTGGGGTGAGTGTAGACCCTACACCCATTACCGCGGGTCAAAAAACTTATATTTTGTACAATGGGTTGCTGGCTAAAAGCGGAGCGCATGAAGTATACCTGCATATGGGCTATGGTGATGCCGGGAAATGGCATGGAGTCAAAGAAGTCCGTATGGAGCATACAGGTTGGGGTTTTGCCAAAGAATTTGAAGCACCTTTCGACAATAACTTAAACTTTTGTTTCAGGGATAACGCAAATAACTGGGATAATAACAACGGGTACAACTGGACTTTCCAAATTCATAACGGCAAAATGTAAATCAAAACCCCCCGCCATGAATAATGGCGGGGGGTTGTTTTGTGTTCTGGGAAATTATGCTTATGATGGCTCTGCGGATAAGTCATTGTTTAGGGATAAATAGAAAATATTTGTACATAATATTAGGATAGAGAATACTGGTATGGAAAGATGAGGTGGGCAGGGCAATGCGAGTATTGATGTTATCCTGGGAATATCCGCCCAAGTCTGTTGGCGGGCTGGCTCAGCATGTTTACGATCTAACCTCCGCTCTGATTAAAGAGGAAACGGAGGTCTTTTTACTGACTTGCGGTTCGCCGGGAGCACCGGAATATGAGCAGATAAATGGCGTGCACGTATACAGGATAAACCCTTACCAGGTATCCAGTCCTGATTTTATAACCTGGGTAATGCAGTTAAACGTAGCCATGCTGGAGCGGGCGATTCCTTTAATCAATGATTTGCGCGATATACAAATTGTACATGCTCATGATTGGTTGGTGGCATATGCCGCCAGGGCGTTAAAGCATGCTCACCAGGTGCCTATGGTGGTTACTATTCATGCTACGGAATACGGGCGAAATAACGGTCTGCACAATGATTTGCAAAGGCATATCAGTGATATTGAGTGGTGGTTGTGTTATGAGGCTTGGCGCGTAATTTGCTGCAGTTTTTATATGAAAAATGAGTTGAGCTATGTGTTTCAAATCCCTCAGGATAAGCTCAAAGTAATTCCTAACGGTGTTAATCCGGAAAACTTTGTGCTTAAGGAAAGCAGGCTTTCCAGAGATGATTATGCCGCGCCGGATGAAAAAATCATTTTTTATGTGGGCAGGCTGGTACGGGAAAAGGGTGTTCAGGTTCTCCTGGAGGCAATGCCGGATATTTTGAGCCGGCAAGAAAAAACTAAACTCATAATAGCCGGAAAAGGTCCTCATGAGGCTCAATTGCGTGAACAGGCGGTACGGATGGGCATAGCGCACAGGGTTTATTTTACCGGCTACATAAATGACGAGGTTAGAAATGCTCTTTACCATTGGGCCGATGTGGCTGTTTTTCCCAGTCTTTACGAGCCTTTCGGGATAGTTGCTCTGGAAGCGATGGCTGCCAAAACCCCGGTAGTTGTAACGGATAACGGCGGACTAAGCGAGATAGTAATACACGGTGTGGATGGCTTGAAAGCCTACTGCGGCAACAGTCGTTCTCTGGCCGATAATATTTTGCCCATCCTCCAGCAGCGTAAACTGGCTGCGACACTTAGAGATAATGCCTATAGAAAAGTGGTAAAAGATTTTAATTGGTCTAAAATAGCTAAAAATACTATTCAAGTGTATAAGGAAGTTTTGAAAGAGCACCGAATGTCAAACTGGTCGGGACAAGATAACATGCAGGGTGTAATTGACCGTTTCAGCCGTTTATTTGGTAATGCCAGGACAAGTTGATATTAAATAAGAAAAAACAGCTGCTAAGGAGGCTTAGATGAATATGAAAGCAATTATTATGGCCGGCGGGGAAGGTTCCCGGTTAAGACCTCTTACTTGCGGTCGCCCTAAACCGATGGTTCCGGTATTAAATAAGCCGGTTATGTGTCATATTATAGATTTGCTCAAGCAGCACGGTATCACGGATATAGGTGTGACTCTACAGTATATGCCGGAAGCTATAAAAGATTATTTTGGCAGCGGTTCTCAGTTCGGTGTGAATATAAGCTATTTTGTGGAAGAATCTCCTTTGGGTACGGCAGGAAGTGTTAAAAACGCAGGCAACTTTTTGGATGAAACCTTTTTGGTAATCAGTGGGGATGCACTGACTGATCTGAACCTGTCAAAAGCTATAGAGTTTCATCGCAATCAGTGCTCGGATGCCACCATTTTATTGACCAGGGTTGATTGTCCTTTGGAGTATGGAGTGGTGATTACTGAAGAAAACGGCCGCATCAGGCGGTTTCTGGAGAAGCCCAGTTGGGGAGAAGTTTTCAGTGATACGGTTAATACCGGTATTTATATTTTGGAACCAGGTGTTTTGGATTATTTTAATCAGGGTCAGGTATTTGATTTCAGTAAAGACCTCTTTCCCAGGCTGTTAAAGGACAAGAAGCCTCTGTTTGGTCTTGTGCAGCAGGGTTATTGGTGTGATATCGGAAACCTGCGGCAGTACCTGCAGGCGCATTATGATGCGCTGTCCGGCAAGGTTAAGATAAGTATACCGGGAAAAGAAATTGCGCAGGGCGTGTGGGTTGGGAAAGGCGCATTAATAAGTGACAGCGTTGAAATGGAAGGCCCTCTGCTTATAGGTGAGAATTGCCATATAGGCAAAGGGGTAAAACTGGGTTCCTGCAGTGTAATAGGTGAAGGGTGTGTATTAAAAGAGGGTACTTCGGTGAAGCGAAGTGTTATCTGGAATCATGTTTTTACAGGTTCCGGGGCGGCGGTTCGCGGCGCTGTCCTGTGCAGCAGGGTGCAGGTGCAGGCTAACGCGCAGATTTATGAAGGAGCGGTAATAGGAGATGACTCTGTCATCAGGGAACACGGCATGATTAAACCGGATGTTAAGCTGTGGCCAAACAAATTAGTGGATATGGGATCGGTCGTTCAAAGCAGTTTAATCTGGGGCACCAGGCTGCCTAAGAAGATATTTGGGTTGGAGGGGATTACCGGACAGGTTAATGTAGATATTACGCCGGAGTATGCCTGCCGGGCAGGCGCGGCCTTTGGTTCCTGTCGTGGGGCAGGTGCCATGGTTGTGGTTAGCTGCGATAATTATCCCTCATCCGGAATGATTAAAGACGCTCTCGTGGCAGGTTTGCAGTCTGCCGGAGTAAAAGTTTTCGACCTGGGAATTGGGGTAACCCCCATGCACCGCATGGCAGTGCGTTTTATGGCGGCTAACGGCGGCATTCATGTCAAAAAATCTCCCTGGCATGAGGAAAAAACAAGTATGCTTTTTACTGACAGCCGGGGAGGCAACATTTCGCGTGGCGAAGAACGCAAACTGGAAAACATTTTTATGCGAGAAGATTTTCAACGGGCGGATATTAGCAGGTTGAACAAACCACAATCAGTGCATGGCATGCCGGAGGCTTATATACAGTCCATTGCCAGGCAGGCGCATATTGCTTTACTTGCTGATGCTGGGCTGCGGATAGTTATGATTTATGATAATACGAATTTGGAAAGATTTATTGCACCTTTATTCAAAGAACTTAATATCGATCTGCTGGATAACTGCCAGGAGGAGCTTGCTGAGGAAGGAAGCTGGTATAATTGCCAGTCTGTTTTGCCGCAATTATCAAAAAGTGTAGTGGAACAAAATGCTGATCTGGGAGTCATACTTGATCCCAATGCTGACAGCCTGTTGTTGCTGGATGGCTCAGGAAGGGTGATTAAGGATGAGTTGTTGACAGCTCTGATTGCCCTGGTAATCTTGAAAGAGCAAGGTGGCTCGGTAGTGGTGCCGATTACAGCTCCTCGTATTATCGAAACTCTGGCCGGACAATATAGCGGGCAGGTGATAAGAACCAAAACAGCGGTGCAGGATTTTCTGGAGCAAATATTGCAGTTGGAGAATCAGGAGCCTGGCAGCAGGGTGAGGGGTATTTCACAATTCTTTATGCATTTTGATGCCTTATCCGCGCTGGTAAGAATAATGAGTTTTTGCGTTGAGAATGATATCAGCTTGGCTGAGCTGGTGGATGAGATCCCTGATTTCTTTCTGGACAAGAAAGAAGTGGCTGTACCCTGGGAGGCAAAAGGTACTGTTATCAGAAAACTTGTGGAAAATCCGCCTGAAGAACACTTGGAACTGTTGGATGGTGTTAAGGTTTATCATCCCGAGGGTTGGGCACTGGTATTGCCGGATCCTGATAAACCGATTTGCCGTGTCTTATCTGAGGGGACCTCTATGGAAATCGCTGAATCGCTAACCGACATGTATGTTAATAAGATAAGTGAGATTGTCGGTGCAGCTGTTTAAAGTAATGGAAAAACCAGTGCCGATATAGTTATTGCCGGTAATATTGGCATATTAAAGTATATAATAAAGAAACCCGTCCTGCTTTATAACGAGACGGGTTTCTTTTTAGGATAAACAATTGCAAATTAATTTGAGCTATAAATTAATACCATATTTTTGCATCCGGTAAAGCAGCGTGGCCCGGGAAATGCCTAAATATTTAGCCGTTTTGGTTTGGTTGCGGTTGTGTTTCTCCAGAGCTTTAATAATTAAGTGTTTCTCTAATTCCGTAAGGGATATGCCGCTTTCCGGGAGGTTTAGCACAGGTGTTTCATATTCCTCAATATTGTCCAGTATCTCTCTGGGTAAATGCGCAGGCTGAATTTCAGACCCCTGGCAAAAGATTAAAGCTCTTTCTATAACATTTTGCAGTTCTCTTATATTTCCGGGCCAGTTATATCGGATAAGCAGCTTCATGGCCTCGGGTGAGATTTTTTTGCTGTGGGAAGTGTCAAATTTACCTAAAAAGTGATTGACCAGCAACGGAATATCATCTTTTCTGACCCTTAAAGGAGGCAGATTAATCCTCATTACGTTTAGCCGGTAGTAAAGATCTTCTCTAAAAGCTCCTCTGGCTATAGCCAGAGACAGGTCTGAATTAGTGGCGGCAATAATCCTCACATCCACGGATATGGTTTCAGTCCCACCCAATCTTTCAAAAGATCTCTCCTGTAAAACCCTTAAAAATTTAACCTGCATGCTAATAGGCATTTCGCCGATTTCATCTAAGAAAATAGTACCCTTGTCCGCTATTTCAAAACGTCCTTTCTTCTTGTTTAACGCTCCGGTAAAGGCACCTTTTTCATGGCCGAACAACTCACTCTCCAGAAGATGTTCCGGTAAAGCAGCGCAGTTTACCGCGATAAAAGGTTTGTCCGAGCGGTTGCTGGCATTATGAATCTCAACTGCCGCAACTTCTTTTCCGGTACCGCTTTCCCCGGTAATTAAAACAGTGGTATTTGTTTTCGCCACCTGCCGTATAAGGGAGGCTACCTCTTTGGTAGAGTCGCTCTGACCGATCATTCTGCCATATTTGCTGCTCAATTCCTGTCGTAAAAAATCGACTTCTGTTTCTAACTGGTGAACATGTAAAGCCTGTTTCAACAGCACCTTTAGCTCATCCAGTTTAAACGGCTTGGTGATATAGTCATTGGCGCCTAGCTTCATAGCTTCGATAGCCGTCTCAATTGTACCGTGGGCTGTCAGCATGATTACGGGCATACCGGCATTAATTTCTTTGATTTTGCGCAGAGCTTCCATTCCATCAATATCAGGCAGCCATAAGTCAAGAATAACGATGGAAGGTTCAATTTCTTGCGCCAGAGCAATTCCTTGCAGGCCTTCCGTGCTGGTTATTACCTGGTAGCCCTCGTGACTCAGGGCTCTGTCCAAAGCCCAGCACATTTTTTCTTCATCATCAATTACCAATATACGAGGTATCAACTTGACCGCCCCCTTTAAAATGATTTTGCTCTACGGGAAGTATGATGGTGAAAATTGCGCCTTGTCCCCGGATGCTGTCAACTTTAATAGTTCCTCCATGCATATTCAGGTTTTGATAGCAAATAGGCAGGCCCAGCCCTGTTCCTGTTGCTTTAGTGGTATAAAAGGGATCAAAGATTAATGTCTTCAGCTCAGGGGAAATGCCTTCACCTGAATCCTTGAATTGAATGGATAGGAATTTATCCTTGCAAGTAGTCGTTATTTCCATCATTCCACCATCAGGCATGGCTTCGGCGGCATTAACAATGAGGTTAACGAAGACTTGTTTTAATTTCTCTGTATCTACCCAAATTAGCGGTATTGACTCTTGAAAGGCCAGGTGAACTGTTATATTTTGTTTTCTCAACATGGCGCTGGAAAAGGATAGGACGCCGGTCAACAAGTCGTTAACCGAACATTTCTTAAATGCGCATTTGCTTGGCCGGCCAAAATCAAGCAATTCCTGTATGACAGTATTTTGGCGGTCAACCTGCTCCTCTATAGATCTGGTGAATTCCTCAATGCCCGTCACCAGTGAATATTCATTATGCATCAACTCTGCCAGGGTTTTTATAATACCGGCCGGATTTCTAAGTTCGTGCGCAACTCCTGTGGCTAAACGTCCCAAGGCTATCAGGTGTTCGGATTGTCTCAGTTGGTTTTCTAATCTTTCTTTTTCAGATAGTGCCACAGCCATTTTATTTATTGCTGCTGCTACTTGTCCCAATTCTCCGCTCATTTCCGGCAGCAGCAGGTGAATATCCTTCTCCATATCCTGCAGGCCGCGTTTCAACCGGTTGACTCCTGTGGTGATATTGCGCACAATGAATAAGGTGCCGGCAATGCCCAGGGCCAGCACGAAAATTATAAAATAGCGTACCAGTTTTCTGAAGTAACTGTTCTGATAGAATATGGGATTTAGTCTTTCTCCTGCCCACATGACTGCAATCAGCTTGTTTTGAACTATTACGGGGCAAATATATTCCACTACCTGGTCGTCCCAGGTACCGGTAATTCTAAAAAGAGGTTCTTTGCTCATTTGGGTTGCCACCAAACCTGATTTTGTTTTCTTAAAAATATCTTTTTCTCTTATGGTTTCTTCTTCAGGCGATAGATTGCGGTAATTATGCAGAAAGCCTAAGACTGTTATTTTATTGGAATCCGGGACATAGAGACCGAAGCGAATACCTGTATTGGCCGGCACATAGGGCTGTATGACATTAACAAATGTTTTATGCAGGACTGTTTGAGCCAGCGCCTGCGTGTCGCTTTCAGTATTGACAAGATTCTTAATATATTCCTCTTTAGCGCTGTTGACCAGGGATTCCAATCTTTTCTCTTTATCCAAGAAAACTACTTTATCTGTGCGGGAGGCAAAGGAAATATCATAGATTAAAGCCGCAAGCGGAATAAGCATAATGGCGGCAGTAATAATTATAATTTGATTCGTAAGGCTTTTTTCGTGAAAGAAGGAAAAATATTGTTGAAATTTCAGGTTAATCATCCTTTCCCGCCTGTATTAATACCTCAAATGCATTATATAATACATATCCCTGTAGGAAAAGATTCATTTTTAAAAAGTCCCGCCAAATAATTTTTTCGAGTAGATACTGCTTAATTGCAACTAATTGTATTATATAATACAGCGATGAATTAGATAGTGCATTGGTGCAGCAAATAAGACAGCCATTTGGAGTGTTGAAATTGCAGTGTTTTTGTGAATAATCCGAAAAGTGTTGTAGCATATGATGCAGTTCGAGTTGCCGTTTGCCTGTATTAATACGGCCTTTAATAATGGTACATCTCTTGCATAAAGTGTTTGCGGGTGCTATGTACAGAGTGACTGCGCGCGCTGCTCTTTTAGTACTTTTATATATATTAATTGTTGATAATATTAATTTTTGATTTGGAGGCTGCATAATGATTGGTGGTATGCAAGAGCAGTTAGGATTAATGGTTATTCTTCTGTACCTTTCAGGGGCTATTCTCCCATTGCTGCTCAAGACCAGCCGAAAACTGTCCCTGTGGCTGGGCTGCTTTTTAGGAGGGGCCGCCGGTTTACTGGGTTTGGGATTGGGTCTGGCATCGTTGTTGGCACCCGAACCCTGGACCGTTAATCTGGGAACGGTTTTGCCGGGAGTTGTTTTTCAGATTGTTATGGACGGGTTAAGCGGTTTTTTTGTGGCTACAATTTCGCTGGTTGTAGCTCTGGTAAGCTTTTATTCCTGGAATTATATGAGTATTTATAAAACTGAGAATATTGCCTGGTGGAGTTTTTGCTATAATGTTTTTGTTTTGTCCATGCTTTTGGTGGTAACTGTCACCAATGCCATCATGTTTCTTATTTTCTGGGAACTAATGACTCTAGCTTCTTATTTTCTGGTTACTTTTGAATATCGCCACCAGCAGGTGCGCAAAGCCGGTTTTAGTTATATTGTCATGACGCACCTCGGCACAGTTTTTATTATGACAGCTTTCTTTTTGATGTTTAAAGGTACCGGGGGATGGGATTTTGCTGTTTTGTCCGCTAACAGCCATGGTTTGCCGGACGCAGTAAAGAGCCTGATTTTTGTTTGCGCATTAATCGGTTTTGGGACTAAAGCCGGTATTGTTCCGCTGCATATCTGGCTGCCGTTGGCGCACCCGGCTGCTCCCAGCAATGTATCCGCGGTGATGAGCGGTGTTATGTTGAAAACGGCTATATACGGTATGATTCGTCTGATTATTGATATTTTAGGTCCGGGCCCTGCCTGGTGGGGCGGTGTAGTACTGGCAGTCGGCGTAGTTTCAGCTGTCATGGGTGTTTTATATGCTTTGATGGAACATGACATGAAGCGGCTTCTGGCTTTTCACAGTGTGGAGAATATAGGCATTATTCTGATGGGCTTAGGGACAGCGCTTATTTTTTATGCCTGGTCTATGCCTGTTGCCGCCGCTGTTGCCCTGGCGGCCGGGCTGTTTCATGTGCTGAATCACGCTATTTTTAAAAGCCTTTTGTTTTTGGGGACTGGCTCGGTCTATTATACAACTCACAGCAAGGATATTGAGGAATTGGGCGGGCTGATTAAAAAAATGCCGCAAACAGCACTGCTTTTTCTGGTCGGAGCTATATCTATATCAGCTATACCTCCGTTTAACGGTTTTGCCAGTGAATATCAAATATATCAATCTTTATTGGGTATGTCTTATCAAAAAGTATCTGCGTTCTGGAGTATTGCCGGTGTTTTATCCGGAGTTGCTCTGGCTTTGACAGGCGCTTTAGCTGCAGCCTGTTTTGTTAAGGCCTTTGGAATCAGCTTTCTGGCACTGCCCAGAACAAAAAAGGCGGCCGCGGCTGAGGAAGTACCCTTTTTGATGAGAATAAGTATGGCCCCTCTGGCTGTGTTATGTCTGCTTTTCGGTGTTGCCCCGGGATTGGTATTGAATAATATAACGCCTTTAATCGAACAACTGGTGCCTGGAACGCCACTGCCTGAAATTGCGACTTACAATATGAATTTAACTTTGCTGCTTGTATTGGTCGGTGTTTTTCTCTTTGTTGCCAGTAAGCTGACGGGGGCCAAGAAAGTCAGGCGGACCGAAACCTGGGGCTGCGGCATAGAATTAACCGCCGAGATGGAATATACCGCTGCTTCCTTTTCTCAGCCTGTGCGCAGGACTTATCGTGCAATTCTACAGCCTAAAAGGAAGGTGAAAAACAATTACCGGTTGTTGCCTTATTTCGATTTCCATATTCACTTTGATGAACATGTTAGACCGGTTATTGAGGATTTCTTATATAATCCCTTGAGAAAAACGATTATTAAAACCTCAAAAATATGGCAGCATATTCAGAGCGGGAGTATAAATTTATATCTCGGCTATATCTTTATAACGCTGGTAGTTTTGCTGGTTTGGGCCAGATAGGAGGTTTAAACTGTGTCTGATCAATTGGTTATTATGGGCGGGCAAATTATTTTGTTATTGCTCTTGGCGCCTCTGGTGAACGGTATTATTAAGAAAACCAAAGCATTGATGCAATGCAGGCGCGGCCCCGGTATTTTTCAGCCTTATTTTGATGTGATCAAGTTTTTAAAGCGGGAACCGGTGGTATCGGACAATACATCATGGATTACCCTTTTAACCCCGTATGTTTGTTTGACTGCTTACCTGACTGCTGGCAGTTTGATCCCTATGTGGGTGAAGACCGGTTTTGGTTTTGGTGATTTGATTGCTTTAACCTATCTTTTTGCCTTGTCCAGATTCTTTCTTGCTTTAGCAGGCTTGGAACCGGCCAGTGCCTTCGGAGGCATGGGTTCGAGCAGGGAGATGATGATTGCAACTCTGGTTGAACCGGTAATGGTAACAGGTTTATTTGGACTGGCTTTACTGGCTGGAACTACAGATCTGGCAGGCATCAGGGGTGCCGGGCACAATCCGGTGGGTCTGTTGGCTTTTATCGGCTTAATGTTTGTAACGGTAGCGGAAACGGGTCGTATTCCGGTGGATAATCCTGATACACACCTTGAATTGACTATGGTGCACGAAGCTATGCTGTTGGAATATGCCGGGAGACAGGTGGGCTTTTTGCACCTGGCGGCTATGGTTAAACAAACGGTGCTGCTGGTTCTTTTGATACACTTATTTTGGCCTCTGGCTGCAGGTGCTTCTCCGGCTCTGGCACTGTTGATTATGATTGGAAAAGTGATTGTTTTAGGATTGGCTCTGGCTGTGATTGAAACAAGCATGGCCAAGATGAGGTTGTTTAAGCTGCCGGAACTGATGGCAGGGGGAGCTACCTTTTGCCTGCTGGCATTGTTAATTTATTGTTTGGTATAGGGGGGGTTAGGGTGCTTGTAGTTGATTTTTTGGCAGTGGTTTTTCTGATGTCAGGCTTATTAATGCTGGCCGGCAAGAGTATTCCGAATAATATAAATCTGCTGGCTGTTCAGTCCCTGGCTTTAAGCAGCATGGCTTTCTATATGGGTTATAACCAGGGTGCAAATGGTACACATATGTTTTTAGTGGGCGGGTTGACCCTGCTAATCAAGGTGGTTATTCTGCCCTGGGTGCTCTTTAAGCTGGTTTACAGCGTTAAGGTTGACCGGGAAGCTTCCCTTTCCGTGGGTTTGATTCCTTCTATTTTAATAGGCATATTATTAATAGGTCTTTCTTATGACTATGCAGTACCTGTTCTGCTGGAGGAACTCCCCGGAGGTCACCTGCTTTCAGCCGCTCTATCCACAGTTTTGCTGGGCTGTTTTTTTATGATCAGCAGGCGAACCGCTATAAGCCAGTTAATTGGTATAGTAGTTATGGAAAACGGGTTGTTTTTGTGCGCTGTTGCTGTTACCGGAGGCATGCCTCTGATTATTGAACTGGGTATTTTCTTTGACGTTTTAGTCGGTGCTTTAGTCATGGGTATAATGACTTATCAGATAAGAGGAACTTTTGATACTCTTGATACTAAATATTTGAATAAATTAAAGGGGTGAGAGAAATGTTATACCTCTTATTGGCTGTACCGGTTATAACGGCAGTGCTGTGTTTTTTACCCATGAGAGCTTCCGCTGTGGAAAAGATAAACATTTGGGGTGCTTTGTTGACCGGCTGCACAGCAATCTATTGTATTTTTCAAGCCTTGGTTTCCGGAAGTGCTGCGGTAAAGTCCTCTTTTCTGGTACTGGATGCACTTTCCTCTGTGTTTGTCTTTATAATTGGCGTTGTGGGGACAATTTGCTGCCTGTATGCGGTCAGTTATCTCAGGAGGGATCAAGAAAGAGGAGAGTTGGAGCAGCGCCGCACGGGTATTTTCTTCGGTCTTTTGCACTTATTTCTAGCCAGCATGTATTTAGCGGTGCTGGCCGATAACTTGGGTGTTATGTGGGTGGCTATTGAAGCTACCACTATAGTTTCGGCTCTGCTGGTTGGTTTTTACGGTCATAAGGAGTCACTGGAAGCTGCCTGGAAATATATTATTATTTGTACGGTAGGCATTGCTTTTGCGATGCTAGGTATAATATTTACTTATTATGCTGTCAGAGGAATTTCCGGTGGAGAAGAAATCAGCCTTAGCTGGCGGCTGCTTTTTTCTATGGCCGGGCAGATTGACCCCTCTTTGATGAAACTGGCTTTTATTTTTGTGCTGGTCGGGTATGGGACAAAAGCCGGTTTGTTCCCCCTGCATACATGGTTGCCGGACGCTCACAGTCAGGCACCTTCACCTGTAAGCGCGCTTTTATCAGGGGTCTTGTTGAATTGTGCTGTTTATGCCATCATCAGGTTTCACCTGCTGACAGTTAAATCTGTCGGGGGAAACTTCTCCGCCAAACTGTTGATAATTTTTGGCTTATTGTCAATGGTAGGTTCTTTGCCTTTTATCCTGGTGCAGAAGGATATTAAGAGGCTGCTTGCTTATTCAAGTGTTGAACACATAGGCATTATTGTGCTTGGTGTGGGTATCGGCGGGGTTTTAGGCTATACAGGAGCACTGCTGCATTTAATCAACCATGCTCTTGGCAAGTCGGTTCTTTTTTTAAGTGCAGGTACTTTGACGCAGAAGTATAACAGCAAGTTAATCCCTAAAATGAAAGGTATCGGTCAATTGCTTCCGATCACTTCTACTGTATTCATGGCCAGCCTGCTGGCTATTGGAGGGGCTCCTCCTTTCGGGCTGTTTATCAGTGAACTTAATGTAGCTTCCGGCGGTTTTGCCTATGTGGGAAAAAGTGTTGGTTTTATATTTCTTATGGTAATTGCTATTGTATTTGCCGGTTTGATTTATTTTGCCGGTAAAATGTATTTCAGTAATTTGCCGAAGAGATTTATTCAAGGAGAGAGGTTTTCGTTCAACCATGTACTGATCCTGCTGCCTCTTTGCTTATTGATAATGCAGGGTATTTATATGCCTGATGCATTTCAGAGTCTGATAGGAAAGGTAGTCAACTATTTGATTGTTGGAGGTATCTAAGGTGAATACTGGTGTTATCTGGAAGGAACTGCAAGACGAGCAGAACTGTGACATATTGCAATTTACTACCGAACTGGCAATTCGCACGATAAAGCTGGGAGTGCCTGCTGCCAGCTTTATGGAAACGGTAAAAAGATTAAAGGCTGAGGGAGCCTATTTATTGACCATGACAGGGGTTGACGAAAGAGATTATAACGGACATTTTAGTGTCTATTCTGTTTTCGGTTTGCCGGGTGATACTACTCTGGTAGAAACCAAAATAGTATTGAACGCGGAAAACCCCACTTTTACGTCAATATCACCTGTGATGCCCTCAGCTCACTGGTTGGAAAGGGAAATCAAGGATATGCTGGGCATTGTGCCCTATGGCCATCCTGATTTACGCAGGGTAGCGGTTCACCCTGATTGGCCGCAGGATGTTTTCCCCATGAGAAAAGATTTTATTGCGGGCCGGCAGGTGCCCCGTGTACAAGGAGAAATGCAATTCTGTAAGGTCGAGGGCGAGGGTCTTTACCAGGTTCCGGTAGGTCCCGTGCATGCCGGGATTATTGAACCCGGTCACTTTAGATTTTTTACTTTTGGCGAGGACGTTATTAATTTACAGGCTCAATTATTTTATACTCACCGTGGTATTGAGAAAACAGCCGAGGGAAAACACTTCCTTGACGCCGTCTTAGTGGCGGAAAGAGTATGCGGGGTTTGCTCGGCTTCCCATGCGGTATCTTATGCCCAGGCAATTGAAAGCCTGGCGGGCATTAACGCCCCGTTAAGGGCAAGATACATTCGGACCGTACTGCTGGAGATGGAGAGGCTATATAATCATGTGGGGGATATTGGCAATATGTGCGCTGGCATCGGTTTTTCCTTTGGCATTAGCAGGGGAGCGGAATTGAAAGAACGCTTGATGAGAATGAATATGAAACTGGCCGGACACAGGTACCTGCGCGGAACTGTTGTTCCGGGGGGTGTAAAGATTGATCTAAAGGATACAGAGGGGATCGGTCGTGCTTTGGATACTGTAAAGAGAGAATTGAAAGAGTTGACCGACACCATGCTCAGTTCCCAGTCTCTTCTTGACCGAATGCAGACAACCGGTGTTCTGCCGACAGATGCGGCCCGTGACCTGGGCGCCACCGGACCTGCCGCCAGAGCGTCAGGCGTGAACAGAGATTTAAGAAGGGAATTCCCTTATGCGGCTTACAGAAGGGTTTCCTTTCAGGTGCCTATTCAACACGAAGGCGATGTTTATTGCCGTTTGATACAAAGGATAGAAGAAAGCGAGCAGTCATTTGATATTATACGCCAGGTTTTTAATAACCTGCCCGCAGGTGAATTGCAAGCGCCTATCACTTATCTTCAGCCTTACCATACGGCTGTCGGATATACTGAATCCGCCAGGGGGGCTAATGTCCACTGGGTTATGAGCGGGCCGGACAATACTGTTTACCGTTATATGGTTCGTTCTGCTTCTCATTGTAATTGGCCGGTAGTTCCCCTGTGTTTGCCCGGAAATATTGTACCGGACTTTCCATTGATTAATAAGAGCTTTGAATTATGTTATGCCTGCCTTGACCGGTAGGGGGAGGGCAAAAATGCTGAAATTATTTAAAGGCTTAATGAAAACCAGAATTGTAACGGAAGATCCCCGGACCTGGGGGGAAAGCATGGGCAGGGGTCTTCCCCAGATAGATATGAAACTTTGTCAGAAAGACTGCAATAACTGTGAGGCTGTTTGTCCTGTGGGAGCAATAGCAGGCAAAACTGTTAACAGCAGGCTGTGTATTTATTGTCACGCTTGCCGTGAGGTCTGCCCGGTTGGAGCGATTGGCGAGACGGAAGTTCCTGTTCTGACAGCACCTGCGTCAGCGGAAGACCTGGGCAGGGCCTTGCGTGAAAAAATTAAAAAAATATGCCACAGGTCACTGCATATTCGTTATGTCGATGCCGGGGCCTGTAATGGCTGCGATTTTGAAATTAATTCTATGACCAATCCTGTATATGATATACAGCAGTATGGCGTGGATTTCGTAGCTTCCCCCCGCCATGCGGATATGCTTTTAGTTACAGGTGTTGTCACCAGAAATTTGGAAATTGCCTTGCATAAAACCTATGAAGCCTGTCCCAGACCGGCCTTAGTGGTGGCTGTGGGAGCCTGCGCCTGTGGCGGCGGGGTTTTTAAAGAAGCCTATGCCTCCGGTGGCGGTGTGGACAAGTTTTTGCCCGTAGACGTCTATGTGCCCGGTTGTCCACCGACACCTGCGCAAATTATAAAAGGGATATTGACTGCTATTGGCAGGCTTTAAGCGGGATGCGGCATAAGCATAATTTTCCGGAGTATAAAAAAAGGGGGCTCCTAAAGGCACGGTTTAATAGGGAAACTTATTGAACCATACTCCAAACCGATACAGAAATGCGAAAAAGAGAGGTAATGCTGAAAAACATTGGCTCTCTTTTTCGCCATGTAGTTGAGGCTGGATTTTGGACAAGATTTGTAAAATTTTTTGGTGGGGGTAGCTTTTACCGCATCTAACCTCTACGACCAAACTTTAGGCATCACATTAGACGATAAAACGAATATTAATGTATAAAGCGACCCAGTTTATATAGATAATTACATGTTCATACTATACAAAAAGCCTTGATTCTATGTTAAGATATAGTCAACGAGAGAGGAGTGTTAACATGGCAAAAAGTATACTTCTTGAAGATGCTATCTATGAAATTGCCGATGTTGATAAAAACAATAATCAGAAAGGTGAAATTGTCGTAGGCAAGGATTTTGATTTTTGGTTAAGCGAAGGTGATAGTGTTTATGACGACCTCTATGGGGACGAAATTTAATCAAGGTGACATTTGGATTGCAAGAGTTCGGTTTATTCAAGACCTTTCAAAAGTAAAGGCTAGACCTGTAGTAATAGTTGGGAAAAACATTGCCCATGAGACGGACGTAATTATTAACCCAATCACTACAGAAAGTCCTCGCACTGATTTTGATATTCCCATCATCAACTGGCAAAAAGCCGGTTTAGCAGGGCCATCTATTATAAGAGCTTCAAAACCCCTTACGATAATTGGATCTGAACTCCATAAAAAAATTGGTGAGTTAGACCCTGATGATCTAGTTAAAGTCTTACAAAAAAATAGAGAGCTTTATTAAACCACCTAAGTTAACTAAACAGTTGCGGTGGTTTAATTATTATTACACAACTACTGCTTTACAATAATGTTTAGTGGCTTGAAACGATATGTAGATTATTTTCCTCCACTGGCTCATTATATGGTACGCTGGTCATTATTCTCATAGTAAAACTACGTAGCATCTCGATAGCATCCTCAAATTCTTTTTTATCCATCATAACGTTTAATACTAAAATGTTACACCGAGATTAACGAACTGACCGGCGAACTTTTGAATCTGTTTATCAAGCGGATTGAAGTCGGTGAACGTGATGAGCGATATTCCAGAACCGCGGGGCAGAAGATCGTCATCCACTACCGGTACATCGGCGTAATCAGTGCCTTCGCAGAAGAAGCCGAGAAAATAGCCGTTTAGAGAAGGAAGGCAGACAGCGAAATCTGCTGCCTTCCTTCTCTAAACCCACGGTTCAACTTGTGTCCCTATGGACATAAAAAAGGGGGCTCCTAAAAGGGAGCCTCCTTATATCTGGGCTTTGTTTTTGGGGAAGAATGATATATGATTGCAGCTAACAATTTGAAAAAAATTACTTAACTTTTAACAATCGGCTTGCCTAAAGGTATAATTGTTTTACCGTAAGCGGTATTTAAAACAATGCCTGCTGCGGTGTATAAACCGAAAATGCCGCCGGTTAAAAGTAATTTTCCTGCGATTGGAGCATATACTGCTTTGTCAATTGCTCCCATATCAAATAAAGCAACCATTAATACAGCCGGGTCTAAGGCTAATACAACAACAAGTAAGGATAAAGGGGATTTGAAATAAGCAGGGGTGAAAGCTATTAAGGCAATTGCCAGCGGCAACCAGGCCCACCCGTCAATCTTTGCATCAATATGCCAGCCGTATTGCGCGGCAAAGAATTTTAATATGAGTTCCATTCCCGATGCCAGCATAAAAAAGGCGGAGAAATATAGAAATACGTTGCCGCCTGTGGTATTTCCCTCTTTTAACTCAATGAGAGCAACTATAACTTGAACAACAAAACCGCCGATTAACCAGCAGCCCAGCAGTCCAATGGCTCCATGGCTGACGCGGCCGGTAAAAATGGCGAAGAATGTAAAGCAAGCCATGGCTAATGCCACTAAACCTGCAGGGCCGGGATTGGCCCAATCGTGACCTTTTGACATAAAGAAAAATCCCTCCTGTTTGATAAGTTATTCTACTGCAAATTAATTACAAAGAATTGGAATTTTTCACCCCCCGCCAGACTGTTTTTAAATGCAACATTAGTTCTTGAAAATTTACACAACTTAAATATGCAAAAATTATGGCAAAGGAAAAGTTAATTAATTAAATAGTTGATTATTCGGGGTAAATGGTTTTTTTGACGGGGCCAGCGGAAAATAAAAGGCTAAAAAAAGAAAGAAGGCCAACCGGTTAGGTTACCGGCTGCCGCCTTAAAGTGTCACTGGTTAAAATCATGTCATTAATTGTTGACTGCACTGGGCAGAATGCCTTTGACAGGCTGGTAATTTTCATAGTTTATATCAGGGAAAATATTATTTTGATATTCTAAATAATACAGCCAACCGGTATCAATCCGGTTGTATTTTATTTCTTCATATAATCTGTTGAAATTCACGAGATGCTGCTTGGTCCGCTTAATGGCGTAGTTAACCATGGTGTTTGTACTTATTATAAAGGCCCAGTCGCTGCTTTGGGCCAGAAGCAGTTCCCTGGCCGCTTGGTTTAACGCACGCCTTAAATCACCTTCTGCCTGCGGATAGTTTTTAGCCAGTTCTACCATTCTTTCACTTGCGGCGTGCAAATGACGGTAAATCCAGTCATTAGAGGTATTCAGCCATACCTCGTTATAGCCTTTATTGCCCCAGGTGGATGCACAGGGTGTGGCTATCTGATTGCAGGGAAACATTTTAAGATATTCACCGGGTGTTATCAATTTGACCGTATCCTGGTCATAGGCCATTTTTCTGATTAAATAATTTAACCACAGGGGACCTTCATACCACCAGTGACCGAAAAGTTCCGCGTCATAAGGAGCAACAATGATAGGAGGCCTGTCCATTAGCGTTGTCAGGTGCCTTACTTGCAATTCACGATTGAACATAAAGTTTCCGGCGTGAGTTGCGGCTATGCGGTCGGCCAACCGGGGATCATAAACCTGTTTGTCATGTGTTTTACCGGTGATGCGATAATATTTTATACCTGTATGTATCCGAATACCGTCCGGGTGAATATAAGGCTTAATATAATCAAAATCCAAATCAAAGCCTATATCCCGGTAGAATTCACGGTAGGTGCCGTCTCCCGGATAACCTTCATCTTTACTCCAGACTTGTTTTGAGGATTCTATATCACGCCCGAAAGCAGCTACCCCGCTGGGACAAAAAATAGGAGCAAAAACACCAAAACGCGGCCGGTGCGAGGCATACATAATGCCGTGAGTGTCTACAAAGAAAAACTTGATATTAAATTCTTTTAATATTTTATCTATGCCCGGAGTATAGCCGCACTCTGGAAGCCATATGCCTTCCGGAGGTTGTCCGAGATGTTTTGTATGCAGGTCGATGGCGGTTTTAATCTGTCCCCTGGCGGTTTCCTGGTGCAGCATCAGCGGAAAAAAACCGTGAGTAGCCGCGCAAGTAGTTATTTCCAGCCGGCCGGCATCCATAAATTTTTTAAAAGCACTGACCAAATTGCGATTATACCTGCCGCAGAATATTTCACGGGCTTCATGAAGGCGATCTCTGTACATTTTAGCCACTTCGTGAAAAGGACTGCCGTAGGTGCGGCCCAATTCTTTTTCCACTAACTCAATAAGTTTATTGAGGTGTTTAATATATCTATCCTGCAGTAAGGGATCTGTTAACATAGATAAGAGTGGCGGTGACATGGAAAATGTTATTCGAAATGGTACATTGTCGTAAACTAAACTGTCGAAAACAGATATCAAGGGAATATAAGTCTCTGTAATGGCTTCGAACAGCCATCTTTCTTCCAGAAAATTTTCGTGTTCCGGGTGCCTTACATAGGGCAGGTGTGCATGTAAGACCAGTGACAGGTAGCCTTGGGGCATTTTCTTCACCTTTTCATGAGTTATTTAATGTTTTGGGTTTTCCTGATGAAATCCTGGGGAACTGACACCGCTGGGTATAATGCCTCCTGTAGGACCTAATTGCTCCAATAGGGCGGCTGAACTGAGACCATACTTCCACTTTCCCATATAGCGATAAATTCCTTCAATCCACATCCATTCCTCATCCAGGCATTCGGACAAGGCAACCCTGGGTGTAGTGACAACATTTGATCTGAGTAATGTAATGAATCTGCCGTCAGATAACTTTCTTCCTATGTCCACGCAAAAGGAGCAGTTTGCTTTGCCGACATTAATATGCCAGCTATCAGCATCATCATTTACAGATATGTCAAGATAGCTGTTAGCATTTTCCCCGTTAAAACAAACACCGGTCACATCATAGACACGCAGGACGGGATGGGAATTTTCCCAGGCATTAAAGCCCAGATTATGATAGAATTCCTCCTGTTTGGTAGCTGTAATTTCCCAATAAGCATACAGCCAATCAGGATCACGTACCATTAAAACCATGCGGTCGAAGCCGTAAGCTTGGGGAAGGTGCAGTTCAGGCTCCTTATGTGCTGAGGGTTCTGTGTATTTAATTTGTACAGGTGCTAATTCTTCGCTGGTTTCCTGTGCAAAATCGCCTGGCTTTTTACTTGCATGCTTGCTCTGGCGCTGAATAATTTGTTTATAAACGATAAATGCTGCCAGAAATAATACTGCTACCCCGATTATCCATGGAACAATGGTAGTCATGGAGTGCCCTCCTTTAATAAAAATAGTAGCAAAAAAACTGTTAGGTTTTCTTAATGCATAGGCTTTATTATTATTGCCAGTAGGCGTTCTTTTATTAACAAAAAGTCGCTTTTGAGAATTTAAAAATAAATGTTTTTTTGCGATGTTTAAGATAGTTTGTAACGATAAAGAATTAATATGCTATAATAAAGTCACAATATAAAGTGTTATAATTAGAATTATTTAGAAAAATCAAATTATGAATGACAAGGATAGGAGTGTTGATGTGCTGCCAAATCCCAGTGAACAGGAAATTAAGTTCTTGCTGCAAAACAGTAAAAAAATCGCTATTGTTGGTTTATCCAATAAACCGGAACGGGACAGTTATATGGTGGCTGCTTACCTAAAAAAACAGGGTTACAAAATATTTCCTGTTAATCCTGGCATTAAAGAAGTATTAGGTGAAAAAGCTTATCCTTCGTTATCAGATATTCCTGAGCCGGTGGATATAGTTAATATTTTTAGACGCAGTTCTGATGTACCCCCGATCATTGCTGAGGCCATTCGCCTGAAAGAGAAGTCGGTTTGGCTGCAGCTAGGCATAGTTAATGAAGAAGCAGCCCAGGCCGCCAGAGCAGCCGGACTTACAGTGGTAATGGATCGCTGTATTAAAGTAGATCATTACAGGCTGCTCTGTGAAATTTAATATATGTCTCAATTGAAGAAAAATAGAAGAGCGGCAGAAATCTTAAAAAAACTGGCAGAGCACTATCCTGACGCAACTACTGCTCTTAATTTTAGTAATGAATTTGAACTGCTGGTGTCTGTTGTCCTGTCGGCTCAGAGCACAGATAAGCAGGTTAATCAGGTTACGCGGGAGTTGTTTCAAAAATATCGTACGCCGGAGGACTTTGCGGTTCTCGCACCGGAGGAACTGGCGGAAGAAATTAAAGGTTGCGGCCTATATAGAAACAAGGCGGTTTTTTTAGTGCAAATTGCCAAACAATTGGTATCTGACTATAATTCCCGTGTACCGGCAAACAGACAGCAACTGGAAGCACTGCCCGGAGTAGGCAGAAAAACCGCCAATGTAGTCTTGAGCCTGGCCTTTGGACAGGACACTTTAGCTGTAGACACTCATGTGCACAGGGTTGCCGCCAGATTAGGCCTGGCCTCGGGTAAAAATACTCTGCAGACAGAAAAGGAACTTTTGGATGTTATCCCTTTACTGCAAAGAAAGGATTTTCATCACCGGCTCATTACACACGGGCGAAAGCTATGCAAGGCCAGAAAGCCTCTCTGCAGTTCTTGTTTTCTCAGTGATTTGTGCCCAAGTAACCCGTTGCAACCACCTGGCAGCGTTTTTTAACATTACACAGAATATATCTTGAAAAATAACTGATACGCGGGGTAAGCTTTTATTGAAGCTAGTTCAGCCACGCTGCTGGAGGGACATAAAATTTGCATATTGTTTTAGTTGAACCGGAAATTCCAGCCAATACAGGCAATATCGTGCGCACCTGTGCCGCTACCTCTTCTGTTTTGCATCTGGTGCGCCCTTTGGGGTTTTCTACTGAGGATAAATATTTAAAACGGGCGGGTCTGGATTACTGGTATTTAGTAGAGATATATTATCACGACAGTTTTGAGGCTTTAAAGGAAAAATACCCGCTTGGCACTTTTTATTATGTCAGTACCAAGGCTGCCAGGCACTATTGTGATGTTGAGTACGGTCCTGGTGATTTCTTGGTATTTGGCAAGGAAACCAGAGGATTGCCGGAAAGTTTATTGCAGGCCAACAGCGGGAACTGTGTGCGCATACCCATGGTTTCTGACGCCCGCTCGTTAAATTTAGCCAATTCTGTAGCTATTGTTTTATATGAAGCCTTAAGACAGCAGGCTTTTGCCGGCTTAGAGACAGCAGGCAGGGTCAACCCGCAATTGCAAGGTACTTGTACGAAGCCTTAACAGGGAAGGTTAAACATAATTAATCTTCTTACTAAATATTTAAAAATATGTAATTGAGGTGATTTAATGGATATAACGGTTAACGAATTACAAAAAACTTTAGAAGAGCAAGGCTATATCTGTGATATGGATTTGGCTACGACCATATTCTTATCCCTGAAACTGGAGAAACCGCTTCTGGTGGAAGGGGCGCCGGGTGTTGGAAAAACGGAAATTGCCAAGGTATTAAGCCAGGCTTTTGGTTTAAAGCTAATCCGCCTGCAGTGCTATGAAGGTCTGGATGAAAATAAGTCTCTTTACGAGTGGAATTACCAGCGTCAACTTTTAAAAATTCAAATTCTAAGGGGCCAGGAAGCATGCAGCGATATAGAAAATGATTTGTTTAATGAAGAGTATTTGCTGGAAAGGCCTCTCTTAAAAGCCATTAGGTCCAAGGAAAAGGCTGTGCTCCTGATTGATGAGTGCGACAAGGTTGATGAACCCTTTGAAGCCTTTTTATTTGAAATACTGTCGGATTTTCAGGTCTCTATACCTGAACTGGGCACTTTGACTGCCCGCAACATACCCATAGTTGTTCTGACCAGCAACGGGGAGAGGGAAATCTCTGACGGATTAAAACGGCGCTGCATTTATCTCTATATAAATTACCCTTCAGTAGAAAAAGAAGTAAAGATTTTAAGGACCAAAGTTCCCGAGGCGGGAGAAAAGCTTTCCCTGCAGGTGGCCAGAGCTGTAGGCTATATCAGAAATAATCTTGATTTGATCAAGCAGCCTTCTATCTCAGAGTCGATAGACTGGGCCAGAGCGCTGGTTGCTTTAAGTGCCAGTTCCATTGATGAGAAGGTGTTGGCGCAGACTTTAAGTGTATTATTGAAGAATAATGAGGATATGCAAACAATACAAAGGGCCGGTTTGGACAGCGTAGCAGTTGCCGCCAGGGATAACCCGGAAAAAGTTCAGTCCAAGCCGGCCAAGGGAAACTCCCTTGAACAGTCAAAATGCCATTGCAGCGGCCACGGGCATTAGATGCAGGCCGGGAGGTGCGGATGAACAATCAAAAGTATACTCAAATTCTTTCAGAAATAAGCAGCAAGGATAATAAATCTTTGGAGTATATGGTAGCCAGGTTTGCACATATCCTGAGACATTTGGATGTCCGGGTGAGCGCCTCAGAAACCATAGATGCTTTAAGGGCTTTATCCATAATTAACATCATGGACAGAGATCAAGTTAGAGCAGCTTTAAGAGGCACTCTGGTCAAAGGGGAAATGGAACATAGAATTTTTGACCTGGCTTTTAATAATTTCTTTCTCCCGCCTGAAGAAAAAGCCAGCCTGCGCCTGGAAGAGAAGTTGGCCGAGCAGGATCGTCTGGCCAGCCTGCAGGAAGCAGAGGAGGACTTTTTGGCCAGTATGCAGGACGGAGAGTTTCCCTGGAGTGAGGAATTATTGAAGAATATCAGGCTGACCAGGGAGCAGAAAGAAACTTATGCTCACCTGCCGGAAAAAGAAAAGCAAAGATTAAAAGAAATCCTGACCAGTTTCCAGGGCAATAATATCAACAATCCTGATACTTTGATAGCTCAGGTGGCCGAATCTTCCTTAAATTTCTGGCGTTATCATATGCTGAAGAATAATGAGGATTTCGATGAGCCGGAGCCTCTTGCTCCAGACAGGTTAACCGGCGAGGAAGAGATGGATGAGGTAATCGAAAGAGTAAGCGCCGAGTTTTTCCGTGACGCGGGCGATAATATAATGTATCAGGATATGAAGAATATTTCGGATGAAAACTTGCCCCGTGTCATGTCCCTGATCAAAAAGATGACCAAGAAGCTGGTAACAAGAGTTTCCCGCCGTACCAGGTTCAGTAAAATGAAAAAAACCATAGACATCCGGCGCAGCATTCGCCAGAATATAAGTTACGGGGGCATTCCTCTGGAACTGCGCTACCGGGCCAAAAGGATTCAAAAGCCGCGCCTGTTATTGATTTGTGACGTATCTGCCTCCATGGCCCGCTACGCCAGGTTTGTGATCCAGTTTATATACGGTCTTTCCAACGCGGTGAAAGATATTGAAAGTTTTATTTTTTCTGAGGATCTGGAACGCATAACCCCCATGTTTAAAAGAAAAAAAGGTTTTGCTGATACCATGACTGAAATCATCAACCAGAGCGGCATATGGGGTCAGGCAACCGATTTTAACCGGTCATTAGAGACTTTTGGGCAGAGATATCAAAATTTATTAACAAGTGAAACATATTTGATAATTATGAGCGATACAAAAACTCTGGCGGTTGAACAGGCTGCTTTTCGCCTGAAGCAGATGAAAAAGAACCTCAGGGGTGTAATATGGCTGAATACTTTGCCCAGAAATGAATGGATACAATATAAATCAGTCTTTATTTTTCAACAGCAGTCCCGTATGTTTGAGTGCAATACGCTGGCTCACCTGGATAAAGTTATGCGCAGTCAAATTTTCTCTGTTTGAATTGATATTTTTGCAGGAATTTATAGAATAGTGTCGAAATTATAATAAATTATGTCTTCGATTACCCGCATAGGATAGTTTTTAATGAGGTGATTTGCGTGACAGCAGGGAAAGCAGCCGCAATTGCAAAGGGATCTTCCAGGGAAGCCGTACAGGCACATGATTTTCATGCGCACGAACTGATAGTAAAAGAAGTGCCGGTTCTCAATGCCATTTACAATGTTGTAATTGCTGTTGATTATTCCGGCAAAATTATTGTTTATAACCACGGTTGTGAACGGCTGTTTAAGGTTCCGGCGGAAAAAGCGATGGGACGCTTTGTATCGGAGGTAGTCCCCATGACCGGTTTGTTAAAGGTTTTAAAAACCGGTAATTCGCATATAGGTCGTAAATTTGTACAGGGAAATTCTCTTTATATTGTTAACAGGACTCCGATTTTACATGACAACAAGGTTGTCGGAGCAGTAGGTGTGGCACAGGACATTACGGAATTGCAGCAGATAGCCAACGAGCTGAATTCTGTCAATGAGATGAAATCAACTTTAGAAACCATAATAGATACAGGACATGACGGTTACCTGGTAGTCAATAAGGAAGGGTATGTCATAACGCTGAACAAAGCATATGCTGAGTTGATCGATATTAACCCTGAAGATGCTATCGGAAGGCATATAAAAGAAGTAATTCCTGAGACAGAATTGCATCTTGTATCTCAAACAGGTAAAACGCAAATCGGCGAGGTTTTGAGAGTTAAAGGACGGGAAGCAGTGGTTATGCGCTACCCGATAAATAAAGACGGGCGGATTATCGGTGCCGTCAGCAAGGTAATGTTCAGGGATGTCAATCAGTTCATTACCTCGGCTAAAACAGTCTATTCTTCACAAAGGCGTATTAAAGGTGAGCCTGAACAGTGGGCCAGTGCCCGCTATACAGTTGACAATCTAATAGGTAAAAGTCATCCCATGCTGCGGCTGAAAGAAACAGTCAGGCGGGTGGCTTTAGGTCCCTCCACTGTATTGATTCGCGGTGAGAGCGGTACAGGTAAAGAGCTTTTGGCTCATTCCCTGCATGTTGGATCTAATCGCTGCCTGGGCCCGTTTGTTAAGGTTAATTGCGCCGCTGTACCGGAAAACCTGTTGGAGTCGGAATTATTCGGCTATGTGGAAGGGGCTTTCACCGGAGCTAAAAAAGGCGGGCAAATAGGCAAATTTGAGCAGGCTAACGGGGGCACTATTTTCCTTGATGAGATAGGGGATATGCCGCTTTTAATGCAGGCCAAGCTATTAAGAGTGCTTCAGGAGAAGGAAATAGAGAGATTGGGCGATAACCGTGCCCGTCATGTTGAGGTACGGGTTGTTGCCGCTACCAACCGGCCGTTGGAGCAAATGATTGCAGACAATACTTTCCGGGAAGATTTGTATTATCGCCTTAATGTAGTCACACTGCAAATACCCTCCTTGCGTGAAAGGATAGATGATTTAAAAGACTTGGTTGAATATTTTCTGGCTAAATATAATCATGCCTTTGGTCTCAATATAACAGGTCTTTCCGCTGATGCCCTTGAGCTTTTTGAAAATTACAATTGGCCGGGCAATGTGCGGGAGTTGGAAAATGTGGTGGAAAGAGCTTTTAATCTGGTTGACGGGCATATCATTGATGTGATGCACCTGCCGCCTTATTTGCAAAAATTCGGTAAGAGCAAACGGCACTCAATTAATAAGTCGCTTCCCTCGCTGCTCGAACAGGTGGAGAAAGAAGCCATTGCCGACGCCCTTTCAGTCACTAACGGCAATAAGATGCAGGCTGCTAAGATTCTGGGCATATCGCGGGCCTGGTTGTACAAGAAAATTGCCCAGTACGGAATAAAAGCATAAGAAATTAAAGGCCGCTGCTGTTAAAGGCAGGGGCCTTTCCTGTACTCTAAGAAATTATGCTTATTATAAATCCGTGGATACGTTAAGGTTAGTATTACATAATTTCCAACTAGCACTTGTGGCTGCTCGAAAGTCGCTTTAAGCGACTTTCTTGGTTACCCGGTAGGAAAAGTTCTGTTAAAGGTAGAAATATAATGGTAGAATTATATCAAACGCTGGAAGATCGGAGGGGTGTTTTTGCCTTCTTTTGTTCATCTTCATGTGCATACTGAGTATAGCTTGCTGGACGGGGCGGCCCGGATTAAAGAAGTGGTGAAAAAGGCCAAATCCCTGGGCATGTCTGCTTTGGCCATAACTGACCACGGGGTTATGTTCGGGGTGGTGGACTTTTTTAAGGCCTGTAAAAAGGAAGGCATCAAGCCTATCCTGGGCTGTGAGGTTTATGTGGCGCCGCGCAGCAGGCATGATCGCACACCCAGAGTGGATGACAACCTCTACCACCTGGTATTGCTGGCTAAGAATGAAACAGGCTACAGAAATCTGCTCAACCTGGTTTCCATAAGTTTCACTGAAGGGTTCTATTACAAGCCAAGAGTGGATAAAGAAGTTCTGGCTATGTACAGTGAGGGATTGATTGCCTTGAGCGGTTGTATTGCCGGGGAAGTGGCCGAGTATATTTTAAAAGACTTGCCTGAGCAGGCTAGGGCTGCCGCTGCTGAATACCTGAAAATTTTTGGTGAGGACAATTACTACCTGGAAATCCAGGATCACAGTTTCCCCGAGCAGAAAAAAGCCAATCGGGAACTGGTAAAAATAAGCGAAGAGCTGAATATTCCGCTGGTGGCTACCAATGATGTGCATTATGTGGCTAAAGAAAACGCTGAAATGCAGGATGTATTGCTTTGCATCCAGACCGGTAAAACAGTGGATGACCCTAAAAGAATGAAATTCCAATCCCAGGAGTTTTACCTGAAAAGCCCGGAGGAAATGGCGGAGCTTTTTCCTGAGCTGCCGCAAGCGCTGCAAAATACAGTGTCAATAGCTGATAAGTGTGAGATAAGCATGGAGTTTGGCCAACTGCACCTGCCTTTTTACCAGGTGCCGGAGGGGCATACTGTGGAAAGCTATTTAAGGGAACTGTGCGAAAAAGGTTTGCTGGACAGGTACGGGGCGGCACCCGAGGAAAGTGTCAGGCAGAGAATGGAATTCGAGTTATCCGTTATCGAGCAAATGGGTTATTCGGCTTATTTTTTAATTGTCTGGGACTTCATAGATTATGCACGGCAAAACGGTGTTCCGGTGGGCCCTGGCCGCGGCTCGGCAGCCGGCAGCCTGGTATCCTATGTGTTGGGAATTACTAACCTGGATCCCTTAAAATATGACCTGCTGTTTGAAAGGTTTTTGAACCCGGAACGTGTCTCAATGCCGGATATTGATATAGATATATGTTATGAACGCCGGAATAAAGTAATTGAATATGTAGTGCGGAAATACGGGGCTGAACGGGTAGCCCAGATAGCCACTTTCGGTACCATGGCGGCTAAAGGAGCTATTCGTGATGTCGGGCGGGCTTTAGCCATGTCCTACGGTGAAGTGGACAGGGTAGCCAAGCTGGTGCCGGCCGAGCTGCATATGACCATTGAGAAGGCTTTAAGTGAGAACCAGGACTTGTTGGAAGCTTACAATAATGAACCGGAAGTGCGCAGGCTGATTGATACTGCCAAAGGCTTGGAAGGCATGCCCCGCCATGCCTCTACTCACGCAGCCGGCGTGGTAATTACCAAACAGCCTTTGACCCATTACCTGCCCTTGTATAAGTCCACGGACGGTCCGGTAACTACCCAGTTTGCCAAGGAACCGGTGGAAGAACTGGGGCTGTTAAAAATGGATCTTCTGGGATTGCGCACCCTGACTGTTATAGCCGATGCTGTGGCAGAGGTAAATAAAAGAGCCGGTTCCCCTCTGGATATTGACAAAATTACACTGGAAGATAAAAATACCTTTGATCTTTTATCCCGGGGTGAGGGTATTGGTGTGTTTCAGTTAGAAAGCAGTGGCATGAGAGCTATTCTGCGCGATTTAAAACCGGAGGTTTTTGAGGATATTGTGGCCCTGGTGGCCCTTTACCGGCCCGGTCCTTTGGGCAGCGGTATGGTTGACGATTTTATCAAAAACAAGCACGGGTTGCAAAAGGTTTCCTATTTGCATCCTATCCTGGAACCGATATTGAAAGACACTTATGGGGTTATCCTCTACCAGGAACAGGTAATGCGTATCTCCAGCGACCTGGCCGGTTTTAGTCTGGGTGAGGCGGATCTTTTGCGCCGGGCTATGGGCAAGAAAAAACCGGAGGTAATTGCCGGTCTGCGTTCTCAATTTATGGAGGGCGCGGCTAAAAAAGATGTGGACCCGGAAGTCGCCGGTAAAGTATTTGATTTGATGGAGTTTTTTGCCGGTTACGGCTTCAATAAGAGCCACAGCGCAGCTTATGCACTGGTTTCTTACCAGACTGCTTATTTAAAGGCCAATTACCCGGCAGAGTTTATGGCTGCTCTTTTAACCTCGGTTAGAGACAACTCTGACAAGGTAGCAGTCTATATTGAAGAGTGCAGGCGCATGGGCATAGTAGTTTTGCCGCCCGATGTCAATGAAAGCCGGGATGGTTTTACGGTAGTCGGCGATAAAATTCGTTTTGGCCTGGCGGCAATGAAAAATGTCGGGCTGGCAGCTGTCTATTCGATTATTTCCATGCGTGAGCAAGGCGGGCCGTTCAAAAATTATGCTGATTTTTGTAACCGTTTGGATACCAGAGTAGTTAACCGGAGAGTGCTGGAGAGTTTGATTAAAGGCGGGGCCTTTGATTCTTTGGGTCACAGGCGGGCCCAGCTTATGGCTGTGGTCGATACCGGCCTGAGCATTGCCCAACAGGCACAGCGGGATAGAAACAGCGGGCAAATGTCGCTTTTTGAATTTTTGGAAGAAGAGGAAGAATATAATTTGTCTTTTGTATTGCCTGATATTGCTGAGTATCTCTACAGTGAAATGCTGGCTCTGGAAAAAGAATCATTGGGACTGTATATCAGTGGGCATCCCCTGGCCGAATACCGTGAGGTATTACGCCAAAACGATACTGTTAATGCGGGGGAATTGCCGGATTTCACCGAAGGCGAGACAGTGGCGCTGGGCGGCTTAATTATAAATTACAAACAGATAACCACCAAAAAAGGCGATGCTATGGCCTTTGTCAATCTGGAGGATTTAACCGGGGTAGTTGAAGTGGTGATTTTTCCGCGTATCTTCAAACAATACCGGCAATTGCTGCAGCCTGACAGGGTCGTACTGGTTAAGGGCAGAGTAAACCAGGCCGGTGAGGAAATAAAAATAATTGCCGAGGAAGTATCCTCTTTAGTTAAAACGACACAGGGGGATTTATACCTGCAGTTTATTAAGCGGGATATGCAGACAGTTAAACAGGTGCAGCTTATATTGCAAACTTATCCGGGTAATAATCATGTATACTTATATTTTCCGCAGGAGAAAAAATTAGCGAAAACCTCGGAAAACTATTGGGTTAATTTGGACAGTGAAGTGGTCAAAGAACTGGAGCAGGTACTTGGGGTTTCTAACGTCAGGATAAAGCAAAAAGCCCCGGCTCAAGAAGCAGTTTCTTTATAAAACAGATTTAAGCATGAAAAAACGATAATTTAGCGCGCAATTATCCAATTTAAGCAGGATTAGCTTGTCAAACAGGTAAAGTTGTGATATGATATGCTTGAAAAAAAAGGAAATGATGATTCAGAGGTGATAATGTGCCGGATGGTAAAAACCATGAGGAATATGTAGTAATCAAGGCCAAGGAAAACGGGGTAACCATTATCGGTTTAACCAGGGGTAAGGATACTAAATTTCATCATTCTGAGAAACTTGATAAGGGCGAGGTAATGATTGCCCAGTTTACAGAACATACCTCGGCTATAAAAATAAGAGGCCGGGCGGAAATATTAACAAAACATGGCAAGATGCACACAGATGAGTAGTATCCAGGGTCTTGGCTCTGGATATACCTTTTTTATACTCTAAGAAATTATGCTTATGATTGGCTGTTCGAAAGCCGCTTAACGCGACTTTCTTCTTTAAAAAATAGAGGATTTTATTTATTAAGGTAGAAAAGATATCAGTGATATATGTTTTTGTGGGGGGGCTTTAGGCTGTGTGGACAGTGGTATATATTGCACCAAACCAGAAAGTGGCTGATAAACTTCAGCGCAAATTAACCGCTGAGGGTTTGCTGGTGAAACTACGCCCTATCGGACAGGTACAGCCTGATTCCGTTTACTCGGTAGAAATTCTTGTGCCTGAGTCTGAGGTAAACGAGGCTTTGGATATTATTAATTTGGGTTAGTTTTTCAGCGCAGGGGAGAGTGAGTTTTTGGTTTTAGATATTTTCCGCAAGCAAAAATATGTTACCTTACATCCTGAAACTAAACGGGAAATTCCCGAAGGACTTTGGGTTAAATGTGATCGCTGTGGGGAAATACTGTACAATAAAGAGCTTGATAAGAATTTCAAGGTATGTGAGAAATGCGGATTTCATTTTCGCCTTTCCTCCAGAGAACGGTTGCAGATGACCATAGATGAAAACAGTTTTAATGAATTTGACAGCGAACTTATCTCGGTGAATCCTCTGGGTATTGCTGATTATAGTGAGAAGCTGGTTGTTGCCAGAGAAAAAACAGAATTAAACGAAGCAATTGTTACCGGTGAAGGTGCCATTGAGGGTCAAAGAGTTGTCCTGGCTATTATGGACGCCCGTTTTATTATGGGTAGTATGGGTGCTGTGGTAGGTGAGAAGTTCACGCGAGCCGTGGAAACCGCCATAGAAAAAGGATTGCCTTTTCTGGCTTTTACCGCTTCCGGCGGTGCGCGCATGCAGGAAGGGTTATTGTCACTGATGCAGATGGCCAAGACCACTGCAGCTTTAGCAAAGTTAGATCTTTCCGGCGGCTTGTATATTTCTGTTATGACTGATCCGACTACCGGTGGTGTAAGTGCCAGTTTTGCCTCTGCAGCCGATATCATTGTTGCTGAGCCGGGAGCTTTAATTGGTTTTGCCGGGCCCAGGGTTATTGAGCAGACTATACGTCAAAAGCTTCCTGAAGGGTTTCAGAGAGCCGAATTTGTCCGTCAACATGGTTTTGTTGATAAGATTGTCAGCCGGCAGCAGATGAAATCTTTTTTAGCTAAATTGCTTAGGCTGCACCGGCAGGAGGAGAAATAAAATGCCCGGCACTGTTTTAGAATTTGAAAAGCCTATACTGGAACTGGTGGAAAAGATCTCTGAATTAAAGAATTTCAGCAGCCAGACCGGTATTGATTTAGTATCAGAAATAGATATTCTGGATAAAAAGGCACGGGAACTGAAGAAGTCCATATACGGCAATCTTACGCCCTGGCAAACGGTTTTGCTGGCACGCCACCCGAACCGGCCTAATGCTTTGGAATATATAAATATGATTATAGATGACTATATCGAACTGCACGGTGACCGCTGTTACGGAGACGACCCGGCAATCACAGGTGGCATCGGCTACTTCTGCGGTTACCCTGTTACTGCCGTAGGTATTTTAAAAGGTCGGGAAACCAAGGAGAATTTGGCCAGAAATTTTGGCATGCCTCACCCGGAAGGTTACCGGAAGGCAATGCGCTTAATCCGGCAGGCAGAAAAATTCGGCCGCCCGGTTATCTGTTTTATTGATACTCCCGGTGCCTATTGCGGCATGGGAGCGGAGGAAAGGGGACAGTCCGAAGCCATAGCCAGCAGCCTGGTATTGCTGTCGAAGATTAAAGTGCCGGTTGTGAGCATAGTTATCGGAGAGGGCGGCAGCGGCGGGGCTCTGGCTTTAGCCGCCGGGGATCGAATATTAATGCAGCAGCATGCCGTATTTTCCATTATCTCACCGGAAAGCTACGCTATAATTCTCTGGAAGGAATCTTCACGTGCTAAAGATGCGGCTGAAATAATGAAAATAACCGCACGGGATGTTTATGAACTGGGTATTGCCGATGAAATTATTGCAGAACCGCTTGGCGGTGCGCACAGCGCCGGAGAGGAAGCGGCTGCTTTGCTCAAAGAAGCTGTATCCCGGCACTTGCAGCATTTGCGCGAATTGCCGGCAGAAGAACTGCTCTCCGCCAGGTTTAGCAAAATACGCAAAATTGGTTCTGCGGCAATAGGGCAGCAACCAAATATTAACTGACAAAAATTCAAGCAGCTGTGGGTAATAATAAATATATATCCCACGGCTGTTTTTTGTAGAACGAGGAAAATATTCCCTATTATATTATATTCGTGGATAATTTTTAATATTGTTTGAGGAGGGATATAAATTGCAAAGAATAGCAGTATTAACCAGCGGGGGCGATTCATCCGGCATGAACCCGGCTATCCGGGCAGTAACAAGGAAAGCAATTTATCATGGGATAGAGGTTATCGGCATCAAACGTGGTTATACAGGTTTTATTGAGGGGGAGATGTCACTTTTAAACCTGGGCTCGGTAGCAGACATCATACAGAGAGGCGGAACAATGTTATTTTCAGCCAGATCGGAAGAATTCCGGACACCTGAAGGACGAAAAAAGGCTTTTGAAAATGTTGAGAGATTTGGCATCCAGGGCCTAATCGTTATTGGCGGTGACGGCTCCTTTCGTGGTGCAAGGCAATTTCATAAGGAATTCGGTTTGCCTATCATTGGTGTGCCGGGAACAATTGATAACGACATAGTTGGCACTGACTACTCAATAGGTTTTGACACGGCTATAAATACAGTTGTAGATGCAATAAACAAGATCAGGGATACTGCCACCTCGCACGAGCGCACTTTTATAGTTGAAGTTATGGGCAGGGATACGGGTTTTATAGCACTTACTGCCGGTCTGGCGGCAGGTGCCGAATCAATACTGATCCCGGAAAAGCCTTTTTCCATAAATGACATCTGTCACAAACTGATGCAGGGTCATAAAAGAGGTAAGCTGCATAGTATTATACTGGTAGCGGAAGGTGCTTCCGACAGTTTTGATGTAGCCAGCCAGATTAAAGAAAAAACAGGTTTTGACACTAAAGTAATTATTTTGGGACACCTGCAAAGAGGCGGGGCACCGACTGCTTATGAAAGGGTAATAGGCAGCTGTATGGGAGCAAAGGCAGTGGAATTGTTAAGAAACGGTGAGGTTCTTAAGATGGTCGGCATGCAGGCCGGCAAGATTGTGGCCCTGGATATAGAAGATTCAGCCTTGAAAAAGAAACCCATAGATATGGATATGTATGATTTGGCAAACATTTTATCAATTTAAGGGGTGAAATTTGTGCGCCGAACAAAGATCGTTTGTACTATAGGACCAGCCTGCGAGGATGTGGAAATATTAAAAAAAATGATGCAGGCAGGTATGAATGTAGCCAGACTTAATTTTTCTCACGGTACCTATGAAGAGCACGAAAAGAGAATTAAACTGGTGCGACAGGCTGCCATTGAGGGAGGGTATAATATAGCCCTGCTTTTAGACACCAAGGGACCGGAAATTAGAATTGGCAAGTTCAAAGAGGAACCTGTTACTTTAAAAGAGGGTAAAAAGCTTGTTTTGACTACTGAAGAAATACTGGGAGACAGTGAACATATACATATTACTTATTCAGGATTGCCGGCAGATGTTGAGCCGGGCAACACTATTTTGATTGCGGACGGTTTAATAGAATTAAAGGTTCTTAGCACTTCCAAGAAGGAAATTACCTGTGAGATAGTCAACGGCGGTCAACTCACCGGTCAAAAAGGGGTCAACGTACCGGGGGTAAAGGTAAACCTGTCAGCTATGACAGAGCAGGATATTTCCGATTTGAAATTTGGCATCAAACAAAATATGGATTTTATTGCTGCTTCTTTTGTGCGCAAGACCTCTGATGTGCTGGCTATACGTGAGGTATTGGAGGAAGCGGGAGCTGATCTGGATATTATCGCTAAGATAGAAAATCGGGAAGGTGTGGATAATGTTTCTGATATCATCAAGGTTGCCGATGGTATTATGGTAGCCAGAGGTGATTTGGGAGTAGAGATACCTGCCGAAGAGGTTCCTTTGCTGCAAAAGAGAATTATCGAAAAGTGTAACAGGCTTGGAAAGCCGGTGATTACCGCTACCCAAATGCTGGAGTCCATGATACAAAATCCCCGTCCAACCAGAGCTGAAGCCAGTGATGTGGCCAATGCCATTTTTGACGGGACAGATGCCATCATGCTGTCGGGGGAAACCGCTATTGGCAAACACCCTGTGGAAGCCGTCAAAACTATGGCCAGGATAGCGGAATGCTCGGAACAGTCACTTAATTATGAAGAAATTTTAAGTAAAAAAAGACAGGTGCAGACCCGTACCGTAACGGATTCGATAAGTTATGCCACCTGTGCAATGGCCCAGGATTTGGGGGCAGCGGCCATTATAACGGCCACACAGACCGGTTATACCTCCATTATGGTTTCTAAATATCGTCCCAAGGCACCGGTTATAGCGGTAACGCCTGTAGAGAGCATATCCAGAAAAATGGCTTTGGTCTGGGGGGTTAAATCAATCTTGACCGTGCCAACGAAAACCACTGATGAGATGATTTCAACAGCGGTTAATTTTACGCTGGCTGCCGGTTTAATTAAGTCAGGTGATCTGCTGGTAATTACCGCCGGTGTTCCGGTAGGTATACACGGCACGACTAATTTAATCAGAGTTCACACTGTGGGAGATATCCTGGCCAGGGGCACCGGTATAGGTGCGCGTGCTGTTACCGGTAAAGTGAGAATTGTGCGTACGGTAAAGGATGCCCAGGAAAATGTTCAGCAGGGCGATATTCTGGTGGCCGAGTCGACTGATAGGGATTATATGCCGGCTATACAGAAGGCGGGAGCTATAATTACTGAAGTAGGAGGTTTAACTTCACACGCTGCTATTGTTGGCCTGCAGTTTGGCATACCGGTGATTGTCGGAGTTGACGGGGCGGTAGGTATTCTGCCTGAAGGGCAGATTGTTACGGTAGACGGGCGCAGAGGCCTGATCTATAGCGGTGAGGCCAGGGTATTATAAAAAATATTGCGTCTTCTTTATAGGGGATGCATTTTTTTTGATACTTTAGGAAATTATGCTTATGATAATTTTGTGGATTAATCATTGGTTAATGTTGCGCAAATTTATGTAGCATAAGCAGGGTTGACACCGCGTAATTTCCATCGAGCATAAGTGCCTGTGGCTGCTTCGAAAGAAGTTAAGGTGTTCGTGCGGCAGGATATTGCACTTTTAATTATTCATATTTTTTAAAACATCAGCATATAAAGCATATTGTGTGCGATTTATAATTTCAAAGCCTTTCCTTGATTTCATAAGCAGCAGTCATATGGATCATAATATTTGTAGCTGTGAAATTAGGGGGAGTATTCAGTGAAGGAAATGATGATGCACTATCTGTCAACTTTGGGTGTTGCCGGTTTATTTATCGCTATATTCATAGAATCATTAGGAGTACCCTTTCCTGGTGGGATAATGGTAGTGTTTGCGGGTTTTATGGTAGGACAGGGCAGGCTAAATTTATACCATGCGCTTTTTTCTGCCGTAGCGGCTTTTGTTCTTGGCTCTATAGTAGCTTTTTTCCTGGGCAGATACGTGGGGGAACCGTTCTTTCAGCGCTGCGGCAAATATCTAAATTTTTCACCCCGCGATCTCAATCAAGCTCAGGTTAGGTTAAAACACTCATCTGCTGTTTTTATTATTTTGGGGAGGTTTATTCCCGGTCTGAGTAATGTTTCACCTTACCTGGCGGGAATCAGCCGTTTGGGATTAGGCAGGTTTATTTTGTATAATTTTATATTTGCCTTGCTTTGGGGAGGTCTGTATTTAGGGATTGGTATATTTTTTGGACATAGATGGAGTTATATCAGCGGTAAGCTTCAGATAGGCTTGCCGGTAGTGGCCATAATTCTATCGCTTATTTATCTGGGCTTTACTTCCATTAAAAAGAAGCTGGCCAGGAAGAAGCTCTAAAACAAAAAATCTTTCGGAGCAGGGAACCCTGAAACGGGGGTGGAAGGTATGCTGGAAGTGTGGGGGGAATCTGGCCAACTGCGGGCTGATGCGGTAATTAAGCTATTTATAAAGAAAAATGAAACAGATAAATATGAAATTTTTGTTGGGGATGAGATTAACCCTATATTTAGTGAACAGGTGATGATATGCTCGCCTGACTTCACTCAAAACATCAGGAGAACTTTGACAAAGATTCTTGAACAGCTGGAAAGCTTGAAGGTATCCAGCGTGCTGGTTCAGTTTAGTATCAGCCAGCCGGCAGGCAGCAGTCCAATAGAGGATATCTTGTTGGCTGAGGTAAGGCGGCACCTGGCAGTAGGCTCCGTTCTGGGCCGGGTTGTTTTTGCAACAGCCGATCAAAAAGTGGGAAAAAGGCTTGAGCAGCTTATTAACAGGAATAATACAGTTTGTCTGGGGGACAGTATAACCTATGGATATCCTTATGATTCTCAGGTTTCCTGGGTAAAATTATTGGCCGACAGGTTGGGCGTAACAATGATCAATAAGGGAGTTAATGGTGATACTTTAAGCCAGATGGCTTCTCGCTTTGAACGGGATGTTATTAGCTGCCGGCCTGCCTTGGTTGTTATTCTTGGTGGTACAAATGATGCTTTTATGGGAGCAGCTTCTGAAAGTGTTGGTTCAGCCATAGCTTATATGGTTGAGCAATCTTTTGCTGCGGGAATTTGTCCTGCGCTCGGCTTACCGGCTGCTGTAACCGGTGAGGGAATTTTATCGGAGGTATCGCCGGAGGAACTTTATAGCGTTGAGACCGAGTTAAAAATTATGCGCAACTGGATTAGGAATTATGCGGAGGAGAATCACCTGCCGTTGCTGGACTTTTACACTCCTTTACTGGCACCCGGGGGAATGGGAGACCCCCGTTATTTTGTTGATGGCTATCATCCCAACCGGGCTGGCTATCGTGAGTTGTCGTTTAGTATTGAAAAAAGTTTGGTTCCCATTATGAATAGAATTTGTTTGCACAACTTCAAGATTTAACTTAATAAAAAATCCTCATATGCTATGTTTTTCACAAAATTGTTGTATAATTAAATTATAAGGTTTTGGCATTTTATCAAGAAAGTCGTTTTAAGCGACTATCGAGCAGCCACAGGCGCTTGTGCTCGATAGAAATTATGCGATACTAACCCTGCTCATACCATATAAATTTGCACAACATTAAACAATGATTTATCCACAGAATTATCATAAGTATAATTTCCTGGAGTATAAAAAGCTTTTGTAATCTTATTGTGAATAGACATCAAAACAAAGGCGGATGTGATCATTACATGAACGGCTTTTCCGTTAGTGATTATGATTTATATTTATTTCATGAAGGTACGCACTACCAGAGCTACAAAATTTTTGGCGCTCATATTGTTGAGCAGAACGGGCAAGCCGGTGTGCGCTTCACTTTATGGGCCCCAAATGCCGGAAGTGTAAGAGTTGTCGGTGATTTCAACAACTGGCAGGGTGATTCTCATGAGATGGTGAAGCTGGACAACTCCGGTATATGGTCACTTTTTGTACCAGGTTTGCGAGAAGGAGATTTATATAAATACCAAATAATTACCTATCAAGGTGAGGTCTTTTTAAAGTCGGATGCTTACGCTTTTTTTTCGGAGCGCAGGCCAGGTACTGCCTCGAGGGTTGCCTCATTGCACGGTTATCACTGGCAGGATGCTTGCTGGTATAAACATAAAAACAGCCGTTCAATTTATAAATGTCCCATGAATATATATGAAGTTCATTTAGGTTCCTGGAGGTGTGGCTTGCCTGAGACAGGCGAGAATGTGTATGAATCGGATCAAAATGACCGTTCTTTGAGTTACAGGGATCTGGCTCAGCAATTAGTTGATTATGTCTATGAGATGGGTTACACTCATATTGAACTGCTGCCGGTTTCTGAGCACCCTTATGACGGTTCCTGGGGCTACCAGGCTACAGGTTATTTTTCCGTAACCAGCAGGTATGGAAATCCCCATGATTTTATGTATTTTGTAGACTGTTGCCATCAAAAAGGACTGGGGGTTATTTTAGACTGGGTACCGGCACATTTTTGCAAGGATGACTGTGGGCTTAGAAGATATGACGGCAGTGCCCTGTATGAAAACGAGAACAGCCTGCGGGGAGAGAACGTTCAGTGGGGTACAGCCAACTTTGATTTTTCCAAGAACGAGGTTTGGAGCTTTCTTATCTCCAATGCTTATTTTTGGTTTGATGTATATCATATTGACGGTTTAAGAGTTGATGCAGTAGCGTATATATTATATCTGGATTACTGCAAACAGCCGGGCCAATGGCTGCCTAATAAGTACAACGGCCCGGAAAACCTGGAAGCTATTGAGTTTATGAAAAAATTAAATCTGGTTATATTTGAGAATTTCCCGGAAGCTTTAATGATTGCTGAAGAAGCAACTCACTGGCCTATGGTAACCTATCCCACTTATCTGGGGGGGTTGGGTTATAATTATAAATGGAATATGGGTTGGATGAACGACATACTGGATTATATGAAATCCGATCCTCTATACAGAAAAGACAAGCACAGTTTATTAACATTTTCCTTAATGTATGCTTTTTCTGAAAATTATGTACTCCCTCTGTCTCATGATGAGGTAGTCCATGGAAAAAAATCTTTAATTAATAAGATGCCCGGTGACTACTGGCAGAAATTTGCCAATCTAAGACTTCTTTACGCTTATATGATGGCCCATCCCGGTAAAAAGTTACTTTTTATGGGCGGAGAATTCGGGCAGTTTATTGAGTGGTCTTATAAAGAAAGTTTGGATTGGCACCTGCTGGTTTATGAAATGCATGGTAAACTGCATTCTTATGTTAAGGACTTAAATCATATATATTTAGATGAAAGATGTTTATGGGAAGAGGACGGTAATTGGAACGGTTTCTCCTGGATCGACCCGCATGACAGCGAGAGAAGTATTATCACTTTTATACGCAGGGCCAGCAATGAGGAGGATTTTATCATAGTTGTATGCAACTTTACACCTGTCGTTAGAGACAGTTACCTTATTGGGGTCCCGCAGGCGGGGGTCTATCAGGAAGTGTTTAACAGTGATAATGAAAAATACGGTGGATCAGGACAAAAGAATAACCGCTTGATTTTTGCCGATGAATTCCCATACCACGGTTTGCCACATTCTATGAGAATAACTATTCCACCTTTGGCTGTTGTATATTTGAAGAGGATAAAGACAAAACAATCATGCACAGGGAGGGGAAAAAATGCGCAAGGAATGTGTCGCGATGCTCTTAGCGGGAGGGAAGGGCAGTCGTTTGGGGATTTTAACTAAAAATCTGGCCAAACCGGCAGTACCTTTTGGCGGTAAATACAGGATTATTGATTTTACCTTGAGCAATTGTTGCAATTCCGGACTTGATACTGTGGGTGTGCTGACGCAATACCAGCCTTTAAAACTAAATTCCTATATAGGCATTGGCAGTCCCTGGAATTTAGATCGCAAAAACGGTGGAGTTACCTTGCTTCCCCCGTATGAGAGAGAGGTAGGTAAGGAGTGGTATAAAGGAACAGCCAATGCAATTTATCAAAATATAAATTTTATAGATGAGTTCAGACCAAAGTATTTACTCGTACTTTCGGGCGACCATATATACAAAATGGATTATTCTTTAATGCTGCAATGGCATAAAGAAAAGAACGCCGATGCAACTATCGCGGTTATTGAGGTGCCTTGGTCGGATGCCAGTAATTTCGGTATATTGAGTACTGATGAAAACGGGCGCATTACTGAGTTTGAAGAGAAGCCTCCGGTTCCTAAAAGCAATTATGCTTCGATGGGTGTATATGTTTTTAACTGGGAACTGCTGGTCAAATATTTGGAAGAGGATGAGCATGATCCTGCCTCCGATAATGATTTTGGTAAAAATGTTATTCCCAAAATGCTGCAGTGCGAACAAAGGCTTTTTGCCTACCCGTTTAAAGATTATTGGAGAGATGTAGGTACTATTGAAAGTTTGTGGCAGGCCCATATGGATTTGCTGCAGGATGAGCCGGCACTGGATCTTTACGATGCCAAATGGCGTATCTATTCACAAAATCCCACAATGCCCGCTCATTACATTTCTTCTACAGCCAGAGTAACTTGCTCGTTAATTAATGAAGGATGTTTTGTTCGCGGCAATGTGCATAATTCTGTTATATTTCCTGGAGTTTATATTGGTGAAGGTGCAGAAATAAAGGACTCAATCATCATGCCCAATGCCATTATCGGTTCTCATGTGAAAATTTATAAGTCTATTATTTGTGAAGCTACAGTTATTCAAGATTATTGTCGTATTGGCATTTGCCAGGCAGAAGTTGAGCATCGTTGCTCCGGATGCGACATTACTGTGGTGGGGGGGAACGGTATGATTGCCAGAGGCACGGTAATACCGGCAGGCCAAAGAGGGAATGGCTGTGATCTGGCAAAATAAGTGACCGGAAGCGAGGCGTATAGATATGAAAGATGTTATGGGAATCATAAATATAGTTGAGGCGGAAGGATTGCTGAAGGGAATTACTCATTTTCGCCCTGTTGCTTCCGTTCCTTTTGGGGGCAGGTACCGGGTAATCGACTTTGTTTTGTCCAGTATGGTTAATTCCGGCATGCATAATGTAGGTGTCTTTACCAGAAATAAATACCGTTCAGTGATGAATCATCTGCGATCAGGAAAGGAATGGGATTTGGATCGCAAGAGGGATGGCCTGTTCTTATTTCCTCCGGAAGACATTAATGCAACTATTAATTCTTTAAAAGGTGACTTGCAAAATATATACATCAATCTGAATTATATCCATAGAAGCAGTCAAAAACATGTGCTTATTACCGGGGGGAATATTGTCTGCAATATAGACTACCGGAAAGCTTTTCAGCACCACCTTGATACTAAGGCGGATATAACTGTTATTTGTAAAGAACCGGATGAAAATATTTTGGATTATTCTCAGTATAGTGTATTGGAAACAAGAGAAGACGGCAGAGTTATAGATATGAAGGTTAGTCCGGATAAATCCAGCAGAGCAAAGATAAGTCTGGATATGTTTATTATGGAAAAATCCTTTTTGTTAGAAGTTATGGATGCTTGTATTTCACGTGGTTATTATGATTTAGTCAGGGATGGTTTTATAAGGAACATTGGTATGCTGAATATGCAGAGTTATGAATATCAAGGTTACTGGGCTAAAATATACTCTATTAACAGCTACTATAAATACAGTATGGATTTGCTGAGACCCGAGATAATGAGGCAGTTATTTTTTAAACCGGGTTTAATATATACTAAAGTAAAAGATGAAGCACCAGTAAAATACTTGAGCAATGCCAATGTAATTAATTCTATTGTAGCTAATGGCTGTGTTATTGACGGTACTGTGGAAAACAGTATCCTGTTTCGCGGGGTAAAAATTCACAAAGGCGCCTATGTTAAAGACAGTATATTAATGCAAAAAACAGAAATCCGTGAAAATGCTTTTATAGAAAACATAATAACTGATAAGATGGTTACTGTAACTTGCGGGACCCGTTTGAACGGGGTGAAAAATTATCCTATAGTTATCGATTTGGAGACTGTAGTTTAAAATATGTTTTAGATTAAACAACAGGAAACAGGTGAGGCATATAATGAAAGTGCTGTTTGTAGCCGGAGAAGCTTTTCCTTTTGCTAAAACCGGTGGTTTAGCAGATGTGGTTGGTTCTTTGCCCAAGTACCTGAGAAAATTAGGCGTTGATGTTCGTGTGATGATTCCCAAGTACGGCGATATTCAGGATATTTATACTGAAGATGCCGTAACTGTTCATAGCAGAATTGTAGATGTTGGCTGGAGACACCAGTACTGCGGCATTCAAGAAGTAAACTATCAGGGAGTACCTATTTATTTTGTCGACAATGAATATTATTTCAAAAGACAGGGTTATTACGGTTTTTATGATGAAGCTGAGCGTTATGCTTTTTTCTGCCGGGCGGTGCTTGATTGTTTGCCTCATATACACTTTATACCTCAGATTATACATTGTCACGATTGGCACGCCGGTATGGTAAGCGCATTAATAAAGACGCAGTACAGGTATAATGCTATATGCGGCCGTTTGAAAACTATATTTACCGTGCACAACCTGAAATACCAGGGGATTTTTCCCCATGGCATCTTATGGGATCTATTCCGCTTGTCTTATGAGCACTTCAATGCAGAGGGTTTGGAATTTTACGGTGACGTCAGTTATCTTAAGGCTGGTTTAGTTTATTCAGATATTATCACTACCGTCAGTCAAAATTATATGTATGAAATTCAAACTCCTTTTTACGGGGAGAGGCTGGACGGGTTGTTAAGACGCCGCAGCCATGAGTTATACGGTATAATCAACGGCATTGATTATGAGGAATATAATCCGCTTACTGACCCGCATATATTTGTAAACTATAATGCTGATTCTCTGGACAAAAAGTTACAAAACAAGGCTTCTTTGCAACAGTATTTGGGTTTGCCTGAGCGCCCTGAGATTCCTCTGATTGCAATTGTTTCAAGATTGGTCGGTCAAAAAGGGCTGGATTTGGTGGCCAGAGTTTTAGGTGAGATGTTGGATCTGGATGTTCAACTGGTGGTACTGGGAACAGGTGAGGCGATTTACGAGAATATGTTTAGAAATGCGGCCTATTGGTTTCCACAAAAGGTATCTGCAAATATTTATTTTGATAATTCTCTGGCTCACAGGGTTTATGCCGGTTCGGATATGCTGCTGGTGCCTTCACTCTTTGAGCCCTGCGGTTTGTCGCAGTTGATAGCCATGCGTTACGGCTGCCTGCCGGTTGCCCGGGAAACAGGGGGCTTAAAAGACACGGTATTGTCATATAATGAAAATACCGGAGAAGGAAACGGTTTTAGTTTTGCTAATTATAATGCGCATGACATGCTTTATACTGTTAGCAGGGCAGTTGGTTTCTACAAGCAGCAGGAAGTTTGGCAGAAAATTGTCAGGCAGTCTATGTCAATGGATTACAGCTGGGACACTTCCGCCCAGGAATATGCTAAACTATATAATATTTTGGCTAAGAGAGCCCAGGTGGGCAGATAAAAACTACCGCAATAAAAATGCTCTGGTTTTTAAGGGCAATTTTATTGCGGTTAATATTTTATACTCACTCTTCTTTATATAAATCTGTGCTCAAGTATCTTTCCCCTGTATCAGGTAAAATGATTAGAATTTTTTTATCTTCGCCCAGTCTGTGGCCGATTTGTTTAGCCGCGTATACGGCTGCCCCGCTGGATATGCCGGCCAGAATGCCTTCTTCTCTGGCCAGCCGGCGTGTCATCATATATGCATCCCCGTCGCTCACTGACAAGGGAGCGTCAAGTATGTCCATATCCAGGTTTTCCGGAACAAACCCGTCTCCTATTCCCTGCAGTTTATGCTGTCCCGGTTGTTCACCGGCAATGACGGCGGAATTGGCTGGTTCTACCGCGTATACTTTTATTGAAGGGTATACTTCTTTCAATACTCTGGCAATCCCTGTAAGGGTACCGCCTGTTCCGACTCCCGCCACCAGTGCGTCTATCGGTCCTTCAATTTGTTCTAAAATTTCCTGTGCGGTTGTTCTGGCATGATACCTGGGATTGGAGGGATTGGCAAACTGGTTGGGCATCCAGGAGTTAGGCGTGGATGCAACTATCTCCTGGGCTTTGCGAACAGTTCCCTCTAAATTTTCACTGGCCGGTGAAAGAACAACTTCTGCTCCGTAAGCGCGGGCCAGCATCCTGCGTTCCATACTCATGGAATCCGGCATAACAATGATAATTCTGTATCCTTTTACTGCGCCAACCATGGCTAAAGCAATGCCCTGATTGCCGCTGGTCGGTTCCACAATGACCATGCCCGGTTTTATAATGCCTTCCTTTTCTGCTTCCAGCAGCATTCCGTAAGCAGCTCTGGCTTTTGAACTGCCACTGGGATTAAACATTTCCAGCTTGGCCAGCAATTTTGCCGGGCAGTCATCAGCGACTTTATTTAACCGGACAACCGGTGTCATGCCAATTGTTTCCAGTATATTATGTAAAACTTTGCTCATGCTATCATCCTTTCGGTGTGAATTAAAGCAAGCGGTCTATTTATTATTCGACGTTAATACTATTATTCCTTGATTCATTACTGTGTATTGTAATAAATAGTGTAAATTCTAGTAAACAAAATAATAAAAATGTGTTAAGATGTTTCTAAATAGTTCAACTTTTTAGAACAGTGTATTAAATCGGCCCATTTAATTTCATTCTGAAAGGAAAGTACCTAATTATGCAGGATATGGTTGTGCGAAAAGAATTTCTTATTGATTGTCGAAAAAAAAATGCCTGTATGAAAATGTGTGAAAAATTAAAGAAGCTGCTGCCTCCTGAACGGGAGATTACATTTCTATGTATCGGTACTGACAGGGTATTAGCTGACATATATGGTCCCCTGGTAGGCAGTTTATTAAGCGATATGGGCATGAAAAATATACTTGGGATGATAGGCCAGCCGGTGCATGCTAAGAATCTGAGCACGTATGCGGCCGGGATACCCAGAGAACATTTTGTGATAGCTTTTGATGCTATGTCCGGCAGGGAAGAGAATCTGGGTAAAATCAGAATCAGAAGAGGACGTTGTTACCCTGGTACCGGGATTAAGAAAAAACTTTTGCCTGTTGGGGATTTGACGGTTTCCTTTAATATAGCTGTGGAGAGGGAATGGGGTTTGGATTTAAATGTTGATCCTGAGATGATCTGGCGAGGTGCCACAGTAACAGCCGGGATGATCGTTAGAACAATAAGGGAATTGGAAAATGTCAAGAAGCCGGAGAAATTTGGTTTTAGAATGTTTTCACGGTCCTATCGTCAGATATTATTTGGATAAGAGCAGAGTAAGATACTATCTTTAATATGCAAGCACCTCTATGTAGATGGAATTGATGTCGTTATACCCCATTCGGTTGACTCTTATAGAAAACGTGTTTTTAAGTGGTTTTCCCTTTTGGGGATAACCGTTTTTTTATGATCCGGGAAATTATGCTTACGATAGACCCGTGAATAAATCATTGTTTAATTAAAGTGTAAATTTATATTATATGACAAGGTCAGTACCGTGTAATTTTCATAAGTGACAATAGCAAAAAGAAAGTCGCTTCAAGCGACTTTCTTTTTGCTAAGAATGAAAAAATGATGAGAAGATTTATATACATGTATACAATTGAGTAATCATTTTTAATATTGAATAAGCTTGTTTATTGGTGGCGGTGTGTTAAAAAACTCTGTTGTTTTATAGGGAGGAAAGTCGATATTTGCTGCTTTACATTGTCTTTGCAAGTTATAATAGCCTGCCGCGCGGCTGTTAAATATGCTTGAGCAAGAACACAATAATATGTTTGGCACAGATATTGCAATGTAAAATAATCAGTTGTTTAAATTTATTTAATTTTCGTAAATAAGTTTAACACGGAAAATCATATCAAGAATATTGAGAAAGGTGTGTACTAAAAATGTTGGAATGTAAAAAATGTGGTATTGCTGAGGAAACCGGTGAGGATATGATTTTTTGTCATAAATACAGAACTGCTATAAATACAAAGGTTAAGAGCTTCCGGCAGGAATGTATTTTCTTTACCTCGCGGATAGTAGAAGGTGGGGAACTATTATCTCCTCAAGAGCATCTTTATTTAAAAGAAGCAGAACAAGCTTCCATTGCTCGTAAAACAGTGAGTTTACCCAACCGCAGACGCTTTATTGCAAAGAACTTTGCAACTTACTCGGGTAGTGAAATGAAAAACGGGTCCTTTTAAAACCAGGTTGCTGCACCTGGTTTTTTTTTATACAAAGGCGGCATTTTTGCCTGCGATATAACCGGAAGACCAGGCCCACTGCAAGTTATAACCGCCACAATCCCCGTCTATATCGAGAATTTCTCCGGCCAGATACAGCCCTTTTACTTTTTTAGATTCCAATGTCTGCGGGTTGACTTCGTTTACAGCAACTCCTCCCGCTGTTACTTGCGCGGCTGACCAGGAATCGGTACCGGTAACCTGAAAACGCCAGTCTTGCAGGATAGAAGCTATCTGTTTTATTTCTTTAGAAGAGAGATTACTAACTTTTTTGTTTATGTCTTCAATCCCGGCTGCTTTTAACATGGCCGGGATTATTCTTTTATGTATAAAGCCGGTGAAGCTGAAAGCTAATGACTGGGAAGGCTGGTTATGCCAGCGTTTGAGCAGTATCTGCTCCAGCTGCTCTGTAGAAAGATGATTAATGAGACTTAATTTTAGCCATACTTTTAGCTGTTTTTGCAGGTATTCACCGGCTTTACGGCTAAGCTGCAGAATGGGTGGCCCGGAAATACCGTTAGCAGTGAAGAGTATTTCACCGGTTGCTCTGGCCTTTGCCTTATTATCAACAATTATTTCCGCCGTGCCCTCAAATTTAAAACCCTGAACTTGCTTAAGAAAGCTTTCGGCCAACTGCAGCCGTACCAGAGCGGGGAAAGGTTCTATTATGTGGTGGCCCAGGCTTTGAGCCAGTGAAAAACCGCTGCCGTTAGAGCCCAGGTTGGGAGAGGCTTTGCCCCCCGCGGCCAGAATTAAGCGGTTGGCTTGAAACTTTCTCCCGTCTTTACAGGTAGCGTAAAAGTTGTTATCCGTCTTTTTAATCTTATTGATATCTGCCTGGCAAATAACAATAATCTTTCTCTGTTCCATTTCGAAACGCAATACATCCAATACGGAAGAAGCCTGCCCGGAAAAAGGAAAGACTTTGCCTCCGGTTTCTGTTTTTGGCATTATTCCCAGATTTGCAAAAAAATCAATAGTGTTTTGGTAGTTAAACTCGGTTAAAGCGGTGTAGGCAAACTTAGGATTTTGACCATGATAATGTTTCAGGTGCAAGTCTGTGTTGGTCAAATTGCACCTGCCGTTGCCGGTTGCTAATATCTTTCTGCCTATCCGCTCGTTTTTTTCCAGAATTGTTGCTGCCGCGCCTTCTCTGGCGGCTGTTATGGCTGCCATAATACCTGCCGCGCCGCCCCCGATTACCAGTACAGTGGTGGGATGGTTAAAACTCATAATGCTGCTCCCTCCAGATTGTTCTATTGTGATACAGTTTTGTATTTGCCTGACACAGCTTCTGCCGCTTTAATACCGTCAACCGCGGCGGAAACAATGCCTCCCGCGTAACCTGCTCCTTCACCCGCCGGGTAGAGGCCTTCTACATTTGACTCAAAATTTTCATTTCTGGTGATGCGTACAGGGGAAGAACTTCTGGTTTCCACTCCTGTTAATACTGCGTCAGGCAGGTTAAACCCCTTTAATTTTTTGTCGAAGTCTCTAACAGCTTCTTTTAAAGTTGAGATCACATAAGGCGGCAGGCAGTCATCTAAAGATGTCATCCGCACAGATTTTTTAAAGGAAGGTGTAACCGATCCTGGACAGTCTGATGGCTTATCGATCAGGAAATCTCCCAGTAGCTGAGCCGGCGCGTTATAATTGCTGCCGCCCCGTAGAAAGGCATTCTTTTCCCAGATTCTTTGGAATTCTACCCCGGCCAGCGGGTGGTTGCCCGGAAAATCCTTTGGTGTTACCCCTACCAGAAAAGCACTGTTGGCGTTTGGGGTATTGCGGGCGTATTCGCTCATTCCATTGGTAACCACTGTTTCACTTTCGGAAGCCGCTGAGACAACCATGCCGCCCGGACACATGCAAAAGGTATAAGCTGAGCGTCCTGATGGCGAGTGGTAGGCCAGTTTATAATCAGCCGCTCCCAGCTTTGGGTGTCCGGCCAAGTTTTTGTACTGTGATTGATCAATCAATTTTTGCGGGTGTTCTATTCTCACACCGATGGAAAAGGCTTTAGGCAGCAGGTTTACCTGGCGTTTATGCAGCATTTCAAAAGTATCCCTGGCACTGTGCCCGATGGCGAGAATCAGGATATCCGTGGCTAACTGCTCCTGCCCGTTGATGATGATACCGACAATTTTGCCTGATTTAATGATGAGATCAGTAATTTTAGAGTTGAATTTAATCTCACCGCCCAGTTCGGTTATGGTTTGGCGGAGGTTTTTTACCACCGCTCTCAATTTATCTGTTCCTACGTGTGGTTTATGGGTGTAGAGTATTTCCTCGGGAGCCCCGGCCTTGACCAGTTCTTCTAATACTTTGCGGCACCGGTAATCCTTTATCAACGTGGTCAGCTTACCGTCAGAAAAAGTTCCCGCGCCACCCTCGCCGAATTGAACATTGCATTCGGGATCCAACTCTCCTGTTTGCCAGAACCTGTTTACTGCTCTTATCCTGGTGTCTACGTCGCTGCCTCTTTCCAATAAAAGCGGGCGGCAGCCGGTTTGAGCCAGTATCAGCCCGGCGAAAAGACCCGCCGGACCTGTTCCGGCGATTACAGGACGGTGATCAAGTTTTTTATTACCCTGTTCGACATATTGATAGTTGAGGCAGGGAGTTTCTGATATTGACCGGTCTTTTATTTTTTTTAATACATCAGCTTCATTTTTCACATTAACATCAATAGTATAAACAAAATTAATCTGCGAACTTTTTCTGGCATCCAGAGATTGTTTGAAAATCCGGTAGTCCAACAGGTCTTTATTCTTTATTCTTAGTTTTTGAAGGATAGCTTTTTCCAGATCATTTTTATCCTCGTCAAGGGTTAATTTTATTCCGTTTAACCTGAGCATATTATTGTATCCCTTCGTTGAATAATTTCATTAACTTCTCGACAGGCAAAGCGTATTTTTACACCCTGAAAGGCAAATGCCTGAAAATGTCTTCCAGCTCCTGCAAGAGAATTATTTTAGGCAATTCCCGCATAATTTTGTGTTTATCCTCATCTTTAGCTCCAATCAGCAAGGCGTTGGGTGTTGCCCTTAGCATTTCCAAATCTCCTAAGCTGTCTCCGACGGCAGCGGCTTCTTCCGGTCTTATATTATATTTATCCATAAGATTTTGCAGGTGATCTTCTTTACGCAAACCCCGAACATCGGTGGATACATGGATAAGCACTTCACCGGTAAAGCTTCCGTCCCGGCAAACCAATTCATTGGCCAGATGATGGTGAAAGGGAAGTATCTGAGCCAGTTGATCAGCCAATAGTTTTAAGCCGGAGGAGAGTAAAGCTATTTTAACACCTGATCGGTGAAGAGTTCTCAGTACCTTTCCGGCCCTTGGTCTTAGTTGTATTTCAGTAAGTATTTCTGCTGCTCTTAGGCAGTCAGTACCCTGCCATAAAGACGCGTCCAGACGGCAGAATTCAGCATAATCAATCTTGCCTGCCCAGAAGAGATCCTGAAAAACGTGTGCTTTTTCATGCCATATTTCCATACGCCTGTGCAGGTATTCCCAGGAACTGTGTTCGCTGGTCAGTGTTCCGTCCATATCAAAGGCGATAAGTTTTATTTTTTGATCTGACACTAAAATTTCCTCCGGTATAAGAGATTACTCTATATATTTATAATTAAAAGAGCCTCTCAGTCAAGAGGTAAGCATTGCTTTTTATTCGGTTGCCTGCTATAAATTATTTTGTTATTTCAAAATGTCGATTTTTTAACGGTCTCTTGAGTAACTCTTTATTAAAACGCAGCAGGAATTTCGACACTATTTGTAGAATCGATAACGAAACTGTTCGGAGGTATGTTACGGTGAAGAAAGCTAAGACTCTGCAGCCATTTTTGAAGTGGGCCGGGGGTAAAAGCCAGTTGCTTAAAGAGATTAGTAATTTTATGCCCGGTGAATTCAATAATTATTTTGAGCCTTTTGTCGGCGGGGGAGCAGTATTATTTGAGCTTCATCCTTACCAAGCAGTAATAAATGACACTAATCCTGATTTATATAATTGCTATATTGTTGTCAGGGATTACATTGAGGAACTGATTGCTGACTTAGGCAGACATCAAAATGATGAGAGTTATTATTACAAATTAAGAGATATAGACCTCAGTGAGGAGTACGGGCTGCTTTCGCCTGTCCAAAGAGCTTCCAGGACTATTTTTTTGAATAAAACATGTTATAATGGTCTTTACCGCGTTAATAAGAAAGGACATTTTAATGTGCCTTTTGGCAAATATAAAAAGCCGAATATAGTTAACGAGCATGTTTTGCGTCTCGTTAGCAGCTACTTGTCCGAAAATAAAATTAAAATATTGGATACGGATTTTGCAGAGGCTGTAGAAGAAGCTGCCAGCGGTGATTTTATATACTTTGATCCACCTTATGATCCTTTGTCGGACACTTCCTCCTTTACCGCTTACAGCAGCAGTGGTTTCGGTAAAGACGAGCAGAAGAGGCTAAGGGATGTTTTTGTTGATTTAGACAAAAAAGGATGTAAGGTTATGTTAAGCAATTCTGCTACGGATTTCATTCTTGACCTGTATAAGAATTATAGAGTATTGTTTGTATCCGCCAATAGGAGTATAAATTCAGTTGGTACAGGGAGGGGTAAAATAAATGAAGTACTGGTGATGAATTATACATAGATTTATTAGTGCTTGTTTACACCACACACAGGCCATAGCGGGGAAAAAGCCGGCGGGTAAGGAAATAATGGTGATCCTTAAGTGCATCGTGAAACTTTTTCCAGTTGCTATCCAGAAACTCATTGTAGATTTCTATAGGATCTGAAAGCCAGATATCGGTGTTGAGAAAATTATATTCCCATGAATCAGGCCCGCTTTCGTCATAAGCAATTTTATCCTCAATTATAATAGTTTCGCCGTCCCGCTCAAAACTGAAGATACCGGTACGAATGTATTCCAACCATTGCTCATGTCTTAATTTCTGATTTTCATCGTTAATTTCCTGAAAAAGACTTGCTAACTGGTTAGCTGTTTTCTCTTGCAGTCCTGTGACATCGGCTTCCGGATCTCCCAGTTTGAATCTTTTCATAGCTATAAACATATTCTTGGCGGCGTCTAAATACTCAGCCGGGTTGTTGCGGTGCATTATGGTGCCCCGGTAATCTTCATAATGCCATTTAAGATAGGGTTTATCAGGATAACTGAGTACCGCAGCATGTCCTAAAGGTATAACCCCGTCTACAAATTTGCTGACTATCGGGTCAAAAATTTCTTGAAAATAGTTTGCCACATCTTTAATAACTTTGCCGCCTGCCCACTCGTCCGTATCCTCCAGGTACTTAACTGAATTAACATGATGTTTTATGCCGGCAAAGCCTTGATGCGCCCATGTATCTGCGTAAACATGCATAGTAATGCCAAGCCTGTGCAAGGCATTTGGCTCGTTATGCCGCCTAATACATTCCTCTACCATGTCCCTTGCTATGTAACTGTTTGCTCTGCAGACCAGTCTGCTGGCGAAATTAAGATCACTTCCATGATCGACTGGTAAAGAACAGTTGCCCGGCAAAAAATGATACGGTATCCAGACATGGTGGTCGGATAATTCATCAAAATTCTTGTAATCCAGGCTTTTGTGAGCTGAGCGGACAGCATGGTACATGGCTTGGTTCGGCAGTTTAACCAGAGCGTTGTTTGTTGCATCGTCTACATACTGTGAGCTGTAGGCTATAATTTCCGATTCATGTTGAAGGAAACCGGCCAACCTGGCCAGCAGGTAGGTAACACCATGATGAAAGTCAATTTGCAATATTTAATCAACTCCTTTAAAAATATCGCTATAGGTAGGAATAAAAGTTAATATTATTTAAAATATAGCACATGGTAGAATTTATCACAATAGAAGATTAGTATGGCCACTCAAAAATAGTTGACCTTTTATTATATGTATGTTAAGATAATAAACGTAGCTGGCCGAAGTGGCGGAACTGGCAGACGCACTGGACTCAAAATCCAGCGTTGGCAACAACGTGTGGGTTCGACTCCCACCTTCGGCACCAAACCAATATAATCCGAACCAATCTCGACAGCTAATTCCTGTCGGTGACGGGTTCGGATTATTGCTTTATTTCGATTATAACTTCTTCCCGAATGGTGTGAAGCAACGTCCGGAATCCAAGCCGAGAGGCGCACGGAAAAAACGGAAGACTGAATAGACAAAAAAGGGGCGGCGGCATCGTAATGATACCGCCGCCCCTTATGTCAGTCCTTCGGTGTCCTTTCCAATTTTTAAAGACTTTATAGCTGTTAAAAATTCAGTTATCAGTGAATACAGTAATGGATTTATTGAAGGTAATAACAATCGTTTAAAAATGATCAAACACACCATGTATGGAAGAGCCGGTTTAGATCTTCTCAGAGCTAAGATTATCTATTAGCTTTTTATTTTAGCCTTTCATACCCAAATCTACGGATGAACCTCGGATAAACCGGAATACGCAACAGTGAAACAGGTAGATTTGTCCGGCTCATGGAAGCCTAACGAATCCGTCAGGTTGCCTTGTGCGTCCGCGTCTACTAAAAGCACCTTTTTACCTGCATCGCAAGGCCGATACCCAGATTGACCGTTGTGGTCGTTTTGCCCGTGCCGCCTTTCTGGTTGGCAAGGGCGATTACTTTTGCCACTTAAATTTCCTCCTTTCACGCAAAAAAGCCGTTTGCTTTAACTGGGATAATAAAGCAAATGGCTTTGTGGTTGATATATGAAAAGAGGACATAATTAATCAACACTATGTCCTCTTGTTCATCTATTTGATTGTAATATGGATAATGAGCAGTTTAACGTTCTTGAAGACTTGGTATATTCTAAACATAATGGGAAATTCAAAAATGGTTTGTGCTCAACATTATGGCTATTAATGTTGTATTTGTTCCAAAGACTTAACAATAAGTTTGTTATAAAAAGAATTAAAGCTTCCATCATCAAATGTATACCCGTTAAACACATCATTGCAAAGCTGAGATATTTCACTGAGATCAGTTTGAGGAATTTGAGATTCAACTGTTCTAAGAAGGCTTGAAATTTCGGTTTTATAATTGTTTTCAATATATTTCCGGTATTCAGTATCACTGTCATCAGATAATTCTTCTTGCGATTTAGAGAAAGCCCATAACAATTCTGCAATCCTATCAATTTCCTCATATCCGGTAACAATGGGACTAAATACTTCGTACTGATGCTCGAAGCATTCTAAAATTTGTGTTGTTACTTCTTCTGGGAAAGGTGATGTCAACTGTTCTGCCAGTTTGGTATCCTCGGTATTAATAGCGATTTTAAGCCTCTTTAAAAAGTCCTTTGAAACCCTTAGCCCACTTGGCATGATTTTATCATGGTCATTTTTGCACACTACCACTAAGTAGTCATAATCTAGTTCCGCAAAAGGTGTGCAGTGACAAAAAAACTCTATTAACAGCGTGCCATCTGTCATGTCCAGATCGTGTACGATAATCGGGTAAAAATTGAGGATTCCATTGTAATAATATTTCTCTGGGAAAATGACAAAATGATCTGATAATAAACCGCACAGAGCTTGTTTGGCTTTTTCCATTGCATTCTTGAAGTTTTCTTTATACCAGCTTTTGATTTGATATTTGTTAAAAAACTTGCTTGGTTGATGTTCATTATAGTATAGACATGCCATCATAAGATTCTGTAAATTTTGTTCTTCCAGTATACAAAGTTCATAGTGTTTCCGCATTAAAATTCCTTGCTCGTCAGCAATATTTTCAAAATACTTTTGCATTTTCACTAAAGATGATTTTGTAGCTCTAAGGTTAATTAAAGCCAGCCTAGCCTTATTTGAATCTCTAAGCAGAAAACCAGCTAATTGGTCAAAGAAATTACGAGTACTTTGAAAATAATCACTTTTTATTTTGCTAAATCCCTCAGGTATTTTTGCTTTTTCATCAAAAGGTCTATCTTTATAAGGAAATCTAAATTCTTTAATTAGTTTTTTATTCATTTCAATTCTTAAACTATCTATTTCAGTTGCAAGACTCCCAAGGGGTTTTTCTTCAAGTTGTTTGCATATGCAAGCAACACTTTTTTGAAATAGATCTATTATATTTTTTCTAGTAGAAAACCAATACTCTAGCCACTCTAAGATGCTATCGCATTCATAGTTGCGGTTTATCCCCAACTACAACTGGTCTTATAATACATCTCCTGCCATTAAAGCAGGCTTTGACCGACATATTTCACTATTCGGAACAAAATAATGTGGTGACTGTTGCGATAGATGCTCCTCTTACAAGTTCCATTAGTGATGAAAATGGATTTAGATCATCTGATATGCTATTAAGAGAACTTCTCCCTGTTAAATATCGAAACTGGGTTGCATATTTGAAGTAGTAATGGAAAAACTCCTTCGAAGGCTTGAGATTAATATAACGGACAGTTTTCTTGGTATTATATGGAAATTCAGTGGTGTATGGTGGATAACTATGTTATAATGCTTCTGGCAATATTTTTCAAGGAGGAAACCTGATATGCTCAATAAAATTGAACTGGCTGGTTATAAGTCAATTCATGAAATGGATCTTGAACTTCGCCCCTTAAATGTGTTGATCGGGGCGAATGGTGCTGGCAAGTCCAATTTTATTTCTTTTTTTAAGTTGCTTAATTACATCATGAGCGGTTATTTACAGGGATATGTCGGTGAATTAGGTGGAGCTGATTCTCTATTGTATTATGGTTCGAAACGCACACCGCAGCTTTCTGGGACATTATATTTCACTACAGATGCGGGCCAAAATATCTATCACTTACGTTTAGTAAGTGCTGCTCAGGATACTCTGTTGTTTGCAGATGAGGCTATCTCCTTTACTAAAAAAGGATACCCGGTAAATTCACTTGTATCGCTTGGTGTTGGGCATAAAGAGACAATGCTCTCAGAAAAAATTAATGATAATAGAATAAATGCAAAAGCCACGAAAGTTCTTAAAACAGCTAATATTATTAAGAATATTATGGATCGATGGCGTGTATATCATTTTCATGATACTTCGCCGCAAGCGAAAATAAAAAAGACAGGTTATATAGAAGACTGTAACTATTTGTGACATGATGCTGGTAATTTAGCCGTCTACCTTTACATGCTAAAGAAAACCAAAGAGCAATACTATCGTAGAATAATATCTACCATCAGACTAATGGCTCCTTTTTTTGATGATTTTGAATTGGTTCCTTCTAAGTATAACCAGAATTATATTTTATTGAATTGGAAAGAGAGAGGTTCACATCCAGATTTAATTTTTGGGCCGCATCAATTATCAGATGGTACATTACGGATGATGGCCTTAGTTACATTATTGTTGCAGCCAGAATTGCCAAATCTGATTATTATAGATGAACCGGAATTAGGGTTGCATCCTTATGCCATTACTGTTTTAGCTTCCTTGTTGCGCAGTGCTTCAGCAAAAACACAAATTATTGTTTCCACGCAATCGGTAACATTAATTGATCAACTTGAATTGGATGACCTGATTGTAGTAGATCGTAAAGATAATCAATCTGTTTTTAAACGATTAGCAAGCCATGAATTTGAAGTTTGGCTTGAAGAATATAGTTTAGGTGAGCTATGGGAGAAGAATGTTTTAGGGGGAGGCCTTCACGTGGTTAAACTAAATATAATTGTTGAAGGCCATACCGAGGAAACTTTTGTTAGGGATATGTTATCACCACATTTATCAATGCACGACGTTTACGTTGGTGGTGTTAGGTGTGTGGAAACCGGGAGAAAAAGAGGGAAAATCTATAGAGGTCGCATAACCAGTTACCGGAACGGCCCGTAAAGCCCCTGGCTTTAGCCATTGGGATATAAGGGCCATCGGGCGAAGCCCGATAATTATGCAATCTTGCTATTTAGTTATATAACTTTATGTTGTATAATAATATCATGGAATATAAATCCAACAACAATGTAGTGTACTCATGCAAATATCATGTAGTATGGTGTCCTAAATATCGTCGTAAAGTGCTAACCCAAGGTGTAGATGTTCGACTAAAGGAGTTGATATATCAGATTTGCAGCGAACATCAATCAGAAATCCTGGAGTTAGAAATTATTAAACAGTACATTGAGAACCAAAAGAAAGTATAAGACACTAAATCTCTACATAGAGGGGAGGTGAAACCAAATGTTTGCAACCCAAAAGAACCGTATTAAACATCTAACTAAAGAGCAATATGCTCTACTGCAAAACCTCTGCCGGTATGCCAAAAACCTGTACAATGTGGCATTGTACAACATACGGCAGCACTACTTTGTCACCGGCAAGCTTCTAAGCTACGCCAAAAACTGTGCCCTGTGCAAAACCAACGAAAACTTTAAGATGCTGCAGGCCGGTGTTTCCCAGCAGATTATCCGGGTAGCTACCCAAAGTTTCAAAAGCTTTCTCGGATTGAAAAGGTTAGCAGCTAAAGGCCAGTACCCGGCAGAGAAAGTCCGTATCCCACGCTACCTGAAAAAAGACGGCTACTTTCAACTGGTACTGTCAACCAACGCAATAACCATAAATGCCGGGTACCTGCAGCTGCCGTTATCAAACGTATTCAAAAAAGACCACCCGGAGGCCAGGGACATCCGGTTTCCGTTTCCCGAGCGATTAGATAAAACCAGTATTCGGGAGGTACGCATCAATCCGGCTCATAAGGCCCACTTCTTTGAAGTGGAGTATATCTACCGTGACAAGCCAGTAGTGCTGCCTTCCCTGGATAGCAATCGCATCCTGGGCATAGATTTGGGTGTAGATAACCTGGCTGCCTGTGCATCCACCACCGGGCATGTCTTATTAATTGACGGCAAGCAACTCAAGGCCGCCAACCAGTGGTATAACAAAGAAAGAGCCAGACTGCAGTCTATTAAAGATCTGCACAACATTAAGAGTGAAACCCACAAGCTGGCTGCCCTTGCCGTATCCCGGGAAAATTTTATCACCGACTACTTGCGGAAAGCTGCCAAACATATTGTAGAATTCAGTATCTCCCTGGAGATTGGCACCGTGGTAGTTGGTGTAAATAAGGAACAAAAGCAGGGAGTCAACATTGGCCACGTTAACAACCAGAACTTTGTACAAATCCCCCTCTGGAAGTTCCGGCGTGTTCTGAAAAACATCTGCGATAAGTACGGTATCACCTATATTGAGGTAGAGGAAAGCTACACCAGTAAAGCCAGCTTCCTTGATAAGGATTTTTTGCCGGAGTACGATCCCGCGAACAAAAATGAATACACCTTCAGCGGTAGACGGGTTAAGCGGGGGTTGTATCGAACAAAAAACGGTTGTACTATTCATGCCGACATCAATGGTGCAGCGAATATCATCCGCAAATACCGGTTGGATGGGGATTTTTCTGTTCTGGATAAGGGTATATTCTTAAATCCCTACCGGGTACAGGTTCTAAATACGCCCCGTAAGAAACCACCGGTAGTCCAGAAAAAGAAAAGTAAGGCAGCGGCGTAAGCGACTGCTTAGAGGTGATTGTATTGCCCTCGGGGTTCGACCCCGGAATCGCCTGGCTTTAGCCATGGGGAGAATGTCAAGCAACTATTTTGATGAGGTAGGAAATGTAGACTATAACTTTCAGCGCTTTGAGTATAACGATGATTATGAAACAATAATGAAAATATATCGGAAGTGGTCAGAAAAAGACGATACAATAGCCATGAACAGAGAAACGAACTGGCAAAACTTATGCTGCCTTTGGGGTAGTACCACAGACCTGGTGTTATCCGGCAATTATCAAGCATTATATGAATTTCTACAGCTAAGACTCTGTGAAAGAGCAGAGTGGAAATTAGACAACTGGCTAATAAATTTAAATATATACTGGCAGAAATTATGCCGGTTATATTTAAAGAATTAAACTGTGAAGGTGATGAATTAGGCTATTGTCCAGATATTCACGGCTCATGTGGTAAACATATGGTAAATCAGAAAGTGGGTTAGCCAAAGTTTTTTAACACGCTAATTCATTCAATTCAGTAGGAGATTGATTTGATACAGCGTTCTCTTTAGGGGGAACGCTGTTAACCTCAGGATGACTTGTTATCAGTTCTCCCTTAAATATAAAATATTCATTCAACAGAATATCAAGCTCTTGACTAATTTTCAGTAACTTGTTAGGGTCACCGTTATACCTAGCATTGTAAAGTTTTCTTCTTGTTTTTTCTATTTTTATTATTATCTTTGCTAAGTTCATAGTGAATGCTTCCTTTTTCAATGAATTGCAATTACCAAGAATATTAGACATAAATTGATAATACCCTTTAGAAATATATGGTATATAGCATTTTAAAATAACTTTTTTTCATTTTTTCTCAAGAAAGCAAATTAAAAACGAAGTGTTTAGATTTCGTGGTAATTTAGTCTAGTATAATAACATTTTTACACATTTTCTTTTGTTGATGAAAGCTACTCCACAACCTTATAACCAGCCGAATTGAGAGATGGTTTTGTATAAATAAATAACATTTCAACGGGTTCATCAAATGGGTTATAAAACCAATGTACTGACCCACGTGGAATGAACATTGTATCTCCTTTAGTCATCTCAATCTCAGTGTCCCCGATTCCACTCATACCTTTGCCAGAAAGAATATATATAACTTCTTCTGCATCTTTATGAGTATGTTTCTTATGTACAGATGTCTTAGCCTCAAATTTACAATAGGCAAAGGTAATATCTTCAGCACCAACAGTATCCTTATCTACTAAGACAATCCTTTTTGCATTATCTAAATCCTTAATAGGTTCATTTCGGCCATCCTCAAGGGTCAATAGATATTTTTTAATATTTGTATTCATAATTTTCTCCTTTCGTTTTTTAGTTGAATAGATTGTATATCATAGAAGCTATTGTTTGACTTCCTCAAATCGAATCAACTCACTAATATCCTTTATATTTAAAGCTTCGGCAACTTTCACTAAATGCTCCGTATTAATAACTGACCTCCTGTTATTACCCACGTTCCGCATCTAGCATATACAAACACAAGCAATTTTGCTTTAGGCCGATAAATTTACTTTTATTAACATGACATATTATTGAATTTGCACTTTTTATACCTCACTATTGAACTTTATATTTACATTGTAATAAATGTAAAACACCTTAATGTTTTTAATGAACAAATTTAACATTTTAGGGTGAGTAGTTATGGGCTTATGATACTATAGATAATTCTTTTAGGTATATCGACTCATCAAATCCTGTCAATCGGATTATTTCTAATTGTTGTTTGCTTGTTTTGGTTGGTAGATACCTCTCTCTTCTTCCTAATTTACGGGTAATATGAATTATTGTAAAGTTCGTCATCTCTTGCAAAATCAACATTCCTGTTGGTTGTTTAACTTTTGAACGATAGCTTAATTGAAGGACTTTCCCTTCTGCGGCTAGATTTTGTCTAACTCTACGTTCCATAAGTGCATAAATTAACATGGTTATCAAGAATATATATCCAAGTGCTTTTACTCTTGACGGCTTTTTCAAAAAGACTTGACCTAATATTGCGGGGTTTTTTAGAAAGCGAAAGCGCATTTCCACTGTGTTTTGTTCTTTGTAATGCCGAAGGATTGTTTCTGCTGTATTTTCCCTTGGATTTTTTAAATTGGTGATCAGTACAAATGTTGATGCCCTTTCTTTTGCCATTTGCCAGGCCGTTTCATCCATTACACTAACTATAGCCTTTATGCGATAAACTATTTTTATGGGGGACTTTTCTTTTGTTTTGGGGCGCCCTACACCTTTTTTTTCTTCAGCAATTACTTCTGCATCTAAATGGTAGAACTGTCCGTCCTGTTTCTTTTTCATATGTCTTAAGTACGAGATGGCATCTTTTTCGCAAGCAAATTCTTGTTTACCAATTTCTTTACAGATTTTTTCTAGTTTTTTCTGTTCATTCTCAGCAGTACGCTTCAATGTTTTTTCTTTCTTTTGATCAAGATTTGATGAATGTACGATAATAAACCGGTAACGACGGTCGCCCAATTTCACTTTTATGGACTGAAGCTTATATACAGCAGCGTTTTTATCCGGCAATATATTCTCTATTTCTTGCCACTTATCTTGGCGAAAGGCCCAATCTTTAAGTGACGGTACTATTCCAAATGTCTCAGGAATTCGGGATATGAAGCGAATGTTTTTCTTGGCTAAATGTTTTAGGTTATCTATGGTAACCAGTTTTGAGTCAGCTACGTATATGGTTTCTGGACTATTAAGTGATTTTAACATTTCCGGCAATTGTTCGATTATTTGTTGATTCCATTTCACATCGTTTAAGTTGCCATCGTTTATTGTTCCCATAAGAGGTATTCCTTCGGGAGTTACTACTGCACCAGCTACTATCTGCTTGCAGTCCCGATGGCCGTCTTTGTTAAATCCTCGAACTATGTTTAATGTCTCCGACGAAGCATTGGCATAATCTCCATAAACAGTAATGGATGTAGTATCACCATGTGCTAAATCTACTCTAAAACGGTGTTTTAAATGTGCTTGTAAAACTATGTTAGAATACAAATGGTCTAGATTTGATTCAGCTAATCGATCCAATGTATTTCCTAAAGCATCGTCGTTGAAATCAGTTGCTTGTACCGTTGGACCAAATAATGCTTCTACGTCCATATCTTTAAAAAATTCAGATACTCGGTACAAAGGTTTTCGGTCTGTCAATATGTTTATAATCATAGCTTCTACATAAAGGCCTGGTGAATTATTACATTGTTTTTCATCCCAGATTACCTGATTGTTAATGATTTGTACTAAATTTATTTCTCGGGTAAGTGCAGCTATTATTGCGCTGGGCCCCACCTGTAAGCTATTAATATTTTGTAGTATTTGGTTTTCCATTTACTTACCCTCCTAATCTATTAAGGAGGCATTTGACATCATTGCTTGTTTCTCCTGCAAAAAAACATCTATTACCATTGCATTTTTCAACAAAAAATATTTAAATTTCAGCCTAAGTTTATCTGTTTGTAATAATTATTGATTTATTTCCTTAAGGGTACGGAATGTGGGTTATTAGCAAATTCACTAATAGCAGCAGGTCTCAGTCCGGTTAACTCCACCAGTTCTTTCTGTGTCATCCCTCTTTCAAATAAGACTTGTTTCAATTTTACAGTAAATTTTAAAGGCATGATATTCCTCCACGGTGATTACTGATTAACGTAATCATATTATATATAAATATTTTTACGAAATCAAGTAATTACAGTGTCACAAATGAATTTTAATTACGAAATGTAATAGTAGAGGGCTTTTAAAGGGGGGACACAGGCAATGACAGCAAGCCCGTATAATCGGTACAGGATGGACTATCGTACAACAGAACAATTTGCCAGAGATATTAAAAACGGTTCAAAAGCTGAAAGGGTGATTATTAATTGGTATATTGAGTATTACCGGAACAAGTATGGAGAAAATCTCATCGTTTTAGATAATGGCTGTGTAATACCGGTAAGCTTTTGAGTTTATCAAAGGTTAACACCAAAGCTGATTTTTTAGTTAATGGTAAACCAGTCGAGGTTAAGTTAAATAAACATTATTTAAAGATATTTCACTTTAAGGTTGACCAGTTAAATAGTTATCTAAAACAAGAGGCTGTGGTTCTCTGGGTTAACGGTTATAAAACTGATAATCCGGTCTTTACTGTGATTAAAAAATAGACATGGAACGTATTAAGCAAGTAAAGATACTTATTTATTTTCTGCCGTGGGGTGGAAAATTGTGTTACGAACTAAAAGCAAAAGAATTTGATTGGATAAGTTTTAAGGGATGCAAATGTGATGAGTGAAGTTATAGATTATTGTGATGTAATGACCAGGTATCAAAAAGAACTTGATGATTTCTTAAATGAGATAGACAAACTGGCAAAGTTTAACGGTACGAATATAGAAGAAGAACTTGAATATCTTGACCCGACAGAACTGCAATACTTCGGGAGACTGAAAAAAAAACTGGCCAAGCTGCAGCAGTGGGATTAAGAAAATGAAAATAATAAAGCCGGACAAAGCAAAAAAAGAAGGGGGAACAATAAAAAGAATGAGGATAGCAGTAACAGGCAAAATGAGAAGTGGTAAAGATACAGTGGGGGATTATCTTGTCAGACAGCATAGATTTAAAAATTTTGCCTTTGGTGATGCTATCCGGTCAATATGCCAAGAACTGTTTCCCGAAGCTTTGGCAAAAGGTAAACCACGATACTTATATCAAGCTGTAGGACAAGGGATGAGAACAATTGAATCTGACGTATGGATTAATAATTTGTTTAAGCAGATAGATAAGGAATCACCGGAAACCAATTTAGTGGTAACGGATTTAAGGCAACAAAATGAGTATAAGGCTTTAAAGCAACATGGTTTTATCATTGTAATGGTGAATTCAAGGCTGGATAACAGAATAAAAAGAATGAATGACTGTGGTGATAACTTCTCAATAGCAGATTTAGCTTTGGTTAACAAAGGCAACGGAAATGAAACCGGAATTATTGACTGTAGAAGGCAACCGTAGCGCTGATACCATTCTGTATTGTATTTAGCCTTTGCCCAGTCAGTGGTTTGCATCATAACGCTTCTGTGCAGGCTTCCTAGGATTTTTTTGTTGTTGGGTATTGGCTGTCATGATAGCACCTCTTGCTTACTCATATTTAATTTATTAAATTTATATTTGATTTATTAAAGTTAATTATAGCATGCTAAATACTAAAATTAATAAATTTATCTTTGTCTTATTAAATTTTTTTTTATATAATAAAATATAAATTTAACTATGGGGGTAATTTTACTTGATTAGTTATAAACCTTTTCAAAAGTTACTAATTGATAGAGATATTAAAAAACAAGAATTAATAAAAAAAGCACATATCTCTGGGGCTACTATGGCTAAATTAAATACTAACGAGTATGTATCTCTAGAAGTTATTGATAAAATCTGCGCAGCCCTCAAGTGCCAACCAGGGGATTTACTGGAACACATTCCCGATAAGTGCTAGGGTAATATGTCAAGAGGGAATTTAAAAACATATTTTTCCTTGTTTTTGGGTATAAAAAATTAACCACCACAGAAACACCCAAAAATTCCTGTTGCGGCTATAAAATTATTCCCTGATATTAAGGCATAATCTTAAAATATGGTTATTGTTTGCACCAATAAAGCTCAGGGAAAAACATATATTGGTGCACAAATAATATTTCAGTGCATCACCACTCTTTTACCTGTGGATAACTATGATAATTAATATTCCTAGCCAGTTGGCAGCAGACAACCGCAGGAATATTAATCAGCACCGTTACCGCAGTTATTTAAACAGCTATCCCCTGTCCGACCTGTAAAGCTGGTTCTTTGAAAGTAAGGAAAAAACCAGCCTTACAAACTTCCTAGCTGTAAGAACCTGAGCTCGTTTATGGGCATGTTTTTTTGATTCTTGAAATTTTTTTTGATAGTAAGCTCGGTACTCGTCATTATGTCTCCTCAAACTGTCCGCAGCTTCTATCAGATAATACCTGAGATACCGGTTTCCAGCCCTATTCAGGGGTTTATCTTCACCGTCAAATTCGCCGGATTGATTGCTATTCCAGGTGATACCTGAAAATTTAGCTAACTGGGACTGATCTTCGAACTTGTTAATATCCCCAATTTCAGAGATAATGCCGGCGGAAAACACTGGCCCAATTCCCTTGATTGACATCAATGGATTCGAGAGCTTGGCCATATCCCTGGCAATCACACTGTCCAATTTGCGGATGGTTTGCTCAAAAAAGCGGATATTATTCATACTGGTTTCAAGAATCAGATTAACCGAATCCGTGAGCTTCGGACTCATCCGGTAGGATTCACGGCAAATTCGTTTTAGCTCAGTAGCCAATGTTTCAGGGTTAGAAAATTGCTTATTTCCTTTATCCACAAGCAATTGAACCAAGTCTTCAAGTGGTGTATTAATAATTTCTTCCGGGCCAAAAAAATCGGTAATAATAGACATGCTGGTGGCTCCAAAGATATCACTGAATACATCACCATAATTACTAAATTTCATAAACAACATAGTTAAAAAATAACTTTTTTCTCGCACAAGTGAACCCACCAGGTGAAACCTGTAACGGGTCAGTCGCTGTAGCGGAAGATACATCTCATCAACCTCGTAAGGTTTAGGTAATCTGCCGTGTCTTAGTTTTTCAGCTATGATATAAGCGTCATATGCATCGTTCTTGCCCTTTGGAGGATAAGACTTCTTGAAGTTCTTGATACTTCTGGCATTGAGTTGGTAAACTGTAGGCCTGTATGGCTTTAATTCTTCGGTGATTAGTAAATAATTCATCAAGTGAAAGTGGTATAAAGAAGTAGCTTCCATTCCAAAAACAACATGATCAAAGCTATCTTTAATCGATAACTCTTTAGTTTTAGATGCCAAACTCTCGGCACCTGAAATGGAGTTATCGAAAACTAACTTTTTCAACAAAATCGTTCCGTCTAATTTCATAAAGCAAGCCACATTCTTATTCTTACCAATATCAATGCCAACATGCAAGGATATTGTCATAAAAACACCTCTGGTAAGTGGATTAACTTTTCCGTTTTCTACGCGAGAACATCCTCGTAATCAGAACTGACATGGAGCGGGAGACTACCTGGATCTGCTGCCATCCAGGTCAACTATCATGCTGAACAGGCTAGGTGTTAGAACTAAAACGTAGAAGGAAAAGAAACATACTTTATTAAGCAGTCTATGCTGCTCGGGGTATTGAGAATTTACCATCTTACCGGGATCATTCTAACTAAATGATTATTTAAATTGCTTATTTCATCAAACATTGACAGACAGGCACCTAAAAAGTACTATCTAAACCATTGTAAATTATAGCACTCTTTAAAGAAAGTTGACAACACCACTCCCCCGGGTTTAAACAGCCTCACGTAAATCAGAATTGCTAAGCAAACATTCTAAGTGTCAGAATCAAACCCTGACGGGGAAAGAGAAACAGACTTAAAAAGCATTGTGGATATCACCACATGCGAGGAGGACTGATGAATTCATCTTACTAATTTTTCAGTGTGGGCTGTCTCTTTGAAAATGATTTGCCTGTGGATATTTTTCTGTCAATAAAATTTTCGGTTCGTATAGACATCACCATCCTATCATTGATTGGGTACCTTGGCGCAACTACTTCCAATAAGTAACCCACATGCAGTAATTCACGTGATTAATAGGTACCTTTACTGCATTGTTGTGGTATTGTTATTGACTTCATCAAACCCAGGTACCCTTGATATGGGAACCGGTTCCCTGAACATCCGGACCACAACATTCTACTATTTTAGAACATGTCGTATTCGGTTGTTCTGACTCTATTATACGAGGAGGAATAAACCAATGCCAAATAGTGAATTAGCTAATATGCTTTGCTCTATTATCCGGGAGGAATTAAAACCTATCAATGAACGGTTTACTGCCCTGGATGAGGGATTACAGTCCATTAATGATCGCTTGAGTAATTTGGAGGAAGGGTTACAGACTACAAACGATCAATTAGATAACCTGGATCAAGGCCAACTCGATCTAAAACAAGGTCAAATTAGCCTGGAAAAGGGACAGCGTAGGCTCCAGAAAGATGTTACCCTTATCAGGAAAGAATTAAAGGAATCATGGAAGGATGTTGGTAACTTTGATGATAGGATTACTACTTTAGAAAAAATGGTTATACGATAAAACCCGGCCAATTAACCGGGCTTTTTTTATGAAGCTGGTTTGCTCCCACGTAGTGATTAAACTGCAATGCAGGTATACTAAAAGGATGAGTTTTTCCGATTTCAAATCGGGAAACTGATTCCGCAAATCTTCGGAGTGAGTTTATAATTTTAGCTATTTAATGCCTGGTTTTGATGTGCTACAATAAGTCAAAGTATTATAAAATGGAGGCTTTTTTATGACCAGAAAGAAAGATCCCATTAGCCAAACCAGAGGCTTTCTTTACGGTTTGGCTAAACTGCTAGGGAATATATCAGCCATACAGAATGGCACAATGGGCAAACGCATAGCTAGGAGGGCAGTTGGTAAAGCCACCGGTAAGCTATTGGGTAAACTGTTTAAATAACTTGTTACGGGGGTAAATAACCTTGTATTAAAAAGGGGACCAACTGGTCCCCATACTTAAAGGTTGCTTTGTCCTTCTATGAGTATTTTTAGCTGTTGCACTACAAGTTCTTGAAATTTATCATTGTCCATTCTGATACCTCCATTAATACTCATTTTCATTTAGCTTTATTCCCGAATCTGGAGTATTGGGGCCGTGTGCTGCAGGTTCGGAGTCTATTACCGGTTCTGGTATTCCAAATTTCTTTATTTCCTTATCCTAGTTTCAGGCTTTTCGGCTCTCAACAAAACGGCAATTTGTATTTCAAGGTCGTAATGGTCATTAGGTGGTAGTTTTTTGTGAGACCAATCAGGCTGAACTGGATAAATTACCAACTAAGCCCGAGAAGCTAAACTACCTGTATGACCAGCTTAAAAATATATCTTCTGAAATTGTGTTAAAGGGCTACGCTAGGTTCGCAAAAGGCAAAGTGAAGCCTTTGGATGAGCAGATAGCGGCATACAAGCAAAAAATGCAGGAGAAGATGGAAGCACAGATTGCACGGTTGCCATTTACGGAAGCGGAAACCAGGGCCATGATAGGTAAACGTGTGGTACTGACTGCTAAAGATTTATCCGGTAAACCGTATGAGGTTACCTAAGTTTGAAAGGGCGACAGTGCAGGTGATTCACCACTTTAGAACTAACCGGCGCCGGGATCCGCAGGACAATTATGCACCTAAATTTTTGATGGACGCCCCGGTCCGGGCCGGGGTCCCGGTAGATGATAACGGGGAACTGGTGCCAGTGCCGGTCCCAGAGCTGAAGGCTGATCGAGAAAGGCCGAGGACGGAAGTTTTTGTGTGGAAGAATGTTTAATGTCTTTCAACGCTAAATCTAGCACTTGTGAAAAAGACCTTGAGTTTGTATTTTTAGATGCTGTTTTTTGTTTATGCTGAGTATTGTTTTTATCTGAACAGCTTGGGACAATAGGCATAACTTTATAATTAAGATTCAAAATGATAGCCTCCTCTTATGGTTATTTAATAATTTATACGGATTATGAGGCTGTTTTGAGGGTATTGGAGTCTGCAGGAGGACGATATAACTGTTACTAGAAAACTAAATTAATATCAAAAAACCTGCCATAATATGATATAATTGGGGCAGGTGATTAGGATGGAAAACCATATAAGTATTGGCAAAGCAGCTAAATATTTAGGGGTTAGTATTAATACTTTACGTGTTTGGGAAAAGAAAAAGATATTAGTTCCAGAAAGAACTCCTACTGGCCATCGCCGCTATAAAATGTCCCAAGTAGAATCCTTTGAGGGCAAAAAATATAGCCGAATTCAAAATACCGTATTTCTCTACGCCAGGGTATCTACACAAAAACAGGCTGATGCCGGGAATCTGGATCGACAAATAAGAAGGCTTACTGAATATGCATCAAATAACAAATATGCTATTCAGGCTGTTTTTCGTGATATTGCCAATGGTTTAAATGAAAACCGTAAAGGTCTACAAAAGTTACTTAAGGCTGTAAAGGAGACTAATAACGCCTTAGTAATTATTGAGTATAAAGACCGTTTAGCACGGTTCGGTTATGCCTACTTGGAGAAATACATTAGCGACTTTGGCGGGCATATCGTAGTAATAGAAAAAAAAGACGTCGATGAACAGCAAGAGTTGGTAGAAGATTTAATTGCTGTTACAACGTCATTTTCTGCTCGTATATATGGAAAAAGTGGCGGCAGAGTAGCAAAAAAGCTGTCAAAGGTCATTGAAAGCGAGGTGACTGCCAGTGAAGACAACGGCGATGGGGATAATCCCGGAACTGACAGCTAAACAGAAAGAATACATTGATAACCTCATGGATCGTTACTGTGCCGCAGTTCGTTGGGCATTTAAAAGACTGCTGGACGGATGGAAAGTACAGGACATTCGTATAAACTGTACAAGGAAAGTTCAGACTTAACTCCCGGCAGGCTAACGATGCAGTATCTGATGCCCAGACCACAACCAAAAGCCAATATAAATTAGTGCAGATGCACTATGAAAACGCCAAAGCAAAGGTTGAATTTACAGAAAAGCGTATCGCCAAGGCTAAATCACCGGCTAAGATTGCCAAACTGCAAAAACGGTTAGAAAAGGAACAGCGTAAACTGGCCTTCTGGCAAAAGCACCTGGATAACAATACTTTTCCGCCTGTTGTATTCGGAGGAAAGAAGCTCTTTCAAGAACGCTGCAAAGGCAATATTACCAGAGAAGAGTGGCAGGAAGTCAGAAGTAACCGTTATCTGTCACGGGGAGATAAAACCAAAGGCGGCAACCTAAATACCCGCATATACGAAGGCCAAGACCAAATCTATCTTGATATAGCTGCCGACCCGGTACAGAAAGGGAAATCCGTTCGGTATAACCGCATAACGGTGCCGATCTATTTAGCTCAAAAGCCATCGAAAAAAACCGGCAAAATTAACGGTATCAACTACCGGCAAATGGTTTTGGATTATATTAAAACAGGCAGTGCCTATCAGGTAGAAATCCTCCGCAGAGACGGGAAATATTACGTCCATGTGAGTATTGAAGAAGAAGTTCCGATGCCATATAACCATAAGGGTGCGTTTGGTGTAGACACCAACCCGGACGGATTAGGCGTAACCCAGGTAGACTGTCTGGGGCAATACCGGGGCAGTGAATGGCTGGGTCAAGGCGAATGGACTTATGCCAGAACAAACCGGAGAGATAACCGGACCTGCGAAATGGCTAAGAAAGTGATCCTCCAGGCTAAAGAAAAAGGTTACGCCCTGGCGGTAGAGGACTTGAAGTTTAAAAATGACAAGTCCGTAATGGCCAAGTTTAAGCGAATGAGTCACAGTTTTGTCTGGTCGAAGTTTCTAAAAGCAGTTGACCGGAGTGCTGCCCGTGAGGAAGTGCCGATATTAAAGGTAAAACCGGCTTTTACTTCGGTCATAGGCATCCTAAAATACCAGCACATGTACGGCATAGCTGTTCACGAAGCGGCAGGCTATGTCATAGCCCGGCGTGGCTTGGGCTTTGATCATGAGAAGATACCCAAGATGTTGCTTGATAAACTGGTTAAAAAGAAACCTGAATTTAAACAAATGACAAATTGGAAACAATGGTCAGCAGTTAAAAAGTCTGTGCTGGCCAAGATTAAAAAAATCACGAAAAGGAAGAAGGTGAATAGCCTGGTTTCATGGCAGATTCACCGGAAAAATGTGTTAGGTATAGGTTAATCCCTTTGCTATAAATTTTGCGGGCGGCACAGTACACGCAGCGAAAGGCTGTTGCCGCAAGTCAGAACCCAGGCGGAGGTAACACCTTCTCCGGTTAGTACGCTCGCTTTAAGCAGCGGCGGGGAACTCTTTTAGAGGAGACCACCCGGAACATAGGCGAGAACCTATGGCCTAGCAGTTGAATCCTGTGACACTGCCACCCGTTTGTCGGACGGGTGAAAAAACTACTTGTAGGTTTTAGTAGGTTTTAGAAACCAGGTTTATTATATGTCCGCATTTGAACAAATCCAATCTAGTGCTGAAGATGCTATTCTTGAACTCGAATCAGAAATAATTGACTTGGAAGAAAAAATTGAAGCCTATAAATTGCGTATTCAAAGCGCAAAAATTCAAATACAGGCATTAAAAAAGTTTCTTAGCCCGGACGAAAATAGTTCTGTGCTAAATGACGGTAATCTTCATGATATAGTCCTGCAAACAATAAGCGATTTTCGCGAACAATCTGTTCATTACAAAGACCTAACGGATATAATTGCTCAGAATGGTTATGAAATTTCCGGAAAACAACCGGAGAAAACGGTTTTAAACTGCCTTATGAAGTTGGCCAAGGCTGGTACGATTAAGAATGCAGGAAAAGGTTATTATAAGTCAATGATAGAGGAAGGACAAGCATTATAGATATATATACGATATATTGCATATATATAGTTTTGCTAAGGGGGTATTGAAATAAATAACTGGATTTATAACGAATTTAAACATTGCGGAGTTAATTACTCTGATATAGAGCAAGCAGAAATTTATGATAATCAACACCAAAAATTTAGAGATTATGAGAAGGAATTTATTGATTTCCTAAGTAACTTATCATTGGATAATTACCATAATGTAACAATGATTGATTTGGGTTGTGGAACGGGTGCTACATCACTTTATGCATCGAAGTATTTTAAAAAAATATATGCTATTGATGTATCTGAACTGATGATTAAGCAAGTAATTAAAAAATCTGAAAAGGAAAATATAACAAATATTGAATTTATTAATTCTGGGTTTTTAAGCTACGAACATAAAGCAGAACCAGTAGATATCGTATTGACTAAATCGGCTCTTCATCATCTACCAGATTTTTGGAAACAAGTTGCCCTATTGAGAATAAATAAAATGCTTAAACCGAGTGGAATATTTTATTTATTTGATGTCATTTATCATTTTCAACCCACAGAATATATCAATAAAATTGATAATTTTATTTCGGCTTTTGAAGCAATGGCAGGTGAACAATTTAAGGCCGAGGTTGAAACTCATATAAGAGATGAATTCAGCACATTTAGTTGGATTATGGAAGGTATGCTGGCGAGAGCAGGTTTTGAGGTTGAGAAGATTAGGACATCAGATGGATTTGTAATGGAGTATTATTGTAAAAAGGTTAGAGACATAGCGTTACCTTAGGATGCGGGAAGGGTTGAAAACCCTTCTTTCTATATTTGACATTGAAATTAATGAGTTTAATTAAAAGTGGACAATCAAGTTCAAGATATAAAACAAAAGGAAATGTAATATATTCTTGCTGTACATGTGTTAAAAATGTGCAACAGAGTAGTCAGTAATATAATAATTGCCATTAGGACAAAAATTATAACATCGAAACAATTCTATCGATACTTTTTAGCGATAAGATATTCAGTACAGGGTAGAATAATTAATGACAAGCAAAGAACCAATAACAAAGCCATATTTTCAATTTTAAAGACTAATTCTTCAATTATAAAGATTATGAGAATTGAAAATACCAACACAAAATAGCTTATTTTGGTACTTCTTAAAATGATATATCTTCCTAATTCTTCATCTTCAGTGATACCTTCTTGCCTTGTTGGACTCCAGGTAAGTGTTGAAAAAAGCGTACTTAGGATAAATGTAATAGAAAATAGTTCATTTTTACCAATATGTTCATTGGCTAACCATTTGTAGAAAGTGTACCCGAGAATAACTAGACTTATTATGATACATGTAACTAATTTCACCTTTTTTATCACGATTTTATTCTCCCTACATCATCAGATAGGAACAAGGTATAAAAGGTTATCTTTAGGCATTTGCGTTTATATGATTAATATAAACTAAGGACACTTTACTCGAATATATTAACTTTACTTGTAATAATAATTTCCACAGCAGATCAATTTATCCTTCCTTGCTTGTGGTCTGGGAATAAAAATATCTAAATTATTACACATCACAAGGATTGAGTGAGAGAAGAATTAATGACTGTCGTACTCATGTTAAAATGTTCTTTAACCGTTATTCTGAAGCTTACAACAAAAATGTGAAATCTGCAGCGTTGGAATATTTAGTCCAGCCAGTAAAGCCAGCAACGTTTAATCTAAGATTGGTTTATCTGAAAGACTTCTTTGAATGGTGCGTTGGCGAGAGGTTATTTGAGTTTGGGTATAATTCTAAAATCCATAAAGCAATAGAGAACAAGAGCAATAAGGGCAATAGCCAAAATAGTGATTAAAATGCCTTTTAGCAGTGATTTTAACATTCCTTTTTTCCATCTCTTTGACAGTTTTTTTACCGCCTCGGCCTCGTGCAAATTCTGTTCCGCTTTGTTAATAGATAATGCATTGTTCATTACCAGCAGCTCGGCTTTGCATCTGTCACAATAAGCAAGATGTTCCTCAACCATCGTTTTGCTGTCGTTACTGCAAACGCCATCGTGATACAATGGCAACAAATCTTTAACAATTTCACAAGATATTTTCATTTCATTGCCTCCTGTAATTGTTTTTTTGCCCTGTAAAAAATCAGCCTTGCCCAACTATCGGTTTTCCCGAATAACTCACCGATTTGAGAAAATGGCAGTTCTCCGAATACCCGCAAAGTAAAGACCTCTTTGTATGGCTCATTCAGATTATGAAGCAGAATGTGTAACCGCGTTGCCGCTTCTTTATTAAAGTAATCTCTTTCTATGTCTGATGTTATATCCGGGAAATCTGCATCTATATCCAGAGCGATACGCTTTCGTTTTTTGGAAAGTGAGAAGTAAGTATTTTTAGCAATCTGATAAAGCCATACGTATAATTTGCAGCTTCCATTGAACTGATCTATATGCCGCATGGCTTTGAAAAAAGTTTCCTGCGTAACCTCTTCCGCGATAGCCTCGTTCCGGCATAGGGTTAGCACATATTTATATACATCAGAAAAATATTTTGTATATATTTCTTCGAAGTCTGTCACTTTCTCACTCACCTCCTGCCCATAAGACTCAACTCCTATAAAAACGTTTCAAAGTTTTTTATTTTTCTTTCGCCTTGCACCTACTAATTTTTGCATTCATTTCGATGAAAGGGTCATGTATAATATTCTTGATTTTTTTCTTAAGCCGACAAATTCTTGTGGTTATTGCTATAGCTGAAACATCATATTTTCCCGACAATTCTAAAATCGACATATGGTTAATTTTCACTATTTGTTGTTTTTTCAATATCTTATCAGATAGCATTTCGATATCGTCAATATTGCCATTTAAAATTTTCTCAAAATCATTATCTGATGATAGTATAATATTTGATATATTATCATCAATGAATACTTCATGCCTCTTTTTTATATACATGCTCCTGTATAAACTGTTAATCAGATTTCTGGTTTTAGTATATAGCCAGCCTTCAAACAACCTTAAGCTGCTGTGTTCAAAAGGCACGTGTAGGTGATTTTGAATCCGTAAAAGATTTCTTGGAGTATAGAGTTGACCAAGGCAGAGGCTCGGATTATGTATCAGTAATTCAAATTAAATCTGGATATTAATGGGGGTGAAAATTATTCAACTTTCATCAAGTACGACGTTAGTCTTGTCGGTAGGACAAGACTGGATGCCTCAATAAATGTTAATCCACTCGGGATAGTAATTGCCATAGTAGCCAGGTTGCCCGCTGATACCACGAATTAATTCTTTAGGCGGTCCACCTGCCATAGGTTGATAATACAATGAGCCGCAATTATAGTTAGTTAACCGGAGGAATAATAAACCCTGACCGTCAGGGGAAAGGTGCGGGGCATAATCAGCCGTATCAACTGGTCCGCTTGTAACATCTAACTCTTTACCATCCGCCGTTCTGTGCCAAATTCGCTGCCCTGGGACCAGGACACCAGCCTGCTCTTGGCCTTCCCAGTCCAATGTTTCTGTTCCCCTGCAGAACAAAATGCCGCTTGCAGGAGTTGATAGCCACCTGGGTTGAGTATCAACCTGACCAGTTTTCCCACAATCACTAATTTGACCGGTTTTCACGTCAACGATATGTAAGCGTTTTTGAATAGTTGCTTCCCGGCCACCACCTACAATATAAGCCAATTGACTGCTGTCGGGTGCCCAATCAAGCCATTGGGCATAGGCCAATCCACAACCCAGATCGATCGACTTTTTTTGTGGTATATTTAGCACTTGCATGGCGACCCCATCGGCCGATATTGAAGCCGAATTGGGTTTTAAATAGTAGGCCAGGTAGCGTCCGTTCGGGGACCACTTTAGCCCGGTGGCAACTCGGGTATAGATTTCATTTTCCATTTTGCCAGTTTCACCCAGGGTCAGTAGATTGGTATGATCGCCTTTTAATGTGATCTGGTCAATTTGCAGAGGATGTTTTTCATTTCTAGGCAGAGAAATGGCTAGGCTTTGCCCATCCGGTGACCAGGCCAAGCTCTCAATTATTTCGCTATTCTGTGGCCACAAGCTTGTTGTGGTGACCACGCCGGTTTTTAAAGAGGAGATTTTCAAGTTGCCATCTGGAATATACTCTTCTTGAGGGTCTTTAGTGGTATAAGCAAGCAGATTTTCTGTTGGCGACCAGGATGGGGTAATATAGACTGGTCTTTCGTCTAACTGTATAGCGCCGGTCCCATCAGCTTTTACCACCCAGAGATACTGCCTGCTGGCATATTCATCACTGATATCGCTCTGCAGATAGGCTAACCATTCACCATTTGAAGACCAACCCACGATTTCTGCCGGGCCAGCCTCTGTGAGACTGATTGGTGTGCTATCAGTCTGCCTGCCATCTACCAGCCACAAGTGGCCATCACTGGTGAAAGCTACTCGGGCGGCAAAAGCCGCCATTTCAATCCGTTCCGGCTTGGGGAGTGGGACTGGTTGGCTGGTGGTAATTTGGGCCATTGACGCAGCTTGATCCCATTTGACCCGGCCCCCTAGGGCGGATGCCAGAAAATTGAGGGAGACTTGTAGTCGATTGTTTATTATTTGTGGTGGGGTGGCGAGTTCAAACTGATGGCCATTTTGCCAAACTTCACGATCACCCGGTTTCAGAATAATCGTTTGATTACCTTTAACGATGGTAGCTGTGTTGGTGGCTGAGTCCCAAGTCACACTGGCTCCTAAAGCGTTACTAATCTCCCGCACAGGTACGATTATCCATAAATAATTGCATTCATCGCTCTGCAGCCGAGGTGGCTCAGACAGTTCAAGTTTTTGACCGTTTATAGTAACCGTAATTGCTGATTGGTCAGCTAAAGCAGGTGAACTTAAGCCACCTCCTATCAGGAATAATATAGCGATTGCCGTCCATAACCATAAATTGGGTTTGTTCATTCGGTATCCCTCCTTAAAAATATCTTGTAAGGGTATAGACAACTAAAAAGGATTTTGCAACAAGATTTTCTATAATATTTCTTGTCTTCTCTAATCCATATATTTCACTCCTTCAACTGGTGCCAGTCTATGGTGTCCTGGATGAATATTACAGCACCACAAAAAAGGGCCGGCCGGGTTCCGTCAAACAACCAGGAAGTGGCCCGCGTTTGTTAGGGTGACATCGTTCGGCTTTGTATCTTTTACGGTTCCCGGCAAAGCCTAGTCAAAATTATAAAATTCCACCCTTTGAACCTTCCATGCACCGTCAATATATCTATATGTAGTGTGAAGATACGTTAAACTATTCGGCAGGACGGCGGCGATCACTTCTGTTGTGACAAGCTCAGGCAAAGAGCAGCCCTCGACGCTTTGAAATTTCATTTCGATAAAGAAGTCCTGACAGAATTCCTTTCCGTACAGCTTATAATCAGACAACGCCGTATCGGAAAGCTCGACTGTCTTTTCTGAACCGTTTGCCATAAGTTTCGCCGTTTTTTTATTTTCATCCACGCTGACATCAAATTCAGTTCCGTCCGTGATTTCCGATACATCTATTTTGGTAAAGACTCCGTCCTGAAAGCTGTAAAGCTCATAGGCAGAACCTCCGAACGGCATGCTCATAAAGTCGGACGCGATTAGAAAATCAATCGAATTCTTACTGATCATATGCCCTGCGGCAATGGAAGTGGAAAACCCGTATTCGTTTCCTTTAAATACCGGAATAGAGGCTTCCGATGCGCCGTCTTTATAGACAAGCATCCACTTTTTTGTTTTCTCCTCCGACATGACCAATTCAGCGGTTTCGTTTTGACCGTCGCCGTTCAGGTCCGCGCTTAAAGAGGATTTCACACCGGTGGCCGGTTCATCCCTCAGCCACGTATTATCCGAATTGTAGATTTTATTCCCCGTGACGGAATATCCAGCGGAAGTATCAATTTCAATGGTGTTTGCGTCGCCGTATGCAATGTAGAAGTCTAAAGCCTCGGCAAGATCAGACAGTTTAAAGTAGTTGTTGTCGCCAATACTGTAAACTGTAAAACCTAATTCATGGTATCGGTTGTTCATGTATACTTTTGAGGTGGCGCGGGATGCCGTCTTGCTTTCCGTATCCTCTGTCGGAACCGGTTCGTCGCCGGCTTTCAAATAGGCTGTACTGGAGTAGATGCATATTTCATTACTTGCCCCGTCCCAGGTTATACTAAAACGTTTCCTTGTTTCACTGAGAGCCTTCGCAACATCGCGCAGCTTGAAATACATGCCGCCGTTGATAACATACGCCCGCAGAGAGGCGCTTTCACCGTCTACCGACAGGTTGTATCGGATAGGCGAGGCGGTAAAATAGTCGCTGCTGCTAGCAGCTGCTAATACTGGAGTATTAGACCAGATAGCTATAAATACTCCGGCGACAACAAGTGTTATACTAATTATTCTTTTAATTATTTTCATAACCTGGTTTCTAAAACCTACAAGTAGTTTTTTCACCCGTCCGACAAACGGGTGGCAGTGTCACAGGATTCAACTGCTAGGCCATAGGCTCTCGCCTATGTTCCGGGTGGTCTCCTCTAAAAGAGTTCCCCGCCGCTGCTTAAAGCGAGCGTACTAACCGGAGAAGGTGTTACCTCCGCCTGGGTTCTGACTTGCGGCAACAGCCTTTCGCTGCGTGTACTGTGCCGCCCGCAAAATTTATAGCAAAGGGATTAACCTATACCTAACACATTTTTCCGGTGAATCTGCCATGAAACCAGGCTATTCACCTTCTTCCTTTTCGTGATTTTTTTAATCTTGGCCAGCACAGACTTTTTAACTGCTGACCATTGTTTCCAATTTGTCATTTGTTTAAATTCAGGTTTCTTTTTAACCAGTTTATCAAGCAATATCTTGGGTATCTTCTCATGATCAAAGCCCAAGCCACGCCGGGCTATGACATAGCCCGCCGCTTCGTGAACAGCTATGCCGTACATGTGCTGGTATTTTAGGATGCCTATGACCGAAGTAAAAGCCGGTTTTACCTTTAATATCGGCACTCCCTCACGGGCAGCACACCGGTCAACTGCTTTTAGAAACTTCGACCAGACAAAACTGTGACTCATTCGGTTAAACTTGGCCGTTACGGACTTGTCATTTTTAAACTTCAAGTCCTCTACCGCCAGGGCGTAACCTTTTTCTTTAGCCTGGAGGATCACTTTCTTAGCCATTTCACAGGTCTGGTTATTTCTCCGGTTTGTTCTGGCATAAGTCCATTCGCCTTGCCCCAGCCATTCACTGCCCCGGTATTGCCCCAGACAGTCTACCTGGGTTACGCCTAATCCGTCCGGGTTGGTGTCTACACCAAACGCACCCTTATGGTTATATGGCATCGGAACTTCTTCTTCAATACTCACATGGACGTAATATTTCCCGTCTCTGCGGAGGATTTCTACCTGATAGGCACTGCCTGTTTTAAGATAATCCAAAACCATTTGCCGGTAGTTGATACCATTAATCTTGCCGGTCTTTTTCGATGGCTTTTGAGCTAAATAGATCGGCACCGTTATGCGGTTATAGCGAACGGATTTCCCTTTCTGTACCGGGTCGGCAGCTATATCAAGATAGATTTGGTCTTGGTCTTCGTATATGCGGGTATTTAGGTTGCCGCCTTTGGTTTTATCTCCCCGTGATAGATAACGGTTACTTCTGACTTCCTGCCACTCTTCCCTGGTAATATTGCCTTTGCAGCGTTCTTGAAAGAACTTCTTTCCTCCGAATACAATAGGCGGAAAAGTGTTGTTATCCAGGTGCTTTTGCCAGAAGGCCAGTTTACGCTGTTCCTTTTCTAACCGTTTTTGCAGTTTGGCAATCTTAGCCGGTGATTTAGCCTTGGCGATACGCTTTTCTGTAAATTCAACCTTTGCTTTGACGTTTTCATAGTGCATCTGCACTAATTTATATTGGCTTTTGATTGTGGTCTGGGCATCATATACTGCATCGTTAGCCTGCCGGGAGTTAAGTCTGAACTTTCCTTGTACAGTTATACGAATGTCCTGTACTTTCCATCCGTCCAGCAGTCTTTTAAATGTCCAACGAACTGCGGCACAGTAACTATCCATGAGGTTATCAATGTATTCTTTCTGTTTAGCTGTCAGTTCCGGGATTATCCCCATCGCCGTTGTCTTCACTGGCAGTCACCTCGCTTTCAATGACCTTTGACAGCTTTTTTTCTATTACTGCAATATGCCCGCCAAAGTCGCTAATGTATTTCTCTAAGTAGGCATAACCGAACCGTGCTAAACGGTCTTTATACTCAATAATTACTAAGGCGTTATTAGTCTCCTTTACAGCCTTAAGTAACTTTTGTAGACCTTTACGGTTTTCATTTAAACCACTGGCAATATCACGAAAAACAGCCTGAATAGCATATTTGTTATTTGATGCATATTCAGTAAGCCTTCCTATTTTTCGATCAAGATTCCCGGCATCAGCCTATTTTTGCGTAGATATCCTGGCGTAGGGAAATACGGTATTTTGAATTCGGCTATATTTTTTGCCCTCAAAGGATTCTACTTGGGACATTTTATAGCGGTGATGGCTAGTAGGAGTTCTTTCTGGAACTAATATCTTTTTCTTTTCCCAAACACGTAAAGTATTAATACTAACCCCTAAATATTTAACTGCTTTGCCAATACTTATATGGTTTTCCATCCTAATCACCTGCCAAAATCATATCCTATTATAGCAGGCTTTTTGATATTAATTTAGTTTTCTAGCAACAGTTATATCCTCCCTGCATGATTGCATTATATAATTATAACATAAGGATAATATTAGGCTAAAAACAATCTTGTAAAAAGTGATGAATATCTTAATAATCTCTTTAGACTGAGTATTGTCTTGCCACACCAACGGAGTGACTTCCTTGTTTGGGAAAACCGGTATCATCAATTAGCCATTCCGATTTTCCTATCCTTATAAAAATAAGGGCAGCACAAAAGGCGCGTTGCAATTATTTGTTTAATATGCTTTTGTCATCATCTTGCCGACAATCTTGTATATCATCCACAAACACTTGATTGCCAATAATCTGATAAACGATCCGATACCTTTTGTTTAATAGTATATAGTGGTATTTGCCGACTGGAAGATACGGACGGTTATATACAGGATAACGGAACGGATCGGTTCGGAGATTTCGAATATCTTTGAGCAATCCATCCAAAAGCATGTTTGCTGCATTAACGCTGACACGTGCTAAAAATTCAAAATGGTCATACATTCTTTCATTTGCATCGGATGCGATAATTACCTGATATACCTTTTCATTACGCTCCATGCTCCGCTCCCTTGGCGATTGCTTCCCTCATGTTCTTTTCGAACTCATCAACCGTATATCCTTGAGTTCCAAGCAAACGGGAACGTTCCGTTGCAAGCAAACGCTCGGCTGTCGCCAAATCATCCTCGCGCCGGTTGAATGTTTCCATATCCATGATAACTGTATCGCCGACGCCATTTCTGGTTAAAAATACAGGTGCTTTCGTTTTACGGCAAATATCAGCGATACTGTTGTAATTTTTCCGAAGCTCACTTGATGACTTAATGATTGTACTCAATTTTCTCACTCCTGATAGTCAAATTTGTATCAATATTATACCCTTATAAGACTAAAATAACAAGAGCGAGATTGCAGATAAAAGGCTGATAAGCTACAGCCTTACACCATTTGGTGAATTAAGTGCTAGGGTAATATGTCAAGAGGGAATTTAAAAACATATTTTTCCTTGTTTTTGGGTATAAAAAATTAACCACCACAGAAACACCCAAAAATTCCTGTTGCGGCTATAAAATTATTCCCTGATATTAAGGCATAATCTTAAAATATGGTTATTGTTTGCACCAATAAAGCTCAGGGAAAAACATATATTGGTGCACAAATAATATTTCAGTGCATCACCACTCTTTTACCTGTGGATAACTATGATAATTAATATTCCTAGCCAGTTGGCAGCAGACAACCGCAGGAATATTAATCAGCACCGTTACCGCAGTTATTTAAACAGCTATCCCCTGTCCGACCTGTAAAGCTGGTTCTTTGAAAGTAAGGAAAAAACCAGCCTTACAAACTTCCTAGCTGTAAGAACCTGAGCTCGTTTATGGGCATGTTTTTTTGATTCTTGAAATTTTTTTTGATAGTAAGCTCGGTACTCGTCATTATGTCTCCTCAAACTGTCCGCAGCTTCTATCAGATAATACCTGAGATACCGGTTTCCAGCCCTATTCAGGGGTTTATCTTCACCGTCAAATTCGCCGGATTGATTGCTATTCCAGGTGATACCTGAAAATTTAGCTAACTGGGACTGATCTTCGAACTTGTTAATATCCCCAATTTCAGAGATAATGCCGGCGGAAAACACTGGCCCAATTCCCTTGATTGACATCAATGGATTCGAGAGCTTGGCCATATCCCTGGCAATCACACTGTCCAATTTGCGGATGGTTTGCTCAAAAAAGCGGATATTATTCATACTGGTTTCAAGAATCAGATTAACCGAATCCGTGAGCTTCGGACTCATCCGGTAGGATTCACGGCAAATTCGTTTTAGCTCAGTAGCCAATGTTTCAGGGTTAGAAAATTGCTTATTTCCTTTATCCACAAGCAATTGAACCAAGTCTTCAAGTGGTGTATTAATAATTTCTTCCGGGCCAAAAAAATCGGTAATAATAGACATGCTGGTGGCTCCAAAGATATCACTGAATACATCACCATAATTACTAAATTTCATAAACAACATAGTTAAAAAATAACTTTTTTCTCGCACAAGTGAACCCACCAGGTGAAACCTGTAACGGGTCAGTCGCTGTAGCGGAAGATACATCTCATCAACCTCGTAAGGTTTAGGTAATCTGCCGTGTCTTAGTTTTTCAGCTATGATATAAGCGTCATATGCATCGTTCTTGCCCTTTGGAGGATAAGACTTCTTGAAGTTCTTGATACTTCTGGCATTGAGTTGGTAAACTGTAGGCCTGTATGGCTTTAATTCTTCGGTGATTAGTAAATAATTCATCAAGTGAAAGTGGTATAAAGAAGTAGCTTCCATTCCAAAAACAACATGATCAAAGCTATCTTTAATCGATAACTCTTTAGTTTTAGATGCCAAACTCTCGGCACCTGAAATGGAGTTATCGAAAACTAACTTTTTCAACAAAATCGTTCCGTCTAATTTCATAAAGCAAGCCACATTCTTATTCTTACCAATATCAATGCCAACATGCAAGGATATTGTCATAAAAACACCTCTGGTAAGTGGATTAACTTTTCCGTTTTCTACGCGAGAACATCCTCGTAATCAGAACTGACATGGAGCGGGAGACTACCTGGATCTGCTGCCATCCAGGTCAACTATCATGCTGAACAGGCTAGGTGTTAGAACTAAAACGTAGAAGGAAAAGAAACATACTTTATTAAGCAGTCTATGCTGCTCGGGGTATTGAGAATTTACCATCTTACCGGGATCATTCTAACTAAATGATTATTTAAATTGCTTATTTCATCAAACATTGACAGACAGGCACCTAAAAAGTACTATCTAAACCATTGTAAATTATAGCACTCTTTAAAGAAAGTTGACAACACCACTCCCCCGGGTTTAAACAGCCTCACGTAAATCAGAATTGCTAAGCAAACATTCTAAGTGTCAGAATCAAACCCTGACGGGGAAAGAGAAACAGACTTAAAAAGCATTGTGGATATCACCACATGCGAGGAGGACTGATGAATTCATCTTACTAATTTTTCAGTGTGGGCTGTCTCTTTGAAAATGATTTGCCTGTGGATATTTTTCTGTCAATAAAATTTTCGGTTCGTATAGACATCACCATCCTATCATTGATTGGGTACCTTGGCGCAACTACTTCCAATAAGTAACCCACATGCAGTAATTCACGTGATTAATAGGTACCTTTACTGCATTGTTGTGGTATTGTTATTGACTTCATCAAACCCAGGTACCCTTGATATGGGAACCGGTTCCCTGAACATCCGGACCACAACATTCTACTATTTTAGAACATGTCGTATTCGGTTGTTCTGACTCTATTATACGAGGAGATGTAAAGAGCTTTGAGGCTGCTTAAAAAAGAGCAGGTTCTCACGCCAGGCAATTATTATTACAGTAAAACCGGCATTCTTCTAACTAACGTAGACACCACAAGGCATTACGACTGGAGCGGACGGTCTGTTGCCGATATTTTAGAGGATGAGGTCTACCTGAGGCATACCATCAGTCTGAAGTCCACCACAATATCCTATAAAAATAAGAAGCGTATCAAACGTCCCACATCCGAACAGCTTCGCTTTGAAAATATCCATGAGCCGCCGGTGAATCGTGAAACCTGGGACATTGTACAGGACATCAGGAAAAATAGCCGTTTAGACGGCAAAGGCAGACAGCGAGATCTGCTGCCTGCCTTCCGCATAAAATTTTTCCTGATTAGGGGCTAGTTCCTTTAATAATCTTAGAAATTCTTCTGCTTTTTGTTTATTTGACATTATCCAATGTGTTAATGCTAGGTGTATCTGCAATGGCCTTGCCATATGCAGAATCCGTCTTTAAACAGTTGCCGATAATATGTCTCTGATTTAAATTTTCTCTTGAACCATTGGTACTCAATTAAAGAGTTATTGAAATTGTTTATGCAGCGATTCAAGAAAGGTCGAAACGATCTGCGTTCATCACCTTATTCCAAGCAGATACGAAGTCATTTATGAACTTACTCTGAGAGTCGTCACATGCATAGACTTCAGCTATAGCCCGTAGTTGGGAGTTTGAACCGAAGATAAGATCAACACTGGTACCAGTCCACTTGATTTCGCCCGTTGAGCGATCACGACCCTCGAATACGTTTTCGTCTTCAGATATCGCCTTCCATGTAGTGCTCATGTCGAGAAGATTTACGAAAAAGTCATTCGTGAGCGCCTCTGGTCTCTTGGTGAAGACACCGTGTTGAGATTGCCCGTGATTGGTATTCAGGACGCGCATGCCACCAAGCAGAACAGTCATTTCAGGAGCGGTCAATGTCAACAGTTGCGCACGATCAACCAACAGTTCCTCTGCAGATGCAGAATACTTGGTTTTTTGATAATTTCGGAACCCATCTGCAATTGGTTCAAGCACCGAAAATGACTGTACGTCGGTTTGCTCCTGCGATGCATCCGTGCGTCCCGGTATAAAAGGAACGGACACATTGCAACCGGCATTCTTTGCAGCTTGCTCTATACCTGCACATCCACCCAGGACAATCAAGTCCGCGAGCGAAATTTTCTTTGGACCTGTCTGTGCACTATTAAACTCGGCTATGATTTTTTCCAGAACATTAAGGACAGTGTTTAGTTGAGCCGGCTGGTTGACTTCCCAATCCTTCTGTGGTGCAAGACGAATGCGCGCTCCGTTTGCCCCGCCGCGCTTATCGGAGCCACGGAATGTAGACGCCGAAGCCCAGGCTGTTGAAACCAATTGGGAGACAGACAGCCCAGAAGCCAGAATTTTGCTCTTGAGATCTTCGATATCATGTTCGTCAACTAATTCATGATCGATCGCGGGCACCGGATCTTGCCAAATCAGTTCCTCCTCAGGAACCTCCGCACCGAGATAGCGCGAGCGAGGACCCATGTCGCGGTGAGTTAGCTTGAACCACGCGCGAGCGAAGGCATCCGTGAATTCCTCGGGGTTTTGCTGGTAGCGTCGCGAGATTGGCTCGTAGATTGGATCGTAGCGAAGAGAGAGATCCGCCGTGGTCATCATCGGCCGGTGCTTCTTCGATGGGTCGTGTGCGTCAATCACCATATCTTCTTCGTCTACATCTTTAGCCAGCCACTGATGCGCTCCCGCCGGGCTCTTGACCAACTCCCACTCGTATTTGAACAGCATGTTTAGATAGCCCATGTCCCATTTGGTCGGGTTTGGCTTCCAGGCACCCTCAATACCGCTACTGATCGTATCGCCACCTTTTCCGCTGCCGAAGCTGCTCTTCCAGCCGAGCCCCTGTTCCTCAATGCCGGCAGCTTCAGGTTCCGGACCGACAAGCGTCGGATCTCCCATGCCATGACATTTGCCGAAAGTATGCCCGCCGGCGACGAGTGCGACAGTCTCTTCATCATTCATGGCCATACGTGCAAAGGTCTCCCGAACGTCACGGCCGGAGGCGACCGGATCTGGGTTGCCATTCGGCCCTTCCGGGTTCACGTAGATCAGGCCCATCTGCACGGCGGCGAGTGGATTCTCGAGCTCCCGATCACCGGAGTAGCGATTGTCGCCCAGCCACTCACTCTCGGTTCCCCAGTAAATGTCTTCTTGCGGCTCCCACACATCCTCGCGTCCGCCACTAAAACCGAACGTTTTGAGTCCCATAGACTCTAAAGCACAATTACCGGCAAGGATCATGAGGTCAGCCCAGGAGATCTTACTGCCGTATTTCTGCTTGATTGGCCAAAGTAAACGGCGTGCCTTGTCGAGGTTTACGTTGTCGGGCCAGCTGTTGAGGGGTGCAAAGCGTTGTGTCCCCTTACCTGCGCCGCCACGACCGTCGTTTGTGCGATACGTGCCTGCGCTGTGCCACGCCATCCGGATGAAGAACGGCCCGTAGTGACCATAATCGGCAGGCCACCAATCCTGCGAGTCGGTCATCAACGCGTATAGGTCCTTCTTCAGGGCATCCAGATCGAGCTTCTTGAATTCTTCAGCATAATTGAATTCCAGAGCCATCGGATTACTCAAGTTTGAGTTCTGATGAAGAATCTTGAGGTTCAACTGGTTTGGCCACCAGTCCCTGTTAGAATTAGCGGCGCCTGCAATGGCATTGTTAGTTCTGCCCGTTACGGGACATTTTTCTTTTTCATACATAAAGTTTCCTCCCTTACAAGATAAATATGGAGTCATACAGCTAATTTCTCCCTGGGTTATTTTTTTCTTGAAGGCTGGAGTAGGGTTACCAATCAATGGCACTTTCTTTGTTCATACTTATTTCTTATATATTAAGCGACTAGCGGTCGCGTAATACCTTGCATCCATATTTCTTATAACCCATACAAAATGATATTTTATATTATGTATAGATTGACTGCTTTTTTATATTCTGTCATAGCATTGACCTCTGAGTGGGTGATATGCTTGTGTTTTTTAAAAATCACGTCTAAAGCTAATGTTTTGAAAAATCAAAAATTGTAATGATTATTCTTTTATTATATATATAATAAAAGAATTTACAATATGAAAAATAAGCAAAGTATAAATATTTATAACGAGATCTCGTGGCAAATTTTAAGAGGGGTCTATAGTGACCTACCTTTCGCAGAGTGTTATGAAAGTTTATAACTCAATTCCTTTCATAACGCGCTGCGAAAGGTAGCTTGTAAGCAATGCCAACTATAGCTATATGGGTGAATAAGCATAAGTCTGGCCTATTGGCAAATAATCCGAGGCAGACCTAATGCTTGAGCCTGTATGGGAAGTATCAGTAAGTGTGTATTTCAAAAAATATCTTCAAAAATATCTTCAAAAATATCGAAAATATTGTTTAGAAGAACTTGTAAATCTCTCAAATTGCCAAGTTATAAGGGTGAGCGAGTATAAGTCCGATCCACTACATCGGAAAATAAACCTGGGTGGACTTAATGTTCGAGCTTGTATAAAAGGGCTTTGGTTAAAATGAGTATCAAACTAACAGTTAAATATAGGAGTAATCGCGGTGCGGCCTTACCAGCCATCCCTCTTTTTTAAGGTTTTTATAAGACCAACGGCTAAGATATAAGTGTGTATAAAAATTATGCACAAACAATAATGGAAAATAGATGATTTTGAAAAGCCAAGGCGGAATTGGGAGGATGTAATAGTGCAGCGCGGATCTGCGTATACAGAAGACGAGGCAGACAGTCTGATCATTGATATGTCAGAACAGGACCAACGTGCTGCAGATGCTTTTGAATTTATTAGTGCAACCGGTTGCAGGGCTGAGACAATATTTGGCCGACAGAGAAAAACAGGCGGGAAAGTAGTTGTAAATGGTGTAGTTGTTAAGGAAACCAAGGCTTCTAGGGATTTTTCCAAGGCAATAAGAGCAGAAAAAATAGACCTGATGAAAGGTACTGTTACTCTAACAGAAAAAGGTGACAAGACGCATACGTAATTTATGACAGTAAGTATCATAAATTTGTGGAAAGGTTGGCAAATGAAAAACCTAACGGACAAATATTCGTTAGACTAAAACAGCCAACTGTATATGGCAGAGTTAGAAGAATTTCTTCTGAAGCTGGTTTCTACGGTCAGGGGTTACGCAGTATGCTAAAGACATTGCAGTAAAACGTTATGCTGATTATACGAAAAGAATTAACGAACTTGTTAATATAAAGGAATGGCCTATTCTCCTAAGAGAATTTATGATTAGTGAGCAAAAAGCTAAAGAATTATGTAAAAAACCTTATGTAAAAATGGTTGACAATTTAGCCAGGCTTAAACTGACAAAGGACCTAGGTCATTATAGGATTGAGGTTACTTTTTGGTATGTTCCAAAAGAGTAATAGCAAGAAATGGCCGGAAAGCTTTATTATCTATTTAGTTGTATTATATCGATGATGCTGAAAACCTAATAAAATGATGTAACTTTTTTAGAGTAGCTCCTTGTGAAGAGAGAAAAAGAGATAATGCTATACATAGCGCGCTGGAAAAGGAAACAAAAAATAATGTAATAAAAAATTAACTTAAAATTATTAAAAAATAATAAAAGTCGAATAGTATATAACATTGTCGTAAAATTTATCCATAAATATGAAGGATATTGTTGTTATTATGAGGAAATATCTAATTTAGAGAGTAATTTCTAATATATGAAGTATTTAGTTTGAAATGCCATTTGGTTTGACGAAAGGTGATGATATAAATTGTATTATTGATAGTATTTTGATTATCATATCCACCATTTTTTTGGAAGTTAGAAAATGTAGTGCTGTGGAATTTAATAATTGCCAGTTTATTTAAGTTTTATTTCCAATTGGACTTAGTGAACCATTAATCAAACTGGAAATAAAACTGGAAGGCTAAGAATGAAATTGGTAAAAACATTGACAGATTTTGAAAGGAGTTATTATAGAGATGGCTTTTCATAAAGCGAAATTATTTTGTTTAATCTTTCTAGTAGTAATACTATTATCTCTAACCGCCGGTTTCCCTGCAATAATATTTGGAACCGAATTAGAGCAATCAACTGATTTAATAAAAGAACAAATCTCTAATACAGATAAAGATGAAATATTATATTCGATTAAACAGGATGAATCTTATTTATTGGAACAAGACCCTTCCAGTAATAATAAAATTTTCATTAAACATATAAAACATATGCCTGATGATAATATAATTGAACCGAAACCCTTTGCTCCTGTTAGGGATTCATCTGTTTACATTTCCCCAAAGCAAACTGTTACAAAAGAAGTATATAAAACCAATACACATGATTTAACATTGGTAAGCGAAAAAGAATTACAAAAGTCGGTAACCAGCGTAGTATATGGTTCATTTTCTATTAGAAACAAGCAGGGTTTATATACTGCCAAATTTAGTGATAAAATTGAAAAAAATGTATTAAAATTTTCTTATGGAAATACTGAATTATTTCTTGCTCCCTTAGAAGCTGTTTCTGTTAGCGGTAAAGTATATGAAAACACGATAAATTACGAAAATATATTTCCTAATACTGACCTGCGTTATATTTTAGAAGAAAATCGACTCAAGGAAGAAATCGTTACTAAGAAGTATACCGGACAAAGTGAATTTTCTTTTCAGTTAAGTGTAACCGGTGCTGTTTATGCATTTTCAGAAGACGATAGAATTTATTTTATCGAACCGGATACTGGCAGGATATCCTTTTATATGCCAAGGCCATACGCTTTGGATAGCAATGGCAATCGCTGTGATGCAAATAATTTCGAACTGAGCAAAGAAGGAATTCTACAATTTTCCATAAACTCAAATTGGCTTCAAAAGGCTGTTTATCCTGTTATCATTGATCCAACAATCAATCTGGCGGGAAGTGACGGATCAGGAATAGAGTCTTATTGGAACTATTCAAAAATAGATTTAGGAGGGGGATGGGAAAGCTCCGTTAACACCTGCAATCTCAATCTGGTTTTGAGTAAAGGGCTATTTCTTATTCCTGGTCGTGGTTTGCCCATAGGAGACAGCTTAACATACAATTCCATTGACACCAGAGGTGGCCCTGTAGGTATCGGTTGGCATCTTGGCACCGATATCAGTTTAACCGAACGCCAGGATGGAACTGTCCTTTATGTGGAAGGAGATGGTTCCTCACACATTTTTACTCCCAATGGAACCGGCGGTTACACATCGCCTAAAGGTATATACCTCACTTTACAGAAACTAGGGTCAGGTAATTTTAAAATCACCGATAAAAAGCAAAACATATATACTTTTGTAAACGGAAAACCCAGTAAGTTTGTTGATCGAGATAATAATACCACGACCTTCACTTATGACGCAAGCGGGCGTCTTTACCAATTAAGCGATCCTTCAGATCGGAAGCTTACGTATACTTACAACACCTCTGGCCAGTTATCTGCCATGACAGATCCGGGCAACCGGACCTATCAGTTGGCTTACCAGAACAGCCGCCTAGCAGCTGTCACAGATCCGCTAAATAAAACGGTTACTTTTGCTTATGATGCAAATGGATATTTAGCCTCCTTAACCGATCCGTTGAACCGTGTTACTTCATTTATAAATAGTTCTGATGGAAAACTTCAAACTATCAGGGATGCCAGGACAAATGGCCAGGATATTTATGATACATTATTTAGCCAGAGTACCCAAACAAACACGATAGTAACAACTGTAATAGATCCGGGAAGTCATAGATTTACCTTTACCCATGATTACAGTACAGGCAATTTAACAAAATACCAAGATCAATTGGGCAATTCCTGGCAATACAGCTGGTCCAGCAACAGCCTTATAACGGCCCAGGATGCTAAAGGTACGATAACATACGAATATGATACCAAGGGAAATATTATCAAAAAAACTATCACCGTAGACAACGATGCCAACAACAACATCATCCAAACCATGACTTATGACGAATATAACCAGCTTCTCGAGTTCGTAGACGGTAGCGGCAGAAAAACCTCTTATAAGTATGATAACAGAGGAAACCTTCTTTCCACCGGTAATCCTGATATTAAAGAGTCGAACGGCAGGAGATACGACCAATACGGCAATGTTATAGAATATAGTCCCAGACTCTCAAGTACTTGTAACCTTCTCAATAATGGCAGTTTCGAAAACTCAACGAATTACTGGACTCGGATTGCCGGCAATGCCACGGTTAGCATGGAAGGATGCCAGCTTTACGGTAATTCCGCTTTGAAAATGAGCAGCAATACATATACCACTGACTTGTTTTATCAAAGAGTTACTGGTTTGCATAACTATGACAAGCTTACCCTGAGGGCTGATATTAAACTTGACAACGTTCATGGTGGTGTCATAATCAAACTGTATTACGACCCGAGTCACTGGGAATCTTATGTATGCTCGGGTAGCGGTACCACACCCATTGTGATAACCTCAACCGTGCCTTACGGAACTGGCTCCAGATATGTCGATGTTTATATTGGTTTAAATAACGCCACTGGTACAGCCTGGATTGACGGAGTTCAGCTTGAAAACATGTGCCAATCAGGCAATGGCTACACTCTTAGTGCTTATAATTCAGTTGAGGACAGCAGCTTTGAAAATTATGCTCGGAACTGGACTATTGGTTCAAATTTTTCTATTTATACAGGCGTAGCCTGGGAAGGGGTAAGATCGGGACTGTTATATCATTCCACAAATAATCTATCTTCGTTTTATCAGGATATTCCTGTTTATGGCGGGGAATCAATGACTCTTTCGGGAATGGTATCTGCGTCATGTGAAGGTACAGGCGCCTACTTTAAAGTCGATTATTATGATGCGTCGAATCAGATAATCCCTGGTTATACCGTGCAAACTGGTTCTGTTAAAACTTATGAAAAGTGGGGTGAATTTACCCGGCTTTCATGTTTGGCAATTACACCCTCCCAGGCCAAATATGCGCGACTACGAGCTGTACTCGATGGCAAGGGCAAGGCATTTTTTGACTCTATTAAACTAGTGCATAGAGATGGTGAAAAATATACTTACAGTGCGTCAGGGAACTACTTGACTACTTCAGAAGATGCTTTAGGCAAACAGAGTAGACGAGTATATAATGAGAATACCGGTACTCAATTAAGTTTCACAGACGCTTCCAATAATACTACGTATTATGACTACGACAATTTGAACCGTTTAGTCAGAGTGACTGACCCGATGTCTGGACATGCCTATTATGAGTATGACCCTGTGAGCAATCTCACAGCCACTCGAGATCCTAAGAGTTCAAGCTCAACAGACAGCACATACCGAACATTGTTTGCACATAACAACATAAACCAGTTAAACACCCTTGCCGATCCATTGCTAAGGAATATATCAAACACTTATGACCGATCTAGTAATTTAACAAGAGTTTCCTTACCAAACGGGCTGCAAATAAATTACACATACGACAGTGCAAACCGGCTTACCAGTAAGATATTGGATAATGGAAAACACTACAACTATTCTTATGACGGTGCTAATAATCTGATTAGCGTTACCGATCAGGACAATAAAAGTTGTTTGTGGGATTACGACGGTGCTGGTAGAGTTAAGTACTCGACAGATTCCTTTGGTTACCGTTTGGATTATACGTGGGATAAAAGTAATAATCTTGTAAAGGAAAGTTACCCACCCAGTACCTATGCTTGTATAAGTTATATTTATGGAAGTGACAATAGACTTTTGCAAGTTAATGGAATAGGGGATAGTTTTAATTACTATTATGATGAAAGTGGCCGTGTTTTTAAAATAATTTATGGTAATGGATTATACTCTCTAAAAAATATTATATATTATCCCAATGGTTGGTGTAAAAATATTCAGAATTGCCTTAGAGGTGGAGAGCGCTATGTTTATGATTATTCCTACTATAATAATGGAAATATCTCTTCCATCTCGTCCTGGGCAGGTATTGATAACTTTGTGTATGATGCTAATGGAAGATTGACATCCTGGTCTTTTACACCCCAAAATGGTAGTCCTGTTCAGGAAAGCTATATATATGACGCTGCAGGGAACATGTTGAGAAAAGGAAGTAGAGATTTTTCTTATAACAACGCGAATCAGATAACAAATAGCGGTTTCACCTATGACAATAACGGTAATATGACCAGTGATGGAACCTTTAACTATACTTATGATACAGAAAGTCAATTGACTCAAGTAAAAAGGGTATCCGATAATAGTCTGGTTGCAACCTACAACTATAGACATGATGGATTGCGAACAAGTAAGACTGTATATAGTGGACAGACATCCCAGACTACATATTTCAACTGGGATGCATTCGGGCGCCTGGTACGTGAAAGTGATTCAGCAGGTAACGTCTCTTTCTATAATTACGACAACCAAGGGAAGCTAGTTTGTTTTAGAAAGAACAATTACACCTATGAAGTACATCTTAATTTAAGAGGTGATGTTTATTTATTAACTAACATTGATGGCGGTTTTTATGCTAAATACAACTACGATCCATGGGGTAACCAAATTTCTTATTCTGGTTGGATTTCTGCTCCTTTTAGGTATGCCGGATACTACTATGACGAGGAGACAGGGTTATATTATCTGAAGAGCAGGTACTATAGTCCAGCGTTGGGGAGGTTTTTGACGAAGGATTCGATTAAATATATTAAGTATAAAAATCCACAAACACTGAATCTTTATAGCTATGCGGGTAGCAATCCTGTAAATAATGTAGATCCGACAGGGGAGATTCCTGTTCGCGCAACTTGGAAAGCATTTGAAGACAAACTTGGGGAATTACTTGATACCGCAAAAAATAGCAAAAAAGGGCTTGGAAACAGAATTGTTGATTACATCACAAAGACAGGTGAAGCTTGGGAAGCCAAATCGGGTGAGTATATATCGAATAGTCCACAGTTAAAAGCTTTTATGAGACAATTTGGAGATAAGTTTAGATTAGTTATTAATGAAACAACAGAGTGTTCAAAACCCCTTCTTGAGAATCTTCGAGATACTCGCGGGAAATTATATAGAATGGTTAATGGAAAGCTTATTCCGATCAATATCGAAGAAGCTTTGAAAGCACCACCTGCGATTTTTGTATTCCCACCTGGTTGGAAGAACTGGTTTCAAGAAGATTATGGAACTTAACTCGAAATATGTTTCAAGGGGTTCGATTTTTGCATGAAAAATACAGATTATACAAGGAGGGATCATTATGAGAGGTAAAAAATCTGATGACGTTTATTTAACTATTTACGGTTATAAAACTTTTGGAGAAGAACATTTCGCAGAAGAATTTTTTCAGATGCTCAATGATGCTAATCCAGCCTATCTTCCTCATAAAATTGGAATGTATGAACCGATTAAAACCCCATTTTCCATGGAGGAAGCCAAAAAAATGTGGGTGGAATCGGAAAAGGTAGGGAAATTTTATGGCGGTATTATGTTGAAAGGTCGGAAAACACGTGGAGACATAAGCTGGAAAAATGATAATTCTAATATCGTTGGACTTGTGATGTCCAGGGAGCTCGTTATAAAAAATAACGGAACTAAAAATTTCATAGAGTTAGCCAAAAAGCTGTTTCTCTGGTCAAATGGGGTTTATGGTTACACCTGTCATATTTCAAATCTTATCTATACGCCAGGACTTAGCCATGAAACATGCCTGGGCCATATAACCTGGATGACGCTGTACGGGCCGCCCTATGTTGAGATGTTTGGGAAAGAGGTAATCCAAACCGCTCCCTGTAAGGTGGAGGAATTCGCTAAAGATCACTTCATACTTTTAACTTCAGATGAGCCCATGGAAATAAATCCGGAAATGTTGGAAATACAAGAAAGGGTCAAAAAGCACCTAGGGGAAGATGCCTTTTGCCGCAAAGAACCTTTCCGTACAGAACCATTGACGATGGAAGATCTTATTGCTGGAAGGGACAGTCCTAGCACTGAAGGATACCGCTCTCCTGATTTATCGTCATATACCACAGATTCGGGGAAGAAAGACGAAGACGAGGGACTGGTCGTAAAGATCAATGATGATGGAACGATGACGACATACACAGTAAAACCGGAAAAGAAGAAATAAGAAGTGCTAGAAGTAACAAAAGGACGACTTCGTAAGGCTCCTAAAACACACTCTATCTCTTTATATATCCAAATTAAGAATGCACAGGTATATCTCTTCTGTCTAGATTCTAGATATATTGTTATTTAGCTTAAGCCCTAAACAGGGCTTTTTCTTATATCTCCAGGTAATACAAAGCGTCTCCTAAAGTTTGAGAGAGGCACATATATACTCGGCCGTTTCATATTTCTTATTATGGTCTTGTCTCAGCCTTTTAGGTATGCCTGGCATTAAGGAGTCAAACGGCAGGAAATACGACCAGTACGGCAATGTTGTAGTGGAGTAGTATCATTTTAATTACTATTATGATGAAAGTGGCCGTGTTTTTAAAATAATTTATGGTAATGGATTATACTCTCTAAAAAATATTATATATTATCCCAATGGTTGGTGTAAAAATATTCAGAATTGCCTTAGAGGTGGAGAGCGCTATGTTTATGATTATTCCTACTATAATAATGGAAATATCTCTTCCATCTCGTCCTGGGCAGGTATTGATAACTTTGTGTATGATGCTAATGGAAGATTGACATCCTGGTCTTTTACACCCCAAAATGGTAGTCCTGTTCAGGAAAGCTATATATATGACGCTGCAGGGAACATGTTGAGAAAAGGAAGTAGAGATTTTTCTTATAACAACGCGAATCAGATAACAAATAGCGGTTTCACCTATGACAATAACGGTAATATGACCAGTGATGGAACCTTTAACTATACTTATGATACAGAAAGTCAATTGACTCAAGTAAAAAGGGTATCCGATAATAGTCTGGTTGCAACCTACAACTATAGACATGATGGATTGCGAACAAGTAAGACTGTATATAGTGGACAGACATCCCAGACTACATATTTCAACTGGGATGCATTCGGGCGCCTGGTACGTGAAAGTGATTCAGCAGGTAACGTCTCTTTCTATAATTACGACAACCAAGGGAAGCTAGTTTGTTTTAGAAAGAACAATTACACCTATGAAGTACATCTTAATTTAAGAGGTGATGTTTATTTATTAACTAACATTGATGGCGGTTTTTATGCTAAATACAACTACGATCCATGGGGTAACCAAATTTCTTATTCTGGTTGGATTTCTGCTCCTTTTAGGTATGCCGGATACTACTATGACGAGGAGACAGGGTTATATTATCTGAAGAGCAGGTACTATAGTCCAGCGTTGGGGAGGTTTTTGACGAAGGATTCGATTAAATATATTAAGTATAAAAATCCACAAACACTGAATCTTTATAGCTATACGGGTAGCAATCCTGTAAATAATGTAGATCCGACAGGGGAGATTCCTGTTCGCGCAACTTGGAAAGCATTTGAAGACAAACTTGGGGAATTACTTGATACCGCAAAAAATAGCAAAAAAGGGCTTGGAAACAGAATTGTTGATTACATCACAAAGACAGGTGAAGCTCGGGAAGCCAAATCGGGTGAGTATATATCGAATAGCCCACAGTTAAGAGATTTTATGAGACAATTTGGAGATAAGTTTAGATTAGTTATTAATGAAACAACAGAGTGTTCAAAACCCCTTCTTAAAAATCTTAAAAATACTGGTGGGAAATTATATAGAATGGTTAATGGAAAGCTTATTCCGTATAATATTGATGAAGCTTTGAAAGCACCACCTTCGATTTTTGTATTCCCGCCTGGTTGGGAAAACTGGTTTCAAGAAGATTATGGAACTTAACTCGAAATATGTTTTAATGGGTTCGGTTAAAACAGATAGGGGGATCATTATGAAAGGTAAAAAATCTGACGATGTTTATTTAACAATTTACGGGTATAAAACTTTTGGAGAAGAACATTTTGCAGAGGAGTTTTTTCAGATGCTCCAGGACGCTAATCCAGCCTATCTTCCTCATAAAATTGGAATGTATGAACCTATTAAAACCCCATTTTCCATTGAAGTGGCCAAAAAAATGTGGGTAGATTCAGAAAAGGCAGGAAAATTTTACGGGGGTATTATGTTGAAAGGTCGAAAAACCTATGGAGATATAAGTTGGAAAAATGATAATTCTAATATCATTGGACTTGACATGTCCAGGGAGCTCGTTATAAAAAATAACGGAACTAAAAATTTCATAGAGTTAGCCAAAAAGCTGTTTCTCTGGTCAAATGGGGTTTATGGTTACACCTGTCATATTTCAAATCTTATCTATACGCCAGGACTTAGCCATGAAACATGCCTGGGCCATATAACCTGGATGACGCTGTACGGGCCGCCCTATGTTGAGATGTTTGGGAAAGAGGTAATCCAAACCGCTCCCTGTAAGGTGGAGGAATTCGCTAAAGATCACTTCATACTTTTAACTTCAGATGAGCCCATGGAAATAAATCCGGAAATGTTGGAAATACAAGAAAGGGTCAAAAAGCACCTAGGGGAAGATGCCTTTTGCCGCAAAGAACCTTTCCGTACAGAACCATTGACGATGGAAGATCTTATTGCTGGAAGGGACAGTCCTAGCACTGAAGGATACCGCTCTCCTGATTTATCGTCATATACCACAGATTCGGGGAAGAAAGACGAAGACGAGGGACTGGTCGTAAAGATCAATGATGATGGAACGATGACGACATACACAGTAAAACCGGAAAAGAAGAAATAAGAAGTGCTAGAAGTAACAAAAGGACGACTTCGTAAGGCTCCTAAAACACACTCTATCTCTTTATATATCCAAATTAAGAATGCACAGGTATATCTCTTCTGTCTAGATTCTAGATATATTGTTATTTAGCTTAAGCCCTAAACAGGGCTTTTTCTTATATCTCCAGGTAATACAAAGCGTCTCCTAAAGTTTGAGAGAGGCACATATATACTCGGCCGTTTCATATTTCTTATTATGGTCTTGTCTCAGCCTTTTAGGTATGCCTGGCATTAAGGAGTCAAACGGCAGGAAATACGACCAGTACGGCAATGTTGTAGTGGAGTAGTATCATTTTAATTACTATTATGATGAAAGTGGCCGTGTTTTTAAAATAATTTATGGTAATGGATTATACTCTCTAAAAAATATTATATATTATCCCAATGGTTGGTGTAAAAATATTCAGAATTGCCTTAGAGGTGGAGAGCGCTATGTTTATGATTATTCCTACTATAATAATGGAAATATCTCTTCCATCTCGTCCTGGGCAGGTATTGATAACTTTGTGTATGATGCTAATGGAAGATTGACATCCTGGTCTTTTACGCCCCAAAATGGTAGCCCTGTTCAGGAAAGCTATATATATGACGCTGCAGGGAACATGTTGAGAAAAGGAAGTAGAGATTTTTCTTATAACAACGCGAATCAGATAACAAATAGCGGTTTCATCTATGACAATAACGGTAATATGACCAGTGATGGAACCTTTAACTATACTTATGATACAGAAAGTCAATTGACTCAAGTAAAAAGGGTATCCGATAATAGTCTGGTTGCAACCTACAACTATAGACATGATGGATTGCGAACAAGTAAGACTGTATATAGTGGACACTATATAGCCCCTTAAAAGGATTTGAGTCTCATCCCCAAATAGTATAAACTAAAAACAGTGGAGGGGATAAAATGGCATGTAAAAGATATCCAAAAGAATTTTATTTCCGAGAAATCCCAAATGAAATATTCCAAATAAGCCTGATAACTATATCAGGCATGTATCTTTTCAGACACATCAAACTCCAGCTGCTGATAGTCTTGGATTTTTGATAATGTCGCATAATGACTGAGATTGCGAAAATTCCAAGACAGTTCCTGCTGGATCACCGAACGAACGGTTTCTACGAATGGAAGCGCTGATGATCTGGTCCGAAGCCAACCCGAAAATTTTTGCCAAACTAAGGTTGGAAATGTTAGAGAAACTATCGTCAAGATTCCCATGGCAAACTAAAGGCCGGCGACCGGAAAAAGTAGGGGGGGATCATTATGAAAGGTAAAAAATCTGACGATGTTTATTTAACGATTTACGGTTATAAAACTTTTGGAGAAGAACATTTCACAGAAGAATTTTTTCAGATGCTCCAGGACGCTAATCCAGCCTATCTGCCTCATAAAATTGGAATGTATGAACCTATTAAAACACCATTTTCCATGGAAGAAGCTAAAAAAATGTGGGTAGAATCGGAAAAGGTAAAGATATTTTAAGGTGGTATCATGCTGAAAGGTCGAAAAATATATGGAGACATAAGTTGGAACAACGATAATTCTAATATCATTGGACTTGATATGTCTAGGGATCTCGTCATAAAGAATAACGGAACTAAAAAATTCATAGAGTTAGCCAAAAAACTGTTTCTCTGGTCAAATGGAGTTTATGGTTACGCCTGCCATATTTCAAACCTTATCTATACACCAGGACTTGACTATAAAACATGCCTGGGCCATATAACCTGGATGACGCTATACGGGCCGCCCCATGTTGAGATGTTTGGGAAAGAGGTAATCCAAACCGCTCCATGTAAGGTGGAGGAATTCGCTAAAGATCACTTCATGCTTTTAACTTCAGATGAGCCCATGGAGAAGAATCCTGAAATGTTGGAAATACAAGAAAGGGTCAAAAAGCACCTGGGGGAAGATGCCTTTTGCCGCGAAGAACCTTCTCGTAAAGAGCCATTGACGATGGAAGATCTTATTGCCGGAAGGAACAGGCCTAGCACCGAAGGATACCGCTCTCCTGATTTATCGTCATATACCACAGATTCGGGGAAGAAAGACGAAGACAAGGGACTGGTCGTAAAGATCAACGATGATGGAACGATGACGACATACACGGTAAAACCGGAAAAGAAGAAATAAGAAGTGAATTTGGTAGGGGAAATAGTTGGAAATATCAAAAGTATAGAATTGATTATGAGTCTCAGGATATATTTTATTTTTTATCCAAACATATATATGCCAGTACCATACTTTACTCCCATATTTGTACCAATATTGTCAATATAATAAAAACGAGAGGTATGTTATGAAATTTAAAAGACGAAATTTATGGAATATACAAATTGTAGATGAGGAAGGTAAAGTAGGTTATGAACCTCCGATGACTTTAGATCAAAACGATGTGCCACACGTTTGTTATTTAGAGAGTAAAAAAACAATTATAAATATGCTTTTGGGTCGGGTGATGTTTGGTATATTGAAATGCTAGAAACTCATGGTGCTGCCGGAGCATTCTCTTCCCTTGCAATTGATAGTGCAAACCATCCGCATATAAGTTACTACGATATTGTAAAAAAAGAACTGATATATGCTCAACAATTAGGTAATAAATGGGGATTTGAGGTGGTTAAGGGGGCTAAGGGTGCAGCTAAAAAACTCTCTCTGGCTCTTAACCATATTGGTGAACCGTGCATATGTTTTTATGATTTTGATATGGAAGAAGTAAAAATTGCTAAGAAAATTTCAGGAAGGTGGGAAATAGTAAAGGTAGACAGTGTCGGGTGCGGTGAAGGACGTTATGAAGTAGCGCTTGCATTAGATAATTTTGACAATCCTCATGTTGCATATTATGACGGTGAAAATGAAAATCTGAGATATGCTTGTTTTAAGGATGGCACCTGGCGAATTGATATTGTTGATAATCATGGGGACGTTGGATATAATGCTTCACTTGCTTTGGACAACAAGGGCATCCCTCATGTTAGCTATTATGATTATCTCAGAGAAGATTTAAAATATGCTGTTTTGCAAGATGAAAAATGGGTTATAGAGATAGTAGATAAAAAAAATGATGTTGGTTACGGTGTGTCAATGGCTCTTGATAGTAATAACACTCCACATATTGTATACACTGATACAACTATCCATGTCTTAAAATATGCCAAGAAAAAAAATCACAAATGGCTTGTTGAATTCGTTGATGTTGATGAATATATTGGTAGTGCGATTTCTATGGCTTTAGGCAGTAAGGGGAAGCCACATGTTTTTTACCAAGATTATAAAAACAAACGTTTAAAATATGCAAGAATGTTGATTGAGTGTGTAAAATAATTATTATTAGAATTATATTGGCCATATCAGGCTGAAACACACTATTTTTATGAGGTATTTTTCAGTTAACATTAGAAATCCGAAGGTTATATGATTAAACTGATGGAATTGTCAGAGGATAGCCTCTATTGATGTTCGAATCGAAATCGGAAATAACAAAAAGGCGTTATTTCCAATTTCTCTTGGGGGCTGACATCAGTAAAAAATACCGCAGGCCAAGCATACCCGTTTCAGGGCGTGTTCAATTGTAGCCTCTTGTGTATTTTTACATAATTGGCATACAGCATAAGCGTTCAAGTATGTATTGATGTACTGCTAATTGGAACAAGTAACCTGTTCGGAACCCTACGAATGAAATTCTATTTTAACTATCGAAATAGATGGGGTAGCTCAACCATTTTTATCAATATTTTCTCATGAAGTTCATAAAGGCAAGAAGAGTTGGACAGTGGTGCTGATCCTTAGCAGTTACTAAATATACCCATCGGGTTAAAGCAGTTCCTTCCCCTTTAACGACCTGCAGAGCACCGGAGACTAATTCTGTTTCCACAGCTCGTTTAGGCAGAAAAGCAACACCGATTCCGGTTATTACCAGTCTTTTAATTACTTCATTATCTGGAATCTCCATAATTAATTTAGGTCTAATGTCGTACTTAGCCAGATGATCTTCTATAGTAATTCTAGTAGAAGAGGGTTTTTCTCTTGTAATCAATGGGTAGTTAATAAAAATTTCGTTAAACATAGGAGAATCCTCACCAGGGGGACAAACCAAAACCAGAGCATCCTGGGTATATCTCTCTAAATGTATTCTGTCGCTTTCCAACGGTCCCACCACTAGGGCTAAATCCAGTTTTCCATCTTCAATTCTCTTAATCAATTTTTGTCCGCTATCCAGTTGTAAGGAGACTTTAATATTAGGAAAACGAGTATAGAATTCTTTCAAGATTGAAGGGAGCAGATAGCAGCCTAACACCGGGCTAACCCCTAATCGAACTTCCCCCCTTTCCAAGTCGTGGTACTGGGCCAGTGTCCGGCCAGCCTGCTGAGCCAGACCCATGATGCGATCCGCATAATCATAGAGAGACCGGCCGGCGTCGGTTAGCACCACCTTGCGGCCACGCTGTGTAAATAAATCCAGTCCTAATCCTTTTTCTAGTGATGAAATTTGCCGTGATACTGCCGGTTGACTTAAGTTAAGTTCTTCTCCAGCCTTGGAATAACTCAAGTGTCTAGCCACCGAGTGAAAAACCCGCAGGTAGTTAAAAATTATATCAGTCAACAAATCACCACCTATAATAAAATTGTATAGGTTAAATACAAACAATGCATTTGTATTATATAAAATATAGTGCTAAGCTGTAAACATGTATTGAGTTATGCTGCCTGTGATAGAGTTTTCTTTAGAGACCTGGTTGTGGCAGTGGTAGGAGGCGGTGATGCAGCAGTGGAAGTGGAAAATACCTTGCTGACATCAAATAAAGGGTAGAATAAGTTCGATATTTAAGTATATTTCTATAATTATAAATACCTGTTAAGAAAGGAAATTTTACATTATGGATGTTAATCTCACCTCGTATTCACCTGGCTCTGGATGAGCATGTAAAATAGGTCCGGCGGACCTATTGGAGCTTCTATCCGGATTGCCTAAAGTGGTTGACCCCAAGGTGTTAGCTGGCCGGGAGGATAATGCCGCTGTTTATAAAGTAAGTAATGACTTGGCTGTGGTTCAAACGGTGGATTATATCACCCCGGTAGTGGATGACCCGTATCAATATGGCATGATTGCTGCAGCCAATGCCATTAGCGATATTTATGCGATGGGAGCAACTCCGGCTTTTGCCCTAAATATTGTAGGCTATCCTAACCAATCCCTGCCTTTAAGCATTCTTGGCCAGATATTAAAGGGTGGTGCGGACAAGGCTGCAGAAGCTGGTATTGCCATTATCGGAGGTCACTCTATTACTGACCATGCACCTAAGTACGGCTTGGTGGTAACCGGCTTTGTTAATCCAAGCCGGATGATCAGCAAAAAGGGAGCTAAACCAGGAAATGCTTTAATATTAACTAAACCGTTGGGTATTGGAGTGATCACAACAGGCATAGATCGTAAGCTTGTAAATAATGAGCTAATAGGACGAGTTACTAAACAGATGACTACATTAAACAAACAGGCTGCTGAGATTATGCAGGAGGTGGGGGTAAATGCCTGTACGGATGTAACTGGCTTCGGACTGTTGGGACATTTACGTGAGATACTCATAGCCAGTGGAACCGGGGCATGTATAACTGCTTCCAAGGTACCCATTATACCGGAAACTGAAGAATTAATACAAGCAGGGGCAGTGTCCGGGGGAACACATAACAATTATCGCTATTTACGTGATTTGGTTGAATGGGATACCAGACTCTCCAAGGAAGTAAAACTAATTTTGTGCGACCCGCAAACTTCGGGAGGTCTGTTGATTGCAGTTCCCCAAGAAAATAAAAATAAATTACTCAAAGCTCTACAAAGTAAAGAAGAAGTCTTAACTGCAGTAGAAATCGGAGAAGTGGTTGAAGGGCCGGGTCAAGTTAGCGTGGTGGTTTGATTATGAATTCATTGGAATTAAAAACTAATAAACGGGAGAAGGTTGATTACAAGTTGGAATCGGGGGGCCGCGATTAATAAATTGGCAGGCTGACTTGGTAGCTGAAGTTTATTATTTCTTTCTTGACCAGTAAATAGCCTTTAAACTCCGGGGTATTGGGGTTTAGGATATCAAAGCCTGAGAATATATATTCGGTTTTGAGATGATAGACTTGGCTCAAGATGCATATAATTTAAAAATAGGGGCGTTGTGAAGATATCCTAATAGCCTGTAAAGACAGTCTTTCTGGTTTTGGCGAGGCTATTTAACGCTGTTTTCCGTAATTGTGTCATTCGCCAAATTCGTAACTCCATGAAATATGTATCTTACAAGGAGCAGGGGATTAGCAGTAAGTATATTTTCCTTTCGTTCTCTCAAAAATAGCTATAAAAAAAGGAGATAGCTGGGAATAATATCCTTAGCTATCTCCGGCAGGTAAGATCCATTATAAGCCCACCTAAATCTACAAGGGAATAAATCAATTACACAAAATCTTGTAAACCACAGATATCGTTTTTGCTTTGCACGTTATGTTAACTAGAGAATTTAATAGTGGTATTGAATAATTAGCGGCTCATACCACATACTACCATACTCGGTTTACTGGCTGCCCATGTTTACTACCAGTGACAATTAAATTAACCCTTACCCAAGAGCGATTATTTGATTCATATTTATTCTTAATACTTGACCTGCGAAATAAGGAGCTGTAGCGGTTCTCAATCTAATAATTAAGAAACTATCTGTTGTAGTTGTCGTGTCTGTTGTGCCTGTAGTTTGATCAATCAGTTCACCAGTGAAAGCAAAGCCACCGGTAGTTAAAATATTAACAGTAACTCCTGTTGCAAAGTTAATTGCTGTTGATAATGCCATTTTTATACCCCCTTTATATTTTAAGTTATAATATGGGGTTAGTTAGACATTTGATACATTATTGGTATAAAGTACTTGTTCTATAATGTGGCTAGCAGTATGATGCTGCTAAAAAGCTAATGAAAATATATCTACGCCAATCATGGATCGCTCTATTAGATAATAAAAATATTGAAAGGGGCAATTTAAGATGAATCCATGGGAAGGAAAGCATATATGGATATGGCAACTAAATCAGAGCGGCAGTCCCGAAGTCATTGTTAACCGTGCTGTGAATCTTGGTCTTGCCGGGCTTTTAGTGAAGGGTTGGGATGGAAGAAGCTACTGGTCGCAAATAGAGGATATTATTGCTTTGGCACACGCAGCAGGTTTAATTATTGGTGCATGGGGTTATAGTTACGGTACATATCCGCAGGGCGAGGCTGCGGCTGCAAAAAGGTGTTTAGATGCGGGTGCGGATTGGTTAATAATTGATGCTGAAGTTGAGTATGAACAGAATCCCAGTAGAGCTGGCTCCGTTCTGGAGGCTTTTAGAGTTTTTGGCGTACCACTGGGTTATTCCAGTTTCGGCATACCGTCTTATCACAGTAAATTTCCCTGGCAGGTTTTTAACGCAGCTTGTGATGTAGTTTTACCTCAAGTATACTGGGGCGACTTTGCTATGCCGGTAGATAAAGCTTTATCTCTATCTTTGCGTGACTGTATGCAATTTGGCATACCCGTTATGCCTGCCGGTCAGGTATATGGCAAGGTAGCAGCAGATGAAATTGTTAAATTTGCTGATTTGTGCAAGAATGCCGGTCTTCCCGGTATCAGTTATTGGGATTGGCAGGAAGCGGGCGAGGTAAGACTGGAAGCTGTGGGCGCGGCTGAATACGGAAAGATAATAGATGTAGTGAGTGATTGGGCAAAGGCGGGTTGGGATAAGGCAACAGCAAAAGGATTCATGGATGGTACTAATCCTCAAGGTGTAGTAACGAGGGAGATGTTAGCAGTAATTTTAGATCGGTGCGGCCTTCTGGATGCGGCTGAGATACCGCAAAGCGCTGTTGATACTCTAAAAAAAGAGGGTATAATAACCAGTGGGCATCAGGCTGATTGGAGACCTACCTGGGGGGAACTGGCGGTTGTGGTTAGTAAACTGGAGGTTAAGAAGTAATTTCGCTGCCATAATGTGTTTAAAAGCTTGTTAAGAATATCACACTTAGCCTTGGCCGGGTTTTAATAGTTTAATAGTATCCATTTTCTCTTTTTGGCGAATAGAACCGAAGGCCCCTTCTGCCTTCGGTTCTATTCGCCTTGATCCTCAATTTTCTCCAAACCAACGCTTTCCAGAATCTCATTGATTAGCTCCTCAGTCAACTTTCTCGCCTCCTATAAGTAATGACTTGAACATATTAACACTAAGTTGCTAAAATGTCAATGAATTACTTGTCTTATTTTGACCAAAAGAAAAACCTCCTGTTAGAACGGAGGTCATAGGAGTGAATATTTAGATTGGAGAGAATATATTTTAACGGCGCTTGGGAGTTGGAACTTTAGAAAGAACATTGCTGTGAGACTAATGCTGATGAATATGATATTAATAATACTTACGGAACCTTAAAATAATATTAAATTGTTACTAACATATTTCGTTTTATTCTAAATAAACTTTTGGAATTTTTAAGAGTATTATAAGGGTTAATATTATATTTCTTTTACTAAAATTTATCTTAAGATTGTTTTTTCCATGATAGTTGATGTAAAATTAATGTAGTTGGTTATATTTATAGAAAAGGTAAGCCGAGAAAAATTGATTAAAAACGTATAGTCATTTCAGTAGTTCATAATATTAAGCTTAAGGGTAGTTTTGATATCCAAGATTATTTGATCGGAGGCAATATTATGGAGAGTAAAATATTCTATTTCGAGGATGTTAAATCCGAAAATACCGGAATCACCTTTAATTTAGTTCAAGAAAGATTGCAGAACTCAGGTATTAATAAATTAGTATTAGCTTCTACTACAGGTACGACAGCCAAGAAAGCTATGGACTTTTTTAAAGATAGCGGTGTCAAGTTAGTAGTAGTACCTCATCAGTTTGACTTTTATAAAAAAGAGAACCCATTTCCTCATGATTTGGTTAAGACGCTTAGAGAATCCGGTCACGAAGTACACTTTGGAAGTATGCTTTTCCATACGGATAATTTATATGGGAATAATACTTCAACTGCGATGGCGAACCTATTGCGCTGTTTTTGCCAGGGAATAAAAGTATGTTTTGAAATAGTTCTCATGGCCACAGATGCAGGCCACTTAAGAAGTGGAGAGAAGGTAATAGCGATAGCCGGAACTGCCAAAGGTTCAGATACTGCTCTGGTTATGCAGGCAGCCTCTTCACAGCATATAAGGAGGCTTCGGGTTAACGAAATTATTTGCAAGCCGCTTTACCCGCTAAATATAGATGAGGTTAAGGAGAAGATGGCCAAGGAATAATTTAAACAGGAGTAAGAGGCCTATTACGATCTTATGTTATTAAAACGAAAGGTACTAATTCAAATGAAAGCCAGGAATAAATGGACATGCATCGTTATTATAGTAATATTTTTTGTGATTGTGTTTGCCGGTCTCGCGATTGATAATTATGTAAAAAATAACGGTTCCAGATATATTACTAATGAGAATGATGTGCCCAAATCGGATGCTATTCTCATACTGGGTGCCTATGTTTATCCCAATGGAATTGTGTCAACGATGTTAAATGACCGTTTAACTGTTGGTTTTGAACTTTATCAACGAGGCAAAGCTGCAAAATTAATAGTCAGTGGTGATCATGGAAAATTCAGTTATGATGAAGTCAACGCCATGAAAAAGTTCCTCATAGATAAAGGCGCCAGGAATGAAGACGTATTCATGGATCATGCAGGTTTTAGCACATACGAAAGCTTGTATAGGGCAAGAGATATCTTTCAGGCTAAAAATATTATAATTGTTACACAGCAATACCACTTGTTGCGGGCAGTTTTCATTGCCAGGGAATTAGGACTTAAAGCATACGGAGTTGCGGCAGATAGGCAGGATTACGGTATTGTTATGGAAAAATACAAGCTCAGAGAAATTGCTGCCAGGGACAAGGATTTCTTTAACGCGAAAATCATCAAGCCAAAACCCACTTTCTTAGGAGAAGCAATACCGGTAAAAGGTGACGGGAGACTTACTAATGATAAAAATTCAAATTAACTTGACAATAAACAGTATGAGCCATTGCGATAGTATATTTTCAGCAATGGCTCATACTGTTTTTATATGAGTGCAGCTAATCTTTTTGACTATTTCATTTTTTTAATTCCGTCAAGAGTCTTGTAATTAGAACCGTTAGGCATAAAAGATTTACAGCAAGTTGTCGTACAATTTCCAGCTGATTCCGGGGTAAGCTGAGCTGCCATGTGGGCATCCATTTCTTCAGGATATTTTGCCCCAAATTCATCTGTTGCTACCAGAATTTCATTAGCGGTACACTTGTTTCCTTGTTGCCAGTAATGGCAATCTTTAATAATGCAGTGAATATGTTGGTTCATTTATTTCACCCTTTCAAAGTTATTTACGATATTATGGTTCGTAGTTAAATCATTTAATATGCGGTTTAAAATAAATTGTGTTGAGTTAAGTTATGATATCTAATGGATAAATATCAAAATAAGGAAATAATGTTCAATTAGAAAGAGTAAACATTATTGATGAATCTTTTTTGAGAAACTTGTTGTATTTCCAAAGGAAAAACCACTAAGCGGCTCATGTACTTAGTGGTTTTGATTAATCTAAACCTGCTAATCTTTTAGCTAAATCCACCTGGATATCAATCATTTCCCGAATGGCGGAGGGTTTGATTCCGTTAGCGGCAGCTTTTTCGATTGCCTCATTCCATTCTTGCAAGTGATCCTCTTTAAGGTAGAGATATTCTTTATAAACATTTATTGACGGGGGTTCCTTGAGAATTTTAACTACATTGCCCTGGATTTGGTCACCCGGCCCTAATTCAATATCTTTATACTTGGGATTAGCTGCTCTTAATAATACTTTATCATTTTCCTTGATGTAATACTTGAGGGTTGTTTCATCAGTGTTAACTAAAGCAACTACAATTTCACCAGGGTAAGGGTTGTAATCCTGCTTGCATAGAACAAGATCTCCTTCATTTATTCCCGCCCCGATCATGCTGTTCCCATTCACATATAATGCAAAATCTACTCTGCCAACAAGGTTTGCCGGGACATCAATTTCACCTATTTTATTTTGCTCAGATAATAAAGGTATGCCGGCTCTGATAGAACCTAAAATTGGAATTAAATCTGCGGCCTTATCAATATTTTTATTGGTTGAAGTCTTATCCAATAGCTTAAGTAGATTTAATCTATGTTTTCCGTTTAAAGGTTTTCCGCCGGCGGTTAGCATGACAGTGTCATTTTCTAAAATATCAGCTAATTCAATAACCATACTGTATTTTCGGGATAAATTATTTGTTTGCTGTGTATTTGTCATTACTCCAGGCGATCTTGGGACGGCAGCACATTTGCCATTCAGCAAATTTTTAATTTCTTCAGGAGCTTTTTCTTTGTAGCCTTCGACTACAAGGGTTTCCGGGTCACCATTCAAAACTTCAGCAAGTACACGAGACAGCTCCTCAGAGGGAGGCGGTTTCTTACCATTCCTGAGTTTGCTTATGTAGGAATGATCTATAGAAAACCCTTTTTCATTACAGAGTTCAGCTACTTTTCTTAAACTATAAGTAGATCTTTTGATGTATTCCGATAATAGTTCTGAGTAACTCATATATTCACCTCTGTTTTATCTTAATATAGCGGGTAAGTATTGGTCAACATGATTATGGGAAATTTTCTTATTTTTTTAAACTGTGAGTGCCTTTTAGGTAGTATTTGAGCAAAAGTACTTGGTGACCTATTGAACACTTTTTGAACAAAAGAATATTAAAGTGTTATATTGCTAAAAGAATCTGACATAAGTTTATAAATCACTGCTGGTTTTTGCAGGAAATTTAATTCGTTTGTGGTATAGTAATTATTAAGAGTAAAAAAGTTTTCAATAAAATATACAGAAGCATTTCCTAATGTAAGGATGTTTTTAGTTATTAGAATAATCAGAATATTATTAATAGCCGGAAAGGTATAGAAAATATGCCAACCAATAAAACAATGTATGTTGTTAAAATTCTACTCAATAGATATTTATAGAAACTTTTTTCTCTTAAAAACAATACTAATATATTACAAATTATGGGGGGTGTTATTTGATATTTTTTGTTAACTATCATAAAAAAGGAGGAGAAGGAATTTGAAAAAGAAAATTACAATACTTATTTTTTGTTTGTTATTAATCTTCGTGACATCAATAGCTGCGGCTAACGTAGATAACATTAAGCTTTTAGTTAATGGTAAGGATATCCAATCAGATGTGGCACCATTGATGCAAAATGATCGTGTACTTGTACCTATTCGTATTGTTGCTGAAGCATTAGGCTGTGATGTAAATTGGGATTCAGAAAACAGTTCTGTTGTTATTACTCGATCCAGTGGGGATAAATTCTTAAAAGGGAAAAACGATGCCAGTCAGTCTCAGCCTACCATTCATACTAATTTTGTTAAGGCAGTGGATTTAAAAGCGGCTCTTGATGATAGTGATATGGCAAAACATCCATTAGTTGTTGATGTCAGGACCCAAAAAGATTATGACGTGAGTCATATCCCGGGAGCTGTTTGGATAGCCGAAGCTCAAAATATTGCAGAGCCGGGTAACTTGACAAAGCTTGAGGATGCGTTAGCTGATCATGTTGCTAAGGGTGGTAAAAATGAGATAGTTATTTATTGTTACACCGGGAATACTGCCGGCCTGGCAGCAGGCGTACTTGGGGATGCAGGGCTTAATGTAAAGAACATGCGTTTCGGCTATTCAATTGCATGGGAAGGTACTAGACAAGCCGATGCTCCTATTTTTGGCCCAAGAGTAGATAAAGATGGTAACCCGGTAGCATATGAAACTCCGGTTGCCAAATAGTTGTTTTATACCCCCTAATCAGGGGGTATTTTTGGTATTTCGGGAAATTATGCTTATGATGGATCTGTGGATAAGTTAAGGTTAGTATTGCATAATTTCCAATAAGTACACGTGCCTGTGTTTTCTGTGGATAACTCTGTGAATAATGTGAACATTCTGTTTTTGGTATACTAATAACAAATTTCGAGTATTTTCGGAGTTGTTGTGCTTGACTTTTATTAGGGGAGAAGGTATTCTATTGAAAATATATTGCCATTTATTGAAAGGAGTTTAATATGGAAACAATTGAAGCCATTAAATCGCGAAGAAGCATTCGCAAATACAAAAGTGACCCTATCCCAGAACAGACAATCAGAGAATTGCTGGAACTTGCTGCCTGGGCACCAAGTGGTATAAACAGTCAACCCTGGGCCTTTGTTGTTTTGGAGAACAAGGAATACCTTAAAAACCTTTCTGATCGAGCCAAGGCTTTTCTTTTGGAAAAATTAGACGCCATGCCAGCCCTTGAACAATACCGAAACGCTCTTGCTAATCCTAATTTTAATATTTTTTATGATGCTCCTGTTCTGGTTATAATTTATGGCGACAAGAACTTTTTTACATATATCAATGATTGCAGTATGGCTGCTCTTAATATGATGTTGGCCGCTTATGACAAAGGCCTCGGGAGTTGTTGGATTGGTTTTGCCAGTAGTATTGCAAATACCTCAGAAGTAAAAAAAGAATTAAATGTTCCGGAGCGATATGAAGTAGTGGCTCCCATTATTCTGGGATATCCTGATCTCTCTCCCGGAAAAGGCAGTAGAAAAGAATTAAATATTATCAATTGGAAGAAATAGAATATTGTTTTTTGTTTTGTTTACGACAGCCTTTGTAAACGTAAACAATGGCTTCATGTAAGTCTTTGTCACTGTGTCTTTTGCGAATCCTCTCTATTTTGTGAATTTGATAACCTAAATCCAGGCCCTCAAAAATTTCTCCGAGAATTTTATCTGTTTCGATGAAAATACCTTTTATTCGAGAACAACCGACTACATAGGCACACCGGGCATAATCCGAAAGGAACCTGTCTTGAGCTACAATCTGTTTGGCTAGCATATTGAAATATTTTGTTATGTAATTGGCCATTAAGTTATCCTGCTCTCTGATTTGCCCGGCTATAGGTGATACCTTTTGATTAATAATTGGGTATAGGGGGTCTATTACGCCTTTATTTAATATGGAGGTGGCAGAACCCCAGGTACCGCCTATGGTGATTTTGTCTAAATCGGCAGCCTGTTTACTGTTACTTAGAAAATCAAAAAAGTATAGGTGGGGCCGTGTATTCCATACATAACTATACCTGTTGGGATAAGGCGGCGAGGTTATTACCCGGTCGATTTTTTGAGGTATGTCAATGCCTTCTAAATGAGTTGAATCAGTCATAAAGACGGTGGAAGGAGTATTAGCAACCTTACTGCCGGTGCTTTCCAGATCCGAAAGCATTTCTTCAATGTGATTAGAAAAAGTGCTCCACACTTCAATGTCCCTGCCGGTTTTATCGACAAAATGCAGCTGCAGCCTTCCGAGAGTTACATTAGTTAAGTCAGGTACCAGAACCCCTGCCAATCCTAACAGGAAAAAATTGCGCTCCGGTTCATCCATCCTGGCAGTGGTAATAGCCAGTTTTAATACTAACAAGTCTTTTAAAACATCTTTTCTCCACCAGCGGAAGATATTATGGATAGCTGGAAGTCTGATACCCGTTTCCTCAACTTCAGCGTTTTTTAAAGCAAGCTTTTTCTCGAAGTAGAAAGAACTTAGATTCTCTAAGTTCTTTCTCAGAAGAGAAGCATTTAACTGCCAGTTTGTGCTTACCCGGCAGTTAAAATGAAGCATTGGATTTATTTCGAAGCCATAGGCGGCTATTTGATTTAGTTTGCATTGGATAAGTGTTGTTCCTCCACCGGCAAACGGATCGAGAACCACGTGCTTATCACAGGTTTCCGTTTCAGCCAGCATGATTTCGACTAGCTCCGGGCCGTAACTGGGTGTAAGGCGAAACCACCTGTGAAAGGGACTAATCAAACCGCCACGAAATGTTGCTTCCCCCGTAAGGATTTTCCGGTATACTACCTTATCTTCAGATCGCTTATTTTTTTCAGGATCGAGCAAACTCATCTTTCTGTCTCCATATTTATTGCATATTTTTCTTAAATAGTTTTCCTTAAAAGAATAAACCTGTAGGGTGCTTTTGTGTTGCGGTTGCCTAAGTTTTGTTTTAACAAAGAGTTTAGAGACAATCAGGCGTCTATAAAAGCAAGCAGTTCGGCTGTTTTTTGCAGCATTAGTTGATGGTTGCCCCTGCTTTCAACATTTAGTCGCAGTAGTGGTTCAGTATTGGACATGCGAAGGTTAAAGCGCCAGTCAGTGAATTCCAAGCTTAAACCGTCAGTATGATCAATAAGGGCTTTTCCGATAAAATGCTTCTCAACTTTTTTTAGAATTTCTGTCGGGTTTGCTACCTTACGGTTGATTTCACCACTGGCCGGGTATTTGCGCATCTGTTTGCCGATTAATTTTGACAGGGGGGTGTTTTCTCTGCACATAATTTCCAAAACAAGCAACCAGGGGATCATGCCGCTGTCACAATAGGCAAAGTTTTTGAAATAGTGATGTGCTGACATTTCACCGCCGTAAATGGCATCCTCCACGCGCATGCGTTCTTTTATAAAAGCATGTCCTGTTTTACTTAAGACCGGTATGCCTCCCGCCTGCTGCACCATCTCGATGGTATTCCAGGTAAGCCTGGGATCATGAATTATCTTGGCTTCCGGATTTTTACACAATAATGCGCTAGCCAGAAGACCTACTATATAATAACCCTCGATGAAATCACCTTTCTCGTCAAAAAAGAAACAACGGTCAAAGTCGCCGTCCCAGGCAATTCCAACATCTGCTTTGCTTTCTTTAACAACCTTAGCTGTGGCTTCACGATTTTCAGGCAGCAATGGGTTGGGAATACCGTTAGGAAATTCACCGTCCGGCTTATGATGAACCTTAATTAGCCGGAAGGGTAAACGGCTTTCCAGTAAATCAAGGATAGGCCCGGCACACCCGTTGCCCGAATTAACTACCACTGTGAGAGGCTTTAAAGCCGATAGATCAACATAAGAAAGCAGGTGCTCAATGTAATCAACCGTGATGTCCATTTTACGGACTTTTCCCCTGGCTGGATTTAGATCTGTTGGAGGTGCAAAAATCCCTTTTACTACCCGTTCCTCCAGCTCTCTTAATCCGCTGTCCCCGCTTATGGGCCTGGCTCCCGCACGCACCAGCTTCATGCCGTTATAGTCCATGGGATTATGGCTGGCTGTTACCATTATTCCCCCGTCCAGATTTAAATGAAAAGCAGCAAAATAAACTTGCTCTGTACCGCAGTTTCCGATATTGATAACATTGCAGCCGGCGTCATTAAGCCCGCTGGCTAAGGCAGCAGCCAGCGGCGGACTGGAAAGACGCACGTCATAACCCACAGCCACTTGCCGCGCCTTGAAAAGATCCACATAAGCACGACCGACGCGGTAGGCAATTTCTTCATTGAGTTCATCCGGAACCCGGCCACGAATGTCATAGGCTTTAAATGCATTTCGGATTTGGTTTTTTCCCTGCATGATAAATCCTCCGTTTTTTATTCTAAACATAAAAAAATATTCCATAAGATGGTGATTTGTGCAGATGATAATGCTTTTATTATAGCATGCAATCGTATGGCGGGGTATTCAAAATCAAGTGGTTTCAGAAGCGGAAGACATATTATGACAGAACCTTTGATTTGCAAAAAACAATAAATGCTACCTTTTTTCTTCAACTAATATAAATATTTTATTTTTCTTACTGCTGGAACCATTAGCTTCAGCACCAATATACTGAATACTGATTACCTGTTCCCGGGCCAGATTAGTGTTGGCCAAAAACTTATTAAACTGAGCTTCTGCCGATTCAGTCGCTGTATCAATAAACACGTAGCTTCTTAACATTATGTGAACCTCCTAAATCATTAGCTCTTTTTTTCTCAGTGTTGTTTAATACGATTTTTAATTTGTGTGTCTTTTATTTAAACAGTCCTTTTGGCAGATCGTTCGGACTTGATTATTATATTGCGTATCCGGATGAAATGATTAACTTATAATTCTGAGTATGATGAGTTTTTGTATGTTTGGCGATTAAATTAATACTTAAAAAGCTTATATTTTACGAAGGAATAAATATAAAGTAGATGAGCATAGGGGAAAGAGGAATTTGATGGCATCCTTATTTGGTTTACTCATTTTAGTCCGTCATTGGCAGACCCGGATCAATTCCCCCACCTGACAACTAATATTTTTCCCTCTGCTGTTGTGGGAAAGACTATGATGATCAAAACTATAAAGTATGGGTAAAAAATAATCAGTTAGGATAAAAATTATGAGAGAAGTTAAGACCTGCTACGGAATTATTAAAGGAGTTTCATATATGGATTGTTACCCGAAGGGAAACCTGAGAAATTGTGTGGTAGCAGAGCATAATGAGCTGGTCACACCGTTTGGTATTCTTGTGCCTATGTTTAGAAATAATGAGATAAGGAGAAAATCCGGTAAACCGATTGCCTTTTACTCTAACGGCTGCCTAAAAAATCTGCCTCTTCAGGAACAAACCCTTATTCCAACTTCACTGGTCCGAAGAGGATGAGAGGGAGCTGGCTTATGAAATGGATTTGCAAATTTCCTGCGGGCATTTTAAAAGCCCTATAATCGGTATTCATTTTTATTAAATTCTCCTCTTGGTCCCCTGAATGTGCGTACGGGAATTTCCTTTTACCAGGGAGGACAAATCAAATCACTCGAGCCGGCCTGCCCCACACCGGTGACAAGTTGCGATAAAGTGTGAACTACCCCCGCTTACGTTCCACTAAGAAGCGGGGGCTTCCAAAGGAACATCAACGAGCGTTTCCTGATTCATCAGCCACGGCCTACCGTTACAAAGAGCAATAGGTCTTACACGGCCTCCAGCAGGCATGATTTCGGGCGGTCCCCGCCCTACAACTATATATCTAAGCCGCTAGCATTTCTAAGCCACGACGTTCTATCAATATAGCTGACACCAAATCCCTGGGCATAACCATTCCACAAGCAGGACACCGGTGCACTCTGACACTCAAATCCTTTGGCACATTGGCACCACAAAGACATGTCTGGGAAGTGCCATGAGGAGGGACAGGAAGAAATATTTTACCATATCTGTGACATTTATACTCAACAAAGTTTCTGAATGTACCCCATGAAGCATCATGTATGCTTTTAGCTAGGTAGTGGTTTTTGACCATGTTCTTGATCTTTAGATCTTCCATGAAGACAATATCATGGCTCTGAACCACGTCTAGACTGGTCTTGTGTAGAAAGTCTTTTCGTTGATTAGTTATCTTAGCATGAAGTTTAGCCACTTTAGTTTTGGCTTTCCCTCGGTTGTTAGAACCTTTCTTTTTGCGAGAAAGTCTTCGCTGTTGTTTGGCTAACTTCCTTTCTGATTTACGATAGTATTTTGGGGTTTCTATTTCTGTACTATCAGACAATACAGCAAAATGTTCAAGGCCCACGTCTATTCCAATGGATTTGGTACTGTCGATAAGATTTTCGAGTACTTCCACTTCGGCAGTCAAATTAGCGTACCACTTACCACCGTGATACTTTATGTTAACCCTGGATATTTGACTGGCATCAAATTCCCGGTGAGTTGTCATTTTTACGAAACCTATTTTAGAAAGATAGATTTTACCCGGCTTAGAGAAAGTTTTCTTTATAGCATCCACCTGGGGATAGGTAAATGATGTGTAATGGTCACGGTTTTTGAACCGGGGGTATCCGGCTTCTTTGGCAAAAAACTGCTGATAGGCAAAGTCTACCCGGCGCAAAGTATCCTGCATTACCTGACTGTGAACTTGCTTGTATTCCAGATGTTCTTTTGTATAGCCTGGCAGCATATTCTGCTGTTTATTATATGTCAACCCTTGGCCGGTTTCTTTATACACACGCTGACGCTCAGATAAAGACCGGTTATAGAGTTTCCGGCAAAGTTTTAGTGTGTGAAACATTTTTTTCTGTTGCTCTTTGGTCGGACGCATTTCAAACCGGTAGACAATTTGCAAATGATTCACCTCTTTTCACCCTGGGTTTCAATGTACTTCTTAATTGCTTCAATGGGTGCACCACCTGTAGTTAGAAGACAAAAACTTTGCGACCAAAAATATTCTTTCCACAGCTGCTTTCTAACTTCCGGAAACTCCTTTTTAATAAGTCTGGATGATGCACTTTTGAATGCATTGATGTACTTAGAAATTTCCGTATTAGGGTGAGCCTTGAACAATATGTGTGTGTGATCTTTGTCATGGTTGTATTCAAGAAAACTAATATTATATTTTGGTGCAATATACTCACCAATTTCTTTGATACGGTTTGCTATTGTGTCGTTTATAACTTTTCTGCGATATTTTACTACCAAAATCAGATGATATGTGAGTAAGAAGACCGAGTGGCTATTTGTATCAAGTTTGCTCAATAATAATCAGCCTTTCGTTATTGCGTCTGATTATATTTTGCCACATCATAGAGGCTTTGGCAAACATTTTATTAGTACACAAAACAAGGCTGCCATTCATCTCACCACCTTAGAGGTGGGGGAATTCTGGCGGGGTTTGGTTAAATCTGCAGGTAAAGGTATACTGACAGTGAATGTGGTGCCCTCGGCCTCACTGGACTGAAACCAAACGGAGCCTTTGAGGTAACGTTCTGTAAGAAGCTTTACGCTGTAGGTACCCAGTCCTCTCCCATTACCCTTGGTAGAAAAGGATCTTTGGAATATTTGCAGTGACACGTTTCTTGGCATAAAGGCGGGATTGTTTACCCAGAATTTAATTCGAGAGTCGCATATTTTTACGCCAGTGGTGATAATATCCCCTTTACCGGAAGCTTCCAGCGCGTTTTTTAACAGGTTGCCCAGTATTCTCTTGAGCAGAACAGGATCAGTATTAAATTCAATATCAGCCGAATTATTATCAATCTCTATGGATTTTTCTCCGGTCAGTTGGTGGTTGGCAAATTGTTTAACAGTTGTTTTTAATATTGCTAAGGATTCTATCTTTTCTGTATTGATGACCAGTTCATTATTCTCAGCGGATACTAAATCTCTTTGGCATTTGATTTCTTCTAACAAGTTGGCGGATATCTGCAATAAGTCCTGCGTAATATCTATGGTATACGGAGACTCGGTGGATGATGCATCAAGCAGTTGAATAAGCCCGTGCAGTCCGCCGGCCGTATTTATCACATCGTGAAAAAATATCCTTTCAAGGGCCTTTCTTCTTTTTTCATCACTAATGTCTTTTATCAAAACAATAATATAGTCCTGCAGTTCCAGAGAGAAGGGAGCCGTAGTGACCATTAAATCCAGTGAGAAGTCTTCCTTTTCTTTGTTTACAGTAATCCTGCACTCTTTAGAGGTTTTTGTGCCGTTTCTGCTTGCCAGAATGGCCTGAAGTGCCCCGCAGGCAGTGCAGTGCTCGCTTGTGCCGCAGCCGAACTTACTGTTACTATGGATACAATTCAAAACTTCCCCTGTCCTGTTCCCAATAATTTTGTCTAAGCCGGTACCTGTCTTGTTGGTAAAATTTAAAAAGGCTTCGTTGCAGTAAACCACTTGCAAGTATTGATTCAGTACTATAACAATACCGAAAGCATCCAACAGGTAACGGATATTCTTAAATCTCTCCAAATATTTCGTCTGCTCCAGAACATTAATCTGGGGTAAGCGACTGGTAGTGGCAAGAGATAAATTGAGTTCACTTGATGTAGGCAAATTTTAGACCTCCAGAAATTTCATAATTGATATTTTTAAAAGAATATATAATGAATATATCGTAATATACAGCTAAGTCTTAAACCTTTTTTATTTATTCAATATTTGTCTGAAAATCCCTGCTTGATTAATCACTTAGACAAATTTTCGTTATTATATTCGTTGCTGAAGAATGTATTGCATCCGGTTAAAGAAGGAAATAACCGGATGCATGTCAAATAATTATACGAAAGAAAATATCAAATCATAAAGTTAAAATAGGTGATGAAAATGAAAAAGAGAACAAAAATTAGAAAGAATTTAACTGATCAGGATATGCTGGCAAGTTTTTTAATAAATAATAAAGGAGAACGTATAACCTGTTTGTTTGATGAGGAGGAAGCAGAGCCATCGGCTCAACCGGTCAAAAGAGCATCGACAAAGGAAGAAAGTTCGTTTTTAACACCTGAACTTCAGGAGAAGGTTGACAAAGCTTTATTAGAGCTTAAAGTAAAGCTTTTTAAGGATGGTATTATTGATTATGAAATCAAGGTTTCTCTTCAGGCAAACCAGGTAGTACTGGCTGCTGTTCCTTTATCTGAGAAGAAGAAAATAAAACGCTAGAAAAGAGTTAAAGAAGAGCCCAAGTGGGTTGTGAAACAGGCAGAAAGGTTTGAGTAAGTTATGGAATTGAAAAATCTTCTAAAAAACCACTTGCAATATCTCCTTTATATGTTATAATCACTATTAATTAAATCTTTATTAAAAGCTGTGAAGGAGAAAAGTAAGTTAAGCCCAGCTTTTCAGGGAGAAGGTGTCATTGACTGCAAGCACCTTTAAAGTATGGTTAACCGAAGTTCTCTCCGGAGTTGCCGGCTGAAACCCGTCAGGGTAAGTAGGTTGGGCCGTTTGCTTCCAACGTTAGAGGGAAGGGGATATCGGAATATTTTCCCGTATCTTGTATGAGTGGAACTGTATTGATACAGTTCAAGCAGGGTGGTAACGCGGCGAGCGAAGGCTCTTCGTCCCTTTGGGATGAAGAGCTTTTTTTGTACTCTGGGAAATTGTGCTATGATAATTTGGCAGATAAATTATTGTTTAATGTTGTGCAAATTTATATAGCATAAGCAGGGTTGATATTGCATAATTTCCATTGAGCACAAGTGCTTGTGGCTGCTCGAAAGTCGCTTAAGACGATTTTCTTGAGCAGTTGCGAATAAAAATAACCTTCTACTCATATGAATACAAGCGGGCTGATCGGGAATAATATTTTTTGTGTATCTTTGACTAAGAGGGTCTTTATATTAGACCAATTAGGGTGGTAACGCGGAAGCCTTGAGTTTTCGTCCCTGCGCGGGCGGAAGTTCTGGGCTTTTAATTTATATAACGGAGGGAATGTTTATGATTATAGTTATGTCTATTGAATCCACAGACGCACAGATAGAGGCAGTTATAGAGAAATTAGATGGTCTGGGTTTTAAGACACAGGTCATTCGCGGGGTAAAGAGAATAGTTATAGGTGCGGTAGGTGACCGGCAGGCGCTCGACAGCGTTAGTCTGAAACAAATGCCAGGTGTGGAGGATATTGTTAAAATTATGAAGCCTTTCAAAATGGTCAGCAGAGAAGCCAGGGAAGAAAACACGGTTATTAATATACGCGGTATCAGCATAGGTGGAGAGGGCGTTGTTGTTATGGCCGGTCCCTGTGCGGTGGAAAGCAGGGAACAGCTTTTGACCGCCGCCCGGCAGGTTAAAGCTGCGGGTGGTCATGTCCTGCGTGGCGGTGCTTTCAAACCACGAACATCTCCTTACAGTTTCCAGGGTATGGAGGAGGAGGGTTTAAAGCTTTTAAAAGAAGCTTCGGAGGAAACAGGTTTGCCAACGGTGACGGAAGTTATTGATGAACACAGTTTGCAGCTGGCGCATGATTATGTAGACATAATACAAATCGGTGCCAGAAATATGCAAAATTTCCGTTTGCTCAGGGCGGCCGGACAGACAGATAAAATTATTTTACTGAAAAGAGGATTGTCCGCTACCATAGAGGAATGGTTAATGTCAGCCGAGTATATTATGTCAGAGGGCAATGGCAAGATTATTCTCTGCGAGAGAGGTATCCGTACTTTTGAAACCTATACCCGCAATACTCTCGATCTCAGTGCCGTTCCGCTGGTTAAGAGGCTCAGTCACCTGCCGGTAATTGTTGATCCCAGCCATGCCACAGGTGACAGGCAGCTGGTTGTGCCTATGTCTCTGGCGGCTGCGGCGGGGGGTGCGGACGGTCTGATAGTGGAAATGCATCCGGAACCGAGTAAAGCTCTTTGTGACGGTGCACAGTCTCTGCACCCGGGGGAACTGGTTGGCTTGATAGCTAAATTAACAAAAATGATGCCTGCGATAGATCGCACTATGTCAGTTTAATAGGAGAATAACATATGTGTGAAATAAAGACAGCTAACAATATCAATAAGATTGCTTATCTCGGTCCCATTGGTACCTTTTGCGAAGAAGCCGCCTGCAAGTTTACTATGCGGGAGCAAGTTGACTGGCAATTACTTCCTTGCGGCACTATTGTGGATGTATTCAATTCCGTTTACCGGGGAGAGGTGGATTTAGGCATAGTGCCAATTGAGAATTCCTGTGAAGGCTCGGTAAACCAGACTCTTGATCTGCTGGCTAACGAATTCGACTTGAAGATAACCGGGGAGATTATACTGCCGGTGCAGCAGAATTTAATAAGCAGGCAGGGCGTGGAGCTAACGGCTATTACCCGTGTTCTCTCTCATCCCCAGGCACTGGCTCAATGCCGGGAATATCTTGAAGGTCACTTGCCGGGGGCTGAACCGGTTGAGATTGCCAGTACGGCGGAAGCAGCCAGGCAGGTGGCTTTGAGCGGGGAGGTCTGGGCTGCTATAGGCACAGCCGGAGCAGCCGCGGCTTACGGGCTAGCTGTACTGGTGCCGGCAATTAATGATTATTCCAATAATGAAACCAGGTTTGTGCTGCTTTCCCGGTTTGACAGCGATTGTTTTTGGGATTGTAAAACTTCACTGCTGGTTTATGTATTGAACCAACCAGGCGCGCTGTCCCGCGTATTGGGGGAGTTTTCTTTAAGGGGAATTAACCTGACCAAGATAGAATCACGCCCGACCCGCAAAAAAATAGGTGAGTATTTCTTTTTTATAGACATAGAGGGCCACAGGCTGGAACCCAAAGTAAAAGAGGCGCTGGAGGAAATAAGGACAGTAGCGCAGGCAGTCAGGGTACTGGGTACTTACAGATCGGCTGTCAAAGTTGAGACGGCTAAAAGAAGTGTCTTTGAACCGACGCTGGACGATTTAAGGCAGGAGATAGATATGATCGATGACCAAATCATAGAACTGCTGGGACGTCGTACCCGTACGGTGGATAAGGTTGGCAATTTTAAGAAGGTGGGCAGTGTGCGTGATCCCGAAAGAGAGAGCCGCGTATTGGAAAAACTGAGAAAACTGGCTGAGATAAAGGGCTTTGATCCTGATGTTATATCAAAGGTCTATAGAATATTATTTGACCATTTCGTTAGTTTGCAACAGAAGAAGGTTGATTCAGGGCAATAAGATAATCGAAGAATAGGTTGTTTTATAAAGCTTATTCTTTTCATCATAAAAAATCATACCTAAAAAGTAACTTTAGCTTGAAATAAAATTTGGCTTAGTATATAATTTTGTTAATCAAATAGTATAAGATATTCCAAGTGTTTTTTAGTTGAGAAGAGTAAAGTTGAGTGAGTTTCATGAGTAGAGCTGAGATGAGTACGGTATATCTGTCAGTATACAGCCGTCTCTCATTTGAGTACGGTTTTTTATTTTGCGCTGGATGGAAGTGATTGTATATTATGATAAAACCTGGTTACGAGGAATATCTCAGACTGAGTGCTGATTATAACCTGATACCTGTATATACAGATTGTGAAGCGGATACTGAAACGCCCAACACGGTTTATTTAAAGACAGTCGGTGATGGCCATGGCTGCCTGCTGGAAAGCGTAAACGGTGGGGAGAATGTGGGGAGGCACTCCTTTATCTGCCTGAAGCCCTTTTTGACTTACAGGGGATCTAATACGGAAGGTGAACTGACCTATCCCGGCGGATTGAAAAAAGCTGTTGTTGGTTCACCCCATAAGGTGTTGCAGGGCCTGATGGACAGTTATAGAATTCCTTCCTTTCCTGAACTGATCGAATTTTCCGGCGGGGCGGTTGGCTATATAGGCTATGATGTTGTGCGTTCCGTCGAGGAGTTGCCTGAGCTGTTGCCGGAAGACGATTCATTGCCTTTGTGTATGATGTTTTTTCCTTCGGTGATTTTATGCTACGACCATGTTTGCCGCAGTATGAAAATTGTAGCCAATGTTCCGGTAGGTGATGACCCGGCACAGTCATATGAGCAGTCTCTGGAGCTAATTAAGGCTGTGAAGCAGGATTTGCAGAAACCGCTGGTTTTACCGGGGGATAATTTCGAGCAGGAAAAGCGGTCACCCGCCGCCGGTCTTGAGGAGATAGTATCTGAGCCGGGCAAAGAATTATTTATGGAGATGGTAGAACAGGCTCTGGAATATATCAGAGCCGGGGATATCATTCAAGTTGTTTTATCCCGCCGCTATTCAACGCCGCAGAGGGAGGAGCCTTTCAGTATCTTTAGAAAGCTGCGTCGTTTAAACCCTTCGCCTTATATGTACTTTATGGATTTCGGTGATCCTGTGGTGGTAGGGTCTTCGCCTGAGATGTTGGTTAAGGTGCATAACGGCCAGGTCCTCACTCATCCCATTGCCGGAACCAGACCGAGAGGCAAGAACGGTGCTCAGGACAGTGAACTAGCTAAAGATTTATTGGCTGACGAGAAGGAGCGGGCGGAACACCTGATGCTGGTGGATCTGGGACGCAATGACATAGGCAGAGTCAGTTTGCCCGGTACGGTTGAGGTGGCCCGTTTTATGGAAATAGAAAAGTTTTCTCACGTAATGCATATAGTATCTACCGTTCAGGGGAGGCTTTTGCCGGAAAAAACACCTTTGGATGCCTTAATGGCCTGTTTTCCTGCCGGCACAGTCAGCGGGGCGCCTAAAATCAGAGCCATGAGTATTATAGAGGAGTTGGAACCGATGCGGCGCGGTATCTATGCCGGCGCTGTCGGCTATATCGGCTTTAATAACACTATGGATACGGCTATTGCCATCAGAACAATTGTTGTAAATAAAGGCAAATGCTATGTGCAGGCAGGGGCTGGTATTGTTGCCGATTCAGAACCGGAAAAAGAGTATGTGGAAACGCAAAACAAAGCCGGAGCCCTTTTGCGGGTGTTGGGTTATTAGTTTACGAGAAAAGATGAGTTAGGAATAATGAGCCGAGGTGAGCCGAATGATTTTAATGATTGACAATTATGACTCCTTTACCTATAACCTGGTGCAGTATTTTGCCAAACTGGGTGAACGGGTTACAGTAGTGCGCAACGATAAAATAACTCTGACGGAAGTAAAATCTATGAAACCGGAAGGCATAGTCATCTCCCCCGGTCCGGGGAACCCGGACAGTGCCGGTATCTCTCTGGAATTGGTGAAAAACTTTTCCGGCCGTCTGCCCATTTTGGGTGTTTGCCTGGGGCACCAGGTTATCGGGCAGGCTTTTGGCGGCCGGGTTGTGCGGGCGGCCAGGCTGATGCATGGCAAGACCTCTGCTGTGGTTCATGATGGGGAGACAATATTTAATCAAGTGCCTACTCCCTTTACTGCGGTGCGCTACCACTCGCTTTTGGTGGAAAAAGAATCGCTGCCTGATTGCCTGGAGATTACTGCCTGGACGGAGCAGGGAGAGATTATGGGGCTAAGACATAAAGTATACCCGGTGGAAGGAGTTCAGTTCCATCCTGAATCAATGCTTTCGGAATATGGCATGGATATGCTGGCCAATTTTTTAAATATGGTTCAGAAACATAAAGAGTACCGCATCATAGAAAAGGTTGTTTAGCTGAGGGGAGGAGAGCTTAGTGAAAGCTATTTTAGAGAAAGTGATTGCCGGAGAGCCTCTGACTGAGGAAGAGTCCAGTTATGCTATGAACCTGATTATGGAAGGAGAGGCAACTCCGGCTCAAATAGCCGCGCTCTTGACAGCACTGCGTTTAAAAGGCGAGACTGTGGATGAGATAACCGGCTTTGCCAGAGTGATGAGGCAAAAGGCGACTGTAGTGGAAGCCGATTTTCCCATGCTGTTGGATACCTGTGGTACCGGTGGTGACGGTTCCAATACTTTTAATATTTCTACCACGGCTGCCCTGGTGCTGGCCGGCGCCGGTGTTAAGATAGCCAAACACGGCAACCGGGCTGCTACAAGCAAGTGCGGCAGTGCTGATGTGTTAGAGAAACTGGGTGTTAACCTGGAACTGGAGCCTCAGGAAATTACTGATTGCCTTAATAAGGTCGGTATAGGCTTTTTATTCGCACCCGCCCTGCATAAGGCCATGAAGCATGCTATCGGACCGCGTCGTGAATTAGGCTTTCGTACAGTATTCAACGTTCTCGGTCCATTGACTAACCCGGCGGGTGCCAAAGCGCATGTGCTGGGAGTATACAGCAAGGATTTGACAGAAATTATGGCCAGTGTTCTGGCCAGGCTGGGAGTTTTCAGAGCATTTGTAGTTCACGGGGCGGGAGGTCTTGATGAAATGTCCCCGGCCGGGTTGACAGAGGTCAGTGAGGTAAAGGACGGACAGGTTGTTTCCTATCAAATTGATCCTGCGGACTACGGCTTCAGACCGGCTAAAGTCAGCCAATTGGCAGGGGGAACGCCGGAGGAAAACGCTGCTATTACAACCAGTGTGCTGTCCGGGGAAAGAGGCCCTCGTCGGGATGCGGTAGTGTTAAATGCCGCCCTTGGTTTCATGGCGGCAGGCTATGCGGAAGATTTTGCTGCCGGGGTAGACCTGGCGAATAAGAGTATAGACAATGGTTATGCTTTGAAAAAATTAATCGAACTGGTGGAGTTTACATCACAGTATAAAAAGAAGCTGGTGGCAGGTTTATGAGAGAACTTCGGGGTATCCTGAAAGAGATTATAGAGCACAAAATTTTTGAATTGAAGAGTCAAAAAGAGAGAATTACTCCGGCTGAAATGCAGGCGGGAGCGGAAAAAATATCTGCAGCAGCAAAAAAGCGGGCTAAAGCCAAGTCTTTTTATCGGGCGCTGAAAAAGCCGGGTGAAATGTCTATCATTGCCGAGGTTAAAAGAAAGTCTCCTTCCAGGGGGTTGTTAAGAGCTGATTTCAACCCGGCAGAGATAATCAAATCCTATACTGACGCAGGAGCTTCAGCCCTGTCAATTTTGACTGACGAAAAGTTTTTCGGCGGCAGTTCTCAATACTTAAAGCTCGGTGCGGAGATAACACACTTGCCTCTGCTGAGAAAAGACTTTATTATAGATGAGTATCAAATATATGAAGCGGCTGTTCTGGGTGCTTACTCCGTTCTTTTAATAGCCAGGGTACTTCACCCTAAAACCTTAAAAAGATTTTATGCTCTGGCAAAAGAACTGGGTTTGGATGCCCTGGTAGAAATCCATGGAGAAGCGGAATTGACTGCGGTTCTGGAAGCGGGGGTCAGGATCGTGGGTATAAATAACCGCAATCTGGAGACTTTTCAAACCGATATCAATCACACCCTGCGTATGAGAGAAAAAATTACGGTTCCGGAGATTGTAGTGGTCAGTGAAAGCGGTATTAAAACTTATGCTGACATACTGACCTTGAAATCAGCGGGTGTGGACGCCGTTCTGGTAGGAGAGAGCTTTATGGTTCATCCTGATGTAGGTGCTGCTGTAAGAGAACTGAGGGGTGCATAAAATGCCTGGAACAGTGCGGGTTAAAATCTGCGGCATAATGAGCGAGGAAATAGCAGGGGCGGCAGTAGCCGCCGGAGCCGATGCACTGGGCTTTGTCTTTGCTCAGAGCAGGCGCCGTGTAACTGCGGAAAGGGCCAGACAAATCATTGCCACAGTACCTCCTTTTATCAGCCGGGCAGGTGTTTTTGTTGATTCCTCCCCGCAAGAAGTGTTGGATATTGTTAACTACTGCGGGTTGGACTCTGTGCAGCTGCACGGTGAAGAAGACCTGGCTGAGTACAAGGCTTTACTGCACCGGACGGTTAAAGTTATTCTTTCCTGCCGGGTCAAGGGTGAGGAGTCGGTAAGCGGTGTGCTTAAATCAGCGGCAGATGCTTATTTGTTTGACACCTATAAGAAGGGTATGCCCGGTGGGACAGGTGAGGTTTTTGACTGGCGGATTTTAAAGAGCTTCACTTTTCCGGCACCGGTGATACTTTCCGGCGGCTTAAATACGGAAAACGTGGCGATGGCAGTCGAGACTGTAAAGCCCTTTGCCGTGGATGTTTCCAGCGGTGTGGAGACTGACGGTGTAAAAGATGTAGAAAAAATAAAAACCTTTATTAAACAGGCGAAAGGAGTCCATATAAATGATTGAGAAGAGATTAGCTGAGCTGAGAAAAAACGGTGAGAAAGCGTTGATTCCCTTTGTTACGGCAGGGGACCCCGATCTGCCAACTACAGTTAAGCTGGTTCTGTCTATGGCGGAAGCGGGCGCTGATGTGATTGAACTGGGAGTGCCTTTTACCGATCCGGTAGCTGACGGACCGGCTATTCAAAAAGCCTCTTTGCGTTCCCTGGCCGGGGGTACCAATCTGGCCGGTATTCTTGATTCGGTCAGGGAAATCAGGCAAAAATCTGATATACCGCTGGTGCTTATGACTTATTACAACCCGGTTTTCAGGTTTGGTATAGATAAATTTGTCGCCGAGGCGGCAGAGGCGGGAGTGAACGGCCTGATCATGCCGGATGTGCCCCTGGAGGAATCAGGACCTCTGGCAAAACCGGCCAGAGAAAAGGGTATTGACTTGATTCCCCTAGTAGCTCCCAACAGTCCGGAAGAGAGAATTAAGAAAATCACAGCCGAAGCAGGCGGGTTTATTTATTGTGTATCTTCTCTGGGTGTTACCGGGGTGCGCAAATCTATCAAGACTGACATAGCCAATTTTATCAGCCGTGTTAAAAAGTATACGGAGCTATCCGTAGCAGTGGGTTTTGGCATTTCCGGACCGGCTCAGGCGGCTGAAATGGCTGCCTATTGCGATGCGGTTATTGTGGGCAGTGCCCTGGTCAACTTGATTGAAGCTAATGCTGCTTCCGCTGAACTGGCGGAAATACTGGCCGGAAAAGTTCGCGAGTTGAAAGCTGCCATCAGCCGGAAGGAGGGTGAGGCAGTTGCCGCAGTGTAAGCTTTACAGCAGGGAGCACCAGAAAGATTCTACGGTTGTAAAAGTAGGGGATGTCAGCATAGGTGACGGTACGGTGGTTGTCATTGCCGGCCCCTGTTCGGTGGAAAACCGGGAACAGTTAGTCGGTCTGTCTGTACAGATTAAAGAAATGGGCGTTAATGTTTTGCGCGGCGGCGCTTTTAAGCCGAGAACATCCCCTTATGATTTTCAGGGTTTGGGTTTGGAAGGTTTGAAAATATTGGCTGAGGCCAGAGAAGCCTCGGGACTGCCGGTAATAACGGAAGTTATGGATATACGGCAAATGGATCTAGTTTGCCGTTATGCGGATATTATCCAAATCGGCAGCCGCAACATGCAGAATACTCCGCTCTTGAGGGAAGCAGGCAAAACCGATAAACCGGTAATGTTAAAACGCGGTTTATCCTCTACGCTGGAGGAATGGCTGCTGGCTGCCGAGTATATATTGATGAACGGCAACAAGCAGGTGATATTATGCGAACGTGGCATTCGCAGCTTTGAAACCTATACCCGCAATACCTTTGATATAAACGCTATACCGGCTATTAAGCATCTCTCCCACCTGCCTCTGATTGCCGATCCCAGCCACGGAACAGGCCGCAGGGAGTTAGTAGGCCCGGTAGCCACAGCAGCCCTGGCGGCAGGCGCGGATGGCATAATGATTGAGGTTCACCCTGATCCGTCAAAAGCTCTGTCGGACGGCGCCCAGTCATTAAGGCCGCAGGAGTTTAAGGATATGATGAACGGGTTGCGCAATTTTCGGTTATTGTTTGATAAAAAAGTATCTGCTTAATAATGGACCGTGGTATCAGTTTAACTGGTGCCGCGGTTTTTTTATTTGAGGCGGTTTTATATTATATTGTTTGTGCTATTACCTAATAAGTTAAAAATTATGAATTTCCTAATGAAATAGCATTGACATATTGAGATTGATATATTATTATAATAAAAATTAACAATAGGTTTAAATAATCTGTATTTAATCTAAGACATAATGTAATGTAAATATTGTTAATTTTTATTATTAATCTAACCATCCTGGAATTTTGAGTTTGGTATCAATAATTTTAGAGGTAGGTGTGAAGATGCGAATTAAAGTTGATATAGAAACCGGATCTATGGAACTGCCAATTGATTACAGAAGAAAATTTTTATCTTATATTAAAAGTGCTTTTGAAGATTACAATCAGGAATTATACACGGAACTCTACGAAATGGGCAGTTCACCCAAATCCTTTTGTTTTAGTATTTATTTTTTACCGGAGGTGGAAATAGGTAAGGAGGAGATCATCCTGCGTAGCAAACGCTTTACTGCCTGGTTTACGACTCCTGATATTTTAATGGGGGTACACCTGATCAATGCTTTAATGGCTCGTCGCAATAAGTGGTTCCCCCTGGCGGATTGCGATAATAAGCTGCGCACTCTGTCAATTAACAATGTTCAGGAGCGACCTATTACCGCTAATACCGCACTCTTTAGAATTCTCTCACCAATAGTTATTAGGGACCACGACAATAAAGAAATGAAAAAGGATTGGTACTATACCTATGAAGATAGTGAATTTGAAATTATTTGGAAGCGAAACCTAAAGGCAGAACTGAAAAACAAGTTTGGCCGGGATGTTAGCAGCGATATTAATGAACTGCAAATCAAGCCCATTAAGCTGAGAAAAACGGTGGTAAGAAATTATGACATTTATATACCCTGCACTATCGGAAATTTCATTTTAGAGGGGGAAAGGTATTTGTTGGAATATATTTATAAGGCAGGAATTGGCAGCCGGCGGTCCTTGGGTTTCGGCTGCCTTGATATAGTGTGAGGAGGGATGAGAATGAAAAGTGATAAAATACGCCTTACACTTGGTGATTGGCAGTGGAATGCATCCGTTATCGGCTTCATTAACATTGTGGGGGAGGAAAATGTTTGCCATATTGAAGCGGATACGGTTGAATTTTGGCCGGAAGCTCTTGATGGGTTTGAAAACAAATATTTTGCATATTTTATCAACACCTATGAAAAAACTCTATCATGGTACAAAATTGTTAACTTTCAGGACAGGCTTAACACATACGAAGAAAACAATTTTGAGGAATTTGACCTAAAGGCTTTAGAATTTTTGAATGTATATATAAAAGATGTAAAGCGCTACATCAAAAGTAATAGCTATAAGGCGGCATATGAGTTGATAGATTCAGAAGTTGAACTGCTTTCCTTTGAAAAACAGCTTATCACCATTAAAGAGCCGAAAAATCAACAGAGATTTGATGTGGACAAGTCCGAAATTGTTAATGAAGTTAAGCGAAGATTTCTCCTTTTGCAGCAGATTATTAATTACTGTGCAAGTTCTGAAGGAAGAAGGTACATCGGTGCTAAAAATGCCATTTACAATATTATTAATAATGCCTGGAATGGTGTGAGTTTTCTTAATTCACAGACAAAGGAAAAGAATATCTATTCTGATTACAAAAGCTATTTTGTTGATACGGCTACCGGTTATCTACAAAGTGAAAAAGGCAAATATAAATATAATTGCTTTGTCTGCGATGCTCCAATAAAGGATATGAGCAATGATTTAAGTTTCCTGAATGCAACGGGCTTTGATGTTGCAAGAAAGTCTTCTCATGTATGGAACTTTCAAAATGACATAACCATTTGCCCTCTGTGTAAATTAATATACTCCTGTTTGCCTGCGGGGATTATCTACACTTACAACAGGGGGATTTATATCAATCAAACTATCAAACTAAAAGATGCCGTACGGATAAATAATAAAATCAAAAGCAGAATATTGCGTTCACAAGATGGTAGTATGCGCCCTATATACCATGCATTAGTTAGTGTATTGCATGAGCAGGAAAATGACTCTGCCAAATATGAGCTTGCTGATGTACAGGTAGTGCGTTATGAGAATGAAAGCTACCGCTTTAACATTTTGGCCAAACCAATGTTGCAGATAATAGTAAATTCTAAGAAAGAATTAGACAGTCTGATAAGAGTGAATTTTATTGAAAACGGCAGAAATATCAATGTTTACGATGAGGTCATTGGACGAATTTTCAATAATCAAAACTTGTTTACTCTTATACACAAAATGCTGTACGGCAAGCTTTCCGATGCATCAAAATGCTATTTTAACGGGTCGCATGTTAGAAATGTGTTAATAATCAACCAATTAATATGTAGTCGTTTGGGAGGGATGAAGATGGATAATACCTATCTAGTTAAAAAATCAAGAGAAGCGGGAGAGTCGCTGCGCAATAAATATTTCAATAAAGATTCGAATCATAAGCTGGCAGGAATTTGTTACCGGCTGCTCAACGCACTGAAAACCACTAATGAAAACATGTTTATGGATGTGACACTTAATTGTTATCTTTATGTGAATAGTCAAGTTCCAAAGGTTATTACAGATGCTTTGGGTAGGGGAAAGGACTTTAGTACAATGGGCTATGCCTTTGTGTCAGGACTGATAGACGGGCAAGACGGAAGCGGTAATAAGGAGAAAAAGGCTGAGGGGGAATAACTTATGAAAATAAAAGGACTAACCATAACTATTATATTTCAGGCGGAGAGTGCCAATTATGGTGAAAGTGTTGGTAATGTTGCCTCACTTAAGAAAATTTCCAGGGGACAGGGAGATCAGTACACCTATATTTCCAGGCAAGCCCTGCGCTATAACATAACTGAGCAATTGGGAGAGGACCTAGCCCCGGTAAAGGCGGAAGGTAGTGGCGATAAAAAAGTTGTACAGTTTAGCGAGGAAGCAACTATTGATAAGTATCCTGAGATTGATTTTTTTGGCTATTTGAAAACCGAAAAAGGTACTGCTGGGAAAAAGCGCAGTGCTAAAGTGCGTCTTTCCAATGCCATTTCCTTAGAAAGTTTTAAAGGAGATCTGGACTTTCTAACTAATAAAGGTCAGGCGGATAAAATTAAGGAAAATATGAATATAGCCCAGGCAGAAATCCACCGTTCTTATTATCGATATACTATTGCTGCAGATTTAGAGCAAATAGGTGAGGATAAGGAATATGGCATTATCCTTGAAAATGGAGAGCGTGCCCGCAGGGTGAAGCGTTTACTGGACACGGTTGCTTTCCTGTATAGGGATATTCGCGGCCGCAGGGAGGATTTAAAACCGCTTTTTGCTATCGGTGGTGTTTATGATATTAAAAATCCTGTATTTCAAAATGTTGTAAATGCTAAGAACAATTGCATTGACGTAGCCGAGATTAAAGGCGTTTTATACGACAGCATCAAGCCTGACACCTTTTGTGGGGTAGTAGATAGAAGCTTTGACAACACAAACGAGTTGAAAGAACAGCTTCACGCATTGTCAATGCCTGAGTTTTTCACCTTATTGAAGCAAAAGGTGGATATGTATTATGAAAGCAATTAGATTACGCTTATGGCAGGATATGGTTAACTACAAAAAGCCCACCAGCTTTCAACTAAAGGAAACTTATCCCTTGCCTCCGTATTCGACTATTATCGGCATGGTACACAGCCTTTGTGGCTATGAAGAATATAAGTCCATGAAGGTAAGTGTGCAGGGAAAATACTTTTCCAAAGTCAATGATTTGTATACCCGTTATGAATTTAAAAACGCTATGAAATACGAGTTAGCCAGACATCAAATTCAAGTGGGCGAATATGGTATTTGTCAAGGGGTTGCCACGGCAGAACTCCTCGTGGATGTGGAACTGCTGATCCACATTGCCCCTGAGGATCAAACACTGGTGGATGAAATCTATGATGCTTTTATACGACCGAGGGAATACCCTTCACTTGGGCGCAGGGAGGACATTCTAACTATAGAGGAAGTGAAGCTGGTTACCTTAACCGAAACAGAATTGGAGCAACAGATAAAGTCTCTTGACGGCTATTATGCCTATATCCCATATGAGATGGTGCGGGATGAAAGAGTTAATTTGACAAATAATGTAACGGGAGTAACCTATACAGGTACAAGATACAAGCTAACCAAAAATTATGAACTAGTAAACTATGGCAGTAAGAAAGTTCCGAAACTCTTTAGACGGTGGAATAAAGTCGATGTAGTGTATGCCAGTGTAACGGCTTTGGCCGAGGAAACCTTTATGATTGATGAGGATAATTTTGTGGCCTTTATGGTATAGGAGGTTTTTCTTTGGATGAAAATGCATTAGCAAAATCAGCACCTAAGGAGGATATACAAACCCATACAGACAACCTGTTAAAGAATGTGAATTTATTAAAAGAATTATACCCCAATCTAAAAGTAGATTGGGGTCTGCTGCATTGGGCTTGTGTCTATCACGATTTAGGTAAGCTGCATTTTAAATTTCAGGATCGTATTAAAGGGATTAAACATCACCCGGGTGAAATACCCCATGGTCTTTTGAGCCTGGCCATGATTGATCACAAAGCTCTCAAGAATATGGGGTATGACAGAAATGCGATTAAACTTTTATATCAAGCTGTTGCCTATCATCACGACCGGAAAATGCCATTCCAAAATGAAGAGATTGAAAAAGAGTTTGCAGGCTTGTATCCTAATTTTGCAAGCTTTGAATATGATAAGCTTCCAGAAAAATTGAAGATAGCGACTGAAATTAACCAGCGTTATTTTAGTGTAAACAAGAGATTTTATGAGGAACGTGACAAAGATCTGTTTTTTGAATTCATTATGCTGGAGGGACTGCTTAACCGCATGGATTATGCCGCCAGTGCAGGTATTCCGGTGGAGACTCCAAACGATTTCTTATCTGCTTCAATGGATGAGTTAATGTGTAGTTGGCAAGAAGTGGACGAGAATACCAATTGGAATGATTTGCAGATATATATGAGAAACAAGCCTGACAAAAACCTCATTGTAATTGCACAAACCGGTATGGGTAAAACAGAAGCGGGACTTTTATGGCTAGGCAACGCCAAGGGCTTTTTCACTTTGCCCCTTAAAAGTGCTATCAATGCTATTTACAAGCGGATATCAGAAAAAATAGTTCGTGAGAAAATGGATGAGAGGGTGGGGTTGCTTCATTCGGATACTTATATCAAATATCTTGAACAAGGAGAAAAGGATGAGAGTATATCCCTTGATACCTATTATACAAAAACAAGACAGTTGTCCCTGCCCTTGACCATCTGTACCTTAGACCAGCTATTTAATTTTGTTTTTCGCTACAGGGGTTTTGAGCAGAAACTGGCGACATTATCTTATTCCAAGGTTATCATTGATGAAGTGCAGATGTATTCTCCCGAATTAATAGCCTATCTTGTGCTCGGATTGCACTATATCACCCGTATGGAGGGGAAATTTGCCATTTTGACAGCAACATTGCCGACTTTATTTTTAGACCTGCTGCGGGAACAGGATATTATATTTGAACCGGCCCAAATATTCACAAATGATATAATCCGCCATAGTCTAAAGGTACTGGACGAGGATATTAACTCTAAGGATATTGTGGATATTAGTAAGCAATATGGCGGTAAGAAAATTCTTGTTATCTGCAACACTATTAAAAGTGCGCTTAAATTATATCATCAACTTGCTCAAGTGGCGGGTAAGCAGCAGGTTTGGCTCCTGCATAGTCACTTTACAAAAGAAGATCGATCTATCAAAGAAAGTCATATAATGGAAATGGGGAAAAGGGAAAATACTCAGTGCGGTATTTGGGTTGCTACACAAATTGTAGAGGCATCTCTGGATATTGATTTTGATCTGTTGTTTACTGAACTATCCGACCTAAACGGCTTATTCCAACGTATGGGAAGGTGTTATAGAAATAGGATTTTAGACATGGAATATAACTGCTTTGTATTTACCGGTGGCAATAAACGATGCAGCGGTGTGGGAGCGTTTATTGATAAAAAAGTTCATAATTGTTCAAAGGAGTCCCTTGTAGGTATTGATGGAATTATTACTGAAGGGCAAAAAATTGCTATGGTTGAGGAACTTTACACAAAGGAAAAACTGTCTGATTATTATCGTAACATTAAAGAAAATATTGATTATGTAAAAAGCATTAATGAATATGAGTTTAGCAAAACAGATGTAAATAACAAGTTTCGCAGTATTGATACGGTAAGTGTTATCCCACGTGGCGTTTATAATAAGTATCCAGTAGAAATCAATGAGGCTATAAATATACTGAAAGCAGATTATAGTGGCGTTGATAAAAGTGAAGCGAGGGTGCACAGGGCAAGTGCAAGACGTATTATCGCTGAGCAAACCGTAGATATCCCCTTTTATTTGGCTCAAAAAATAATACTTAAAAAAATATATATTAACGCATATGAACAATTGTCTATTGCTGAGTGCGAATATAACAGTCAGGAGGGAATTATTAAGCCGGACATGAAGACAGGGGGCGAAGACTTTTCATCACATTCGTTTTAAAAAGGACATAAACACAAGGGGACGATTATGTGCATATTACCGGAACCATGTTCTATTATTATTTTGTTTGTCACCGGAAGTTATGGTGCTTTTACAATTATATCAACTATGAGAATGAAAGCGAAAAGGTGATATTAGGCAAGTTAATTGATGAAAGTGCATATGGCAGAGAACATAAACATATTATGATTGACCAAACCGTCAATGTTGATTTTATTAAGGATTGGCAAGTGCTTCATGAGATTAAAAAGAGCAGAAGTATTGAGGAAGCCTCTATTTGGCAGGTAAAATACTATTTGTATTTCCTGAATCAAAGGGGGATAAAAATCGAAAAGGGAATTCTTGATTACCCTAAAATAAAAAAGCGCAGAGAGGTTGTCTTACAAGAGGGTGATTCGGAAAAAATTGAGGAGATACTTATAAGCATAGAAAAAATCCTCCTACAAGAAAAAATGCCCCCACCCATTGAATCTAAAATTTGTAAAAGCTGTGCTTACTATGAATACTGCTATATTTGAGGAGATATGACATGGCTGAAAGTTTCTACTTATTTTCAAATGGAGAGTTGCAAAGAAAGGATAACGTGCTTAGGATTACTGCTTCGGATGGGCGATACAAGGATATTAAGGTGGAGATGACACAAGATATTTATCTGTTTGGGGAGGTTGATTTAAATACAAAGTGTTTGAATTATGCGGGTCAATTATCCATCCCAATTCACATATTCAATTATTATGGCTCATATACAGGCAGCTTTTATCCTAAGGAAAAAAATGTTTCGGGTAAGCTGCTTATCGAACAGGTCAACCATTATACGGATAAGTATAAGCGGCTGGAAATAGCCAAGGCATTTATTGAAGCGGCTAGTTATAATATTTTGCGGAACTTACGTTATTACAGTGAGAGAGGCAGAGATCTGCAGGCATGCATGACAGAAATCAAAGGATTAAGGAAGGTTATTCCCCGGACAGAGGACATTAATGAATTAATGGGAATAGAGGGATGTATTAGGCAAGCCTATTATAATAGCTGGAAAGATATTATCAATCAAGAGGTTGATTTTGAAAAGAGGGTGAAACGCCCGCCCGATAACATGATTAATGCGCTCATATCCTTTGTAAATTCACTGATATATGCAACCTGTTTGACGGAAATATATAAGACTCAGTTACATCCAACTGTAAGCTATCTCCATAGTGCTGGGGAAAGAAGATTTTCTTTATGTTTGGATATTTCAGAAATCTTCAAACCGCTAATAGGTGATCGGTTAATTTTTTCTATGCTGAACAAGAATATGCTCACTGAAAAGGACTTTGAAAGCCAATCTAATTTCTGCTATTTGAAGGATAATGGACGTAAGCGGTTGCTTCAGAAGTATGACGAAGATTTGAAGCGTACTATTCGGCATAAGGTTCTAAATAAAAACGTATCTTATCGATATTTAATCCGGCTTGAGTGTTATAAACTAATTAAGCATCTAATGAGTGATAAAAAATATGAAGGATTTACAATTTGGTGGTGATTATGTACATTATATTAGTATACGATATCGAGATGGATGAGGGTGGAGCGAAAGCATCAAGAAGAGTTTTCAAAACCTGTAAAAAGTATCTTACTCATATACAAAAATCAGTATTTGAGGGCGATATTACACCATCCTTGCTGCAAAAGTTACGAATAGAGCTAGACAAGTTTATTAGAAAGGATAGGGATTCGGTATTAGTATTTAAAAGTAGAGAAGAGCGTTGGCTTCAAAAAGAATTTTGGGGAAAAGAAGATGATAAAACATCAAATTTCTTTTAGTTACAATACATTTAAAAAATTGCAATAAATTATTGCTATATAGAAACGATTAATAAAGTAATGGTAATTTTTACTCCTATCCTGTAAAATAGAATCAAGTGTGAGGAGGGGTATTATTACCATGAGGAAATTGCATTTAAACAATCCACAAAATTTAACCATTGAGGATTTGAATAAGATAAAAAGAGAAACACCATATAAACTAAGATGCAGAGTTCAAGCTGTTATTCTTGTCATGAAAGGGAGACAAGCAAAGCAGATTGCCGAATATCTTGATATAAGTGAACAAACCATAAGAAAATACGTTGCTTACTTTAATGAAGGTGGAGTTGAAAAACTGCTTCATGTATCAAAAAAACCGGGAAGACCGCCAAGGCTAACCAGTGAACAAAAAGAAGAGGTCAAAGAGGTACTGAAACAATCACCATCAGAGGTTGGTTTTAGTACCCATACTACTTGGAATTGTAAAACCCTCGCTGCTTACATTCATGATACATACGGCGTTAAATATACATCAGATGGTGTTTGGCGCATGCTTCTTAAGATGGATTTTCGTTATAATCGTCCCACTTATGTATTAGCCAAAGCTGATCCGGAAAAACAAAAAGCTTTTCAAGATGAGCTGGAAGAGTTAAAAAAATCTCACTGAATGTGAAATACTCCTATATGTGGATGCATCTCATATTAGGGACTATCAAGGTTTACAACGAGCATGGTTCCCAAAAGGTGAGCAAAAAAAGATTAAGACCTATGGACACCATGCAAAAGTTACATTATACGGTGCTTTAAACTACCATACGGGTAAAGTTTTTTGTGTAAATTATGACAAAATCGATGCAGAAAAATTCAAAGATTTTCTTAAAAAATTGGTATCACATTTTTTAAAAGATGACATTTCTAAAATTTACATTGTTCTTGATAATGCAAGAGTTCATCATGCAAAATTACTTAAAGACTTTTTAGACGAGCATAAGGATCATCTATTTTTGAAATTTCTTCCACCCTACTCACCCAATCTGAATTGCATAGAAGAGTTATGGAAATGGTTAAAAAATACAGCTATTTATAATCGCTTTCATAAAAATGCTTCAGAAATTCAAAAATCTGTTGACTCGTTTTTAGAGGAAATCAAATGCTGTTCGGAAGATGTGAAAAAGAGACTTTGCGTTTAATTTATAACGATATTTATTATTTCGGTTCTATATATATTTACAATAAGCTGAAATATAGGATTTGATGAATTCTAACGGAGGAATCTAATTATTTTACTAACAAATAGGATAATACTAAAGATATTATTTGTTCAGAAAAAAAATCTGTCGATCTCTGTTAGTGCAAAATACCATATAGATAGACAAGAGCTTAAGTTACGGTGCTTTTTAGAATATATTGCTTCAGATTTTATAAAATTAGGTGTAGAATAAACTCATGTGAATAGCAATCGACAATAATTATCTTTTCGTGTTTAATATTTAAGCACACCAACCTTGAGGGGTGATCTAATTTAGCCATAGTGGAATGTAAATGCACTTTTATATACACCTCTATGCCCCACTATTTCAAGATCTAATTTAGCCATAGTGGAATGTAAATTGGTTCCGTCAATATCTATTTGTAGAACATAGACGGATCTAATTTAGCCATAGTGGAATGTAAATCGTCCATAATGCTTTCAAGAGACTCGCGCATAGCGATCTAATTTAGCCATAGTGGAATGTAAATCCCGAACTGCTAAGTCCTGCAGCAACAGCAGATCAAGATCTAATTTAGCCATAGTGGAATGTAAATCCTATATTCCGGGGCCGATGTGGCAGCCTGCTGCGTGATCTAATTTAGCCATAGTGGAATGTAAATGCGACTAATGCGTAACAATTCGGCAGCTTCGTCAGGGATCTAATTTAGCCATAGTGGAATGTAAATAGTATTGACACTAATAACACGGTTCATGTCAGCGGCGATCTAATTTAGCCATAGTGGAATGTAAATTTTTGCACCTCCTATATATACCCCGACAACTCGTAAGATCTAATTTAGCCATAGTGGAATGTAAATCCTAATTCTACGTATGATTCAACTGTTCCGACAACTGTGATCTAATTTAGCCATAGTGGAATGTAAATACTTCAGAGAATAAAGCACCTTTGGCGATTTGTTCAGATCTAATTTAGCCATAGTGGAATGTAAATGTATTTAGTGCAGCCTCTACCTGACTTAGCACGATACGATCTAATTTAGCCATAGTGGAATGTAAATAAGTATAATTGGAACGCTCTATACGAGGAATATAACTGATCTAATTTAGCCATAGTGGAATGTAAATCAAGTACCTCTCCTCGCGGGCTTCCCGGCCCGCTCGTGATCTAATTTAGCCATAGTGGAATGTAAATTAAATATGGACGAAGGGCAAGGAGAACCGTCAAGCGGATCTAATTTAGCCATAGTGGAATGTAAATTTCCAGGTCAGTGCGAAGCCACCAGCCATAAAACAGGGATCTAATTTAGCCATAGTGGAATGTAAATTGAGTATAAGGTCCGGAAATATATTTCATTACACAGATCTAATTTAGCCATAGTGGAATGTAAATGATACTTTTCTGGACTGCTGCTGAAAACCATAAAAAGTGATCTAATTTAGCCATAGTGGAATGTAAATGTAAGCATTGATGTGGGTTCGAGTCCTGCGCCCGGCGTGATCTAATTTAGCCATAGTGGAATGTAAATTATTTAAATACTGATATTGAGGAGTTAGCGGGGCTGTGATCTAATTTAGCCATAGTGGAATGTAAATACCTTTGTAGGATTGCGTTTGCGGGAGGCAAGAGAGTGATCTAATTTAGCCATAGTGGAATGTAAATTCCGGGGCTTTGGATAGCATGGTTGCTTTGGCCTAGATCTAATTTAGCCATAGTGGAATGTAAATGAGTTATTGCAGCAGGTAAAGGTTGCTTGGGAGAAGAGATCTAATTTAGCCATAGTGGAATGTAAATGTAACTGCAACCGTTGCGGAAATTCGTGCAATGGATGATCTAATTTAGCCATAGTGGAATGTAAATGGGGTGGCGTCAGCTTCAGCTATCAGGACACTTAGCGTGATCTAATTTAGCCATAGTGGAATGTAAATTATGACATAAAAAGAAAATTACCGTAAGGAGGACTGTGATCTAATTTAGCCATAGTGGAATGTAAATCTAACAAAACGTTCCAGATAATCGCAAAGTATGCGGGATCTAATTTAGCCATAGTGGAATGTAAATTGCTACCCTACTTATGAAAATGGGAGTGCAGCCAAGATCTAATTTAGCCATAGTGGAATGTAAATGATGGCGCTGTATGGAGTGCGGCGCCGGCGCATAGATCTAATTTAGCCATAGTGGAATGTAAATTATATCTACCAGGTGACCAAGGAGGAATGCCTAGAGATCTAATTTAGCCATAGTGGAATGTAAATAAAGTTCAGCGAACTTATGAGAAACCTCTAACCTGTGATCTAATTTAGCCATAGTGGAATGTAAATTATTTAACACCTCCCTCTATAATCTTTGATTTTCTCGATCTAATTTAGCCATAGTGGAATGTAAATCAGAGCAAGTGCTGCAGATACAGGCTGCCGGTGATGATCTAATTTAGCCATAGTGGAATGTAAATAAAATATATCTGTCATACATAGCGCCATTTTTAAACCGATCTAATTTAGCCATAGTGGAATGTAAATACGCCGGACGAAATTGTATCAATAGTTACAGCTTAGATCTAATTTAGCCATAGTGGAATGTAAATGCTACTGACCCCGCTGTTATTGACGGAATTCAAGAAGATCTAATTTAGCCATAGTGGAATGTAAATTATGTCTCCTGATTGTAAATTATTAGTATAGTCATAGATCTAATTTAGCCATAGTGGAATGTAAATTGGCCTGTTTTTCCGGTCAGAATCAGACCGTCAGCTGATCTAATTTAGCCATAGTGGAATGTAAATGGTGGTTCGCGGCAAAGCTATAAAACGAATCATACCGATCTAATTTAGCCATAGTGGAATGTAAATTTCGTTTTAACCCGCTAGCAGGCTTTCTGCTGTTTGATCTAATTTAGCCATAGTGGAATGTAAATAAGACAAACGCAGGCCGGTACTGGCCGCCAAGCGTCGATCTAATTTAGCCATAGTGGAATGTAAATTTTTTTAAAGATGAACAAATGGTTATCATTGAGATGATCTAATTTAGCCATAGTGGAATGTAAATGATTAGCTGTTTAACAATGGAACAGAGTTTAATTAGCGATCTAATTTAGCCATAGTGGAATGTAAATGACATCTTAATCTAAAAAACTGTATTTTTTAGCTGCGATCTAATTTAGCCATAGTGGAATGTAAATTAACAGAGATCAAGAAGCGTGATTTGCTTTGTTATATTGATCTAATTTAGCCATAGTGGAATGTAAATATGATGAAAAACCTGATTTAATCAGGATTGTTGGAGATCTAATTTAGCCATAGTGGAATGTAAATGGATTTGCACTCCTGGGCTATGTGTGTGCGCTGGTGATCTAATTTAGCCATAGTGGAATGTAAATTTTAATTCTTCTTGGGTAACCATTCCGCTTATGCCAGATCTAATTTAGCCATAGTGGAATGTAAATGCAATGACAGTTTGTTCCGTTAAGGAGGCATCAATGATCTAATTTAGCCATAGTGGAATGTAAATGACAACGGCAAGTGGGAAGAAAAATACACTAGGCAGATCTAATTTAGCCATAGTGGAATGTAAATAATATTATGCCAGGAGTGCAGGAGGGGGACTGTCAAGATCTAATTTAGCCATAGTGGAATGTAAATTCGACAAATTTGATTTTAGCTATTATGGCGATAACGATCTAATTTAGCCATAGTGGAATGTAAATAACAATATGCCAGTAAATTAATTAGATGCGAATACTGATCTAATTTAGCCATAGTGGAATGTAAATAAGTTAGAACCAGAAGAGGTGGGTATAGCAGATGAAGATCTAATTTAGCCATAGTGGAATGTAAATCGAAAAACTGTTGTAATACGTCCTGGGTTTTTGTACGATCTAATTTAGCCATAGTGGAATGTAAATGTGCATGTTGAAGTTGTAGACAGTAATGAAAAATTTGATCTAATTTAGCCATAGTGGAATGTAAATATGCATACCACATACATGATGTTGCATACGACCCTTGATCTAATTTAGCCATAGTGGAATGTAAATATGATACTTGAAGAGGGCATGGATTTTAAGCCTTTGATCTAATTTAGCCATAGTGGAATGTAAATGGTGGTTCGCGGCAAAGGAATAAAAGCTGTCATAGGATCTAATTTAGCCATAGTGGAATGTAAATTCTTCCTTAACTGTCTTGATGTCATGACACCGCTTACAGATCTAATTTAGCCATAGTGGAATGTAAATGAGTGTTATGAGATCCTATGTGCTAGTATCTATTAACGATCTAATTTAGCCATAGTGGAATGTAAATACGGTTCATCAGGTAAGATAATCCGCTTTGATTTTCGATCTAATTTAGCCATAGTGGAATGTAAATGGGATAAGGTGTTTTTGACTTCAACGCTGCGGCCTCGATCTAATTTAGCCATAGTGGAATGTAAATGGTTAATTGACACTAAAGGTCAGTTAATACGCCTTGATCTAATTTAGCCATAGTGGAATGTAAATGGTCTAAGTTATTTGCAATTATTAACTATCGGGTGAGATCTAATTTAGCCATAGTGGAATGTAAATACGCATTACGAGTGCGTGAAAAGTACTTTTTTAGCCGATCTAATTTAGCCATAGTGGAATGTAAATTGAATTAGCTCGTATCTTTTCAATCGGTACTGGTATGGATCTAATTTAGCCATAGTGGAATGTAAATATCAGATGCGGTAAACAAGGTAATACCTAGTAGAATGATCTAATTTAGCCATAGTGGAATGTAAATTACCCACCTTCCGCAAGATAAAAATCTAAACCTGTAAAATAGTGGAGCATAAATAATATTAATTACAACCATAAAAAAAACTGATCCATAAACTGGAAGGATCTCTGTTTTTTGTGTCGAATTATCACTAATAAGAATAAATATTAGTGAGGGATCGTCATGGACTTACAACCTATTTTAGAACAACTAGCTAAATTACCCCCCGAAATATTGATGAAGATAATGCCCGAATTAAAAGTAGAAGTTCCGAAGGCAGATCCCTCAGGTGCAGTACTTATCGGTGTCTTTTTAGCAAGAAGCCTGGGCATCGGTAAAATAATTGACAACTTTATAGGCGAAGAATATGTTACTTATGAGCATCTACGTGAAGACAGAGCCAACGGTTCTAAATGTCGGGTAAGTACTGGTTTGGCATGTGAAATAATGGTTGGCGACATGCTGGGCAGAAATAAAGATCTCACCCGTTTATATAAATTTGAAGAAGCTTGTGAAAACTGGCAAGTCGAAACAATACTCGGTATACCGTCCGAAAAATTTAATGATGACAAAATGGGTAGAGCCCTTGACGCTATAAACTCAAATGCAAAATATATGGCTAATGTATTGCAGGATATTGTTTTATCAGCATCCAAGAAATTTGGAGTTCCACTTAACACTTTTTACAATGACACATCCTCCATTCCAGTCTCTGGTGTTATGGAGGATAACGATAAAGTTCAATACGGGTATGGTGGTCTACCGGGTTTAAAACAATTAATCCTTAATCTTACGATAGCCTCTGGTGCATCTTTGCCGGTAACATCATCAATTGATTCCGGTAATGTTCAAGGCGGTACGACTTTTGAGCGTTCATTCGAGAAGGTTAAAGAGATTACCGATGACCAAGAATTTGAGATGATTATTGATCGTGGTATCCTAACCCAAGATAATATGCATTTGATGCTTACTAATAGCAACCAAAAGGCCTTTTTTATAGGTCCACTCAAGGATGAGCTATCAAAGAATTGGGTCTTAGAGCAATTAAATGAGGCTAAAAAAGATGATTTTGCTGCTATTGACTATCGCTCTAAGAAAGAAATAGAAAGAAATCTACCCAGACACTACGAGGCGTTAGAGACAAAATATACGTTTAAGGTAAAACTTGAGCCTCCCTCAGAGGGTAGTAAGAACAAAAAGCAACTCAAAAAAAGTAAGCGAATATTTGCGACACATACTATAAGGGCGGTTATTTATTGTGATTTAAACAAAAAACCTAAGGAACAAGAGCGTCGTCAAAAGCGTATAACCAGCACAGAAGATGCATTAGTAGAACTAAATGGTAAGCTCAACAAACGTAACTTAATTACGAAGGAAGCCTGTGAAAAAGCAGTAGATAATATTTTTAAAGGGCAGCCTGAAATGCGTAGGCTGTTTAATGTAACAATTAAACTAAATCAACATAATGCTATTGTTATGTCCTGGTCAAAAGATGAAGCTATAATTCCAGAGCTTGAGAAAACCGACGGTATCTTTGTGCTTTTAACCAACCATGACAAAGAGAAGGTTGATGCTAATGAACTGCTTACCCGCTATCGTGGTAGGAACGACATCGAAATCAGTTTTAGGTTTTTGAAGGGTTCTCTTGATTTACAACAAGTATTCCTTCGCAATCCTGAAAGAGTAGATGCCTATTGCTTTTTAAAAGTATTGGCTATGCTTGTGCTTAATTTAGCAGCCTGGCTGTTAGCTAAAAATGGCAAAAAGATGTCTCCCCAAAAATTACAGAGAGAACTTGGCGACCTAACTATCTCAGAACAAAGGTTGCAGCCTATTGGTATACACCATTGGAATGGGACGAATATTCCTAATACTATTGATGTATTGGTTAATCTGTTTAACTTACCACATCCACTTGAATTAATAGAGGTTATTAATTCAGCAATCAATTTTTCTTATCATATTGAGAAATGGTTTAAGGATAATTTTAGAAAATAAGGTTTGGCAGTGGTTCCCAGTTTACTGATCCCTTAGTGCGAAACCTGGGAAATTAGTAGACAAATCAGCCCGTTATTGGTTTCCCTTATGATGATCTAATTTAGCCATAGTGGAATGTAAATAATTTGAGGCTGAATTTGCCGAAAAGAAGGCGCAAAGATCTAATTTAGCCATAGTGGAATGTAAATATGCTAGGTTTATAGGGTTTGCAATTTTAAACTCTGGATCTAATTTAGCCATAGTGGAATGTAAATTGCATATATTCGTTATCGTGAGCGTGGGGGTATGAAAAAGATCTAATTTAGCCATAGTGGAATGTAAATTACAGTGATATTATACATCTACGCCAGGATTATTAGATCTAATTTAGCCATAGTGGAATGTAAATCAGATTTAACTTGTGGTACTGTTTTATTTATGGTTCGATCTAATTTAGCCATAGTGGAATGTAAATAAAGTAAAAATCGGCCCGGATAAAAAGCACTGGTGGATCTAATTTAGCCATAGTGGAATGTAAATGGCTGTGTAAATGCCTCGTCCGTTCTCTCGGAAACAGATCTAATTTAGCCATAGTGGAATGTAAATAACTCAGTCATTATTAGTCCGTTACTTCCGGTCATGATCTAATTTAGCCATAGTGGAATGTAAATTGAAGGAAAATGTCATAACATTCACGGTCACAGGTGATCTAATTTAGCCATAGTGGAATGTAAATATAAGTCACATTCAGTTTGACAAACGAACTTAAGGATCTAATTTAGCCATAGTGGAATGTAAATTCGGCATAATGCTCTTTGACTACAACATGAATAAGGATCTAATTTAGCCATAGTGGAATGTAAATTTTGCTGGCGTTGGTGTTTGACTGGAGCACTTGATAGATCTAATTTAGCCATAGTGGAATGTAAATTCCACTGCCACGGTTGACTGAAAACCGTTACTGGCGATCTAATTTAGCCATAGTGGAATGTAAATAGTACTATTAAACGCATGATCAAATTGATGTGCAGGATCTAATTTAGCCATAGTGGAATGTAAATAATGATAACCACAAATACTAGCATTATCTGACTCAAGATCTAATTTAGCCATAGTGGAATGTAAATTAGCCTATCACATACAAATGGGGATTTTCAGCCATAGATCTAATTTAGCCATAGTGGAATGTAAATTAGCCTATCACATACAAATGGGGATTTTCAGCCATAGATCTAATTTAGCCATAGTGGAATGTAAATTTGCACAGTCGGAAGGGATACTGGCTTAGAGGCCAGGATCTAATTTAGCCATAGTGGAATGTAAATGTTTTTAATGCTACCAATTGACCTAGCGTATCCTGGGATCTAATTTAGCCATAGTGGAATGTAAATAAGAGTCAACCCTCTCACCAACACCTCAACCGGCAGGATCTAATTTAGCCATAGTGGAATGTAAATTATAACACCAGAAAGGAGGCAGAAGGGGCAATAACGATCTAATTTAGCCATAGTGGAATGTAAATAATGATGAACTTCGCATTTTTTATCTTTTTCACATAGATCTAATTTAGCCATAGTGGAATGTAAATTTTAAAATCACTCCTTTTAATCTTTCATTTCCTCTAGATCTAATTTAGCCATAGTGGAATGTAAATATTACTCTCAATCATGTCATGGATTGCAAGCAGTAGAGATCTAATTTAGCCATAGTGGAATGTAAATTCAATTAAAATAACAACCCAATCGTCTTCTAATTCTCGATCTAATTTAGCCATAGTGGAATGTAAATTTGCCGCTGCCAGTTCCTCAGGTCGCTCTCGAATGAGATCTAATTTAGCCATAGTGGAATGTAAATACTATTTGGCTGTCGTTTTCAAAAATAACCTTCTCCGATCTAATTTAGCCATAGTGGAATGTAAATTTAGCTTTTCTGATTTCACGAATTCTTGCACCAATGATCTAATTTAGCCATAGTGGAATGTAAATATAAAGATCGGGTCGATAATTTTTGGAGTCAATTTAAAGATCTAATTTAGCCATAGTGGAATGTAAATCCAGCAGATCCACCCACACCCCAAGGCGTTGCATAGGATCTAATTTAGCCATAGTGGAATGTAAATTATTTTTATAGACGAATTTCAGGACACTAGCGACGGATCTAATTTAGCCATAGTGGAATGTAAATGTGGAAGTGATTAACCGAGCTCCCGAAGACATAAAAGATCTAATTTAGCCATAGTGGAATGTAAATATTATTGTGGGCCAATGTTGAGGACGCGATAAACTTGGATCTAATTTAGCCATAGTGGAATGTAAATGAAGGTGTTGTTACTGGTAGAATAGGGAGTTTATATGATCTAATTTAGCCATAGTGGAATGTAAATTGCGAGGCAGTTATCATACGTAATTATCTCGGCAAGATCTAATTTAGCCATAGTGGAATGTAAATTCTTCCAGCACTGTCTTGCGTGAGTGGCATGAATGGATCTAATTTAGCCATAGTGGAATGTAAATTAGTAACTAATTGTTCAATATCAACAGCTTCACTAAGATCTAATTTAGCCATAGTGGAATGTAAATGTGCTTTTTGAAGTTGATCGCCCTTAAAGCCTGTAGCGATCTAATTTAGCCATAGTGGAATGTAAATGATCGCATTGTGCAGCATGCATTAATGAGATCAGGATCTAATTTAGCCATAGTGGAATGTAAATGAATAGATTAAGCCCGATGCGCTGATCGTCACCATAGATCTAATTTAGCCATAGTGGAATGTAAATTATGCGGTGGCAGCGATCTTCGGCCTGGATCCTTGATCTAATTTAGCCATAGTGGAATGTAAATGCGGTTTTTCAGTGCTGGTTACTCTGATTTTCCAGGGATCTAATTTAGCCATAGTGGAATGTAAATATGTTAAGGCGGTTTTTATCGTTGTATCATAATGACCGATCTAATTTAGCCATAGTGGAATGTAAATCTTGAAGCGGAACGCCTTATGAACATGCCGGATGGTGATCTAATTTAGCCATAGTGGAATGTAAATAGCATTTTTTCTCTTTCAATCTGCAGTCGGTCCGGGGATCTAATTTAGCCATAGTGGAATGTAAATGTAATTATTCAAACAGAAATTGAAAATAACATGGTAACGATCTAATTTAGCCATAGTGGAATGTAAATTACATGGTGCAATATGATACGGCGGTTATTGGGTGATCTAATTTAGCCATAGTGGAATGTAAATTTTATTAGCTGAACGATTAAGACCGTAAATAGTTGTGATCTAATTTAGCCATAGTGGAATGTAAATCCGTCTGCATCCGTAAGAGCTGTTTCACGTTTGTCGATCTAATTTAGCCATAGTGGAATGTAAATTCTATTTGTATTGCGATGTCGGCGGGTCTACCAGGGATCTAATTTAGCCATAGTGGAATGTAAATCCCCATATCTCTTTTTATATAATCCACCCCATATCGATCTAATTTAGCCATAGTGGAATGTAAATATCTTAAAGCCGTAGGCTTCTTGAATTCCGTTAGGGATCTAATTTAGCCATAGTGGAATGTAAATGTCAATTGACTGGGAAGCTCCTTGGGCTGTATTTAGATCTAATTTAGCCATAGTGGAATGTAAAGATATCCATTACCGCAAGTTACTCCGCTTATTCCGGTGATCTAATTTAGCCATAGTGGAATGTAAAGCCGGATCCAAGTCACCGGCATCCACCCGCAAATCAAGATCTAATTTAGCCATAGTGGAATGTAAAGCCTCCCAAGGGCAGCAGGGATAAACCGTTTCGCGAGATCTAATTTAGCCATAGTGGAATGTAAAGCTTCTTTGGTGTAATAGTTTATCGGCATCACACCGGGATCTAATTTAGCCATAGTGGAATGTAAAGTACATAAATCACCGATCAGCCCTTTTTTGACAGATCAATCCTTCGATATATGGAGCAAGGCTGCTGCGATAAACATAGGTTTTTTTCATGACAGCATCCCTCCCTTCACCTCAATGCCTTTCAGTGAAAGGGCACATTGCCTCATGGTATCACCATCTGTTGCCAGATATTTAAGGACGGTTGATGTGTCGCTATGACCGAGCGAATTTGCTATCGTATCAACATTAGTTTTGCTTTTAAGCATGCGCGATGCAAATGTTTTTCTGATGATATAAGCTAAAAGGTTTTACCTGAAAGCCGGCCCCTTTTTTCGTTTTACAAAAAGTCATATGACCTTTTCTTTGAAAGTCACTTGTATGCATCAATTCTAAACTATACAATATTTTAAATAATTATAATATTTTTAAGGAAGGCCTGTAAAATTTGGTCAACGAAATTGGAATTGAGATTCGGATGGCTCATTATCTTACATTCCGGACCCAGAAAAAACTGTTTCGTAATACATGTATAATATACAATAACTCAAAGTTATACATTGTAAAATAAGTATTTATAAGTAATTATACCAAAAACATTTATATATGCCCTGTGGTTTTATGTCTTTTATGGATTATATATGGATTATAGTATTTTTAGGATACAAGGGTCCGGAAGGTGAATCAATTGGTATTGAAATTTGGCATTAGAAATAAGCTGCTCTTGCTGGTTCTTGGAATTTCACTGGTATCTCTTTTGATATTTGCCTATATTTCTTATGATGCCATGAAAAAGCTTGGTAACTATGCAGTGGAGTCCAGTGCCAAGCTGGGAACCAGTGCCGCTAATGACAGTCAAAATGCGCTGGAAAAGCAAACCGGTGAATATATTCTGCGTGTTGCCAAGGATCAGGCGGATATCAGCGACAAAATGCTGCAACATGTAAAAGATAATATCAATGAGATGGCAGAATATGCAGCTGCGTTATGGAATAACCCCAATGCCTTTGTGTCCAATCCCCCGCTGTCGTTGATTGATGCAGGAACGAGGGTGAGAGTTCCTTATTATCTTGAAGTGCCCGGAGCAATTGATCCTGCGGCAATGAAAAAAGAATTGGGCCTTTTGGGAAATATGAAATATATATTCAGCCCTATCCTTTCAAATAATTTGAATATTTCAGTGGTTTCTATAGGAACACCGTCAGGAATTACCGTGCTGTTTTCTAACTCACCGCCTTTCGATAATAAGGGATTTGATCCGAGAGTACGTCCCTGGTATCAGAAAGCAATGAAACAAAAAGATGTTATATGGACAGAACCATATGAAGACGCTTTTGGTGGTGGGCTGATGGTTACCTGTGCCAAGGCGTGTTATACGAAAAAAGGACAATTTGTTGGAGTCGTATCGGCAGATGTTACTTTAAATGCGTTAAAAGAGCAAATAATCAATACACAAATTGGTAATATGGGATATGCGCTATTAATGGATGAAAAGGGAGAGTTCATTGTTAGTCCCGAAACGGGTCTTGAACATGAAAAATGGAACACGTCTTTAATAAATACCGTAATTGAAAGGAAAACCGGTGTTGAGCTAAACAGCTTCGGCTATGAAAATAAATATGTTGCTTATGCACCTGTTTCTTCAACCAATTGGATTCTGGCTGTTATAATGCCGCAAAATGAGATTATTAAGCCGATTGTTGAGACAAAACATAAAATTGCTGCTTCTACCCGTAAGTCAAATGAATACATAACTGATTCCATAAAAAGTGTTCTGACACGGTTTGCTGTCATGCTTGTTATTATGTTGTCGATAATTATCTTTTTAGCTGTCAGACTCTCGGATAAAATGGTAAAGCCTTTGCTTGCATTAAGTAACGGAGTAAAAATAGTCGGTGGCGGCAATCTTGAATATAATCTGGCTGTGCATACAAAGGATGAGATTGAAGATCTGGCAGCTGCATTCAATAAAATGACCTTTGACTTAAATACATATATAAAAAATCTTGAAGAAACAACAGCCGAAAAAGAACGGATTGAAAGTGAACTGAAGATTGCCCATGCAATACAGAACAGTATGCTGCCAAGGATATTCCCACCATTTCCGGAACGGAAGGAAATCAACATATTTGCTTCAATGGAACCTGCCAAAGAAGTTGGCGGAGATTTTTATGACTTCTTTTTTATTGATCAACACAAGCTGTGCTTTGTTATCGCCGATGTATCGGGAAAAGGTGTACCTGCTGCCCTATTTATGGTTATCACTAAAACCCTTATAAAAAACCATGCGCTTTTAGGTTTGCCTGCTGATGAGATTATGACAGTTGTAAACGATATGCTGTGTGAGGATAATGATGAGAATATGTTTGTAACAGCATTTCTTGCTATATTGGATGTGCATACCGGAAGCCTGACATTTGCCAACGCAGGGCACAATTATCCCCTGCTATGCAGAAATGGAGGGGAATATGACTGGTTAACATCTAAAAAAAGTTTTGTGCTGGGAGGATTAGAGAATATAGAGTATCAGTTAAATGAGCTGGTATTAGATCAAGGAGACAAATTATTTATCTACACCGATGGAATAACCGAAGCCATGGATGATGAAGAACGGCTTTATTCCGAAATGCGCTTGCAAAAAACCGTAAACAGACTCAAAGATTTTGCTGAAGCGGAACTGGTAGAGGGTATTAAAAAGGACATCAGGGAGCACGTAAAGGGTATGTCCCAGTCTGATGATATAACTATGCTGGTTTTAAGGTACAACGGATGCGAGAATAATGCCACGGTTTTATAGGAGGTGGATTTTTCATGCAATGCAGGCGGGCTACGTTATCCATTCCTGCTGATGTTAATTTGACGCAGGTAGTGACAGGATTTGTCGAGAAGGCCGGGAATGCTTTCGGACTTATGAAGAGGGAATGTCTTGCCATCACTCTTGCTGCGGAAGAAGTTTTTGCATTTATCGCCGGTACAGGTACTTCCAATAATGAAATTCAGATTGTATGCCGCAATGGCGGGTACTATGTTGAAATGTCTTTTCAGCTAAAAAGCTGCATACTCCCGGTGGACGCATTTAACTTAACCAAGAGTGGTGTTACCGGCGATATGGAAGGCGCGGAGCAGCTCGGATTGATCCTGGCAGCAAGGACTGTGGACAGGCTGTCTGTCGACCGGTTGGGCAGGGATACTTTTATCTTGAGATTCGTTATGGATAAACGCTACCCGCTTGTTGAACCGGCAGCGCTGCCTGAACTGAGCGGCCGGTTTAATGTGCAGGAAGCCGATATATCATCGTTGAAGGAATTGTCTGCACGGATACTGTCCTGTTATGGCAATGCAGTGGATTCATTTTTGACTGTCCCTGGAAAATTGATTGATATGGCAGCCAGTGGAGACTATGATGCATTGGTCTCAATTAATAAAAAGGGGCAGGTAGGCGGCGGGATTGTTTTCAGCAGAAACAGGCAAATGTCTGAAGCTTATGGGCCTTATGTTTTTGGGAAGGAAGACGGTCTGCCACAAATGCTGGTAGAAGGGATGATTGAAAAGTTGGGGCGTGCAAAAGATACGCTTTGCCTGGTGATCATGAAACCAACCCCGCAGACTCCGTCTGAATATTTTGAGCCGCTGCAGGGCAGTGCTGTTTATCGCCAATTGTCCGATGATAACGGGGCGAGAATATTTACACATTCCTGCTTTAAAGTTTTCTTGCAAGACTTTTATGAAAATTTAGTACTGCCGCGTGTTATTCAGGATGTGGAGTATACAGGCGAAGAATTGGCACAATATTCAGCCCTTGCGACAGCTATTGACCGGCAAAGTAAAAGAAGTGAATTGACCTTGTTATGGGCAGGGCAAAATCTTGAGGAAAACTTACGTGCACATGTAGAACTGCTGCAAACCCAGAATATAGAGGATATCAGCTTTTTGATGCAGCTCGGGTCTTCAGATGAAGTCATGATGGCCCCGATGGTTTTGTCAGCCGGATTTGAACCATGGATGGTATTGCCATGGGCCAGACAGGGAGATGTTGCCATATTCAAGTATAAAAGGAGGAAATAAAAGCATGAGCGGAAGGTTTCCTGCTTTAGAAACACTTGTACCTCCTTATATACAAAGATTTGAGGCTTATATTCCCAGCAAGCCCGATGCTGTACTGAAAGAAATGTTCGGATGCAATCACCTTTTGCGCCTGAACAATAATGAAAATGCTTTCGGACCCTCACCGGCTGCTCTTGAAGCAATCAAATCTTTTAATTCCGCATCGGCGTCAATTTATCCGAGCGGGGATGCTTATTTTTTAAGACAACGGCTTGGGGAAGCAACCGAACACTCAAGCGAAGCCTTTATTGTCGGAAACGGCGCCAATGAAGTTATTGCTTTTGTGATCAAAGCTTTTTGTTGTGAAGGAGACAATATTATAACAGCAGATAAGACCTTTGCGGTTTATGAGTGGGTAGCCGAATTTTCAGGTTTTGAGGCCAGGCTGGTACCGCTTGTTGATTACAGGTTCGATCCCGACGCAATGCTGGCCAGGATGGATGGTCGCACAAAAATAATATTCATATGTAATCCCAACAATCCTACCGGATCGTATTGGAACGAGTCTCTACTCCAACAGTTTTTAGACAGAGTGGATGGAAAGTGCATCGTTGTGCTGGATGAAGCATATGCCGAATTTATTGAAAAGTCTGATTTTCCGGATGGTTTGTCTTTGATCCGGAAATATCCCAATCTGATCGTTTTTCGTACATTTTCCAAGATGTTTGGACTGGCAGCTTTACGTATTGGTTATTTGGTTAGTAATCCAAAGCTGGCAGATATCATACGGAGAACAAGCATTTGCTACTCGGTAAATATGCTTGCCCAGGTGGCAGCAGAGGCATCATTGCGGGACGCAGCGTTTCAAATCAGCAGAACCCGTGCAATGATTAACAGTTCCAGAAAGTATATATGCGGTGAATTGGACAGGTTGGGACTCAGCTATATTGCAGGTGAAGGGAATTTTTTAATGATCCGGGTTCCGATGAGCGATACATCGGTATACCGGCGGTTAATGCAGCATGGTGTTATGGTAAGGACAATGACGGCCTTTCGTTTTCCAAATTACATCCGCTTAACCCTGGCCAAACTTCCTGCGATGGAGGAGTTTGTCAATGCCATGGAGATCCTATTGAAGAAAAGAGTGGGAATTCAGTAACTATTCAGGAGTTAGCAAGAGAAAACGGATTAGCGTTTTGATATGTTTTTAATACCTGAATAGTTAGCTTTTTGTAAGTATGAACAGAAATGGGGGATGGCTATGGACTTGCAAGAAGAGAAAAGTGTACATGAACAATCCTGGGTGATAGATTTGTTCAAGCCGGAAGATGCCGAAGGAGTTGTCGGTTTATACCGGGCCATATATGGTGAATACTTTCCCCTGCCGGATATTTATATTGCGGATTGGCATAGAGAACAGGTACAAAATAATGATTCTTACAGGGTTGTTGCACGCTTGCCCAGTGGACGCTTAATCGGAACAGTGGCTTTATTCAGGTCTGTGCCTACCAATAATGAACTGTATGAGGGCGGCGGACTTATGGTTCTGAAAGAATACCAGACACAAAATGTGGCAATTCAGCTCGTGAGATTTGTATGCAATAGCTTGCCGAAAATGCATAATTTAGGTCAGATCTGGGGTGAAGCGGTTTGTAATCACTTGGTAAGCCAGATGTTGTCTATTAAAAACGGGCATATAGCTTGCGCGCTGGAAGTGGATATGATGCCGGAAGCTGCCTATGAAAAACTATCTGAACGCGGACAGAATATAAATAGCCGTGTATCTGCCCTTGTAGTGTTTAAAGCTTTTGACCCGGACAGCCAAGTGGTATATTTACCGCTTGCCTATGAGGATGCCTTAAAAAAACTGTATGCACCTTTTAACTTCGGTCATAAATTTTTAAGACCGGACAGTAACCTTGAAGACGGGTCAAATACCGGTGCAAATATTAATACTATGCCGGGTGCCGGTATTACAAGAATAACAGTTTCCCAAATAGGTATTGATTTTGCATCATGGCTGGACAGGACGCATAATGAACTGAAAAACAGCGGCAGCAAGGTGTATCAAGTTATTATTCCACTGAATACTCCGTTAGTTGACAAGGCAGCAGAAAATCTGAGAAATGAAGGGTATTGGTTGGGAGGACTTCTGCCGAGATGGTTTGGCCACGACGGCTTTTTAATGCAAAAAACACTGTATGAGCCTGACTTTAGCAAGATTAAGGTTTATTCCAAACAAGGCAAAGAGGTCCTGGCAATGGTTAAAGCAGATTATGAAAAGAAGCTGGGGTGTGAGACGAATGTTTAACGTAGAGGGAGCCACATTGTGGGATTTGCTGGAGTACAATGCTTCGGTAAGAGAAAATAATTCAGCATTGCTGTTTCCCTCAAAGGATGTAGATCTTAGTTATGGACAGTTGTGGGCGCAGGCAAACGCGGTGGCCAAAGGGTTAATGTCGTTGGGAATCCAACAGGGAGAACACATAGCCATTTGGTCGCCGAACAGTCCGGAGTGGCTGGCGCTTGAATACGGGAGCGCGGCGGTTGGAACACCATTAGTTATGATTAATACCAGTTATCGAATGCTGGAGATGGAGTTTGCGTTAAAACAGATGGATGTGGTTGCTTTGTTTATTGCAGACAAGCAAAGCACTGCCAACGACTATATTGAAACTATCGGTATTCTGTGTCCCGGGCTTTTGGAAAAGCCTTCCGGGGAGTGGAATAGCGACAGGTTTCCTAAGCTTCGTTATGTGATTGGTTTGGGTGAAAAAAGACTGCCGGGTATGCTGATGTGGTCCGATATTATTAAGGCTGCTGAAAAAACAGAGGACTCTGCTTTTTTAAAACGGAAGCTGAAGGTTAAAGCAGATGCTACGGCCTTTATCATGTTCACTTCAGGGACAACAGGAGAACCTAAAGGCGCAATGATATCACATGAAAATATTCTTATCACCATGCGTTCACTCAAAGAATACTTAAATCTTACAGAATCAGACAGAATATGTCTGCCAATCCCGTTTTTTCATGCGTTTAGACTGGGTATGTCTAATTTGGCAGCACAAATTGGTATTGCCAGCGTTATTTGTGAACAAAACCAGGCAAATCAAATAGTGCAAGACATTCAAAAAACCGGAGTGTCATTATTGTGCGGTACACCGACTATGTTTATCGGATGGATGGAGGCACTGGAAAATTTAAAGAATGACGGGTCTTCATTAAGCAAAGCGGTTTTAGCAGGTGCTTCTTTGTATACTGAAACGGTAAACCGGATTTTAGAAAGAACAACCATTAAGGAAATCTGGGACATTTACGGTACAACGGAAACAATGGTTGTATTCGGCAATAGAATCAGTCATAGGCAAGAGTTAGAGTTTACTTCAGCCGGCAAACTCATGCAGGGGGGTGAAGTGAAAATAGTTGAAGCTGCAGGCGAACGGGTGTCGGCAGCAGGAGAAACCGGTGAATTATTAATTCGAGGCCCGGGTGTTATGAAGGGTTATTATAATAGGCCGGAAGCGACAGAAAAAGCAATTAATATTGAAGGCTGGTACCGCAGCGGAGATATGGCAGTTATTGATACGGATGGAGGTATCAGTATTGTAGGCAGAATCAAGGAAATGCTGGTGCGGGGAGGAGAAAACATCTTTCCCCGAGAGATTGAAGAGTATCTGATGACCCATCCTAAAGTGAAAGAAGCACAAGTGGTTGGAATTCCATCAGAGTACTACGGGGAAGAACCTGTTGCTTTTATAATTTTGCAGGAGGGTGAAACAGCAACACAGATAGAATTGAAAAAATATTGCCGGGAGAGAATAGCTTATTTTAAAGTACCTGTATATGTCTATTTTGTAGATTCATTTCCTAAAACAGCCAGTGGCAGGGTGCAAAAATTTAAGCTCAAAGAACAGGCAATCAAGAAAGTCGCCTTCAAGTGACTTTTGAGGCAGCCATAGGCACTCGTGTTCGCCGGAAATTATGTAAACACAATTTTTTATTACTGGTGTGGATGGCCTGCAGACCCGGAGCTTCTTCTTGGGGGGATTGGCGCCCCGCTGGTTCGGGACCGGCGGTTTGCTGATGCAAAAGCTGCCCTTGGAAAAGAGACGAAAAGCCCCTATACGCGCAGCGGCTTGGAGTATACCGAGATGAGGTGGGAGATGAGAGTATATGCGGCTAAATTAACGGCCGGTGTTAGCGATTTTGACCTTGACCGGATAGCTTCCCGCCTGACTCCTGAAAGGCAGGAACGAATCAGGAAGTTTGTCAGCAAAGAAGACGCCCGGCGGTCTGTGCTGGCGGAACTGATGCTCAGGCAAATCATACTGGAAAGCCTGGGGCTGTCCGGCAAAGAAATATCCTTTGGTGCCAACTCCTATGGCAAGCCTTTCCTGGTGGGTATTGGTGATTTTCACTTTAATCTTTCCCACTCCGGGGAATGGGTGGTATGTGTCACTGACAACGCGCCGGTTGGCATCGACATTGAGATGATCCGGCCGGTGGAATACAATATCGCGCGTAAATTTTTTTTACCGGCCGAGTACGGTGACCTGATGGCGAAGAACGAAGCGGAACGGCTGCACTATTTTTTTTCACTGTGGACGTTGAAGGAGAGTTATATCAAGGCCCGGGGGGAAGGGTTTGCCAGACCGCTTGATTCCTTTTCCATCAGGATCGACGAAGGCGGAAATGTAAGGCTTGAAACGGAGGATATGCCGGGCGGCTGGTTTTTTAAACGATACGGAATAGACTATCGCTACAAGATGGCTGTCTGTGCCGCTCACGGGGGATTACCGGAAGCCGTCATTGTGCAGGATTGGCATGATTATCTGGGAACGGCATTTTGAAACGCCGGAGAAATCAGGAAACCTGTAACATGGTAGAAGCCAAGTTTAAAAATAAAAGGAGGAGTTCTGTATGAACAGACAAACAGTTCTTGAAGAATTGATGTTAATTGTTAAAAATCAATTGGGAGATAGGGCCAAAAGCATCAATTATGATTTCAATGTTTCACAAATTAACCTTGATTCACTTGATATCTCAATAATTATCGCGGCAGTCGAGGAAAAATACGACTGTACAATCCGTATGGATGATTTTATCAAGCTCAAGACTCTGCATGACTTTGCCAATTACATCTTAAATGAAGTAAAACAATGAAGAATCATCCTCTGATAGCATGTTCGGATTTTAGAAAGTATTTCCTGGGCAGGTCTATTTCGGCAGTGGGCGATAAGTTTTATACTATCGCCCTTGCCTGGTGGGTTTTATCGCAAGGGGAAAATTCAGGAGTGCTGTTGGGGATTTTGATGGCGTCAAGCATTCTGCCGGTAGTGTTGTTTGGCCCTATGGCCGGCACGCTGGCAGACAGGATGAACAGAAAAAAATGTATGCTTATTGCTGATGGAGCCAGGTTTTTCTTCATTTCTGTTCTGTTTATCCTGTGCATGTTTGACTGGTTGTCTCTGCCGCTGCTCTATCTGCTGGTTTTTTTAGGGTTTCCGCTGACCTTTATACTCAACGGTTTCCTGTTGAATATGTTTTCACTGCAGCAGCTTTTAATTTTCAACGGAATTGCTGTGTTAATTGTCAATTTCGGTTTTCTGGTCATTCCAAAATATAGGTTTCCAGGGGGGGATATATTATGCAAATTATAGAAAGGAATGAAGACGGGTTTTGTATATTAGAAGTCATAGGGCGCTTGGACACTGTTTCGGCAAGCGAATTTGACCAAAAGATAGCAGCGCTGCTGGAGAATCATAAAGCGGATATGATTTTTGATCTTGCAAAACTGGATTATATAAGCAGTATTGGTCTGCGGAGTATACTGGCAGTTACTAAAAAGCTGCGTGCCGGTGGACGAAAACTTGCATTGTGCGCTCTTACTGATTTTGTCAAGGAAGTATTTGAAGTGTCCGGATTTGACAGTGTTATACCTGTATTTGAAAGTGTTGCCGCGGCTAAAAGCCAGGCTAAATAAGATGGATGAGAGTAATAGAGAAAAGTCTTTCGCTGCTCAACAAGAGCAAATTCCTGCCGCCCTGGAGTTCATTACAGCAAATGCAAAGGAAGCCGGTTTGTCTGGAACAGGCATCTTAAAACTCCGGTTGGTGGCTGAGGAAGCTGTGACGAATGTTTGCAATTATGCTTATCCGGATAGAGCAGGAACCCTGGAAATAAGAGTTGCCGGCAGTGCCGGGCATTTAACGGTTACCATATCGGATGAAGGCAAACCCTTTAATCCTGTCGAGCTTGCCCAACCGGATGTATCGTTGGGCGTAGAGGAAAGACCGGTGGGGGGGCTGGGTGTATTTCTTATACGTAAATTTGTGGATGAAATTGCCTATGAGAGAGTGGGTAATAAGAATGTGTTGAGAATAAAAATTGCTTTTGGGGTGGATGAGAAATGAATGAGCCTTTAAAAGTCGGGCGGTCAATACCAAGGTTGGATGCGGAAGACAAGGCAGCGGGAAGAGAAAAATATGCGGCAGACTATTATCCGGAAGATTTCCTTGTCATAGGCATCAAGAGATCACCCTATCCACATGCGCGGGTTTTACAGATTGATTCCTCGAAGGCAAAAAGAATACCGGGTGTTGTTGCTGTGTTGACTCACCGGGATATAGCGGGTTCCAATCAACTGGGCATTATTGTGAAGGACCAGCCTGTACTGGCCCGAAATGTTGTGCGTTTCATCGGGGATGCCGTAGTGTTGGCTGTTGCGGAAAACAAAGAAGTTCTGGAGGAAGCGCTTGCTCAAATTGAGGTGGAGTATGAGCCGCTGACTCCTTTATTTTGTCCCCAAGCTGCTCTATTAGAAAACAGTGTAAAAGTCCATGCCGACTGGCAAAACGGAAATATCCTTTTGGCAGGGAAGCTTGAAACAGGCAATGCCAAAGAGGCACTTGGGGACTGTGCGCACAAGGTGAGGGTTGAATTGCAACTGGGATGCCAGGAGCATGCCTGCCTGGAAACCGAATGCGGTGTGGCCTGGATTGAGGATGACGGTAATATGGTTATCACTGCATCCACCCAGAGTCCTTTCCGGGACCGGCTAGAACTGTCACATGCATTGGGGATACCACCGGATCGCATACGTGTTATAGCACCCTTTCTGGGTGGTGGCTTTGGCCGCAAGGACGGAGTATCTGTACAAGCCTATTTGGCACTGGCAGCGTTAAACTCCAACGGAAGACCGGTAAAAATACAGTTATCAAGGGAAGAGAGCATTGCAACGGGGACAAAAAGACACGCAGCTGAGATTTGCGTAGAACTGGGTTGTGATACGCAAGGCAAGCTTTCGGCTCTTTGTTGCGATGTTTTGATGGACACCGGAGCCTATGCGTCACTGGGAGGGGAAGTATTGACATTGGGGATGGAACATGCCGGAGGTCCTTACCGTATTCCCAATGTTATTATTGAGGGCAAGGCGGTATATACAAATAACGTTCCGGCCGGCGCTTTCCGTGGTTTTGGCGTTCCACAAACCACAGCGGGAATTGAGCAGGCGATGGACGAATTGGCTAAAGTCGCCGGGTTTGACCCGCTTATATTCCGGTTGGTAAATGCAGTTAAACAGGGGGAGAGAAATTCAGCCGGGGTGATTATGACCCAATCCGTCGGATTAACTGCCTGTCTGGAAACAGTAGCTGCCTGCCCTGAGTGGAAAGATCGCCAAAATTGGATAAACAGTGCGCCGCCTTTTACGCGGCGTGGTGTCGGTTTGTCAGCTATGCACCATGCTCAGGGATTTGGGCCTGTAATTCCTGACAATGCCAATGCCAAAATCGAGCTTGACCCAGAGGGCTGTTTTATCATTTATGTGGGTGTGGCGGATATGGGACAGGGCAATGCCACAACTTATCTGCAAATAGCAGGGGATATTTTAGGCCAGGGCTTTGACCGGCTGAAAATGGTTTTGCCGGATACCCAAAAAGCTTTGCCTTCCGGCTCATCATCTGCCAGCCGCACAACATTTACCTTTGGGAATGCAGTTATCGGTGCTGCCAGACTTCTGTCGGGACGTATTATATAGCTTCATAAGTTATAAGGAGGGCTATATGGGGAGTGTTGAAAAGACGTCGGATTTGAGTGCTGATTACGATCCGGTTGATTTTGCCGGGGTTTATGATTATTATTTATACCGCATATATAAGTACATATGTTACCGTATTGGTAATCTGGACGAAGCTGAAGATTTAACCAGCAAGGTTTTTGAACTGACTTTGAAAAATATCAAAAATTATAAACCGGAACGGGCAACCTTTGCCACATGGCTTTATACTATTGCCAATAATACACTGACGGACTACCTTCGCAGCTTGAGCCGTTGCCGTTTTATTTCCCTTGAACTGGTGGACGGGGTGGCATGTGCCGGTCACGGGCCGGAGGAAGCAGCCATTTGCAACGAAAGACGGGAAGAACTTTTTCAGGCACTGTCATGTCTTAATGATCGGCAGCGGAACATTATTAGCCTTAAATTTGCATTTGGGCTTAATAACAAAGAGATCTCTGAAATCACCGGGCTGACGAGAAGCAATGTAGCTGTTATTATTTACAGGGCATTGCAAAGGATGAGATCCAACTTAGTTGTGAAGGAATGATTTGCGAGATATGGATAACATAGAATTGGCCGAACGCTTCTGTAATGGTGAAATTGCACTTAACGATGATGAATTGGATGCCGCAGCCGGTGGGAATGCATTAATAGGTATTATATTGCAATTTATTATATTATATTTAGACATTTTTGTATTTATTCGACATTCATAGCGGAGGATATGTTGCCATGTCAAAGGGTCATTGGGCAAAAATTTGGGGAATAGGTATTCTGCTGACAGGTGTTTTGCTCATTGTTATATTTGTCTTGCATACAGGGTACTCGAATAAAAAAGAGCGGGGGGACATTGTTATTGGTGCAGCCTGGCCTTTTTCCTCTCAAAACGAGCTGTTTAAAGAAGGTGTCGAATTGGCTGTCGATCAGATAAATGCAGGGGGAGGGATAAACGGCCATAAGGTACTCCTGGTTGAGAAGGACGATAAAGGAACTGTTACCGGCGGGATGAACGTTGCCCAGTCTTTTACGAAAGTTCCCAACCTGACGGCTGTGATTGGTCATAGGTTTTCTTATATTTCCATTGCTGCTTCATATATTTATGAGAAAGCCGGTATCGTTATGCTTTCTCCCACATCTACGGCCCCTGAACTTACTAAAAAAGGATATAAATATATTTTCAGAGATATTCCCAGTGATAATGAGATTGCCAGGCAGTTGGCCTTATATGCCGCCGGGCTGGGCCACCGGCATATGGTGATTTATTATGCTGATGATTCTTACGGAATTGGTTTGGCCAATTCTTTTGAGGATTATGCACGAAAAGCCGGGATTGAGATAGTTGACCGGTTTTCCTACTACGCCGATCTAAGAGATCTGGACAGAATCAGTGCGACATGGAAAGCACTTGATTATGACGGTGTTTTTATGGCGCAATATATGCCTGACGGAGCACAGTTTATTGCCGATACGGCAAAGCTAGGCATATCCGTGCCGGTTTTTGCCGGTGACGCCATGGATACGCCGCAGCTTTACCGGATTGCCGGCAATGCGGCGGAAGGTACAGTGATTGGGACAATTTTTAATCCCCAGGATCCCAGGCAAGCAGTAAAGTCTTTTATCAATAATTTTTACAGCAAATACGGTAAAATGCCGACTCAATATGCAGCCCAGGGTTATGATGCTGTCAACCTGCTGGCGAAGGCTGTTAAAGAAACCGGTTCAGCGAGCCCTTCCGCAGTTGCACAAAAATTGCGGACATTCAAGGACGTATCCGGTGTGGCCGGCATTCACACCTTTGCTGACAACGGAGACGACATTGGCAAACTGGTTGTGCTGAAAACGCTTAAAAACGAACAATTTGTTTATATCCATTAACTCAAAGAGGTGCTTGCTTCATGACACAGGGTTTGTTCCGCAAGGTGGCGCTGGACAGGCTTTCATCCCCCGAACAATTGGACCGGTTAATCACGGTGACAACGACCAGGTCCTGGTTTGCGCTGCTGGCAATTGCGTGCATCCTTCTAACGTCTGTTCTGTGGGGTGTTTTCGGGAGTATCCCTACGAAAGTATACGGGCAAGGAGTTATAGCCAATAGTTTTGGCATCTACAACATAGTTAGCGGCGATTCCGGCCAAATTTCCGATATTCGGGTTGTGGTGGGAGACCATGTTAATAAAGGGGAAGTAGTGGCGAGAATAAATCATCCTCAGTTGGCAGAGCAAATTAATGATTTAAAAATAGAACTGGAGCAGTTAAAAAAACTGGACGAGAACGGCATAAAAGAAGGTAATGATAAAAACATAGGGTCGGAATTGGCTGATTTGTTCAGTCTAACCCAAAAGATAACGGAAGCTAAAGCAGCCCTTATAAACGCAGAGGTTGATTATGAAAATGCCATATCGGGTCTGTCCTATGATATACAAATGGCGGATAATAGTTTGGAACAAGCCCGGGTTAGTGAGCAGGGTAAAAAAAGTTATTTGGATAAAATGACCTCTCTGTACCAGAGTGGCGCTGTTTCTAAAAACGACTATGAAAACGCTAAAAGGGATTATGACTTGCAGCGTATGCTGGTACAGTCAGCCGAGCAAAACTTAAGTAAGCTGACAGCCGGACAGTGGCAGGACACGATTATTAAGTATAGACAAAATCTGGAGCAAGCTCAGCTATCTTTGCAGATGCTAAAAGAGCAATTCGCCACTACAAAGGCGACTAGAATTGCTGAAGCAGAAGATGAAGTAAAAAAATTACAGAATAAATTGATCACTTCCTCTGAAATAGCGGCGCAGGTGGACGGCCGGGTGGTCGAAATAAAGGTAAATAGGGGAGATATTGTTCAGTCTGGGACGTGTCTCGTTAGCATGGATCGCGAGGGCAGCACCATCAAACAGGAAGCAGTGCTGTATGTATCGGCTGAGGAAGGAAAAAAAATTCTACCGGGGATGGAGGCGTTGATTTCCCCCAGTACAGTGAAAAAGGAACAATACGGCTATATACTAGGCAGAGTGACTTCGATTTCCGAATATCCGGCCACCAGCCAGGATATGATGCATACCCTGGGGAATGAAGGGCTGGTGACCAAGCTGGCGGGGGAAGGTGCATCCCTGGAAATGCATGTGGACATAACTGTGGATGCCTCCACTGTAAGCGGGTTCAAGTGGACATCTACCGGTGGCCCTCCGCAAAAAATCAATAGCGGCATACTTTGCGAAGGTTCAGTGACCATCAATAAAGAGCATCCCATCGGCATGGTTATACCCACGCTTAAAAGAGTTCTTTCCATATACTAAAGCGTCACTTTCGTGGGCTGCCACATTCACATCCACTATTCTGCTGAATAGTTACCATTTATTAGTTATTGCAACGGGGGATGGCAAATGGGAAGAAAATATATGAAACGGGCCAAGGTTCCTACTGTGCTGCAAATGGAGGCGGTGGAATGCGGAGCGGCCTCCCTGGCCATGATCCTGGCCTATTACGGTAAATATTTGCCCCTGGAAGAGATCAGGATTGCCTGCGGGGTTTCCCGTGACGGCAGTAAGGCCAGCAACATTTTGAAAGCAGCCAGGAATTACGGGATGGTGGCAAAGGGCTTCCGTAAAGAAACGGAATTCTTAAAGGATATGAAACTGCCGGTGATTATTCACTGGAACTTCAATCACTTTGTAGTTCTGGAAGGTTTCGACAAAGAACTTTTTTATCTGAATGACCCCGGCAGCGGACCAAGGTCAGTGCCCAAGGAAGAGTTCGACCAGTCTTTTACCGGCATTGTGTTGACCTTTGAACCGGAGCCTGATTTTGAAAAAACCGGTAACAAGCCTAATATAGCGGCTGCTTTAAAAAAGCGGCTCAAAGGATCGGAAGCAGCCTTGACTTACGTTATTTTGGTGGGTCTGGCTCTGGTCATTCCGGGCCTGGTTATTCCTGTTTTTACTAAAATATTTATTGACGATATATTGCTGGGCGGGAAAGGGAACTGGCTGGTTCCCCTGTTGCTGGGTATGGCAATTACTGCCATCCTGCGGGGCTTTCTTACCGGGCTTCAGCAGTATTATCTTTTAAGGCTGGAAACCAAAATAGCCTTGAGTACTTCCGCCCAGTTTCTATGGCATGTGCTTTGCTTGCCGGTGGAGTTTTTTACCCAGCGTTCTGCCGGAGACATTAGTATGCGGGTACAGAGCAACGACACGGTGGCCCAGCTCCTGTCGGGCCAGTTGGCGACAAATGCCCTGAATCTGGTAATGACTGTATTTTATTTTGTTATTATGCTTCAGTACAACCTTTGGTTATCGCTGGTCGGCATCGCGGCTGCTGTTGCCAATATTTCCTATTTGAAATATGTTTCTCGCCGCCGGGTGGATACAAACCGCAAGCTGCTGCAGGATCGGGGCAAGCTTAGAGGTACCGCCATGTCCGGCCTGCAGATTATTGAAACCATAAAGGCTTCCGGAGCAGAATCCGACTTTTTTGCCAAGTGGTCGGGATACCAGGCCAAAACCTTAAACGCAGAGCAGGAGTTGGGTGTTTCCACTCAATTTTTATCGGCTATCCCAACCTTTCTGACTACCTTGACCAATACCGTGGTTTTGGTTTTAGGCGGCCTTCTAATTTTCAGAGGAGAGTTGACCATCGGGGCGCTGGTTGCTTTCCAAAGTCTGATGAGCAGCTTTTTGGAGCCGGTAAACGGACTGGTTTCCCTGGGCAGCCGGTTGCAAGAAGTAGAAGGGGATATGAACCGGTTGGACGATGTTATGCAATACCCCCTTGATGAGCAGACGAAAGAAGACCTGCCGGATGACGGCAGCAAGGATTTTCCTGAAAAGCTGGAAGGATATATCGAACTGCGTAATTTGACCTTTGGTTATAGCCGCCTGGAGCCTCCGCTAATTGAAAATTTCAGTTTAAAACTGTCCCCGGGCTACAGGGTAGCATTGGTTGGCGGGTCGGGGAGCGGCAAATCCACTATCGCAAAATTAGTCTCCGGAATTTGTAAGCCGTGGTCCGGGGAAATTTTATTTGATGAAAATCCGAGGGAATATATACCTCGTTCGATTTTAAATAATTCACTGTCGCTGGTGGATCAGGATATCTTTTTGTTTCAAGGGACGATTCGCGATAACCTTACCTTGTGGGACAAGACGGTGTCTGAATTTGACTTGATCCGGGCGGCAAAGGACGCCTGCATTCATGATGATATCACCTCTAAAGCAGGGGGCTATGATCAACTGCTGGCTGAGGGGGGAAACAATTTCAGCGGTGGGCAGAGGCAGAGGCTGGAGATTGCCAGGGCATTGGCCGGCAATCCCTCAATTTTGATTCTGGATGAGGCCACCAGCGCCCTGGATCCGCTGACGGAAAAAACAGTGGATGAGAGAATTCGCCGTCGCGGTTGTACCTGCCTTATTGTTGCCCACCGTTTAAGCACTATCCGGGACTGTGATGAGATTATCGTTTTGGAAAAAGGCAAAATAGTGCAGCGCGGCACTCATGATGAAATGAAAGATGTCGATGGCCATTATGCTGAACTGATCAAGGCAATTTAAGTTAACAAGAAATGTTGGTGGGTGTGATGAAAATAAATCCGGACTATTTTTTTGCAAAAGGGACAAGGATTGTACTGGAGGGGAATAATCCTTTACTGATAACCGATCCGGGCAAGGTGTGGATGGTTGAGCAAGGGAAGGCAGTTGCTTTTTCTGTTCGGATTACAGAAGGTATTAATTTGGGCAAGAGAAGTTTTTTATCTGAGGTGGCAGAAAGGGGAGTCATTTTTGGCGTTAAGCCGGCAGGTGAGGAACAGACGGCTTTGCTGTTGACAGGTTTGCCGGGAACCCGACTGCTGCAGATCGATCTGGCAAGCTTTAACCAATTGACGAAGCGGTCTGCTGACAAGGCTATGCCCGCCCGCTTGCTTGGCGATTGGGTAAATGCTCTGGTCCAAGACACTGCAGCCGGAGAAATGCTTGAGATCAAGATTCTCCCTGCCACAGAAGAAGTGATCTGGGTTAAACATTCGACCTTCGGCGACGGGCTTATTACCTTGGATCAATTTCACAGTCTGGCCATGCAAACAATCATTGACCGTCGCCAAAAGCAGAAGCAGGCTGAAAAGCAGCGTTTTAAGGAAAAAGAGGAAAATAACCGGCTTTTCTTTGATAATGCGCTTAAGGGCATACTGTCTGTTGCGGATCCGGGACAGGCCGGAGACGTGTTGGAAGATGATGTTAAAGATGATTCCCTGCTGGCAGCCTGCCGGCTGGTGGGCAGGGCGATGAAAATTGAGATTATTTCTCCCTCCCGGACCGGAGAAAGGATGGCAGCGAAAGATTTGCTTGGCAATATTGCCAATGCGTCGCATATACGAACCCGTCAGGTAGCTTTAAAAGGAGAGTGGTACAAGCAGGACAATGGTCCCCTGCTGGCTTATCTGGAAGAGGACAACCGGCCGGTGGCCTTGCTTCCACTATCCCCGTCACAATATCGGCTGCACGATCCGGCCGGCAAAACCATTATGACGGTAGATGAACAAATTGCTGCCCGGGTAAAGCCTTTTGCAGTTGCCTTTTATCGCCCGTTTCCAAATAAAGCGTTGTCCTTGCGTGATATTTTGACTTTTGGGCTGGAAAACTGCTGGAAACGCGATCTGGCAACGGTGCTGCTGATGGGGTTGCTCGGCGGACTGCTGGGCATGGTTATTCCCATAGCTACAGGCATTGTTTTCGATACCATTATTCCCGGCGGAGATAAAGCACAACTGCTGCAAATTGCCTTTGTTCTTGTTGCCGGCGCTCTGGCCGGGTTCTTGTTTCAATTAACCCGCTCGCTTGCCATGCTGCGGCTGGAGGGGAGAATGGACGGAGCTGTTCAAGCAGCCGTCTGGGACAGGCTGCTCAGCCTGCCTGTACCCTTTTTTAAAGAGTATACCTCCGGAGAACTGGCTATGCGGGCCATGGGCATAAGCCAAATACGGAAACTGTTATCCGGGGTTGTTATTACTACCATTATCTCCAGTCTGTTTTCTGTTTTTAACTTCGGGCTGTTGTTTTATTACAACTTCCGGCTGGCAGGAGTAGCCACCGTTCTGATAGTGATGGCTGTGGTTGTGGATGCAATTTTTCAATTCAGCCAGATACGCTGCCGTCGGCAAGGCGTTGATATTTCCAACAAAATTGCCGGCCTGGTTTTACAATTAATAGGCAGTGTGGCCAAACTCCGGGTTGCCGGTGCGGAAAAAAGAGCTTTTTATTTGTGGTCAAGGCAATTCACCGGCCTGAGAAATATTATCTTTAAAAGCAGGATATTGGTCAACCGATTGGCTGTCTTTGATTCGGTTTTTCCAATTATCACTTCAATCGTTATTTTCTATTTTCTTGTTGGGGTTGAACACAATACCATGGGGGCGGGTAATTTTGTTGCTTTTAATTCAGCCTTAACCAGCTTTATAACCGCAACTGTTGCCTTATTCCAATCATTTAGTTCAATAAACGAGATTATCCCCCTGTATGAAAAGGTAAAGCCGATTTTGCAGGCACTGCCGGAATATGACGATTCAAAGAGTGACCCCGGGGAATTGACCGGTGCCATTGAAGTCAGCCATGTTTCCTTTCGCTATAAGCAAGAAGCGCCGCTGGTTATAGACAACGTTTCCTTGCAAATTCAAGCAGGAGAATACATAGGTATTGTGGGAACCTCAGGCAGCGGCAAATCAACTTTGTTCCGCATTCTGCTGGGTTTTGAGAAGCCGGAATCGGGTCAGGTGTTTTATAACGGCCAGGCTCTTGATAATTTAGACATCCGCTCCGTGCGCAGGCAACTGGGAGTAGTCCTGCAAAACGGGCAATTGATGTCGGGAGATATTTTCACCAATATTGTAGGGGCCAATATTTACTTAACCATGGATGATGTCTGGGAAGCAGTCAGAATGGCCGGGCTGGAACAGGATATCAAGGCGATGCCCATGGGGATGCACACGGTGGTCAGTGAGGGAGTAGCCACGCTGTCGGGAGGACAGAGGCAAAGACTGCTGATTGCCCGGGCCATTGTCAACAGGCCTAAAATAATATATTTTGATGAAGCTACCAGTGCCCTGGACAACCGGAGCCAGTCTATCGTCAGTGAAAGCCTTGACCGGCTTAGGGCGACGCGGGTAGTAATTGCCCACCGGCTGAGCACTGTTATCAAATGCGACAGGATTATCGTGCTGGATAAAGGCAAAGTAATTGAAAACGGCAGTTATGAACATTTAATGGAGCGTGGCGGTGCCTTTGCAGAGTTGGCCAAAAGGCAGCTTGCCTGAGGAAGGGGTACAATAACCGGGATAGAATTCAATCTTACAGGTACAAATGGCAGGCGGTAAACCCTCTGCAATATAATGAAAAGGATTGGCAAAATGAATTTAGGAAGTTTTCCGCTTATTGTTTCGTACCCTGATGAATTTTTTTAAAAAATGTGTAATGAAAGGGCGCAAATAACGTATTAACATTTGAAGCTACCTGGGAGGTTCTGTGATGGGTTGGCTTACTTTTGATGATTAAGGGAGGAAAAACAATGTCAATTGAGCATGCGCGTGAGTTCATCAAGCGGGTAAAAAATGAAAAGGACCTTTGGGAACAGGCGGCATCTTTCCAGACCAGGGAAGAGCGGCGGCAGTGGGCTCAGGGACTGGGGTACGATTTTACCGGAGAGGAAATGGAGCAGGCTTCTTCGGAACTGACGGACGATGAGCTGGAACAGGTGGCAGGCGGTAAATGCTGCGGTTATACTTGTGAGAGTGAATATCAGTGTGGATATGATATTCCTTAGTAATGGGAATGTTCAAGTCGTTGAGGAATCGGCCAAAGTGGTCTATTGGGTACTGCCGGTTAATATAGACGAGTTGACTGATGAACAATTGGATGAGGTCGCTGTCGGTAGGTGTGGTTTATGAAGTTGTTGGTTTTTGGCTGGATGGTAGCAGTGATTTTAAACCGCCGTGAGCGAAAAGGAGAAAAAAGCAAATGGTTCCGGATACAACTGACGGTCTATGGGCAAAGGCTGTCCGACCGCGGTGGAACGTAAAATTTAAAACCAACCTGTATATTGTGAAAACGGCTGAAACCGGGTCGGAAATAGAACAGGCGCTGCGGCTTCGCCACGAAGTGTTCCGGAGGGAACTGTTGGGTGCCCCTTTGCCGTCGGGCCTTGACATTGACCGTTTTGACCCGCAATGCGACCATATGATCGTACAAGCGGGGGATACGGGGCAAGTGGTGGCCACTTACCGGCTCAATCCGTCAGAGACAGGCGATTACTACGCCCGGCAGGAATTTGAAATGAGCGCGGTTTTGCACCTGGCGGGCCGTAAACTGGAAATAGGCCGGGCCTGTGTGGCTCGCGGGTACCGCAGCGGCGCGGTATTTACCTTATTATGGCGGGGTATGGCAGCCTACCTGCGGCAGGCTGAAATCCGGTACATGTTTGGCTGTTCCTGCGTGCCGGCCCGCATATCCCATGAATTGGCCCCGCTGTATCAGTATTTCCAGGCCCGCCATTTATCGCCTGATCATCTGCGCGTCCACCCGCTGTCCTCCGGAGCTGTTCCCGCCGTTCAGCTCAAGCTTGCGGTCGGCCGGTCGGCCGGAGACGCGGTGAAAAGGCTCATACCTCCCATCCTGCAGGTCTATCTGCGCAGCGGTGGCTGGATTTGCGGCGAACCTTACTGCGACAGCGAATTTAATTCCTATGACTTCTTCACGCTGCTGGACGTGGCAGCGGCCAGTCCGGCTGCGCGGCGCTTTCTGGCGGGGCCGCGGCCGGCGGCAGTGGAAGAAAGGAGAGAGGTGTGTAAATATGGGCCAAATCGATCCTCGTCTTCATCTGTTTGAGGTTGATGGCTCCAATTACGCGGTCAGCACGGAATACATGCGGTTTGCCGGGATCGATCCGGAGACGGCGGCGGTGGTAAGGCTGGGCGGGCCGGCTGAACCGGTCCTGAGCCGGCTGGGGGTCCCGCTGGAACCTTGCGGACGGAAGCGGTTCCTGTTTGCGCCGCCGGACACTCTGGTATTGATGCTGACCTATGCCTGCAACATGGCCTGCCGGTATTGCTGCCAGGGAGAAATTCCTGATATCCGGGAAAACCAGATGTCCGAGGCAGTGTCGTGCCGGTCTGTCGACTGGCTGATCCGGAACTCGGCAGGTTCGAAAACGGTTAATATCGGATTTTTTGGCGGTGAGCCCTTGCTTAAATTTTCGCTGATGCAAAAAATTGCCGTCTACGCCGAACGGCAAGCGGCAGCCGCCGACAAGCGGGTGCGCTACGGCATCATGACCAACGGCCTGCTGCTGACCGACCCTGTCATTGATTTTCTAGCTGAGCGGCAAGTCGAGGTTACCGTCAGTTTTGACGGGCCGCCTGCCGTACAAGACCGCAACCGGCCGCTGAAAGGCGGCGGGGGCTCTTTCCATCTTATTGCTGAAAAAATCCGGAAACTGCTGGCGCGCTGCCCGGACGCCACGCTCCGCCCCACACTCTATGCCGGCGCCGATCTTGACGAGGTGCTTCAAACAGCCCGGCAGCTAGGTTTCCGGCAGTGCCGCATTGAAAAAGTGTCCAGTTCGTTATTGCCGGAAGGGAAAAAAAATGACGAAGCGGCATCTTCCGGCCAGTTGGCGGCCCATTTGCGCCGCCAGGGCGAACGTTTTCTAACCGCTGTCCGGGACCGGGATGCGGCCGGATTGCGGCGGATCGCCGTGGATGGCGCGTTCATGGAGGGATTAAGGCAAATGTTCCATGCGGACTGGGCAGGCACGGTCCGGCGGCGTTGGTTTTCCTGCGGCACCGGCAGGCAGCTGTTGGCGGTGGCGGTTAACGGCGATTTGTATCCATGCCCGCGCTTCCTGGCCTTGCCGGAATACAGGGTGGGTTCGGTTGCTGAGGACGGTTTCCAGGGAGAACTGCACCAAAAAAGCCTTTTGATCCACAGCGAGGATTGCCGGTCCTGTTGGGCGCGTTATTTCTGCGGCGGCGCCTGCATTGTGGAACACTTGGGTGGTACCGGTTCAATTTTCCGGGTCAACCCGAACACTTGCCGCCTGCGGCGGGCCAGAATCGAAACAGCCGTCCGGGTGATTGCCGAATGCTCAGACGAGGATAAAGCGTTCTTGCAGGAGACCGGCGTTTTGCCGGGCCGGCTGGCGGTAAAAGCGTGACCGGTTGCCTGGCGTGATGCTGATTTCCGGCAAGGAAATGCAACAGGAGGGGATGAATGTCATGTTGCAATGCGCAGCTGGCACTGTGGAAAAAAGCAAGCTGCAACTGATGCCGTACCATCGCTTTGAGGTAGAAGGGCGGATTTACGCGGTAAATGCCGACCGCTTTTGCTGTAAACGGTTGGATGACAGGACGGTTGCCTTTCTTTCCGCGTGGGAAGGCGATCCCCGGGTCCAACCGGAGGACGACGTGCGCAGTGCGCTGGTAAAAATGGGCCTGCTGGTGGGGGACCAGGGGAAAACATGCCCGGACCCGGCCGCCGCCCGGCTGGAAAGGGACAGCCGGGCGGTGGCCGGGTGGCTGTCCACTGACGCCGCCCGCACTAGCAGCCTTTGTCTTATGGTGGCCCAGGAATGCAATATGGCCTGTGTGTATTGCTATGGCGACGCTGGAAGATACGGCGGCGGCGGGCTTATGACGGTGGAAACCTCTTGCCGGAGTGTCGACTGGCTGATCCGCCACAGCGGTGGTAACCGGAAGCTGAATTTATCTTTTTTCGGCGGCGAACCTCTGCTCAATCTGCCGCTTATCCGGTGGACAGTGGAGTATGCCAAACAGACTGGTGAGCAAAACGGCAAGACATTTACATTTAGCATCACCACTAACGCTTCGTTGGCCGACGAGGCGGCGATTGATTTTCTGCGGGCCAACCAGTTTGAAGTCGTGATCAGTTTCGATGGGACGCCGGCGGCTCAGGACAAGCAGCGGCCTTTCAAAGACGGCAGGCCTTCCTATGCGGAGGTGGCGCCGCGGATAAAACAGCTGCTGTCCGCTTTTCCCTTGGCCTGCGGCCGGGCCACCTTGTATGGGGGGACGGAACCGGGAGAGGTCCTGGCGGCGATGAAGGAAATCGGATTTCAAAGCTGTCATCTGGTCCCGGCTTCCGGCTGCCTGCTGACCGGCGTGCCGGAGGAAAAAGCGCTTTTCCGCCGGGACCGGGAGCGGGCGGCCGATTTGCGGCGGGAGGCGGCGGCGTTTGTGGCGGCGGTGAAGCGGCACGACCCGGCGGAGGCCGCTTATCGCTTGAAGGACCGGGACTTGTCCCGCCTCACATCCATCGGCAGCGTGCCGTTCATAGTCCGCCGGCTGTTTTTTTGCGGCGTGGGGCGCAACTATTTAGCGGTGGACGTGGACGGCAGCCTGTATCCATGCCACCGTTTCGTGGGCATGAAGGAATACCTGTTGGGCAGCGTCAGCGGGGAGGAAGACCCGCCCCGGGGCTTGTTCCATGAGAGCCCGGTTACCAAAAGTGAGGAGTGTCGGCAGTGCTGGCTCAAGTACGTGTGCGGCGGCGGCTGCACGTACACCAACATTGCGTCCGCCAGCGGGCCTTTCCGGCCCGACCCGACATATTGCCGGCAGTTCGGGCAGATGATGGAGACACTGCTTGACGCGGCCGGCCAGCTGACCGCTGAAGACAGGGAGTTTCTCTATCAGAACAACGTGGTTGCCCGGCCTCCGTGTCCCCTGGATTTTTAACCATTGGGACAGTTGAAGCTATTCCAGGTTGAAATTTAAAAATGGAAGGAGGGAAAACAATGTCAATCGAGCATGCGCGTGAATTCATCAAGCGGGTAAAAAATGAAAATGACCTTTGGGAGCAGGCGGCGTCTTTCCAGACCAGGGAAGAGCGGCGGCAGTGGGCTCAGGGACTGGGGTACGACTTTACCGGAGAGGAAATGGAGCAGGCTTCTTCGGAACTGACGGACGATGAGCTGGAACAGGTGGCAGGCGGTAAATGCTGCGGTTATACTTGTGAGAGCGAAAATCAGTGTGGATATGATATTTAGTAATGGGAATGTTCAAAATTCCGGCAGTTTGTTCTATGAGAGTGAGTACTCTTTAGTCAATGCGGGTTATTACTAAATATATCTGCGCATCGTCTGGCAGACCCCGCGAAGATCGGGGGAAACAGAAGGATGGGAGCAAGTGCGACTAAGTTATGCTATACTTGCAACGGGAATAAATTTTCCAAGGAAGCAAGTATAAACTGCACTTAGCGGTAAGAAAACTGTCGTTTTCTTACCGAGTGCAGTATAGAGGATATAACCTCTTCCGCAGCTTAGTCTTTTCTTTCTTTCCAAGGTGGTCAACTATTTTAATTATTTTGCAGGATTTTGCTTATATATTTCCGGATATTCTTCCATGATCGACTTGACATTCATATTTATATCGTAATTATCCAGGTATGTATTAAGCCAGTCCAGTAAATGTGTATTTTGCTGCGAAACGCCCATGCAAATATAGTCCTTCTTATCCTTAAGAATATAAACGCAGGCATACAAGGAAATATTCGGCCTTTTGTTAATTAGTTGGGTTATTTCGTTCTCATCGTTTACCGCTGCGATAACTTCTCCTTTGAGAAGAGCAGCCACAACATCTTCCCATTCCTTGTATTCTAAAATATGTGCTTTAGGGAATAATTCTCTGGCAAATTCCACATATGATGTTTTTGCCTTAACTCCGATTTTAACATCTTCTTTTTTTAAGTAGTCCATCGGGTAGTCTTCTATGCCCTTTTTAGCAGCTTCCACTCTGTTAACCAGCAATGCCTGATGTAAAACAACATATGGTTTAGTGAAACTAATTAATTTAGCCCTGTCAAGGGTTCTGCTGAGCACAGATATAGCTGTGTCTACATCCCCTCTTGCCACCATTTCTGTTAACTCATTAAATGTTCTTGCACTTCTGTTAAATTCCAATGCCACACCTAGTTTGGCCGCTATGTCTTTAGCCAGAGCAATATCCATGCCATAGAGTTTACCCTGGGGGTTGAGCATAAAAAAAGGCGGCTGGTCATTGCAATAAAGGCCGACGATTAGTTTGCCCCTGGATAAGATTTTCTGTATATCAGGGGAAACATTCTTATCGTTCAAACTAACTGCAGGTGCTTGGACAGTGGTTGTGGAATTATCCTGATTCTTTTCTGCCGCCGCCGGTACTGCTTGTGCATTGCCGGTGTTTTTTTGCTCTGTTGAAAAGGTTTGAGTGCCGGGCAATTTTGATATAAATAGTAATACCAACATTATGATGAACAAATATATTGGTACATTTTTACGCTCCACATTTCTCACCTCTGGTCTTCATGGAATTGTCGCTTGCAATGATCGATGCAACTGCAGAACTTAAACATACATTTAACAGGGTTAACACGGGATCTATAATTGAATCCAGAGTTATCAATACTGGGACAATTACCGCAGCCGGAATTCCTAAAGGGGTGAGCACAATAGTTATCATGCTGTAGACCAGCAAACCGGGTAACCCCACTGTTGCCATGGCCGCTAATATTGAGCTTGCAAAAGTAATTATAATATTTCCGATGGTTATAGGATGACTATATAGGTACATTGCAAAAACAGCTGTTAAGGAAAATACCAAAACGCTGCCATATCTGCACAAGGTTATTCCCAACGGAACTACTAAATTCAATTTGTCTTTGTCCAGATTAAGCTGCTCATGAAGTCCATTAAGCATAGAAGGTATGGCAGCAAAACTGTTACGTGTACCCAGAGCTATAATCATTGCATCCTTTAGACCTATGAACACTTGACAATAATTAAATCCCGCATATCTGGAGACTATCAGTAGACTGATAAAACAAATAGCTATTGAAGCTATATAGATCAAAACTATGAGTTTGATAAAAGGAGCCAGAGCTGAAAACCCCATATTAGCTACCTGGGACGCAATTAATGAGCATAAGCTAAAAGGTAACAAATACATTAAAATACTTACAACTTTTTGAAAGGCTTCAAAAAAACCTTCAAACAAAAGTATCAAATTATTACTGGAGTTTTCGGGGATATATTTCAGCATTATCCCTAAAATTATGAAGAAAAATATTATTTTTAGATTATCTCCCTGGGTTAAAGCTGTAAATATATTCTTAGGAACTAAATTTATTATGAATCTTACGATTTCTCCTTCTTTTTTCTCATCTATCTTTGTATTAAACCTGGAGTCAATTTCTTTTATTGCTGTATCCTTACTTCCAATAACTACCTTACCTATTGTTGTTTTAACCTTACTGTTTACACCGACTGAAAATTTTGAAGAAATTCCAACAAATATTCCAATAATAGATACGGAAAATAAAAATACAATTAATACTGCACATATTTTTCTTAAAAAAACATTTGCATCCTTTAATTTCATAAGTTTGCCTATACTGACAACTATAGCTGAAACCATTATGGGAATAACGCTCATTTGGAGCAATGAAAGATAGATTTTTCCTATGGGTTCTATGTAAAAAACAAAGCTCTTAAAATATATACCCAGGATTACACCAGTTACTATGCCCAGAATAATTACTCGTGGGTTTAGTAATATCTCAAGCCTTTTTCCTGCCATAACTTTAACCATATCCTTTTCTAATTACTTTTTTCAGCAACCTATGATCAAGTTTACCTGAGTTTGACGGAATCTGTAAATATTAATCACAGTATGACAAAGCACTTTATGAATATTAATACGTTGCGGCAGGGTTTTCATTACACGACTTTTAGTAAAATTTTCGTCAATATTACTGTATCTAAATTTCATGATATCGCTATGAATTTTCAAATAATACAAAAAACGGTCAGAAATATTTCAAAATAAAAAGACCATGAAGGTTTGTCTTGCTGAAGCAAGAAATTTTCATGGTCTTTTTGTTTGGTTTTAAGTCTTAAAAGCTTTTACCCTGGCATGATGTTAATTTTTTATAATTATCATACGGAGTTTTTCAGACATTCTACCGTGTGATAATAATTTACTCCTTTCAAATAGCGAATGGGATTGGGCACCCATTTGCGTGTTTTGTTTTTTGGATGATTACATAGCAGAACAGTCTCAAACCCCTCAGAGGGACAGTCTAAGGTTTGAGGTAAATGTGTTGTATTTACAGTATGGCATTTCTTACCTGAAACCAGTAAATGGAATTAAATTGAACACCAACTATTTTCATTCATCAGTCAGAACTGGCGGCATAGACCACTAGTAAACTATGAAACAATTGTAAACCTGATTGCATCAACAAAAACAAAAAGCGGTTTAACTGTAAAAAGTGCATTGAACACTAATGTCTATGAAAGAGGAAAAAAGATATCGGATGAAGAGATGGCAAAAAATAAACATAAAAAGATATAGGTTCCATAATGATTATAATTATATAATTAATCTCTTAAATACCATTTAATGTTAATATCGTAGTTTAAAATATGCAAGCCCTAAGTTTCATAAATGGATGGTGTGGAGTGCTGCGGTAAAAGTGCGCTCCAAAGAAACCAAAACTTAGGGCTCTAATTAGCTTGGGGGCACATTTGCTAATGTGTCATTGATTGAATTGATGATCTGCTTAACACTTAACGAATAATTAGGGGTTAAAGAGAGCTCACCATATTCATTGTCGCTAATCTCTTCTTTGGGAGATAGCTTTCTAATCAGTTCTTGTATTCTCTCTTTATGCTGTGTAATATCATTTATTGCTTTTTCAGGACTATTATAATTTGCCGTTATAGCACTTGAGATCATTTTATTGAAGTTCTCGAATTTATAAGATGTTATATTATGTGGAGAAAGCGCACTTAATCCACGAATTGAGTCATCAAGTTGAATACACTCTCTTTCCAAAGTAGACAAATTATAATTTATCATTACATCATCATTTGAAATGGAATATGCCATATTATCTAAAAGCTTTGAAATATTCGCCAAATGACTGTAGGTATCGTATAAAAATGATTTTTTTGCATTATTATAATTTACAACTGATAAAACATTTATAGATATAGATATTAAACATATGATTGCAAGTACGATAAGCAGTGAGTGTTTTTTCATGATAACATCCATCCATCCATCTTATGGCTTACTGAACAAATCGCTTGCTTTGCGGTTTGTATTCAGGTCATCAATGAGGTTGGTCCACCCGTTGTATGATGCTGCCACAGGTTGAATACTACTATAATATGAGGTTTTTAGTCCTGCCGTGGGTTAGGGGACTCCGTCTCCTTATTTGTGTTGATAAAAATTAGGTGCCTGAATAGTTACCACGTCTATATAAAAACATCTTGCAGTTTTATCTCCAATCCCGGCATTAGTGATGTGGTTAGAACGTCTTCACAATCAAATATACCACCCCAACGCCATTCCTTTTCTCCGGCTATAAGCACTTCCACTAGTCTGTCATCGGTAGCAACCATCCAGTATTCTTTCACACCACTGTCGAAATATAATTTGCGTTTTTTCTTTCGGTCACGACTCATGGTAGCTGGGGATAATATTTCTACAATCAAATCAGGAGCACCTTGAACATATTCCTCTACAATTTCCAACCGTTCTCTGGAGATGAAAAAAATGTCCGGCTGTACCGTTTGACTCCCTAAATAAACATCTAAAGGGGCAATGAAAACCTCACCTAAACAATTCTTATCTACAAATTTAGATATTTTTTGGCTAAGTTTATATAATATACGTTGATGCTTAACAACAGGAGATGGGACCATTAACAACTTTCCTCCAATCAATTCATACCGATTGCCATCGTCCAATTTTAAATAATCCTCTATTGTGTAAACCTTATCATCTGAAACAGTCAAACCCTCTCTCATCCGGCTTCACCCCCTTTCATTATATTTACATTATACTATTTGCAGTCTGTCTTGTCAGCACAAGTAAACAGGCGTTTATTCTCAGACATACCTCGACAAGGCTGTGCATTAATCTGGCAAAGCAGGCTTTTCCCCGGATACCAATTCGGAAGAAGCCAAGTAAACGAAGCAGTAGCGGGAAATATTTATGTTAGGCATAGTTGTTCGAATAGCAGTAGATTTACCCGAATCTACATGTTTGGTAATTATGGTTAGACAACCAGATAACCCTATTGTCTAAAATAAATTTACAAAACTATTCCGCAGGTTTTCTTTTATCTCATGTTCAACCTTAAATCGCCTTCAAAGCTTTGATTTTACTGGATTTGTACTTCAAAAATGCCGTTTGCAGTGTAGACTTTCAGATGTCTTTAAAGCCTTTATTTTCAAGGTTTTGAGGTCTGACAAAAATTATTGGTTGAAAGTCAGTCTAAAATCAGGAATTTAGAATAAAAAAAACGGCAACCTCAAAGAGGTATGCCGTCTAATGGATACGCTACGTTTCGAGTATACCAAAAATCGTGCCATCGCTACATAAAAAATATACCAGTACCGAAATAGTAGAAATAACAACATCTCCATCTCTACCTCGGTAAGTCAAAGATACAAAAAAATAAAATATCCTCTTGACAAGGTAAACAGTATGATATAAGCTGCAATTGACTAATAAAATCGCAGAAGATAAATAGTTTCCCCAGGGAAGCCATATCTATATATTGGGGTATATTGAGTACGTTTGACTGACTGACTTTTTATTTACAAAAAAAATAAATCATTGAATATTCATTCTCTCCTTTTATTATTTAGGGGAGATTTTGTGATTTAAATGGGTTATTAAGATAGTCTACTGATATAGAAATCAAGAACTTTATAAAAGTTATCATCGGAAACTATTAATCACGGTAATATAATAGGTAATGTCAAATGATGGTATTACGAAAGCCTTTGTATATCAGGCCTTTAGTAGTGGCTCATTTTAACATAGCATAAAAATGGATTTTTCAATTTGGAGTTGGCCTACTAAAGTAATAGCGTATCCAATCTGTTGAAGTACTGTCGGTACTACTGCTGCCCGGATTATATTTTTTCATATGTTCTTGAACAGGCATTTTCTGACGGAATTCTTCCATGGTTTTGCCCTTTTCAGCAATTATTTGATCCAGCTTTTTGCCTGACTGCAACTCTGATTTCAGTTCATCAGCAGTCATTTCAAGGGCAGAGGCTGCCTACTTAGAGAAATACATTAGCGACTTTGGCGGGCATATTATACTAATAGAAAAAAAAGACGTCGATGAACAGCAAGAGTTGGTAGAAGATTTAATTGCTGTTACAACGTCATTTTCTGCTCGTATATATGGAAAACGTGGCGGCAGAGTAGCAAAAAAGCTGTCAAAGGTCATTGAAAGCGAGGTGACTGCCAGTGAAGACAACGGCGATGGGGATAATCCCGGAACTGACACCTAAACAGAAAGAATACATTGATAACCTCATGGATCGTTACTGTGCCGCAGTTCGTTGGGCATTTAAAAGACTGCTGGACGGATGGAAAGTACAGGACATTCGTATAACTGTACAAGGAAAGTTCAGACTTAACTCCCGGCAGGCTAACGATGCAGTATATGATGCCCAGACCACAATCAAAAGCCAATATGAATTAGTGCAGATGCACTATGAAAACACCAAAACAAAGGTTGAATTTACAGAAAAGCGTATCGCCAAGGCTAAATCACCGGCTAAGATTGCCAAACTGCAAAAACGGTTAGAAAAGGAACAGCGTAAACTGGCCTTCTGGCAAAAGCACCTGGATAACAATACTTTTCCGCCTGTTGTATTCGGAGGAAAGAAGCTCTTTCAAGAACGCTGCAAAGGCAATATTACCAGAGAAGAGTGGCAGGAAGTCAGAAGTAACCGTTATCTGTCACGGGGAGATAAAACCAAAGGCGGCAACCTAAATACCCGCATATACGAAGGCCAAGACCAAATCTATCTTGATATAGCTGCCGACCCGGTACAGAAAGGGAAATCCGTTCGGTATAACCGCATAACGGTGCCGATCTATTTAGCTCAAAAGCCATCGAAAAAGACCGGCAAGATTAATGGTATCAACTACCGGCAAATGGTTTTGGATTATCTTAAAACAGGCAGTGCCTATCAGGTAGAAATCCTCCGCAGAGACGGGAAATATTACGTCCATGTGAGTATTGAAGAAGAAGTTCCGATGCCATATAACCATAAGGGTGCGTTTGGTGTAGACACCAACCCGGACGGATTAGGCGTAACCCAGGTAGACTGTCTGGGGCAATACCGGGGCAGTGAATGGCTTGGTCAAGGCGAATGGACTTATGCCAGAACAAACCGGAGAAATAACCAAACCTGCGAAATGGCTAAGAAAGTGATCCTCCAGGCTAAAGAAAAAGGTTACGCCCTGGCGGTAGAGGACTTGAAGTTTAAAAATGACAAGTCCGTAACGGCCAAGTTTAACCGAATGAGTCACAGTTTTGTCTGGTCGAAGTTTCTAAAAGCAGTTGACCGGAGTGCTGCCCGTGAGGGAGTGCCGATATTAAAGGTAAAACCGGCTTTTACTTCAGTCATAGGCATCCTAAAATACCAGCACATGTACGGCATAGCTGTTCACGAAGCGGCAGGCTATGTCATAGCCCGGCGTGGCTTGGGCTTTGATCATGAGAAGATACCCAAGATATTGCTTGATAAACTGGTTAAAAAGAAACCTGAATTTAAACAAATGGCAAATTGGAAACAATGGTCAGCAGTTAAAAAGTCTGTGCTGGCCAAGATTAAAAAAATCACGAAAAGGAAGAAGGTGAATAGCCTGATTTCATGGCAGATTCACCGGAAAAATGTGTTAGGTATAGGTTAATCCCTTTGCTATAAATTTTGCGGGCGGCACAGTACACGCAGCGAAAGGCTGTTGCCGCAAGTCAGAACCCAGGCGGAGGTAACACCTTCTCCGGTTAGTACGCTCGCTTTAAGCAGTGGCGGGGAACTCTTTTAGAGGAGACCACCCGGAACATAGGCGAGAGCCTATGGCCTAGCAGTTGAATCCTGTGACACTGCCATCCGTTTGTCGGACGGGTGAAAAAACTACTTGTAGTTTTTAGTAGGTTTTAGAAACCAGGTAAAAATAAGTTGGGAAATTTCGAAAAAATTATTTATACTATTATGGTATATTTGCCATATTTATTTGTACTTATAGCCATAGCTTTTTTAATTAAAGGTTTTTACTTAAAATCAAAGAAGAAAAATAGTAAAAAATATTATACTATTTCTTTTATATGTTTTATTTTAGGAATATTTATACTTTTATTACCGGTAATTTTATTATTAATCATTAGGATAGGGTGGGGTAGTTAACTACCAACTTTCCTACACCATGACTACCATTTAGTCCCAATACAAAAACCATTTACCTCCTTTTTACCTAACTCAGGGAGAATATCCTAACAATGTAGTAGCACCGATGAAGGTATCACAGACATACTTGGATTTGGCAAAGATACTCAAGCTTCCTCAGATAAAGACAAACATGACACTGACTAAGTTCCGTTCATGCACTAAACTGGATTTGACAATAAACATGAAATAACAGGACATTTTTAAAACCGCCGAATTGCTTGTGTTTCAAGCGATTCGGCGGTTTATTAACCATCAATCTTCTAAAGTCAGGAATTTAGGATGTCAGCTATTTGTTGAAGTGCTGTCGGTACTATTGCTGTCCGGGTTATATTTTTTTATATGTTTTTGAATAGGCATTTTCTGACGGAATTCTTCCATGGTTTTGCCCTTTTCAGTAATTATTTGATCCATCTTTTTGCCTGACTGCAACTCTGATTTCAGTTCATCAGCAGTCATTTCAAGGGCAGAGGCTGCCGCATTGAGGAAATTAGTGTTTTGGGTGATATCACCTTTAATCTTAGGCATTTTCTGGCGAAATTCCTCCATAGTCATGCCCTGCTCAGTTATAATTTGCTCCAGCTTTGTACCTGATTGCAGCTTTGATTTAAGGTCATCAGCATTAATTCCAAGGGCAGAAGCAGCGGCATTCAGGAAATTGGGGTTTTGAGTCAGATCGATTTTGTAACGTTTAGCATGATCGAAATTACCCATAAAAAAGAAATCTTTTTTTGCGGCAATTTTATCAGCCTGTTCCTGGGTAATCTTACCTTGTTGAACTGCGTTTTGGAGCATCTGTTTCTTAGTAGCTTCAAGTGCCTGTGTTACCTGATCCTCATCGACTTTTAGGTTTTTGGCAAAGTCACTGACAAACTCCTGGAAATATTGATCTTTAGTCTGTTCTTTTGTAGTTTGCGTATCTGAGTCTGCAAAAGAAGCATTGGCTACTGAACCGACCAGGAGCATTCCACCGACAAGAAGACCGGCAATTTTTTTCTTACTCATGTTTAACATATCAACACCTCGCTTTTTAATTATGTATGGCTTACTATGAGATGATTATAAAATATAAATGTGTCAGGAAAATGTTCACTTGAATCGTATTATAACAAATAATTTATGGATTTATTATTATAATAACCTCTGGTAATATCAGCACTTTTGGGCTACAATAAAATTAAAACGCTGGGAGGAATAGATATGCTGCACCCGACTAATACCAGAATAGTTTTTGCCGGTTCTGAAGAAGAAGCCAGGTCCAAGTATTTGGAACTGGGTGTTAAGCCTAAGCATCAGATTGCCGATTTGGAGTGCTACAAAGCAATAGATGAAGAGGACTTCGATATTAATGCTGAGATGAATTTTATTGGTGAAATATCTGTCAGCCCGTCAATTATGGCGGATATACGGACAGATCCGGAGCATGCCTATGTGCTTTATTACATGGAAGACAGCAGTTCACCGGAGAGAGAGTAAGCGGCAGCAATATAAATATTTATACCTTGAGCCCCGCAGCGTTTCACGGGGGCTTTTTATTTTTATAAAACAGGTGAAATTATTGTTGATTTAAAGTAAAATATTATAAATAATCATACCGTGAAGTTGCAAAGGAGGCAGAAAGGTATGGGTATGGAGCGCCATTTTGGTATCGGCCTGTTGGTTTACGATGATATTATAGACTGGGATAACTATGAGCAGAAAATTGATCCTGTTATAAAAGAAGATGTGGAGTTTAACGGGGTAACCAAGAAGGTATATGATGTTTTGATAGTGCCGGTTGACCGTCCTTATGTCGGGGTAGTGCTGCCGTCTCTGTGGGGCAAGCTGTACTCGACGGAAAAAGGCGGTCACCAGATCAATCTGGATGAGGTTGATCCCAGGAGTATCGGTGTGACAGTCTACGCGCAGATGAAAGTCAACGAGATTCTGAATAAGATTTCCAAGAGAAAGATTTTACTGACGGAACTGCAGCTGCGTTTTTATGACTACTATATTTAGTACGATAATAGAAGGACCGGAAGAAATTAATACTCCGGTCCTTTGTATCAGCTAAGAATGATATTTTCTACAGCAGCCAGCATTTCTTCTTTGGCTACTACTTGTTTATGTAAAACAGGCTTGCTGTCAAGGTTTTGCAAACCTTTGGGAATAGCCAGGCTGCCTGTATCCGCCAGGACGTTGAGAAGTTCAAACTCGTTTTTGCCCTGAATAGCTGCTTCGCCTAAGAGAGCTTTGACTACACTCTCATTAAATTTAAAGGGACTGGCAGTAGAAGCTATCACTGTTTTATGCTTATCGCCGGTGGCTGCAATATATTTAGCATAGACATTTTGCGCTACAGCCGTATGAGTATCCATAACATACTTGTAATTTTTCCAGATCTCTTTGATTGTGGACAGCGTTTCCTGATCGCTGGCATAGTCTGACCAGAATATTTCTTTTATTTTTGAGTAAGTGTCCGGGGCAACTTTGTATTTGCCTCTTTCTTTTAGTTCCCTCATCCATTCATTAATTTTAGTTGAGTCATGTCCGGTTAGCTCGTAAAGCAGCCTTTCCAAATTACTGGAGATCAAAATATCCATAGAAGGAGAAAGGGTTTTTTTGAATAATCTTTCCCGGTCATAGATGCCGCTGTTGATAAAATCAGTTAGCACATTGTTTTCGTTGGCCGCGCAGATTAAACGGTTTATAGGCAAGCCCATACAACGAGCGTAGAAGGCGGCCAGAATGTTGCCGAAATTGCCGGTGGGCACCACGAAGTTGATGGCTTCTCCGCTGTTGATTTCTTCCATTTTCAATAAATCGGCATAAGCAGAGAAATAATAGACTACCTGTGGCACTAACCTGCCCCAATTGATAGAATTGGCAGAGGAAAACTTGTAATGCTGCCGCTTGAATTTATCAATGGCTGCGGCATTGCCGAATATATTCTTCACTCCGGTTTGGGCATCATCAAAATTGCCCTGAACGGCAACCACACTGACGTTGTTTCCTTCCTGGGTGACCATTTGTTGTTTTTGCACCTGGCTGACACCTTCATTAGGGTAAAATACAACTATTTTGGTTTGGGGCACGTTTTTAAAGCCTTCCAAAGCCGCTTTGCCTGTATCACCTGAAGTGGCAACCAGTATTACTATATCATCAGTCTCTCCGGTTTTCTGAGCAGATCTGGTGAGCAGGTGAGGTAGAATCTGCAAAGCGATATCTTTAAAAGCACAGGTTGGCCCATGCCATAACTCCAGGATAAAAACCTTATCGGAAAGCTTGTGCAGAGGCGTAATCAACCCGTGATCAAATTTTTCTTCGTTATAGGCGTTATAAACACAGTCCTTTAATTCCTGGGGGGTAAAGTCAGTCAGATAAAGCCTTAGAACTTCCTCTGCCCTCTGATTATAGGTTAGCCCTGTCATCCGGTTTATTAGCTCTTCAGAGACAGTAACCGGTTCACTGGGTACAAACAGACCACCATCCGGGGCAATACCCAGTTTTATGGCTTCTGCTGATGATATTGAGGAGTGCTTTCCTCTCGTACTTTCATAAAACATATTTTTCCCCCTTAGTCTGCTAAAGCAAATTCTGTTAACAGTTTATCAAATATTTTCTGTACCGGTAAAATATCTTTAATCCTGTATACGTTTTTTCCACTGAAGACAACACCTTGATCAAGGTTGCCGTCCCTGGCATTACTCAGGGCAGCCAGTATGCAATACTCATGGGAACAGTTTTTCAGGCACTTGTCGCATTTTTCCGGCTGGGGTGCCTCTCCCTTCATAATCATCTGTGCAAATTTGTTGACTATAGCCCGTCCCGGCAAGCCGACAGGGCTTTTTATGATCTGCACGTCTTCTTCCTGAGCCTGTAGATAGAGTTGTTTAAAAGAGTTATCCACAGTACATTCTTCACTCAGGACAAAACGTGTGGCCAACTGCACGCCGTCTGCGCCCAGTTTAATCATTTTAGCCATATCATAGCCGTCTGTAATACCTCCTGCTGCAATTACAGGGATTTTGACAGAGGCCTTTATTTCCGGCAGAATCTTTTCTATGGATTGATCAGTACCAAGATGTCCGCCTGCCTCACAACCCTCCGCCACGACTGCGGCAGCACCGGCTTTTTCGGCAATCCTGGCGGCTTTACTGGAAGAGACAATAGAAACTACCGGTACTCCTGCTTTGGCACCCCAACTGAACATATCTCTGGAAAAGCCCGCCCCGCTAAAGATTATGTCTATTTTTTCTTCTATGGCCGCCTTGATAATAGCGGCAAATTGCCTGGCTGCAAACATTATATTGATACCTATTATGCCCGAGGTTAAATTTTTGGCCTGTATGATTTCCTCCCGCACTTCATCCGGACTCATTCCTGTAGCCCCGATAACTCCAATCCCACCGGCATTGGCTACCGCTGCTGCCAGCGGTGCTGTAGAAACTCTTACAGCCATTCCACCTTGAATAATCGGGTATTGTGGCATAAGATCTTTTATTTTTAGGGTTGGAAGCTTCACTTCTCATATCTCCTCTCAGTAGGCAAAGAATACATAAGATTATTAAACCATAAATCGGATTGATTTGACAAATAATTTATGATTTTATTCTATTAAATTTATTTTTATTAAGGTAATTAATGCCAATTATAACACAGCGGCCAGGATTATGGAAATCAACATTCCAAGAAATTAGCCGAATTTATTTAGTTATTTTGAATAAAATCATATAGGCAGCTTTGTTAGAAATTTTTCCAATCTTGAGTGACTCGAGCAAAGTATTTATAACATATAAGCAGCCGAACAGTTAGGAAAAGGACAGAGCTGACTCCAGATATATAGAAGGTGAGGTGACAGGACAATGCAAGTGTTGTGCTTTAACACAATTAACACATTATATAATAAAGGTGTACAAATAGCTGAGCTTCTCGCACAGGAAAAGGAAATCTTAGAAGGTTTAATAGCCGATGGCAGCCTGTCTGAGAAAGATAAGAACGACTTGAGTGAAATTTATATGCAGGTAGAAGAAATGAGAGAAAAAAGGCTGTTGATTAATAACCTGTTGGAAATCTATAGAGATATTAAAACAGTCGATACAGGAATACTCTACAGCGGAAAAAAACAGAAGTCTGTAATCATTAACTCTCTGGAACAATTAAAATCATTGTCCAGGGAGCACGGCATCAGCATTATCTGTTTTTCTATAGATGAACTTGATTTAGAAAAGGAACTGGTTAGCGGCATACTTGTCTCGGGTGATTTCGTGGGAAGTTATATTACCCAAATACCTTCCTATATATATAACCTGGCGCTGCATGAGAAAACCTCCAGTATACGAGGCATGAGAAGATTGAGAATGATGGAGAAGATAACGGTAATTAACCCGGTGAACAGGTTCAATCAATCAATAATCTTTGATATATTGGCGTCAATTTCCGATATAGACGATTTAATGCTGCCCTATGATAAATTGTCGCAAGCAATTTTACTGGAATTTTTGCAGAAATATGATTTGGTTTTTCTGGTGCCGGAAAGAGGTTTGTTTGTTCACAAGAGTATTATTATAGAGAAAAATATAGATGGCATGCATAACAGTTATAGTATTAACATCGGTGAAGATAAAGTTTTTTGCCAGGAAAATTATCTTTTTCTTAACATCAGAAAGTTGATTAAAGAGAGAAAGTACATGGTTTTGAAAGGTACTCGCCTGTTAGGACGCGGGGGTTTTCCGCTGGAAGCCAGGGTCTATATTCAAAAAGACGCTAGCGGCAATTGGCAGGTTACTGAGATGCTGGTTAAGGAGGAGAACTTGCAAAGGGGCGGTGAAAGAAAAGGAATTTATTTATTGCATGATATTTTAGCGGATATTTTTCCTGAGCAGGCTGATGAAGTAGAAGAGAAGCTGTACAGCTATTCTATTAATATATGTGTTTATTTAAGCTATTACATGTGTAATCTGGGGAGTTGTACTTTAGATTTCGTGATAGATGAAAAGGGCAATCCCTATTTATTGTATTTTGGTGGTTGCGAGCAAAATGATCATCTCTTCCAGATAAAAAACGGGGAGTTATGGTGGAGATATCTGAAGAACTCAATGGCATATTTAGTTTTCCTGAGAAATCAAGAAAAACAAAATGAAGGTGTCGTATGACCTGGATTAAGCTGCAAGGGGTGAACAGGGACCAGGAGAAATCCTTTTTTTTACCTGGGGTTGTAGTGAGAGACATGCCGGAGAAAGTTAAGATACGTTTTGGAATGAGAGAAACAATAGTGTCTCCTTCTTTTTTACCCGGCTTTGTAAAGTCTCAAAATAATTCCTTCCATAATCCGCTGCCGGTTAGTTGCAGCAGGAGTGTAATTGATGATTTGTTAATTCAAGACGGCTTAACTTACCAAATGCTCTTATCAGGTGACACAATAAGTATAGGCCCGGTAATCGGTTTCTTGCTGGGTGAGCAGCATTATTGTTATCATGACAGTCATTTAAAAGAGTTAACTGACGCTTTGCAGGTTTATGAAAGGGTTGGAGGGCTGTTTTGCGCTTTTCGATATTTCTCCATAGACTGGAGTACGAATTATGTCTACGGGTTGTTTTTTGACTGGACCGGTAAGGCATGGAAGTATGGCAAATTGCCTCTCCCGTCTGTAGTGTTTCGCAGGGGCTTTCACAAAAATGGAGAAGAGTTCAAAAGATTAACAGAACAGGCAGGAGTAAAGTTATTTAATTCCTCAAGATTGGATAAATGGAAGATGCATACTAAACTGAAAAGTAATCAGAATTTTTACCGTCACCTGCCGGATACTGCCAGGCTGACTTCTCCTCAAATACTCTTAAGCTATCTAAAAAAGTATTGCCAGGTTATCTTAAAACCGGTTGATCTCTCCAGGGGCAGGGGTGTTTGTGTAATCAATGAAGCGGGAGATGAAAGCATAGAGTTGAGCGGTTGCAACTATTACGATATAAATTCCCAGAAATCCACCAGAATAAGTAAGCAGTCTATTAAGTCATTCCTGCAAAGATATAAATTATTAGAACGAAATTACATTGTTCAACCATACCTGAAACTGGCCAGGATAAACGGTTGCCCTTTTGATATTCGCATTGTCATGCAGAAAAACGCCAGGGAAAAATGGGTATGTACGGGCATTGAATGCAGGCTGGCCGGCCCAGGGCAATATCTGACCAATATTTCACTGGGTGGCCGGGCATTGCCTATAGCTCTGGCGGCTGAACTGGCCTTTGGCCCTTCGATAAGTCCTGTTCTTTTTAAAAAAGAGGTTATCTCAATTGGCAGCCAATTTTGCGGGCTTATGGAGGAACCGGGTGAGCACTATGCTGAATTTGGCATTGATCTGGCCGTGGACACATCCAGGCGCTTCTGGTTTCTTGAGGCTAATGTACGGCCTTCTTTTAAAGGTTTTCAAGTAATGGACTATGAAAATTACCTGCATATATGCGCAACCCCCATTTTTTACGCAGTGACTGCAGCCGGTTTCGGCAAGAACAAAGCCAGCCGGCGGCTTGAATAATAAAAAATTATGCAAAACATTTCATCACTTAATTGCAATTTGCAGCAGATTGGCTTATTCTATGGTAAAAGCTGTTTTCGAGGTGTCCTATGCATACGAGTTTAAGAAGTTTTCTTAGTTTGCTGCAAAAAGAGAAAGAAATTACCGAGGTTAAGGCTGAAGTAGATCCCTTTCTGGAACTCCCGGAAATCCACCGGCGGGTTATTGATGAAGGAGGCCCGGCTTTATTATTCACAAAGGTTAAAGGCAGTAAATACCCGGTGGTAACCAATCTTTTCGGGACTGAGAGAAGAGTGGAGTTGGCCACCGGTCCCCGTCCGGAAAATCTGGTCAAAAAAGCTGTTTCTTCCCTGGACAAACTGCTTCCTCCTAAACCCAGGGCTCTCTGGAACGAGCGCAGGTGGCTTTTGGATTTTGCCAGATCAGGTTTGAAAAGGGTGGATAGGAGTAAGGCTCCGGTCACTGAGTGCCGGGAAACCCAGGTTAATTTAAGAGAGCTGCCTGCTTTGACCGGTTGGCAGGAGGACGGTGGACCGTTTATCACACTGCCGTTAGTCTATACGGAAGACCCTGTCACCAGGGAGCATAACCTTGGTATGTACCGGATGCAGATTTATTCGGAGAACCAGACCGGAATGCACTGGCAGATTCACAAAGGGGGCGGCTTCCACCATTACGAGGCGGAAATGCGCAATGTCCCCTTGCCTGTAACCGTGTTTTTGGGCGGGCCGCCTGCCCTAATAATCTCTGCCATAGCTCCCTTGCCGGAGATGCTGCCGGAATTGATTTTCACTTCCTTTCTAATCGGAGAGAAACTTAACCTGGTAGAAGTGTCCGGTCAGCGGCATCCCCTGATAGCTGAAGCCGAATTCGCTATTTGCGGTGAAGTTTTGCCGAAAGTCCGCCGCCCGGAAGGTCCTTTTGGTGATCATTACGGTTATTACTCTCTGGTGCACGATTTCCCCGTTTTTAACGTGAAAGAGATTTACCGGCGCAAGGATGCGATTTACCCGGCCACTGTTGTAGGAAAACCCAGGCAGGAGGATTATTTTATCGGTGAATTTTTGCAAAGACTTTTATCCCCTCTATTCCCGGTAGTTATGTCAGGAGTTAAAGAACTCTGGACTTATGGAGAAACAGGTTTTCACTCCTTGGCTGCTGCCATAGTGAGGGACAGTTACCGCAGGGAAGCCATGGCACATGCCTTCAGGATTTTGGGAGAGGGGCAGCTTACTCTGACCAAGTTTTTGATGGTTACAGATGTGCCCTGTGCGTTAAGCGATTTTCCTGAGCTTCTGGAAAACATACTGCAGCGCTTTGACCCGGCCCGTGACTTGCTGATATTAAACAATACTTCTATGGATACTCTGGATTATACCGGGCGTAAGTTCAATGAAGGCAGTAAAGCTATCATGACAGGTCTGGGCCGGCCGTTGAGGGAGCTGCCCCGCGAGTACCGGTCAGGCCCGCTGCTGGCTATTGAAAAAATAAAGCATTACTGCGGCGGTTGTTTGCTGCTCTCCGGAAGCAGTTATGTGGAAAAGCCGGAACTGGCTGCTCAGCTGGTAAAGTCAAGCCAGGAAAAGCTGGCGCCATGGCCGCTGGTTATTCTGGTGGATGATACAGATAAAATCTATGACCAGACGACTTTTTTATGGACGGTGTTCACTCGTTTTGACCCGGCACACGATATATATGCCGATGCGGCCATAGTAAACAACAAGATTGAGTATCGCGGACCTGTTATCATTGATGCCAGGATGAAGCCTTTCTACCCGGATGAGCTGCTGCCCAGAGAAGATATAGTGAAGCTGGTTGAAGAACGCTGGTCGGAATACTTCAAGTAGAAGAAAGTCGCTTAAAGCGACTTTCGAGCAGCCACAGGCATTCGTGCTCATCGGAAATTACGCAGTGCCAACATTGCTTGTGCAATATAAATTTGTACTTCATTATACAATGACTTATCCGCAGATCCATTATAAGCATAATTTCCTAGAGCATAAAAAATCCCTGTGTTTTTATTTTCACAGGGATTTTTTATGCTCAGAGAAGTTGCAGTGTCTGCTGGAAAAGCTCTTTTGTTTTATATCTATAATCTATCAGATTATTTTTGATTTTGTATATCCAAAAGATCGGCAAGTGTGTCTAAAATATCTATGGTACGAATGATTCCTGTTACTTTTTTCTGTTTATTATATACGGGAATATGGTTTATCTGATTTTTTAGAATCACCTGAGTAACTTCGTGCAGGGAAGAATCTTCGTGAACAAAAATATTTACAACCGGCCGCATTATTTTACTTAGACCCTGGTATTTAAGACGGTTTTTCTCAATTCGGGAGAAAAAGGTCCCCCAGGCGATTCTATTCCAGGCATCCTCGTCAATTCCATAAACCCCTAACGCCTTTAATATGGTGCGGGTAGTTAAAAAACCGGCTAAGTCACCCTTGTCATCCAATACAGCCAGTGTACGGTGCCCTATGGGCAAGGATTCTTTCAAAATACGTATGGCATCTTTTAATGAGTCAGTTACATTTACAGTGGCATATTCGGATAAAGGTATCATTATATCTTTAGCTAATCTGTCCGGCATTTTTTACACCTACTTTTTGTTTTATTAGCTGCCAATTAAACGCAGTGCTGATTTTTTAAAAAAAGCTGAGATGGAGAAATTAATGCCTAACCAGTGTCTGTGCACTATTTTAAATTTTGTCGTTTCATAGTATTTAAAAAATAGTTCACGGGAGTTTAATATACCTACCACCCTTTGTTCATTCTTGATCGGGAGGTAGTTAATCCCTTGTTTTATAAAAATACGTGCTGCTTTAGTAACAGGATTATTCTGGTGTAATGAAAATTGCGTGAGAGGCCGCATCACTTCACGAACTGTTACTCTGCCTTTAGTTCTCATTTCATTAATGAAATACCAGCTTACGGATTCACTTTTACAGGAAATATCCTCTTCCATTAATCTTAAGCAGACAGCTTTAAGCAGGCATTTTAAAGTTAAGATTCCCACCGGTTCGCCGTGATCATTTAAAACAATCAATAAGCGGTGTCCCTGCCAGGGGGAACTATTATTATGCAGGTTTTCTTTCAGTGTCCGGATAGCATGATAAATGTTTTCCCTGTCTTGAATAGTGGGATATTCCTCAAGCGGTATCATGTAAGAATCCACCGTAGGTACTGGTGACATACTAACCCCCCTCGTAAAACTATAGTAAATCCTCTAAAAACCATAAAATATCAATAGATCTTATTATTCCAACAATATCTAATTTATCATAAACAAAAACAGAGTTTGTCCCTGTTTTCATAATTATTTTAATTGCCTCATCCACATCATCTTGTGATTTAACATAATCGGTATGCAAAGGACGCATCAGTTCTTTGACACATAATTCGGAGGATATTTTAATTTTATCTGTAAGTGTGTGCCATGAATTGTGATTCATATTATCAGAGTCATTTATTTCTAAAGCTTTTAGAACACACCGGAGGGTAAGAAAACCTACTTTTTTGTTTATGTCATTTAAAACAAGTAATGATTCATAGCCTTGCCAGGAAAAATCTTTTATTTTGTATTGTTCAATAAGGATTCCGGCGGCTTTTTCAATACTGTCATTTTCATAAACTACAGGATATTCATTAATAGATGTCATTACTTGTTCCGCTTTAATTCCCACATTGGCCACCTGCCGATCAAGCTTTTATTTATTATCCCTAAACAATGCAAGAATTTAAGACTTAAATATATAGATTATAAGCACTTATATAAGCAATTATTGTACCAATTATCCGTTAACTTAAATTTGAATAACATTACGTTCACCGCATTAAAATAATCAACTGCAACCGACATTAGTTTGGTGCATGGGTTAATATCAAGTTAAAAATGTTTAGAGTATATGTGAGTTGCGGGTAAAATATGCCCACAAAATGAGCTTAAATTGCCCATCTTGAAGGTGATTTATGTATTGACGGAGTGTATTTATTTGTTTCTGTATTTTAGCTTTTGAAATACCCGCTAATAAAAGGCATCTGAGTACGCTTATGTTTATTTTGAAACCTGGCATACCTTTTGCAACTCTTAGTTGGCAGATGAATAAGTAAAAAATTTCACTATTAATTTTTTCTGGAGGTGATAAAAGGAGGTGTCGTGTCTGCAATCAATAAGTGTTAATGGTTGCTTAAAATTATTAACTTAATATGACAAATAAAAAGGGAGGAGTACACAATGACTGCACAAAGTAGAGAAAGCTTAAGCAAGTTCGGCGTTAAAATTAGTTGTGGAATATTTATATTATCTATTTTATTGTATGGTTTGGGGCTCAATTTTCTTAAATCGGACGTATTTACTCACTATTATAACCCGTCTAAACATGTAATTGTTCAGCAAAACCCTGATACAAAGGAAATATATTCTTGGAAAGATTCCGAAGATAATATTTATACTGCGTCAGACTCTCAGGTTAGCAACTTTAGTTGGGGTACTACTATGCTGTTAATGATTATAATGGTAATAGGTGCGTTAGCTTATAATATGGCTATAAACAGTTATACAAAAGTTTTATTAAACAGGGAACCAAGGATGAGACAAACTATGCCAAGAATTCAATAGAGGGGGATATTATGAATATATTTTTCCCGATTGCCAGAATGCCTATATCAATTGTTTCAATCTTAGGATTAGGTGGAATTGTCGGGCTTCTTTCCGGATTGTTCGGTGTAGGCGGGGGGTTTTTGTTGACACCTTTGTTGATGATGCTCGGGGTTCCTCCGGCAGTTGCTGTGGCCAGTGATACAAACCAGATTGTTGCAGCTTCAGCTTCAGGCACATTGGCTCATGCCAAAAATAAAAATGTTGATTTTAAACTTGGCTTTATTATTCTTATAGGCGGCCTGGTTGGCGGAAGTTTAGGTACAGCACTTGTAAAAGTTCTTCGTGCTATGGGTAATTTTGATTTTGTGTTGAAATCTTCATATGTGGTTATGCTGCTTGTTGTAGGAACATTCATGTTTATTGAGAGTATTAACTCGCTGAGGAAAAAGGATGACACCGGCAGCGGTAAGCCTTCAGCGGTAAAGCGGTTTATGGACAAAATGCCTGTGAAAATGTATTTTGAAGTATCAGGTATTGAGAGTTCGGCTATAGTGCTTTTTGCACTTGGTTTGCTTGTTGGAGTTCTGGCTGCTTTAATGGGCGTTGGCGGCGGTTTTATTATGCTGCCGGTTATGATTTATCTAATCGGTATGCCAACACATAATGCGGTTGGAACCAGTATATTTGTAATTATTTTCACAGCTATAAATGTTACTGTTGCTAACAGTGCCTTAAATCACACAGTTGATTTGGTATTGGCTATGGTTTTGTTGGTTGGATCCTCAATCGGAGCGCAGTTTGGCGCCAAATTGGGTAAAAAGCTTAAAGCTGAGCAGCTTCGTGTTGTGTTTTCCGCAATTGTTCTTCTGGTGATGGTAAAAATGCTTGTAGATTTATTGGTTACACCTGCCGCGTTGATTGGTTTGGGAGGCGGTCATTAATGAAAAAGCATATTTACTTATTGATTGGGCTATTTTTATTCTTATTAAGTGTTAACCCGGTTTGGGCCCAAGATGCTAATATAAGTGTGTCACCGGGTGAAGTTGATATAGGACTTAGTTTTAAAGGTGCCGATTTAGCTGTTTCCGGAAAAGTTCCCAGTGGCAGTGATGTATATATTAAAGTAGCTTCACCCAACGATTCAGTGCTGCAGCTTAGTAAGAAAGGCAAGGTATCTATTTTCTGGATGAATGTTGAAAATACCAATGTAACAAATGTTCCTAAGTTATATCAGGTAATGACATCAAATCCATTATCACAAATGCCTTTGGATTTGCAGAAGCAGCTTGGACTTGACCAGGGTTTTAGCCAGATTTATTCCGTGGGCAAGGTGACTAAACATACAGAAATAGGTTCAGAAGCTCTGTCTGAAGAGGAATCAGAAAATTATATTAAATCACTGATAGATATATATAAAAAGAGCAGTTTATATTTAGTTAAGGAAAATGTTGTTAATGTTGAGGGACAAAATTTTAATACTACGGTTAAATTACCGCCGAATATTCCTCAGGAAGAGTGTAAAATAACAGTTTATGCTGTTAAAAACGGCAAACTTATAACTTCCTCCAGTATTCCGTTCAAAGTATCAAGTGTTGGTTTGGTAAAGTGGTTGAACATGGAGGCAATTTATAATGGTCCTATGTACGGGTACATGGCAGTCCTGATAGCATTGGCCTGTGGCATAGCAATTGCATTAATATTTAATTATATAGATAGTATTTTAAGTGGTGGTGCAAAAACCGGGTTTGACCCTGGCGCAAGCCATTAAGCCCTTTGCATAAATTCCGTATTGTGCGGAACTTCCTAAATTTTCCCAACCGGTTTAATAAAAGACCGGAAGCTCTCACTTGAGAGCTATTTTTTTTTGCTGCAGTAAATCATGTTTATGATGGATTTGTGGATAAGTTAAGGTTAGCACTGCATAATTTCCATCGAACATGAGTGCCTGCAGCTGCTCAAAAGTCTCTTAAGGCGGCTTTCTTGCAATTTTATAAAAACCGGGCAAATATTGCCCAATATGTTGTGAAAATATTGCTCACAGGAGAATGTGAGATGATATAATAAAGACATGGAGATACGGTTCTCTGCAAACAGAACAATTGTCACCGGCGGTTGCTTTATATACTTAAGAAAATATAAAAGGAGTATTTATGTTAATGAAAAAGAAGTATATAACATTAAAATATGAAGGCTTCACAAATCAACTGCTTATATTAGTAGTTATTTTACTCCTGATTCCAATAATTCTTTCAATGTATTTATTTTATATGCTGCATTCTACGGAACTAGGCATAATTAACAGTCATCGAAAGGTTTTGGAAGAAGCTATGAATCAACTTGACAGCAGTATGAATAGCTCGTTCGATGAAATTTTATCTGGCTTGAATGTGGGGAATTTGCAAAGGCGCGATCAAGAAAAAGCGCTTAATCAGGCGCTTAAGCCTGTGGTGGACAATGTTAAGAAAAAGTATCCCAATATGGATATGGGTTTTTATTCAGAGGAATTTGATGTAATCTTAGATGGAGATAACGAGCATTTACATGAGAACTTTTCTACACGACGAAAACGAAATTTTGATGACGCCCTAAAGACTAACAATATGGTATTTGAGGTTTTGGGCCAGGGCGGAGACGGGCAGTTAGAAACCTATCGGCCGTTAAGGCGTGACGGGAAGATTATTGGAGCTATATGGGCTAATGAGGATATAAAACCTATTCAAAAAAGGGTTGACCAAATCCAGCAGGTTGTATATGTTGTAATGATACTTGGGGTTGTTTTGGCTTTTGGCGGGGCTTTTAGTTTGATTAGTAAATTTGCCAAAAATGTCAATGAGATTAAAAAGGGTCTGAATATCATGGGCAACGATCCAACCTTTATGCTGCCCAAAGCTACAGGTGAGTTAGGACAAATAACTGATGCAGTTAATGATATGTTCAATAAACTAATTGATATTCAAAACTATAACGAGCTTATTCTAACAAGCATAGATGACGGCATCATTACTATAGATAAGAATGAAAAGATAATGAGTTTTAACTCAACGGCGGGTGCAATGCTGGATCTCGATAGTAATTGTATCGAGAAAAAAATAGATGAGGTTTTTCCTCCGGACTTCCCTCTATCCTATTATCTGAAGAATACTCTTATTGAGGGTAAAGCGGTAAAGGATAAGGACTTGATTTTCGAAAACTTTACTGATGGACCACGGCACCTGTTGGTCAGTACATCCTTAATGATTAATGTCAGGCAGGAATTGGTGGGTGCTCTGCTGCATTTCAGGGATATTACAGAGTTATCCCGTTTAAGGGAAAGCGTAAACAGGCAGAAAAGACTTGCTTCACTGGGTAAGCTGGTAGCCGGTGTAGCACATGAAATCAGAAGCCCGTTAACTTCAATTACCGGGTATATGCAGTTTTGGAATAAGGGTCGGGTTCCTTCTTCTAAATCATTAAATATTGTTAACCAGGAATTAAATCGATTGATCTCAGTAACTGATAAGCTGTTGCAGTTTGCCAGACCTTCCAGAGCGGTATTTGAACCGTATGAATTAAATATTTTAATCAGAAGAGCCGTGCAATTTTTTAGAGATATACACGGCAGCAGTGATGTTAAGATTTCCTGTAATTGTGCGGAAAACTTGCCTTTAGCCTGGATAGACGCACATCAAATGGAACAGGTTCTGTCTAATATCCTGTATAATGCTTATCAGGCTATAAACCGCACAGGAAATTTAGAGATAACGACCTGGCTGGAAAAAGAAAGGAATATGTTATGCGTGGGAGTGAGGGACAATGGCTGCGGTATCCCTAAAGATGTCATACAAAATATGTTTGAGCCGTTTTACACCACTAAATCGAAAGGTACAGGATTGGGGCTTTCTATTGCAAAAGAGATAATATCAGCGCATAACGGGGAAATTCAGGTGGAAAGTGAACTAAATGTTGGGACTATGGTTGTAATTTATTTACCGATGTTTATAGGGGATGATATGAATGTCAAAAGTGTTGATAGTCGATGATGAAGAAGGCGTTTGTGAGATGCTGAAGGATGTCCTGGAAGATGAGGGTTTCGAAATTACATTGGCCTATAACGCTAAAGATGCTTTAAAGATTATGGAAACAGAATTTCCCGATACGGTGCTTTTGGATATCAGACTGCCTGATGCCGATGGAATAGAGGTTATGGATAAGTTGAAACAAATGGGCATAGAGGTTCCGGTTATTTTAATGACTGCTTTCGGTACAACTGAGATTGCTATTCAGGCAATGAAGCAGGGAGCACATGACTACCTGAATAAACCCTTAAATTTAGATGAATTGGTGCTTGCCGTACAAAAATCAATAAAAATGCAGAGGTTGGTTTCTGAAGTAGCTATTTTGAGAGAAGAGTTAGATCAAGAAACAGATTCAGTAGATAGCTTTATCGGACAATCCAGGCATATGCAGGATGTGTTTAAAACTATCGGTAAAGTTGTTGACAGTGATATTACTGTTTTGATACAAGGGGAAAGCGGCACCGGAAAAGAGGTAGTGGCCAGGACTATTCATAGCAACAGCAGGCGCAGCAGCCGTCCTTTCATTAAGATTAATTGTGCCACGATACCTGAGCAGTTAATGGAGAGTGAATTGTTCGGGCATGAAAAGGGTTCTTTTACCGGGGCTGTCAGTCAGAAAGCAGGTAAATTTGAGATAGCTCACAATGGCATTGTATTTTTGGATGAGATAGGTGAACTGCCGCTGCACACTCAAGCTAAGCTGCTGCGCGTTCTTCAAGAAAAGGAATTTGAGAGAGTTGGGGGCACTAAAAGTATTGAGGTGGATGTACGTATTTTAGCCGCCACCAACAGAAATCTTGAAGATATGGTGCAAGAAGGCAAGTTTCGCGAGGACCTTTACTACAGGTTAAATGTGGTTAATGTAAAACTGCCGCCGCTTCGGGAAAGAAAAGAAGATATATCGTTATTAATTAATTATTTTGTGAAAAAGTTTGCTCGAAAGTATAATAAAAATATAAGCGGCATATCCCAGGAAGCAATGATTTTCGCAGAGAAATATGCTTGGCCGGGTAATGTCAGAGAAATTAAAAACGTGTGTGAGCAGGCTGTTGTTATGGCCCGCAATTCAGTATTAATGCTTGATGATATGCCACTTATAGGAAATGGCAATGGATTTTTGGAATTTAAGAACAATGCTAAAATATCATTGGATACTAATGATAAAAGATCTCTTAAAGATATTGTTGCTGAAGTGGAAAAACAAGTAATTTTGAAATCATTAAACGAAAATAACTGGAATCGACAGAATACAGCCAAAGCACTGGGTCTGAACAGGAGGTCTTTGTATGCGAAAATGAAAGAGTATGATTTGTTGTAAGTTAAAATAATAAGGGCAAAAGACAAATAACTTTGTCCTGCCCTTTTCTTGTCGTGAATTTACGGCTGTCATTTTGTGTTCGAGGTTTGTTTCGGTGGGCGGGGCCCGAAAAACTGGTAGTAATATGTCTTAATTCTCCCGTTGTAAAGCTTCCTGTTTTTATCCGCTTTACGGCCAAAAAGCTTTTCAAATCCTTCGTGTGAAGTTATCACGTAATAAGACCATGTGTCCAGGTTGTTTCTGAAGATTTGTCCCATTTGCCGGTAGAGCTGTTCTGCTTCGGCTATATCTCCCAACCTTTCACCGTAGGGAGGGTTGCAGATGACGAAACCGTATTTATGCCGGGAACGCAATTCTGACAGAGGCAATTTTTGAAAGTGCACCTGTTCTTCCACTCCGGCTTCGCGGGCGTGATAGCGTGCCAGGCTTAATACTTCGCCGTCTATATCCTGCCCCAGGATGTCAAGCTTGCGGTTATAATCTGCCTGTTCGTGAGCTGTTTTTCGTGCTGACTGCCACAGTTGCTTGGGAATGACAGGCCATTCTTCGGAAATAAAATTCCTGCCAATGCCGGGCGCGATATTTTGACCGATTAATGCTGCTTCAATCGGCAAAGTGCCCGACCCGCAAAAAGGATCCAGTAAAACCCTGTCAGGCCTCCAGCGGCTTAAAAGGATCATGGCAGCTGCTAGTGTTTCTTTCAGCGGGGCGCTGCTGCTCAGTTTGCGGTAGCCCCTCTTGTGTAAGCCTGCCCCGCTGGTATCTATGGTTAAGGTTGCCAGGTCCTTTAGCAGGGAAATTTCTATTTTAAAGCGCGGGCCCTTTTCCTCAAACCATTCGCGTTTGTAGCTTTGTTTAAGTTTCTCAACCACAGCTTTTTTAACGATAGCCTGGCAGTCGGGTACGCTGAAGAGTTTGGATTTGATTGACTTGCCTTCAACCGGGAATTCCGCGTTTTCCGGCAGCCAGTCGGCCCAGGGCAGGGCTTTGGTTTTTTCAAAAAGCTGCTCAAAGGTCTCAGCCCTAAACTCGCCAACTTTAATCAATATTCGATCAGCCGTTCTAAGCCATAAATTAGTCTGGCAGATATCACTCAGATCACCGTTGAAGGTAACTCTGGCGTTTTCGACTTTCAGGTCATTATAGCCCAGAGCCTTAAGCTCTTGCGCTGCTACTGCTTCCAGCCCGAAAGTTGCTGTGGCTATAAGTTCAATTTTATCCATAATATATCACCTGTCACTAGTATCACCTTTCCCCCAAGGGGTATGCACATCTAATTTAAAAGAAGCCGGATTACTTGAAAAACCGCTCCGCACTCAGGGCAGGTTAGCTTATTATTTTTCGGTAACTTTATGAAAGTTACTTCCTTATCACATTCCGGGCACTTAGCGGCAAACAAACCTTGCCCGTTGATATATTCTTTGGCCTTATCATTATTGCTGCAGGAAGAACAGCTGCCACATCCTGACATATAAATCTCTCCTCTCAAAAATCATATCTCTTTTATATTAAATTCCATGTACAACGTCTTAACCCTTTTGTTGCGGAGAAAAAAACATAACAATATAAAATTTCTTTTATTAATCAAGTAATTTTATATGTTTCCAAACGGTTGTGAACAATATTATAATATATAAATCCAAAAGTATTTAAATTTTCTAAAGGGAGATGGCCCATAATTGAATTTAAGAACTGATTATTCCGCTGCTTACCGGGAAGTTGTTGATACAGCCAGGGGCCTCAGGTCTGCCGATGCATATATAATAAACGGCACTGTAATAAATGTTTATACGGGGGAATTGATTAAGTCTAATGTCGCGGTGTGCGGTAAGTATATTGCTTATGTGGGTGAATCTGATAGGTCGCTGGGTCAGGATACTGAAGTTATAGATGCTTCCGGCAGGTTTCTCTGTCCGGGTTACATAGAACCGCACGGGCATCCTTTTTTAATGTATAACCCGGTCAGTTTGTCTGATAAAATATTGCCGCTGGGTACTACTATGATGGTGGCAGATAATCTTTTCTTTTTTCGGGCGCTGGGTCCGGAGGGTTTTGAGACGGTTATTGAGGATTTGAAAAAACTGCCGTTAAAGCTTTTTTGGAGTGTTCGCCTGGACGCGCAGGCCTCCTCAGCCAGGCTTGATGCTGTTTTTTCTCCTGAAAATATCAGCCGACTGGTAAATAACCGGTCGGTTTTACAGGTAGGTGAGATCACTGATTGGCCTTCTTTGTTAAATGGAAAGCCGGGTATGGTTGAAGGAATTCTGGCAGCTTTAAAAACCGGTAAGAAAGCTGAGGGACATGCTCCCGGCGCTTCCCAGGACACCCTCAACACTTTGGCCGCCGCGGGTATTACTGCCTGTCATGAGAGTATTTCAGGGGAAGAGGTCTTGCGCAGGTTGAGGCTTGGTATGTATGCAAATTTAAGGCACAGCTCTTTACGACCTGATTTACCCCGGCTGATTAAAGCTTTACTGGCGGCGGGTGTGCCTCTTAACCGGGCCATGTTGACCACAGACGGGCCTTCTCCCGCTTATTTGGCAAAGGGCTTTACTGATTATGTATTAAGAACTGCCATGGAGGCGGGGTTAAATCCCGTTACCGCTTATCAAATGGCTACTCTGAATGCAGCCACCTATTATGGTTTAGATAATCTGGTGGGGGGAATTGCTCCTGGCTGCCATGCGGATATATTATTGTTGGAGGAACTGGATAACCCTACTCCGGTGCTGGTTATGGCTGACGGAAAAGTATTCGCCGATAAGACACTTAACGGTTGCCCGGGGAAAAGTGATTTTTCGAAAACTGATGGGTTTACTGTCAATTGGGAGAAATATGGTTTGGGACCGATTCCGCGCCAAACAGTATCCCCTGATTTTTTCAGCATTCAGGCTACGGGCAGGCCTTTTCCGGTGATGTATTTGGAAAACCCGGTTATTACCAGAAGAAGGGATAAAGAACTGCCGGTAAGACACGGTTTGCTGGATATCGGCGGCATACCGGGATTGCAATATGCGGCCCTGCTCGATTACGGGTGCAGCTGGGTTTGCGGCGGTGTTTTGAGCGGTTTTGCCGATCATATAGGCGGGCTGGCCAGTTCTGTCAGTATTGCGGGCAACCTGGTTGTTATCGGCAGCAGCCGGGAGGATATGTCTATGGCGGCAAATCGTTTGTATGAGTTGGGCGGCGGTATAGTTATTTATGAAGCAGGTGCCTGTATATTTGAACTGCCCTTGCCCCTAAACGGCAGTATTACTGCTGAACCGGTTGATTGCCTGGTGAGAAAGTGCCTGCTTTTTGCAGAAATCCTGAAAAAGAAGGGACATAGATTTCATGATCCTGTGTATACAGTACTCTTTTTATCCACAGCCCATTTGCCGGAGTTAAGGCTTTCTCCCGAGGGACTCTGGGAAGTTAAGACGAAAAAGGTGCTGCTGCCGATTCAAAAGTTAAAATAATAAGCAATGGGGATTTTACAATCCGGAAAATTAAAGCTGAGAAAATAGTGATTCTTGAATTACCAAGGTAAAATACTATATAATACTCTGGTAAAGTATAATCATGAGGACAGTTTTCGGAGGTATGTGATGAGTGAAGAAATTAAGACACTGCAGCAAAAAATTGCAGATTTAAAGAATCGGTTACCGGCACATTCGGTTAAACCGGTTATGATTGCTGAATTGGAAGAGCTTGAAGCGGAACTGTCCAGGTTGCAGAGAGAAGAACAAAACAGCAGTAAGTTGAAGAGGATATAATTAGCAGGCTTAAGGAGGTTTATTATATGGTTAGAATAGAATTGCCTGACGGAAGATTGGATGTTTTGCCGGATGAACAGGCAGCTTGTTTTGAGGAAACCAGAGTAAGATTTGCGCCTTTTTCCGGATTCTTGTTGTTGTACGAAGATGAAGACTTGCAAACTGTCAAAAAGCAGCTGGCGGAAGGTACTGCTGTGGAAAAATACAGGCAGGGCAAATTGGGTGAGGTAGACCAGGAACACTTCGAAATTCTGCAAAGGGGAGACGACAAAGTATTGGAAGAGGGGCAGCATAAGACAGTATAGCAACCGGGGATTTCCCTAAAGATCAGGTTATTAGGGGAATCCCATATTTTTGTGTGCGATAGAGTAAAGCCGAACGGGTTATGCCCAGCAATTGAGCTGCTTTGGTCTGATTGCCTTTGCTTTTTTGCAGTGCCATGATGATAAGTTGTTTTTCTACTTCCACCAGTGAGATTCCCTCGTCGGGCAATCTTATGATTGGTTCAACAGTGGCGGCAGAGGACTTTTGCAGTTCCGGAGGTAAATGCACGGGAAGTATTTCCAGGTCCTGACTTATAATTACGGCCCTTTCGATTATATTTTGCATTTCACGGATATTGCCGGGCCAGCAGTAATTATAAAGAAGCCGCATAGCTTCTCCGGATACTTTTTTAGCCTGATAGGTATGTGATAATTTATCTAAAAAATGCGAAACTAAGAGCGGTATGTCTTCCTTTCTCTCTCTCAGAGGAGGAAGGTGGATATGGATTACGTTTAACCTGTAGTACAGGTCTTCCCGAAACATACCGTTCATCACAGCATCAGACAGATTTTTGTTAGTGGCTGCAATTACCCTGACATCAATATTGAGTGTTTCTGTTCCGCCAACTCTTTCAAAAGATTTTTCCTGCAATATGCGAAGCAGTTTTGCCTGCATAGTTAAAGGCATATCACCGATTTCGTCAAGAAAAACCGTACCTGTATGCGCTAATTCAAACCTGCCCTGTCTTTTGGTAAAAGCCCCTGTAAAAGCACCTTTTTCATGCCCGAACAGCTCGCTTTCTAAAAGCTGTTCCGGAAGTGCCACACAGTTTACGGTAACAAAGGGATTGTTGCAGCGTTGGCTGGCCCTGTGTATGGACATAGCGGCTACTTCTTTGCCGGTGCCGCTTTCTCCTGTAATTAAAACAGTGGCGTTTGTGGCTGCTACTTTTTCGATTAGCCTGTTAATTTCTATTATCGCTGGAGTTTCTCCCAATATATAGTTATAGTCTTGAGTAGAGCTTAATTTATTTTTGTGGCTGGCAGACAGTGTTTTGAGGATATTCTTTAATTTTTCCGGATTTACCGGTTTCGTCATGTAATCCATGGCACCTTTTTTAAGAGCGTCAATAGCCTTTTCAATAGTACCCTGGTGAGCTAGCATAATTATCGGAACAGAAGGGGAAAAGCTTTTTATATTTATGAGCGGATCATTATTATCTGTTTCCAGGCCTAGAAAGACTAAGTAAAACATTTCTTTTATTAAAAGCGAGACAGCGTCCGGCTCGTTAGTGGCGATTATGGCTTGATAGCCTTCTTGTTGGATAGCCCGTTCCATTGTTCGGCAAGAGCTTATATCGTTATCAATTATTAATATTTTGGAGTCTGTCATATATGTCCATCTCCCTAATGCTATCTCATGGCAAACATAAAAGTAAAATAGTCTATTATGATTATACCATAGCCGGTTATTCAATTCGACTCTGATATTGTTTAGATTAAAGTAATATTTACAGCTAATGTAAAGATCTATTATTTAATGGCATGCACCGGTATACCCTTTTTTAATTCAGGCCGGTAAGACAGTTTTAGCAGCCAGGAAATTGGGGCTTTTACTTGACCATGAGAAGCAGCGATGAAAAATGGTATGATAACATACATAAGCAAAAATAATGTGTTTGATAATGTACAATAATGTTTTGTCTTGGCCCCGGAAAGTCTCTCAGGATGCGCTTTCCTCCCTTGGCATGGGTTTTGCGTGTATAATCAGGTAAGCGACTTCATTTGGAGGTACTGTTATGAGCAGCCTTAAACAGGAAAAAAAAATAAGAGATATAATGGTTGCTATAAAACAGTTCCCGGCTGTTAAAAGCACCAGTCTGATTAAGGAAGCTGTTTGTTTGATTCAAAAAGCGCAGGAGAGTCAAAGCCCTGACTGTGGCATTCTTCTGGTTATTGACGATACTCAAAACTGGATTGGGGTTACAGACAGAAAAATGGTTCTCCGAACACTGGGTTTATATTTGGAAAACCATATCTGCCGTTCGGGAGGTGAGGTATATTCAGACAGGGCACCGCCTTTTGAACCGGGGTTATTCACCGAGTGCTGCCGCCTGCAGTTAGCCAGATGTGTTGAAGAAATTATGTACCCGAGGGAAGTAGTCATTATAGGGATTGATGATGATCTGCCGCAGGCTTTGCATTTAATGACCGAGGGGGAGGTTGATTCGTTAGTTGTAGTGGAAAATAATGAACCTATCGGGGTTGTTCACTCAGTGGATGTATTTAATGAGATTGGCAGGAGTGTTTAGGGTTTATTTATAGACTCTATATTGAAAAGGGTTATCTATAGTGTATAATTACTACAACAACTGTTACCGGTTTGCAGTAAATAAATTATGGTAGCAGTGATAATAAAATGCTATAGAGAGGGGGCTTAATATTTAATCAAACGGTATTTTCATATTGTAGAAAGAGATAAAAATCACAAAAATGAATGAGTTACCTTGATGGGAAAAAGGAAGGGGGCGTAATTATGGGAAAAGCTTTAAAATTCGTTCCAATATTAGACACACTAGTTAACTATAAAAAAGAAGATATGAGATTTGATTTAATTGCCGCTCTAACCGTGGCTATTGTTGCGCTGCCGCAATCTATGGCTTATGCGCTTATTGCCGGTGTTAATCCTGCCTATGGATTATATACGGCCATAGTGCTGGTTATTTTAGGTGCTATGTTTGGCAGCTCTCATCACCTTACTACCGGTCCGACCAATGCTATTGCGCTTTTAATCTGCGCCAATATGGGACCTTTTGTGGCCAAGGCGGGAGAAGATGCATATCCTTTTGCCATATTGTTTTTGCTTACCTTTATGGTTGGTGCAATTCAGTTTGGTATGGGTGTTTTGAAACTGGGTAAATTGGTTAATTACGTTTCTCACTCGGTAATTGTAGGCTTTACTGCCGGAGCCGGTACAATTATTGCTATTGGCCAGTTGGGTGCGTTTTTAGGGGTTAAGCTTCCCAAGCCGCACGACTTAGGTAAAGAGGTATTCACATCCCTGGACAAATTAGTTTTACCTTTTAAATATCTTGACACAATGAATAAATACTCTTTTGCTATAGCGGTTTTTGTTTTGGTTTTGATTATAGTCTGTAAGAAAATTAATAAAAACATACCGGGTCCCTTAGTTGGTATTATAATTTCCGTAATTTTAGTAATGACTATGCATCTTGATCAATACGGGGTAAAGCTTACAGGTGAAATCCCGTCAGCAATTCCTCCGTTTTTCCCGGTAAATATATTTGATGTCGGCTCTATGTTGATGTTGTGGAAAGGCGCGATTATCATAGCCTTAATCGGTTTGGTTGAAGCGCTTGCCATATCAAAAGCCATTTCTTCTATGACAGGACAAAAAATTGATTCCAACCAGGAATTTATCGGGCAGGGTGTCGCTAACATGGGAGGCGCTTTCTTTAGTTCTTTTGCCGGTTCCGGTTCCTTTACCCGTTCTGCTGTTACTTTCCAATCGGGTGGCCGAACCAGACTGGCCCCGGTGATATCCGGTGTTATTGTTTTAATCGTTCTGCTTTTCTTGAAGGACTATGCCAAGTATATTCCAAATGCCAGTTTAGCAGGGGTTCTTATGATAGTTGCTTATTCAATGATTGATAAAAAAGCTGTGAAAAAGGTATTAACCTCCAACAGAAATGATGCCATTGTTATGACTGTTACTTTCTTAACCACTATCCTGGCTCCTGAACTTGAGCAGGCTATTTACGCCGGTCTCGCTATTTCAATACTTCTGTATTTAAGAGATACCGGTTCAGTTTATGTTAAGAGATTGGTACCGGTTAAAGATAGCGAAGGCAAATATGTTGAGCATGAGGTTGATGCTCATTATGACGAAACACAATGCCCGCTTGTTTCTGTAGTGCAGATTGAAGGAAACCTGTATTTCGGTTCTGCTTCTGACCTGGAAAGCAAGCTGGATGCCGCTTTCAATAATTCCAAGGTATTTATTCTGCGTTTTAAGGGTGTTGGTATGATTGATCTTACCTCGCTGGAAATTATTGAACATTTTATCCATAAAGCCTTGCACGATAATAAGAAGGTAATGCTTTACGGCGTAAATGAAAATGTCAGAAAGCAGCTGGAAAAGGGTCATGTTGTCAGTATGGTTGGTGAAGAAAATGTGTTCACCTCTGAAGAAGATGTATTTGTTCCTTCATCCAAGACACTTAACCAGGCTAACAACTATGCAAGTGCAACGGTATAATGATACTCGAGTTTTACGCATGCAGTTAAGTTATGCAAGTTTTATACCAGTGTAGCCGACAGCTTAATTGATTGATTTGTGTGGTTTTCAGGAAATCTGAGTTGTTATCGGGAAGGTAAACTGGTGAAATTTTAAACAAATGATGTTGAGAAAATAAACACAGGAACCCGGACAGTGCTCCGGGTTCCTGTGTTTATTTTAGCAGGGTATCAGACCGCATTTCTCCAGTACTTGTTCTCCCTGCATACCGATCAGAATGTCTATAAACTTTCTGGCCAGCTCAATATTTTTTGATTTTTTAGGGATAGCAACAGCAAATTCTATGGGTGCCCCGGTTATTTGCGAAATATCTCCCGCTTTATTTCTAATCTTAACAACTGTTGTTTTGTATTTATCAGCATAGATAGGGTTGGAGAGGTTTATTCTGGAGGGCAAGGCTATATACTGTGAGCCAAATTGTTTGGCTACGGAGCGATAGATAAAGGTGTAATCAAGCCTGCCCTCCAGCAGCGCACCGGCTAAATCAATTGATTTAGGGTAAATGAATTCTTTGGAGCACTTCTGGTTCAGGTCTGAGTATAGACCGGGAATATTGTAATGATTTTCTGCCAACTGCCAGACCATCAGAGTTCTATAGCCGCAGGGATCAAGATTTTCATCGGAGCGTCCAAAGGTTACTCTTCGTTTGGTTAAAATAGCAGGCCAGTTATCTTTGTTGATTATTGAACTGTGTTTGGAAAACTCATCAAAAGCAATTACTATTTGATCAGTTGCGAAAACAAAGAATACCTCCACGTGGTGGGGAACCAGCAGTTCCTCAAAAATATGAGGGTCTGCCAGTGCTATAATATCGACGTCATCACCATCCAGCACAGCATAGGCGCAGGATCTGGAGCCGGCATAATCCAAATCTATTTTGATTCCCGGACAAATATCCATTAACATGTGTGAAATTTCTTTTATGGGTTTTCTTAAGGCTCCCGCATGCAGGATTCTTAGGGTATGTTTGTTATCAGACATTTTAGCAACCAATCCTCTAATCATTTTTTATTATTATATATTCTTTATAGGAGTTAAGGAATAACTCAATTTGCCGCTTTCTTGTCTGTATTGAAGCAACCCAGTTATCCAGCAGCTGCAAACCCGATTGAGTTATTTGATATTTTCTGCGGGCGGGCCCGAATTCGCCGTGTTCCCAGCGGGAGACAATGATCTTATCCTGCTCCATACGCCTTAAAATTCTGTATACGGTTGCTGTTTCAAGTTCTCCCTCAATATATTCCAGCTGGTTCAAGCGCTGAATAATGTCATAGCCGTGTGCTTCAATCTTCGCCAGTAGAAGCAGTATTGCAGGGTAAGTCAGTTTTTCCGGGGAAGTATTGTGAAAACTTTTATTTATAACCTTTTCCTCTTTACTCATCTGCGCCACCTTTTGTCTAACTGAATATTTTTTAGGCACGGGAGTAAAACCCGTGCCTAAAATTAGTATACCCAGAAAATTGTGTCTCCTTAGATTATGATTTGAAAGGCTTAAGAAAAAAATTGCGTGATATATTTTATTGCCAGGAAAAGCACCAGTGCGGCCATGATGGCTTTAACTGTTTTTTCTTTAAGGTATTTTTGAGTGTAGGCACCGCAGTAGGTTCCCATTAGCCCGCCTATGCCAAATAAAAAACCTAATAACCAGTCAGGGGAAACGTTTGCTGTTGCTCCTACCTGTGTTGAAGCCAGAATAGTATAAAAAATAACTCCGGCAATGGAAGTTATAAAGGTACCGGCCAGTGCTGCTCCGGCTACAGTGTAAACCGGCAGCTGCAGGATAGAGACACAAAAAGGTGCAATAATGGCTCCGCCGCCGATCCCGTAAATACCACCGATTAGTCCCACAATCAGGGCCAGAACAAAAATTGTCATGGTACTGAAAGAATAGGTTTCGCCCCAAAAATCGTATTCAATCTTTTTCAGGGAAAAAGTTCTGGTTTTGACTACTGCGTCAACCGGTAAGCCTGCGGTCATTTTACTATTGGATTCCGCTTTTATTTTTTTCATATGTTCTTCGAATTTTTGCTGCAGGGCTTTGTTCTGAGTTTTTTGATTTTTAGCCCTTCCGGTAAATTCAGTTATCAACCTGATGCCCAGATACAATAAGACACAGCCTACAAACATTTTAAAGGATTTTTCACCTTTTAAAAGATATATCCTGATCCAGGAGCCTAAAAAAACGCCTGGCAGAGTAGCCACTACAACCACCCAGGTCAAGGGCCAGGCCATGCGTCCTTCTTTAATGAATCTGTACAGTCCTCCCGGAATGGCCACTATATTGTAAACGAGATTTGTCGGGCTTACGGAAGGACTGGTGTAATGCAGGATACTCATTTGAAAAGGCAAAAGCAAGAAAGCTCCCGATACCCCGGCTGAGGCTGTGACAGACGATACCAGGAAGGCTACTAAAGGCGGAATAAATGGGTTAACATCTACTCCTGAGACAGGAAAAAGCATGTAAATCGCCCTTTCTCAGTATTATGAAGGAAAACTGTTTAGCGGACGATTAGTACCGGGCAGTCCGCGTGCTGGACAACCTGTTTGCTGACACTTCCCATCAGAAAGCTTTTGATTTCCCCTAAACCGCGACTGCCTATAACTACCAGGTCATAATTATTGTCCTTGGCCTTCTTGCATATTTCATGTGCCTGGTGACCAGAGGCTGTTTCTGTTTTGACAGTCAAGTTATAGCTATCGATTCTTTTCCTCGCCTGTTCCAGTATGCGCTGCCCTTGCTGCTGGTTTTCTCTCATAAAGAGTTCTTTAATGTCGCTGGGTGTGTCAATCACTGTTAAAGGAACTACTACATGAAACAAGGTTATTTCCGCTCCCATAGCGGAGGCTATTTCTGCGGCTTGCAGAGCAGCCTTGGCGGCCTGTTCAGAACCGTCAACCGGAACCAGTATTTTTTTGTACATGGAATCAACTCCTTTATTATTTTATTAAATAGATGAACTGTTCTGTTAAAACCAATATCCCTATCTGCATGCTGTATATAGAGTTAAATCTATAATAGCATGATTTGGGCGGGACATCAATATATTTAAGATAATATTGTTAAGATTTTCACTTTCGATTTAATTATTGAATGTTATAAAAAGGTCATGTTAAATATTTCCCAATGTACTATTTATTGCTGGAAGATATATTGCACGCTGTTTTATTAATAATACAAATAAAAGACCCTTATCGGGTCTTTTAGGAGTAATTATGCGTTTTCGTTCATTAAATACAATCTATTTTCTTTCAGCATGTAAAACAGGGGTGCGACGAGAATTTTGGGATAACGCAAGCGCAATCTTTTAGCCTCGCTCAGTACAAAATCAACTTCATTGCCAATCTCAAACATAGGCGCAAAATGCATAAAGTGAGCTTCTGCCGCCTCCCTGTTCCACCCTGCCTTTTCTACCAAGCCGTTAATAAATTTTTCCTGTTTGGAGACAAGGTTAACCATTCCGCAGTTATCGTGACCGAGAAGGGCAATGGCTTTGACACCGCCAATTGCAATGGAGTAGGAGACACGAAACTCGCTAAATCTTAAATTGCCACCGCCTGTTCTAATTACATAGGCAAAGTTTTCAGGGATATGCAGCCTCTTTCTGTTGTCCATGCACATGCCAATTAAAATATCGGCATGTTCATAATCGTCATGAGGACGATCAAGGTTGTGGTATTCCAATAGTCTGCCGATGGGAGTGTTTTGATACTCAGGAAAAATGTCATTAACCGTATTAACTGGCACAAAATAAGACATTACTAATCTCCCCCTTTTTTCCCATTAATCATGTGAAAAAAATATCTATCTATATATAAGAGTTTACCATAGGGTAAATTTATTTGTCAATTAGTTATTATTATAGTAAACAATTAACAAGCATCTTTATTTGGGAGATTATCATTTTATGTCTGTTTGCTTCAGGGTATCTTTAACTTTATTGATACTATATAGAAAAAAGTCCTCCAGATCATTCTCCACGACCAAGGCTGCTTTCTCAATTAAGGCAGCTACTTCAGCTATATTGACAGAGATATTGTGTTTTGTTATCATCTGGGTATTGTATTTAGCAGCCAGTGAGAGCGCGGTTACCTTGGCAGTTTCAATATAATCAATGAAGAATCCGGCTTTTTGTACCAGGCAGTGTTTTTTCTCCGGGCTGATATCGCCCAGCAGATCATCCAGATCCTTGAGCAGGGCTTTGTTTTCTAAAGCACCGCGGATTGTGGGGCCAAAATCCTTAATTGCATTTATGCGAAGCTCTATACCCATTTCAATAATATTGTGTGCTTTCCACCAGCCCATGCGCAAGGGGATATTGCAGGCTTTTACTGTTTCTCCGATAAAAGGCCTCCCCTTTTCAAAACAGTAGCCTCGCTCATAGTCAAGGTATTTTTCATCCCCGTAATAATCAAGCCCGTGAGGTTTAATGCCATGTGTAATAACGGCCCGGGCCAAATCAAGGAATTTTTCGCTGCTACGGCAGAGATTAAATATTTTATGACCGCTTTGATGGCTAACTTCGTGAGGTAGTGTCTTGCTAATAATAAAGTCGGGGAAAATACTTCCTATTGTTATTTCATCAGATATTTTACCCAGGATTTTTTCCGCAAAATAAAGATGAGTTTGTGGATACAATATTTTAACCTCCCAAAACCTATGTCTCTACAATATATTATTTGTGATTAAGACAAGGAATCCTTTAAATCTTTGAGGATATATATACCGTGAACTTAGTTAATAATATTTGCTGTCTGGCAGGGTAGGTGATATTGTAGTATAATTATAAATGGTCGAAAAATATCTGTCTTAACCAATAACCTAATTTAAGGAGTGATATATATGTTACCGGTGGACAAACTGTACATGCTAATAAACCAGGCTGAAACAGAAAACTATTTTAAACAGCTTCAGGAAATATATAATAAGCTGCCGGACACTTCCTGTGAACAGTGCGGCACCTGTTGTACGGTGCCTCAACCTGCTTTTTTGATGGAGTATCTGAACATATATCGTTTTTTGAAAAACAATTTGCAGGAACAATTACCGGAAATTTTGAAAAAAGCCGCTCGCTATTATTTCCTGGAACTGGGTGACATTAATATTAAGTGCCCTTTTCTAGATGAAGAAAACAAATGCGCTATATACCCGGTCAGACCATATAATTGTCGCACCTTTGGCGTGTTGCCGGAAAAAGACACTGTTTTTGGAACTGAGGGTCAAATGGCAGCTCTAGCGCAAAAATTCCGGAGTGAGCATGATATCCGCTTACCGGAGGAAATTGTTAACTTTAAGTTGTCGCCCTGTTATAAAGTTGAGTTGTTGAATAATAAGAAAGTAACCAGGCAGAAATTGGGCGAGTATCTGGCTGAGGTAAGTAAATTTGATGGTTTGCTGCTGCCTCCGGAAATTGTGGAAAAAAACCTTACCTTTATACCTGCCGCAGTTCACTTGGCTCACACTGTTTTGAGTGAGGGAGCGAGAGTTCGTAAGATGAAAGTGCTGAAAGAGTATATTGATACCGGTAAAAGTGAGGCACTGGATAAATATATTGATGATGCTGCAAGTTTTAATTTGTAAGCAATCCGACCGGCAGATTAATATGCCGGTTTTATTCTAGGCACTGGCAATAATTTCATTATATATTTTGCGAGGCCAGCGAATAGTTTATTCAATGTTAACATTAGAAAGTAGATTAAAATGGAGGGGGATTTATGCAGAACTGGAGGCGCAATCTTTTGTTTGTGGCCATAGCTGCTTTTGTGGCAGGGTTGATGTTTTCCGGTGCTTCCCTGCTGGTGCAAGATTTATCGCCCAAGGCAGACAAATCTAAATACTCGGCCAGTGGGTCAGCTGCAGGAGTAGGCCCTGATACAATTGCCAATATTGTGGATAAGGCCGGTGCTTCAGTGGTTAAAATCAGTACTACGGTTACTGTTGATGTGAGAAGGCAGAATAACCCGTTTTTCAGCGACCCGTTTTTTAGGCAGTTCTTCGGGCCAGGTTTATCTGAGCCCAGGCAGAGGCAGGAGACAGGTTTGGGTTCCGGCTTTATTATATCGCAGGATGGGTATATTGTGACTAATGAGCACGTAATAGACGGGGCCGAGCAAATAGAGGTTACTATGAAGGGCAGCGATAAGCCTTCTAAAGCAACTGTGGTGGGTTCTGATTTTGATTTGGATCTGGCGGTAATAAAAATCGACTCTTCAGAGAAGCTGCCGGTTTTGAAAATGGGAGATTCAGAGCAGATAAAAGTGGGAAACTGGGTAATAGCTATAGGCAATCCTTATGGACTGGACCATACTGTAACCATCGGGGTGATTAGTGCTAAAGGCAGGCCGGTTAATATAGAACAAAGGCAGTATAAAAATTTGCTGCAAACGGATGCCTCTATTAATCCCGGTAACAGCGGAGGCCCTCTCTTAAACCTGGACGGTGAAGTTGTGGGCATAAATACAGCTATTAATGCTGAGGCCCAGGGAATTGGCTTTGCTATTCCTACCAGTACCGTGAAGTCTGTGCTTGATGAGTTAATTCAAAAAGGCAAGGTTGTTCATCCCTGGATGGGAGTGCAATTGCAACCGGTTACCGAGCAAATTGCCGAATATTATAGTTTAAAGAATACGGATGGTGCTCTGGTAGCCGGTGTGGTAAAGGACAGCCCGGCAGAGAAAGTAGGTTTGCAGCAGGGTGATATTATCCTGGAAATTGACGGTCAGAAAATTAAGTCTGTTGATAATTTGATAGATATTGTAGGACAAACTAAGGTGGGTCAAAAGCTCAAGCTTTTAGTTCACCGGGAAAAGGATTTTTATGTTAGCATAATTGTCAATGAGAAGCCCTCCCAGCTTACTAAATAGATTGAAGGGGATTTAAGCAAAAAGATCGGTTAAAACAAATCAAATCTCAGCTATATCTTTATTATAGAAGTAAACAGCATGAAAAACCCGTACCACTTTATGTAGTGATACGGGTTTACTTATAGTTTAAGATTTGCAGTTTATCCCTTGGAGTCAATCCTATTGATCCTTTGCCTATGTTACCGCTATAGCCCGAGTGTCTCGGCCAGGAGTTCCAGTGGGTGTTTTACTTCAATTTGAAGTCCGTGCTTATCCAAACCGTGTTTAAGCTGCATAGTACAGGTAGGACAGCAGGTGGCTACAATGTCAGCACCGGTTTCTTTGATGGATGCGATTTTTCGATCCAGAATACGCATGCTCAGATCATAGTTTTTCACGACGAAAGTGCCGGCACCGCCGCAGCAGTTATCGGCCCCGGGCATTTCCCTGTATTCCACGCCCGGCAGCATCTGCAGTAATTGTCGTGGCTGCTGCCTGATTCTTTGTGCTTTGGCTAGGTGGCAGGGATCATGGTAGGTTACTATTTTAATTGGTTGATTATTAATTTGTTTTTTATCTGACAAATCCAGCTTTAATTCCTGTATAATATATTTTACGGCGTCATATACCGGTAGAGCTTGTCCCCAGTTTTCCGCTAAGGTAGCACTGCAAGAAGCACAGTCACAGACTACTGCTTCAACCCCGGCCCGTTTAAAGATTTGCAAGTTTTGCCTGGCTAAATTGTGTCCGGCAGCAGGTTCGCCGTTAGCCAGCTGAGGCAAGCCGCAGCAGGTTAGTTCACGAGGTATTACTACTTCACAGCCAAGGTGTGACAGTATTTTTACTGTACTGAAAGCCACTTGAGGATAGAGGTAGTTGGTGGCACAGCCCAAAAAATACCCGGTGCGCGCCTTTTGTCTGGTTGTGGGGGGTACTATTTCCGGCAGTGCCTGTCGTGCCGGTTTCCCTGGCAGTTCACCCAGCAGGCGTCCTGATTTTGGCAGCAGTCCTGATTTGGTGCCGAAATCCAGCAGTCCGAGTGCTTGACCGGTTTTAATTAGATTGAAACTTAAATTCATTAAAGAAGGTTTGCTCCATAAATCTTTGAAGATCAATTTATTTGCCTTGTTTGTTAATGAAGGATTGTTTTCATTAACCATGGATCGAGCCAGGCTGACTATTTTGTGCACTTCGATTCCCGAAGGGCACTCGCTGGAACAGGATTCACACATCAGGCACATGGAAAGGTTTTGGGCGGCTTTGCTGTCAGGTGTAATTTCTCCTTCTGCCAGCATTTGTGCTAAAAATACTTTGCCTCTGGGAGCTGCGGTTTCCCTGCGGTCTTCTTTAAAAATAGGACAGACCGATCGGCAGAGCCCGCAGCGCACGCATTTTTGAAATTGACTCTGTATATCTTTTAATTGATCCGGTTGACTTAGCACTGGCTATCGTCTCCCTCCGGGGGAAGTAATTTGCCGGGATTCATAATGCCTTTGGGATCCAAGACAGATTTAATCATTCTCATTACATTAAGTGCTCTGCCATGTTCCGCGGGAGCGTAGCGGGATCTGACCGCACCGACACCGTGTTCTCCGGTAGTGGCACCGCCAAGTTCAACCGCCAGGCGGTGGATGGCATCGGTCAGTTTTTGTACCTGTTCAACTTCTGCCTGGTTGTCCATATTGATCACGGGAGCAGTATGGACATTGCCGTCCCCGATATGGCCGTAGTTCACTACAGCAATCCCATGTTGGGCAGCTAATTCTTTGATGCGGCGCAGGCATTCGGTAACCCTGTTTAGTGGCACACTGATATCTTCTCCGGCGAAAATTCTACTGCCGTCGGGACGGACACGGGCCGCAGCGGTTGCTACCACTGAGCGTCCTTGCCAGAGACTGTTGATTCTGTTGGGCTCAGTGGCCCATTCAACACTGACGGCCCTGCGGGAGACGATTTCTTTTATCTGTTGGCCTTCCCATTCCACACCTGCCGGGTTTCCGTCCACTTCAAAAAGCAGGATGGCTTCGGCATTCGGAAGGTTGATTTCCGGTTTATACATGTTAATAGCTTTAATGGCTGAATCGTCCAGGATTTCAATGCCGGAGGGCAGAATGCCGCCCTGGTAGACATCCAGCACTGACTGGGGGGCTTGTTCCAGGTTGTCAAAGACTGCCATTGCCAATCCCCGGCTTTTGGGTTTTGGCCAGACGCGCAGCCTTATCTTTGTCACAATACCCAGGATACCTTCCGAGCCAACGAAAAGCTTAGTTAAATTCAGCCCGGAAACGTTTTTTATAGCTCTTGACTTTTGTCCTCCGGTGATAACAACCTCACCGTTGGGCAATACTACCTCCAGGCCAAGTATGTATTGCTCTGTAGTGCCGTACTTGACTGCTCTCAAACCGCTGGAGTTGTTGGCAACCATGCCTCCGACGGTGCACATGCGGCTGCTGCCGGGATCGGGCGGAAAAAATAAGCCGTAAGAGGCCAGATGGTTATTTAAATTGGCGTGAACTACTCCGGGGCGAACGAAAACCTGCATATTGGCTGTATCGACTTCTTCAATAGTATCCCAGGTGGATAAATCCATCACCAAGCCGCCCTCGACAGCCAGGCAGCCACAGGTTTCCCCTGTGCCTGCGCCTCTGGGTGTGACTGGAATGCCGTGTTCATAGGCCAGTCGCATAACCGCCGCAACTTCCTCTGTAGAACGGGGAAATACCACAGCGTCCGGGAAATAACGGTTAAGTTTGGCCTGAAAAGAACTGTCATAGGAATAAAATTTTAAATCAAATTCGTCAGACAGCACCTGCTCCGGGCTGAGAATCTTTAATAAACTTTCAGTTAAAAATATTTGATTCAAAACAGACACCTCTTTTAATAATTAACTTTATATTTAGAAAGGAAGGTGAAGGGCCTTCTGCTATGGCGGATGTAAACAATCTGTCCACAAAAGACATTGAAAAGTGAGATCAATGTTTCATTAATAGAAGAGCCCGTACTATGCAAATTAAATTGAAATACGGTAATTCTTATATGACGGCTGAGATTAATGACCGGCATGTAGCCGGTGTGTTATTGCCCAAGGAACAAGCAGAAGTGGATAATCCTGCCGGACTGGTAAGGGAAGCTCTAAGCAGGCCCATTGGTACCCCCCTATTATCAGAACTGGCAGCGCAAAAAAAGCCTGACAGGGTGGTGGTTGTCGTTAATGATGCTACCCGTCCTACACCCTATGACCATATGCTGCCTCCTTTGTTGGACGAAATTCACTCAGCCGGTATTTATAAAGAGCAAATAACCCTGGTTATCGCCACAGGAGCTCACCGTCCTAATACGGAAGAGGAAAACCGCCGGATATTCTCCGACAGTATTGTAGATAATTATCGCCTGGTTAACCACAACTGTGATGAAAACTTGTTTTCACTGGGACAATTGAGCAATGGCAGTGATTTGCTGGTAAATGCTGAAGTAGCTGCGGCTGATTTGCTGATAACCACAGGTATTATTATACCACATTATATAGCCGGTTTTTCCGGTGGTCGTAAATCTATTTTGCCGGGTGTAGCTGCCCGCCCGTTAATTACCGCCAATCACGCCAGTATGACGGACCCGCGTGTTGATACGGCCCGCTGGAAGGACAATCCCGTACATCAATTAATGACAGAGGCTGCCAGAATGGCCGGTGTGGATTTCATTTTAAACGTAGTGACCAATGAAAAAAACAGGATTGTTGCGGTTGTAGCCGGTGATCTCGAAGAGGCCTGGCAGGCGGGGGTAAACATATCTTCTGATTTAAATTTAGTGGATGTTAAAGAACCGGTTGACGTGGTAATTGCCGGTTCAGGCGGTTATCCAAAGGATATTAATCTTTACCAGGCACAAAAACCTATGGATAATGCATCGAGAGTAACTAAGGATAACGGTACGATTATTCTGGTAGCTGAATGTTCCGAGGGTTATGGCAGCCCTGTTTTCACAAACTGGATGACCGAGGCCAGGAACTTGCAGGACATATTTGAACGCTTTGATAAGGGCTTTGTCCTGGGTGGTCACAAAGCTTACGCATACGCAAGGGTGCTCGACAAAAAGGAAGTAATTCTCGTATCGGCTATGAGTGAGAAAGATGTTAAAAATATGTTCATGACCTGCTGCCATACTCTGGAGGAGGCTTTAAATTATGCGGAAAAAAAGCACGGGCCGGATTACAGGGCTATAATTATGCCCCAGGCAGGATTGGTCTTGCCGCGGGCAGGGAAATAGCGCCGAATTATAACTTGAAAAGTTAGATCTTTAGTGTTAACATAATATTAACATTTATTTAATATTGTTAGTAATTGTTTGTTAATATGAGGAGAACTATCATGTGGAATGAGTTCTTTTTAGGTCTTTTGGGTGGAATGGGTCTTCTTTTATTTGGAATGCAAATGCTGAGCGAAAGTCTACAGACTATTGCCGGTTTGCGTTTGAAAATTATCTTGAGTACACTGACTAAAAACAGGTTTGTCGGCATGCTCCTGGGAGTAGTTATTACCGTACTTTTTCAGAGCAGTACAGCCACCTCAGTCATACTGGTCGGTCTGACCAGTGCCTCGATAATTACCTTAAACCAGACGTTGAGCGTTTTGCTTGGCTCTGGTATCGGTACAACGATTACTGCCCAGTTAATAGCCTTTAAGATAACGGAAGTTGCCTTACCGATGGTAGGTATCGGTGCAATGATTATCTTTTTTACCAAGCGGGTTAAGCACAGGCAATACGGGTTGGCTATATTGGGTTTTGGCTTGACATTTTTGGGTTTGAAAATTATGTCGGACACCATGTACCCGCTCAGAGATGACCCTTTTTTTCAGCATTTAATGGTGGGTTTGGAGAATAAGCCTTTTTTAGCTATGCTAATTGCTTCCCTGTTTGCCTTTTTGGTACACAGCAGTGCGGCTACAATAGGCATTATTATGCTGCTGGCCATGCAGGGCTTAACATCTTTGGAATCCGCCATCTTTCTTTTGTTTGGAGCAAATATAGGAACCTGTTTTACAGCTATTCTTTCCAGTCTGGGTTCCTCCCGTGAATCACAGAGAGTGGCTTTTGCTCAGGTCTTGTTTAAGATCATAGGAGTAGTAATTATGCTGCCCATTGTTCATCCTTTTGCCGATTTTGTAGCCATGACCACGTCTAATCACGGACACCAGGTAGCTAATGCGCATACCGTGTATAATATTTTAGTTGCTGTTGTTTGTCTTCCGTTTTTGAATAAATTTGAGTCTGTATTGAGTAAGATTATACCTGATAAAAAAGAAAGCAAAAATATGCAGGTTCCACGCTATCTAAATGATGAGTCAATTAAATCACCGGTTATTGGCATTGGCTTAGCTACCAGAGAGACATTGCATATGTCCGATCATGTATCCGACATGACCTTTGCTATTTTAAAGGTTTTTAAAGAAAATGATCCGGAGCTTTTGGAATATATTATGGAAAAGGAAAAATATGTAGATATTTTAGCCAGAGAAACCAGCCAGTTTTTGGCTAAGATTTTGCGGCAGACACTTACTAAAGCGGATTTTAACAGGTGTATTGGTCTAATGAATATCGTCAATGACTTTGAACATATAGGTGATATTATTGAGAAGTATATTATAGACTTGGCCAAAGAAAAGTATAAAATTAATTTTGATTTCTCCGAGAAGGGCTGGCAAGAACTAAATGAAATGCATGAAAGAGTCTGTGAGATAATAAGGATGGTCAGTATTGCTCTGGCCACAAATAATCAGGATCTGGCCCGTGAGGTGCTAAGTATTCAACCGGAGTTGTTTAAACTGGAGAAGCACTTTCGTCAGAGGCACATTGATCGCCTGATGGAAGGCGCTCAATGTACGGAGGAAACCAGTTCCATTCACCTGGATTTGATAAATGCCTTTTTAAGAATAAGCGATCATGTAAAAAATATTGCAAATACCATAGTATCCGAGTCGCTGGAAGTAGATATTGATTTTGCTAAAAGAGAGGACGCCTTCGACGGGTATGACCATGCAGAAAAAAATATAGAAAGTATATACTATTGACCCCGTTATAAAAGTTACAACGGGGTTTTCGTTTATTCAATTGCTTCGAGTATTAACCGCCTAAGGTTGTATCCTGGCAATCATACCAGGCCAGAGCTTCATAGAAGTGATCAGGTTTAAAATCCGGCCACATGTCCTCGACGATGTAAAAGTCCGAGTAGATGGATTGAATTGGCAGAAAACCGCTCAGTCTTCGTCTGCCTCCCCAGCGAATAATTAAATCAATACGGGACACTTCTGAAGAAGCTATAGCTTTAACCGGATTGGTTTGATTAAAACTGCTTGTTTGCAGTGCGGAATATAAATCCCATTTCCAGCCATAGTTTACCAAAAAATTTATTTTAATTAAATCTTTGCCGAAGACCTGTCTTTTGGTATAAACCTTGAGTTCCGGTGGGAAAAGCGGAGATGCCGCATTACCTATAACCAGGAGTGAAGCGTCTTTTTGGGACAGCATTTTAACCGCATCTGTACAAGCTTTTTGAAAAGCCTTTCTTTGTGCTGACGGTCTTTTGGTGTTATCCTGGGTAAAACCATAGAAAGTCAGTTCTTTAACACCTAGCTTTACGCAAAGATCATAGAGCTGCAAGCCAGGCTCCAGTCCGAATTCATAACCAGCTTCTTTAGCAAAGCCTTTGCTTTGAGCCCAGCGCCTGTTTCCGTCTGGTATAATCCCGATGTGCTTTGGCAAGCGCTTGAATTTTAGCAGAGACATGGTTGATCACCCTAGTTAGATTATTCTAAAACTGCTGCATACTTCTAGATAATCTTTGCCTTTATAAGATAATTTATACCTTTTAAATAATTCTTTGGATTTAATCTGTTTTGTTGGTTATTATCCCCCTCATAACCAGCAGTTCCCGAAGGGTTCGGAGCAGGGATTTGTCATTTTTTATCGAAAATAATTAATTGTTTTATTAATTAAGTAGGGGGGAGATAATGGGGAAACTGGGAATCAAGTCAGTTACCTGTCTGGTTGTTTTTTTTCTTTTTGCCGTATGGTTTCCCACAGTCGCACTGGCGGGAACAAGTGTTACACCGGGTAATTTAAGACTCGGTGACAGAGGGCCTGATGTTACTTTGCTGCAGACAAAACTTAAAGTTGCGGGCTTTTATCAAGGAGAAAAGGTTTCCGGTTATTTTGGCTTGAATACACTTTTCGCAGTCTCAAAATTTGAGAAAGCTAACCGGCTGCGTGTTGACGGTATAGTTGATGCTGAGGAATGGATTGCACTGCAAAAACTTACCGCTATTCCGGCAGACAAGCTAAAGAAGATGGTATTAGGTTATTATACAGTGGATTATACAGGAGATAAGTTATCCTATAATTCCCTGGATAAGTACAGCAGTTATATAGATACTGTAGCTACTTTCAGTTTCAAAGTTAACCGCGATGGCAGTTTAACCGGTGAAGTGCCGCAGGATGCTTTAAAACTGGCCAAGGAGAGAAGCGTGGAAACATTGCTGTTGGTTCATAATATTGGCCAGCCAATTGACAGTGATGCTGCTCACTACGCTCTGTCAGTTGCCGAAAACCGCAGCAGGCTGGAAGCAAACATCATGTCAAAAGTGAAGGCCAATGGTTATAACGGTGTTAATATTGACATTGAAGCTTTACCGCCGGGAGACAGGCAGTATTATAATATTTTCCTAAAGGAATTAGGCGACCAATTGCACAAGGAAAATTTGCTGCTTACCGTTTCTATCCCGGCTAAAACTTTTGACTCTACCAATGATAGCTGGTCCGGTGCTTATAGTTATAAGGATATTGGCCAACTGGTTGATCAGGCTATGATTATGACCTATGATGAGCACTGGTTTGGCGGTTCTCCCGGTCCGATTGCCTCGGTGCCCTGGATTAACAAGGTTATGGACTATGCAGTCGAGGTGATGCCCAGAGAAAAAATTTTTCTTGGCGTGGCTGCTTATGGTTATGATTGGTCCAGTCAGGGAACCAGAGCAGTGCGCTGGAATCAAGTCAATGATTTAGTTAAGAATTCCGGTAATGTTATATGGGACAATACAAACAGTGTACCCTGTGTCATTTATTATAAAAATGGTGTCAGGCATGAGTTGTGGTTTGAAAATAACTACAGTTTGCGTTTTAAATTGGAAACGGTTAAGAGTTATAACGTTTCAGGTATAGCCATCTGGCGTCTTGGTTTTGAGGATGACTCCTTTTGGAAAATGGTTAATGATGAATTTAGACAGGCTGACTAAAAAAGAACAAGGGGTGGTTAGGTACGTTTTAATAGGGTAACTTATTGAACCATACCCCAAGCCGGTACGGAAATGCGAGAGATAGGCGTTGTCCCACAAGGGATGATGCCTATCTCCAACAGCTAACAAAATAAAGCCGACCGAAATTCTGTTGTGTCTTTTGAATACTGTTCTTGTAAATCGTTAACCTCACACAAACTGTTAAAGCGGATTGACTTATATTTCAAAATCATGGTAAGGGTTTCAATGCTCGTGTAATGGTATAAAGCTCCAGATTAACCGTTTACCTCCTTTTGCTACAGATACATTTTCAAAAACTCTGCCGCCACTACCCTGCTCAGAACAGGATGCCAGTCTTGATTGTAGTAGTCACGGAGGCATTTGTAGCAGGACGGCGAGCATTCGCACTCCGAGCAAATCTCATGAGCTTTGCGGATAACGCTCTGGAATATGCTCTCATCGGCTGCAATGCGGTGGATGTGACCCGCTCCGCCCGGAACGCTGTCGTAAAGGATAATTGAGTATTGAACATTGCCGTTTGCGGCATAAAGGCATCCGCTAATGTCCGTGCTTTCAATGTCAAGCACCTGCGAAGTCGCTCTAAGCAAGGCATACATCACGGACAGCATCGTGCCGAAATCCGCGTTGTCCGAGAACATTAGCTACACAACATCGGTCTTGAAAATGTGTGACAGTCTGTATGGATACAGCTTTGTGTTGGAGCATTCCCGTCCATACGAGGCTTTGTGCTTCTCTTCATGCACGAAACCCCAGTTCTTTGATTCCTTGCGGCTCTTGGCGAATCCACAGTAACCGCAAACATGGAATTCGGTATCACAGCTAATCATCAAGGAGTCGTTTGCCGTTGTCCGAAGCACAACTTGGTGGTCACCGAAACGGAACGTGCTGATGTCGAGTTCGTGGCGTTCGGTATCGCCTAAATAAATGATGTCGCCGCGATGGTATTTCCGTGGTTTTCGGCTACCGGCAGGGACGATATCGTTGGGGTCATTGCCAACAACAAAGCCTTTCCGAGGCTCGATATTCTTCCTCCACCCGCTGTCAATAGTAGTACCGCAAGCAACACAAGGCGCACCTTGCCATCGTATGCGCCGATAGCCGTAATGGAAAACTCATCACGGTTGAACAGCGGGTATGAAATGTCACGCGCAACATACTCCACTTGCGTTTGCGGCAGACGGAAACGGAGCGAACCTTCCGGCATTCGTGAGCAAAAGAGCAATCTTCCGTCAGCGAAGACCAAAACCTCACCCTGAATATAAATGTCAATCAACTGAGCGAAATAAGAGCGGCGTTGCCGTTCGACATTGCCTTGGAACTTTATATTAACCGATTTGGGTGCGAACAGAACATAGTTGCCCTCATCAATGGTTTTTCCTGTTTGGAGTTTTGAGTCTTTGAAAAGCAGAGCCACGGCATTCAGTCCGTTTCCGGAAGTATAAATCTCTTTGCCGCCAATCATTATCTCAGCGTAAAACCTGATAAAGTCGGCATCGGAAATATCGGAAAGCGGAACGATAGTCTCTTCTGATGTTGCTGCGTAATCGTTTCCGTAGATGCCAATGGTGTGCTGATATACCATATCAGCGTTTGAGAAGATTCTCAGCACCGGGTTATCACGGCTCGCCAATCGGATAGACGGGATTCGTATAGCTGGTTCGCCTTCATCGTCGAGTATGTACTCAACTTTGATTTTACCGTAGGAGAACGCAATATCCGTAGTGCGTTTATGCGCCGGTACGCTTCTCTTTACTGATGTTGTCGCCGTTGATGCCGGTTCAGTGAGCTTGACGATGAACCACTGAGTCAGCAGAACATCAACATAATCCTTGCCGGGCAGTTCGTCGCCGGATAGGATATTGCCTATTTGCTTAAGCGTCTTTGTGAGGAAGTGCTTCATATATCCGGGGCGGGTGGTCAGCAAGACTTTCAGCCCAACCTGAATGCCGTAAGCATTGCCGCGAATGTCATCGTCCTGCTCAACGCTCGCATGTTTGTGTTAATCTAAAAATAGGCCACAATAATAATTGAAAATCCCGCCACGCCTCGTTTTCCTCATTGCCCAGCTTTTCAAAGAGTCGCAGAAGCGCCTCGAACTGTTCAAATGTTTCGGCGGCGTACAGCAATGAGCGTTCGCCCGCGTTGATTGTGATATGCCACATTGCTGTTCACCTCACTTACTCAGCTTTCGTGTTGCCGGCGGAACACCACCACTCGTAATATTATCCAGCGAAGTCGGTTCGTCAAGATAGTCAACATACTCTTCTTCGGCGAGCAAACCACACTCCGGTAGCCTCATACCATCAACCCCCGAAAACTATATTGAACCTCAGTTTTTGTCGCCATTAGAATCTTTATCTTTTTCTGATTTTGCAATCTCCTGTTCAAGAATTTTCATTTGCTTGTCAAAATCGTTCTCAAACAGCTTGTCCTGGATGACTCTATACTTTTCATATTCGCTTTCTGCATGATCCTTTGCAATTTGTGCCGATATTTTTCCTGCGTTTGTTAAAAGCTCCCTGTCATCAGCCTGCAGGAAGATATCGAGTCTATTAGCCCAGTCTTCCATAGTCATTGGGATTCTGCGTTTGGCGCGCCTTTCAGCCAAGTCCAAGTAAGCATTCACAATAGCGCCTAAATCAGCAAGTTCTTCAGCCGTCAGATAATTCTTGGCGATAGTAACATCGCTTTTGAGAATCTTCCCGTCAGGACTATTCGCCCAGCTGGTTAATCCCATATAATCTTTTTTAGCGTCGGCACGTTCAACAATCAATTCGGCAGCAGTACTCCCGTGAACGGCAAAATGCATTTTATTTTGAACCTTTGCAAAGAACTCTTTTGTTATGGGCGAATCTTTATCATAATCCATCGCAGTTGAATAGATGTCGGTGATTTTTTGATAAAAGCGTCGTTCTGAGAGTCGTATTTCCCGAATCTCTTCAAGCAGACGTTCGAAATAATCCTCATCAAGAAAAGCGCCGTTTTCCATCCGCTTTCTATCGAGCAAGTAGCCATGCAGAGCATAATCACGCAAAACTCCTGTTGCCCATTGTCGAAAGGCTGTCGCTCGTTTTGAATTTACACGATAACCTACAGCAATGATGGCATCAAGGTTATAATGCTTGACACGATAATTTTTGCCGTCTTCGGCAGTTACCGAGAATTCCTCGGTAACTGAATCTTGTTTCAATTCTTCTTCTTTAAAAATATTTTTTAGATGAAGGCCAATGTTACCAGATGAAGTGTCAAATAACAATCCCATCTGCTTCTGGCTCAGCCATATTGTTCCGTTCTGAACACGGACTTCAACACCATCACCGCCGACCTGATATGAAAATATTAAAAACTCGGCTGTGCTGTTGCGAAGCTGTACACTTTTTTTCTTCTTCTTATCACTCATGATGTTCACCGCCTTTATGGTTAATTTGGGGAATCATCCTCGGTTGTAACACTTATCTTTGAAATCCATCCTGTAAAAGAATTACCTTGCTCGTCTATGTACTCAACCTGAACCCAGCGGGGCATTTCTGAAATCATCTGAAGTTTTGTATCGTACAGCAAACGTACAAGCTGCGGTGATTTTGAGTCGGCTGATTCCCTGAGTACTGCGCTGTCTCTGATTACATAAGCAAAGGTTTCTTCGTGTTGCGGACTAAGTGTCGAAATAACTGCCTTGATTTTTTCAGAATAATACTCAATCTTGTCAGAAACATCCGGTAGCGTTAGAAGTATAAAAATGATAAAGGGTATCACCCAATACTTTTTCTTAAATTCTTCAAACCGTTCCGGTATCGACTTATGCGTTTGAACTAAAACAATTTCATTGTCCAGTTCCATGCTTAGCTCCGCAGACGTGTATTCATGACCGTCATAAATAAGTGTGCCTTCGCCGAAACTAATAAAATTGAAATCGAAACCCCGAACCATTTCCGCAAAATTTAATTGAGCATCCGCAATGGTTTTTATAAGAGGAGTGTCTGAAATAATCGGCATCAGCGTTTCGATGCTGCGAAACAACATAGAATTACTGTTATACCATGCAGTAGCTTCCTGTGCCGCTTTCATAAGTCCAGTATTAGCGAACAAATCTTTTTGTAGCAAAGCAGCTCCATTTATACTTTGCATTAGCTGTTGATTGCCCAAAATATCTTTGAGCCTGTCCTGCATATCGAGCATAGGCTTAGCGGCTTCCCATATGCGAATTGATTCCGTCGCCCGTTGTAACTGTGACGAATAATCAAGCAGTTTGCTATTTCGCTCCCATATGGTTTGTAATTGTGAAATTTGGTTAAGCCGAGAGTTCGTTTCGTTAAATGACCTCACCCAAGCGGGCTCTCTAAAAAGCTCTTCCATACGTCTTACTGACCGCATCCAGGGCGGGTCATCCCATAATATATTACTCATTTCTATCCCCTACAAAATCACCTATAAGGCTTAATCTTTTGGCTCGTCCGGGATAATCTCCATGACATCACTGATATCGCACTTTAAAGCATTGCATATTTTCATTAGCACTGTCATTGTCACAGGTTCATCGCGCCCAAGTTTTGTGACTAAGCTGGCGCTGATACCTGCAGCAGACTGCAATTCTTTCTTTTTCATTTTTTTATCAATAAGCAATTTCCAAAGCTTATTATAACTAACCGCCACGTTATTCACCTCGTTACTATTTCTCATGGCATGCTACCTTGCATGGCATCATTATATCACATGCGGAGCTTGAAAACACCTCTTTTCGTATAAAAAAAACAAATATCGCATTTTTACCACATTTTTGCCTCAGCATTTTTGTGAAGATTTTAGTAGCTTTCTGCACTGTCTTGTGGTATGTGTGTTGGCGAAGGGAGATGGTTTATAAGAAAAGGCAAATAATCGCTGGAATTGGCGTCATCACCTGTGTCGCGCTGTGTGCCTCTGTGTGACCACGGAACGCAGAGGTGGAGGGTTTAACCCGCCGCGCCAATAAAAGCCGCCATAAACGCCGAATCTGAGGCTCGGTCAGAGGTGGTTCCGCATATTTTTATCTCTGAAGATACCCCGATTCTCGAAGCAGAGATTGTCGCGGAAAGCAACTTGTCGAAAACGGAGAAAACTACAGAGAAAGAAACAGAGACGCCGACAGCACCAGCAGTACAGTCTTAGTCAAAATCTGTTCCAGCCTCCGCCGAACCAAAGCCAGGCGATAGAACAGTCATCGACGGCAAGCCCCATGTATGGATACCAGGCTTCGGATGGGTAGTTGATGAGGGCGGCGGTAGCATCGGTACAATGGTTGGCAATCCCGGCGACCAACTCACCGGAAATAAGGTTGGTGTCATGGGAGGTGGAACTGTTGGCAGCAAGGGCGATATCAATAAACAGGTCGGTATTATGGGCGGCGGCACCGTTGCCGAGGATATGTATGAAAATGGTCATAAAATAGGAATCATGGGCGATGATGATTTTGCACCAAAAGGAACGTCTCCTCCGAGGATTACAACACAGAACAAAAAAGCCTGAAGGAGCGTATCCCACAGACAGCACATCGGATTGAGGAACTGCAAGCATCCATCTCAAACGTCACCCGATTCATCGACAAGGCGAAGCGGTACACTGAAATAACCGAGTTAAGCGGTGAACTTCTGAACATCTTTATCGAAAAGATTGAGGTCGGCGAGAGAGCAGAACGGTACTCCAGAACGGCGGAGCAGGAAATTAGAATCCACTGCCGTGACATCTGCGTCGTCGGAGCTTTTGCAGAAGAAGCCGAGAAAATAGCCGAACAACGGCAAAGGCAGACAGCTTAATCTGCTGTCTGCCTCACCTAATACCCACGGTTCATAATTTGTCCCTATGGATATGCGCCTTTGTCCACTCCTTGTTCTTTTAATGTTTTGAAAAACAGCATTACCTTCTTACTGCCAGCAGATAGACTTCGTCTTTATTATTCTGGTTAATTTTCTTTTCTGCGTCTAAGAGCATCTGAAACTCCTCATTATTTAAATCAGCAACGTTTAATCCGTTAGTATCAATTTGAACCAAAATATAACCCTCCTTGATTATGATTATATATAGTTTTTCCCTTTAATCTCGAATATAATCTGCAAACAAAAAAAGTTTTTGAATGTAAATGGAAATAATTATATGATATTATGTTTGTTAGCTCGTTTATTTGGTTATTTTAATGTTGCAGAACACAAGCTCTAAAATAGATATTGGAGATTGTCTTATTTATTGGTATAATACTATAGTATGTTTATTGGGGTTAATAGTATGAGCATAATATTTATCTAACAAAAATGATCTGGTTTAAGGGTGAAAGGAATGTTGAAGAAGCATATCATCGGTATTATCTTTTTAATATATTTACTGGCATTTGCTGCACCGGTATTTGCAGATGATGCCCCCGATATCACCGGTATGACTGCAGTATTAATGGATGCTCAAAATATGCAAATACTATATAATAAAGACATGCAGGAGAGGATGTATCCAGCCAGCACAACCAAGATCCTTACTGGTATTATTGCTATTGAAAAAGGTAAAATGGATGATCTGATACCTGTGAGTTGGGAAGCGGCAAATACTGAGGGAACAAATATCGGTTTGCAAGAAGGGGAGAAACTAACTCTTAGGGATTTGCTTTATGCTTTGTTGCTTTCTTCCTCCAATGATGCCGCGGAGGCCATTGCTGAGCACTATGGAAAGTCTGCGGATAATTTTGCTGTTATGATGAATCAAAAGGCGAAAGAAATAGGGGCTGTTCATTCCCATTTTACTAATCCTCATGGTCTGCCGGATGAAGATCATTATACTACCGCTTATGATTTAGCTCTAATCGCAAGGTATGCTATGCAAAATGATAAGTTCAGGGAAATAGTGCGGGAAAAAGAAATAACTATTGCCAGGGTTGATCCTGAAGGTCAAAAATATATGGTGAATCATAATAAGCTGTTGTCCAGATATGAAGGGGCTATTGGTATCAAAACCGGTTATACTGTTGCAGCCGGACAGTGTATTGCGGCAGAAGTCAAGCGAGATGACCGTGAGTTGATTGCGGTAGTGTTAAAGAGTGAAGGGAATGATCTTTGGACTGATACGGAGAATTTGTTTAACTATGGTTTTAATAGTTTTCGTAATATATATCTGGTCAAGCGTGGACAGGTTATGGGTCAGGCAGAAGTGTCGAATGGCTCACTGAAGGCTGTTTCCCTGGTAACCGACAGGGATTTTACCTGGAATTTGCCTACTAAAAATGGCAATGAATTAAAAAGAAGGCTGGTTTTGAATAAAAATATAAAAGCTCCGCTGAAAAAAGGTCAAAAATTGGGCGAGCTAATCTTTAGTGATGGAGAAACCGACATAGCTCGTATTGATTTACTGGCTCAAAGCGATATTGAAAGAAATATTATTGCCAGGTGGTGGGTTTGGTCCTTATCGGTGGGTTTAGTGGGAATATTATTGGGAATATTATTATTGAGGTTAAGAATAAGCAGAATTCGTAGACGCAAGCGTTATATCAGACGCCGGTACTCCAATGGATATATAAGATAATAGAAAAAGTTTATTTGCTTTTATGCAATAAGCTTTTTCTTTTTTTTAATTATGTCAATAATTCTTTGTTTCCTTCAAAGGGTTTTGCTTAAAAAGTACAGAATATAATATATTAATAACAATTGATTTCAGTTATACTTATTGTATACTGCTCTTTTTAGTTGACAAATTAATTTTGGTTAAATATACTAACAAAAAAGTGCTCTGGTGGTGGAACAAGTGCGGAAATTTATTGCAGAAGTCAGCGAGAAGCTAAGATCTCATGAACACAAACTTACATCAAGACGAGAATGTATTTTATGCATATTGTTGGAGAATAAAGATAAGCACCTGAGTGCTGAGGAAGTATATAATTTAGTTAAGCAAAAATCCCCTGATATGGGCTTGGCAACTGTTTACCGTACTCTAGAGTTATTTTGTGAGTTCAATATTATTCATGCCATGGATTTTGGGGATGGCCGCAAGCGGTATGAGTTTGGCGATGACAGTGGGGACGGTCACCACCACCATCATTTAATTTGTGAAAAGTGTAATAAAATTATTGAAGTAAATGAGGATTTGCTGGAGGAATTGGAGAATAGAATAACTAATGATTACCAGTTTTCTATTAGCAACCACCACTTAAAAATATTTGGTATATGCAAAGAGTGTATGGCCAAGTCAAATAATAAACAGTAAAACACCCATAAATGGGTGTTTTACTGTTTATCTCCTGTGATTATTTGTCTTCCGCTGATTTCGGAATAAGGTTTAACCTTAAAACCCGCATCTGTAAGCCATTCTTTGTATTGTTCAAAAGTCCAGGTGCCTCCGTTTTCAGTATTTACCAGCATGTTTACTGCAAATAGCGCGGCGTGGACATTTGTACCGCGAATCATATCTATTATAGCAATTCTTCCCTCTGCCGACAGTGCTTTAGCGGATCGTTGAAAGAGCCGCCGGTTTTCTTTTTCACCATATATGTGGCATACATTGCCCAGATAAATTAAATCGAAGGGACCGTCAGGCAATCCTTCATTAAAGTCTCCTTTAAGCATAGTAATCGGTTCACCCGGCAAAAGATCCGGCTGCATCATATCTATAACTGCAGGTAGATCGAGAATAGTAACGGAAGCTCCGCGTTTTACAAATTCCCTCGCGTAAGTTAAAGGTCCGCCTCCTATATCAAGTATTTTAGATTTCCGTGGCAGTCCTTCTAAACAATAAGCGGTTACGTTGGGGGCGCTTTTTTGAGCGATATGACTCATGGCCCTGATGAAATTTTTAGGCGGTCCCTGTTTTTTTTCTTTGGGGTAAGGTTTTCCGCTGATTATCGTGTCCGGCAATCCCAACCAGGGAGTAAACAAGTCATAAGTATGCATAAAAGCAAAACCGTTATAGTCCGGGCTTTCGGGGTTGTAAAACATAGAGTTGGCCTGATTGCTGATTTTTAAAACATTATCTGTTTGTTTAAGGTAACCTAATTCCAAAAGTGATTCTGTTACAACCCAGACAGCCCTTGGATCAGCTTTTAATTTTTGTGCCAACTGTTCCGGGGTTAATGCTTCTTTGTGCAGGGCTTGAAAAATGCCCGTTTTAACTGCTGCTCCAACAATCAAGAATTCTCTGGGGAATTCAAAATTATTGATATTCATGAAGATTCTCCTTTCAAGTTTTAAACTATCATAATATATTTTTTTGTTTTATAATACTCTAAATCTTAAAAAACATTTCAGTAATTATAAAGCTATTTTTTATCGCTATAATATTTAGTGAGCTTGTAAATAAATAGGTATGTGTGTTAAAATGTAAAATGTAGAATGGGTTATTGCATATAGGTCTGAGAGTCGCGGTATTATCTGTAAAATGTAGGATGGAAGTATGGTAGGGGGGATTATTATGTTTTTAAGTACCGGTTAACACTCCTCTGCAGGGGGTGTTTTTTGCGTTTTTTAGTGACTGTTCCGTTTAGTAGGCAGAAGACTGTCAAAACAAATAGCTATAAACGCTGAGGAGGTACTGTTATGCTTATTGAATTTAACCGCTTTGCACCGGAGAAAGATATAGATTTAGTATTGGGCAGGCTTAATGATGAAGGTGTATTGGCGTTTAGGACCAGAAGCAATATGAATCCGGTGATAGTTTCCACATTAAAGGTTGATGGTTTGAAAAAACTTAATATTGAAGGGGTTGCTTCTGTTCAGCGGGTAGTTGAAGTTTCTACGCCGTTTAAACTGGCCAGCAGGGCTTTTAAGAAAACCGATACAGTAGTTAAGGTAGATAATTTGGAAATAGGTGGAGACAAAATTCATGTTATGGCAGGGCCGTGTGCGGTTGAAAGCCGGGAGCAGCTTTTGAAAACAGCTCATACAGTTAAAGCTTGCGGTGCTACTTTTTTGCGTGGTGGAGCTTTTAAGCCTCGCACCTCTCCCTACTCATTTCAGGGTCTCAATGAAGACGGCCTAAAATTTTTAGCTGAGGCCAGGACATTAACCGGACTGAAAATTGTAACAGAGGTTATGGATACAAGATCTGTGCAGCTAGTGGCTAAATACGCCGATGTGCTGCAGATTGGCGCCAGGAATATGCAAAACTTTGACTTGTTAAAGGAAGTTGGACGGGTTAGCAAACCGGTACTTTTAAAGAGGGGAGCCAATGCTACTATTGAGGAGTTTTTAGCCGCGGCAGAATATGTTTTAGCCGGAGGTAATGAAGATGTTATCCTTTGCGAGCGTGGTGTTAGAGGTGTAAACGAGTTTACGCGTTATACTCTGGATATTGCGGCTGTTCCTGTACTTAAAAAACTTACCCACCTGCCGGTAGTAGTGGATCCCAGTCATGCAACGGGTCACTGGAATTATGTTGAGCCAATGGCTATGGCTTCTCTCGCAGCAGGAGCAGATGGCCTGATCATAGAAGTTCATCCCGAACCGGAAAAGGCTCTTTGTGACGGGGCACAGTCACTGACACCGAAAAATTTTACTGTATTGATGCTTAGATTGGCCGGCCTGCAGAATTCTGTTTGCCGAGATTTGGCCGTCCCTGATATGCATTTGCAGCAGCTTGACATCAGTTAGTTGTTGGCAGTGTAATAAAAAGATAAGCGGTTGCGCGCGGGATGCTTAAAATCTAAGAACCGCCTTGCTGTGAAACGGGCTGTTCCGTTTTTCAAGGCGGTTTCTTGTTTCGGTGGGAGGAAAGTTAGGATGTTTAAAAAAATTGCTATTGTCGGAGTGGGCCTGATTGGTGGTTCAATAGGTCTGTCCTTAAGTAATAAACTTACTGATGTGAAAATAACAGGTATAGATTTGGATAAAGAAAATCTTAGGCTGGCCTTGGAATTAGGTGCGGTTAGCGAGACTACAGTTTCCCTGGAGGAGGGTGTTAGAGCCGCTGAGCTGGTTATACTGGCAGCACCGGTAGCTCAATCAGTTATTTTACTTGAGAGGATGCTGCCGTATTTATCAGCCGGGACTGTTATAACGGATGTCGGCAGCACTAAGATGGAAATTACTGCTAGGGCCGCAGCTTTACTGCCCGGGGATATATATTTTGTAGGTGGTCATCCCATGGCTGGCTCGGAAATTTCAGGTGTCTTGGGTGCGGATTCCCATCTTTTTGAAAATGCTTATTATTTGCTTACCATAAACGAAGATACTGATGTTGCTGCTCTTAGTAAAGTAAAATATATGGTTAGCTTGCTGGGAGCAAGAACTGTAGAACTGGCTCCCGAGGAGCATGATCAGTCAGTTGCTGTTATTAGTCATTTGCCGCACCTTGTAGCTTATACGCTGGTAAATACTTTAGCTGCCCTGCCGGGCTGGGAGAGTATTTTGCCGTTGGCGGCGGGAGGGTTTAAAGATACTACCAGGATTGCTATGTCCAACGCGGTTATGTGGCGGGACATATTTTTGTCCAATAGAGAAAAAGTGCTGCAGGTTTTGGCTGATTTTAATATGCAATTAGCTTTATTTAAGGAGGCAGTTGAAAAATCGGATGATAAAAAGATTATGGGACTGATACAGGAGGCTGCTAAAGTCAGAGCAGCTGTTCCGGCCAAGTCCAAAGGCTACTTTCCCGCACTCTATGAAATTGTCGTTACCATACCGGATCGTCCCGGTATGATTGCTGATGTGACAGGTTATTTGGGTGAATTAGATATTAATATTTCTGATATAGAAATATTAAGGGTGCGTGAAGGGCATGAGGGTACTATTCGCCTGGCTTTTATTGATGAATTCCGGCAAGAGGCGGCGTTGCGGACCTTACAGGAGCAGGGTTTTCTGGTGAGAAAAAGGTGAGATTAGGAATTTGGGCGGTAAGCATAAAAATATTTCGCTAAAGAAGTAAGGGTAAATTATTCGGATGAACTTTAACATGTGTTTGTTGGCTTATATCTGGACAGTTGAGCATTATAAAAATGTCCGATAAAAAGTTTAAAAAACTTAATGGGCGGATTTTTTCAGTGGCAGGTGATTAAAAAATAACCGGCGTTGACCGGATACTAATCACCTGCCTATTGTTTTAGGGTGAGAAATTGCTGCAATCACTGGGGTGGCGGTTGAAAAAATATTGGCATTGTATTTGCTACTTGTACTGGTAAAGAGAGGGGGTATGCTGAAGCAAGTTATAAAAAGTACTAATAAGTTTGACCGTCTCAATTAAGCACCTTAGCAATTTAATCTTATCCTTAAGCACCTTTGAAGTTGAAGAGCCAAGCACATTATTTGACACAGTAATTTGATGAATTGATTAAATTAATTTTGTATTTTATTGGGAAAGCTTTTAGGAGGTGGAGTACCTTGAGTCACGATCACCATACAGAGAGTAAATCGTCAGCAATTATTAAGGCAGTAATATTATTCATATTATCAGGTATTATATATTATATGGTTTTTACTAATGCTAAAGCGTTAATGGATCTTTTAACTAATAAAACATATTATGCTCCTCTGATTTCGATGAGCATTACAGTAGTTGTATCTTATATTTTCGGAGCAGCCATTTCAAAACTTTGCAAGTGTACTTTAGAACAAACTCTGGAATCTCAAGTTTTGAGGGAGGAATAGACATGGCAGGTGGAGCAATGCCGACAGCAGGGGAAGCTATTACGTTTCTTACTATGACTCCCCCGTTTGCTATAAAACTTGCGGCAATTGGTTTTGTAGGAGGGTTATTAAGCGGGTTTTTAGGTTCCGGTGGAGCCTTTATCATGACACCTGCTATGATGAGCCTTGGTGTCCCTGGTATAATGGCTGTAGCCGCGAATATTACACATAAATTCGGTAAGGCTATAGTTGGTTCCAAGAAACATGGTGAATTTGGTAATGTTGATAGAAAAATGGGCATAGTAATGTTTATCGCGCTATTGGCCGGTGTGCAGGTTGCTGTAACTATGAACAGCGGGGTTTTGCATAAGTTGGGTCAGGCCGGTTCAAATTTGTATATCAGTGTTTTGTTTGTGGTTATGCTTACAGGTGTATCACTGTTTATGGCCCGTGACATCAGTAATATAAAGAAAGGCATAAAACCCAAAGGTGGAGGCTTGGCTGAAAAAATAAAGAACATAAACCTTCCGCCCATGGTTTATTTTAAGGTTGCCAATGTTAGAACCTCTGTCTGGCTTGCTCTGGCAGTTGGTTTTGCCACAGGTTTTTTGGCGGGTTCTATCGGTGTAGGCGGTTTTATCGGTGTGCCGGCAATGATTTATATACTGGGTGTGCCGACTTATGTGGCCGCCGGTACAGAACTCTTTTTGGCTGTGTTCTCCGGGATGCAGGGAGCTTTCATGTATGCTCTTTACGGCTATGTTGATTTAAGAATTGTACTTTGCCTGTATTTGGGCTCTTTGTTAGGCTTAACTCTTGGCGCTATCGGTACGCGTGTAGTGCGTGGTTTTCAAATTAAAATTGTTATGACCAGTGTTATTGCGGTGGTGGCCATAAGCCGTGTATTAATGGTTCCTGTATATTTGAATGATCTGGGTAGTTTGTCAATGGCTAAAGCCATGCATGATAACTTAACTTTGGCCAGTAATTTAATACTTTATGCCAGTGGTTTGGTTGGCTCAGGTATTATTCTCAGTTGGATGCTTAAGGCTTATCGAAGGGGTTCGATTGTCAAAGGTCAAGTTGCTGAAAGTAAAGCCAGCGCATCATAAAAATGTCATTAAGGATTAAGGTTCTGACCTTAATATTACTAATCTTCCCATAAATATGTGTTATTGGCAGAGTTTAAAACTTTGCCAATTTTTTTTATAAGGCACTCTCCCTTGAAGAGATAAGTTATATTCTTTACTTCAGTAAGTGACTGAATATATAATAGTAGTTATCTCTTATAGAAAAGCGGGGGTATTAATGCGCAAGCTTATACTAAAAAAACTAAACAATGTAAGTTTTGGTAACCGCATTTTGTTCTTTGTTCTATTACTATTAGTTATCCCGGTGCTTTTGATCGGTTATATGCTGCATATCAGCAAGAATAGTGAGATGGCTTTGTTAGAAAATCAGAAAAAAACCCTCAATATGGCTGCTTATCGTATCGAACAGGAGATACCCGGTAGTTTGAGCAGTTATTTGGAAAGTCAAGGCGCGGCTAAACTGAGCAGGGAAGAGCAAAGAATCATTCTGGGCAAAATGGTTAACGGGGTAATAGGCAGTGTTCACCGGGATTACCCAAATGTTCATATGGGGATATATTGTAAAGAATTGGATGTATTTTATGACGGTACGGAGCGATTAAATGAAAATTATTCACTGCGCCGCAAGAAGGCTTTTGATGAAACTCTGGAAAAACAACAGGATGTTTTTCAAAATGTGGGCTCAGAGGAAGGTGGAATTGTCGAAATATATAAGCCTTTTGTCAGGGATAACCGGGTGGAAGGCGTTATCAGAATTGCTGACTATCTTTCCGAGGTTGGTTATTATACCAAGCGTCGGGAAGTAGAGACTATAGTTTACGCTGTTATTTTAACTCTTATTGTTACCGGGATTGGCGGCAGCATGCTGCTATTCCGGCAGTTTGTCGACCAGGTGCACCATATCAGGGATGGTGTAAATTTATTGGAAAATAATTTAAGCAAAACCTTAACTGCAGCACCGGGTGAGTTGGGTGAAATAGTAAACGCTGTTAACCGTTTTGCTAAAAAAATATCTGACCTTAATCTATATAATCAAACTATGCTGCTTTCAATTAATGATGCTATTTTAGTGGTCGATGCGGCCGGAAAGCTAATTATTGCCAGCAATATGGCTAAAGAGATTTTTAACCTTCCGCCGGATTTTTTTTATAAGCATTACGCTGAGGTGCTGCCTGTTGATCCTCCTTTTGCCGATTATATGAGGAGGACACTGGAAGATAACTGGTATTCTAAAGATTTGCTGGTTGTTTGGCATACTGAGGCGAAGGAGTTGTTGCAGCTTCTTTTAAGCGCTTCGCCTTTGTTGGATGCTCAAGATAATATTATCGGCGCTGTTTTGACTGTGCATGATATTACTGAACGTGTTAAACTTAGGGAAAGGGTTCACCGTCAGGAACGCTTGGCGGCTCTGGGTAAACTGGTCGCCGGTGTGGCGCATGAAATCAGAAACCCTCTTACTTCAATTAGTTGTTATATTCAGCACTGGCAGGATCAAAATATCCCAAGTCCCAAGGCCCTGTCAACCATGTTTAGAGAAGTGACCAGGCTTGATACAATAGTAGACCAGCTTTTGTATTTTGCCAAGCCGGCCGAGGCGAAATTTATCAAAAAGGATATTAACTTTTTAATAGAAGATGTGTTAGGTTTCTTTCAAGAGGTTTACAAGGATAAATGCAATTTTGTTCGAAATTACCAATCAAATTTACCTCTGGTATGGATCGATCCGGAGCAGATCGAGCGTGTTTTGGCAAATATGTTTTTTAACGCTATGCAGGCAATACAGGAAGAAATAACTGTTACCGTAAGCACTGAATATTGTGCGGCCAAAGATAAGGTTTATGTTTCCGTATCGGATACCGGTTGTGGAATTCCCCCTGAAAACTTGGCTCAGCTATTCGATCCTTTCTTTTCTACTCGTCCTAAAGGAACCGGTCTTGGATTGGCTATTGCGCATGAGATAATACAAGCGCATGGTGGGCATATTGAAGTGGAAAGTGAGGTAGGTCGGGGAGCAAAATTTTCGTTTTATTTAAAAACGAAGGAGGAAGATTAGATGACCAAGCCTGCTAAGCTGGTTCTGGTAGTAGATGATGAGAGCAGTGTACGTGAGGTGCTCACGGATATTTTCCTGGACAGCGGCTTTAATGTGAAAACAGCCTCAAACGGTCGGGATGCTCTGGATAAAATTGATCAATATCAGCCGGATGTTGTTTTCATGGATATAAGAATGCCTGAAATGGGCGGTATTGAGGTGCTGGAAATTATAAATAGAAGGGGCAGTCAAATACCAATAATTCTTATGACTGCCTACGGATCAACGGAAACGACGATTGAGGCTATGAAATTAGGTGCTTTTGATTATTTAATGAAGCCTTTAAATATTAAGGAAGTCATGAGGGTTTTGGAAAAGGCTGTAGAAATAAAAGAATTGATTGATGATAATACAGATATGCCGGATGAAGATATTGAATATAAAGAAGATCAGATGATCGGTTTTTCACCTATTATGCAGAATGTTTATAAAATTATCGGCCGGGTTGCCAACACCTCAGCTACAGTGTTAATCCGCGGGGAAAGCGGTACCGGCAAAGAGCTGGTGGCACGGGCCATTCATTATAACAGTGTGCGAAAGGATAAACCTTTTATAAAAATCAATTGCGCCTCCATACCGGAAAGTTTGTTGGAAAGTGAACTGTTTGGTTATGAAAGAGGGGCCTTTACAGGAGCAGTGAGTGTTAAATCAGGCAGGTTTGAGCTGGCAAATAAAGGGACATTGTTTTTGGATGAAATTGGAGAAATGTCTCCTGCTTTACAGGCAAAACTGCTAAGAGTGCTGCAGGAGAAGGAATTTGACAGGTTGGGCGGTACTGAAACTATTAAGGTTGATGTGCGGATTATTGCCGCTACGAATATCGACTTGGAAAAGTCTATCGAGGAAGGGGTATTTAGGGAGGACCTGTTTTATCGCCTTAATGTTGTAGATATTATGTTGCCTCCCTTAAGAGAGAGAAAAGAAGATATACCCGCACTGGTGGACTATATCATTAAATGCTGCAATGTTGAGTACAGTAAGGCTGTAACGGGTTTTTCCAATGAGGCAGCCGCAATGTTGAGAGCCTATGACTGGCCGGGCAATGTACGAGAATTGAAAAACCTGTGTGAGCGAGCCGTGTTGATGTCAAGCGGGCCGGTTCTTACTCTGGATGACCTGCCAATAAGTCTAAAAAAGGGTTCTAAACGGTTAAGCTGGCTTTCTGAGATTGAAGGAGAATCTTTTAAAGAGATAGTCTCGGAGGTTGAACGGGAGGTTATAATTAAAGCGCTGGAAGATAATAACTGGAACAGATCGGCAGCTGCCAGCGCCTTAAAAATGAACCGCAGCTCGTTTTATGCAAAGATGAAAGAGCTGGGTATCATCGAATAATTAACGGTAAAAACGGGGGTTGGTATATGGCCCGAGTATCTACAGTTCAAAGCATCATGATTCCCAAAGAGGATTACCCGGTCATAAAGCAGGATGCATTAGTCGTAGAAGCTATTAATACTTTAAGTGTATTTTTTCATCAAAAGGACGGCACCTGGTTCGGTTTTCAATCCCTTCTTGTAATTAATAATAAAGGGATTCCCATTGGTATTCTGACTTTGCGAAGTCTGTTAAAGGCTCTGAAGATGAAAGCCGGTGGTGAGCAACTGACAAAAAACCGTTCATTCAGTGATTTTTATTTCGCTCATTATCTGGATGATGCAAGTATCACGGTTAAAGAGATTATGCGACCGATTAATATGGTTACCGTACAGAAAGATGAATCTGTATTTGAGGCCCTGCTTCTGGTGGTTAAAAGGAGGGTGAATTCTTTACCGGTGATGGACAAAAAACAACTGGTAGGCATTGTCCGGACAATTGATTTGTTCTGGTCACTGGGAGAATTATTGGAATAATAAGATAATTATTGCCGCCGGGGGGTATAGGCTTGGTACGTAATAAGGCAGTTGAAGAAATAATGATTCCGGTAGAAGATTATCAAAAAATTGCCGAGGATGCTACAGTTTACGATGCAATTAAGGTTATACAGAATTCCTTTCACCGGGATGGAATGGCTTGGCATGGACATAGAAGCGTTCTGGTTATAAATAATTGCAGTCAATTTGTAGGTGTCCTAACTATACGGGGTTTACTGAAAGCAGCCGGCTTACAGGAATTGCTTGATGATATAGGTATTAAGTCTGAGTCCTGGGGCTGGTACTATATGCAGCGTTTAAAAGAGAATTCAATCAGGGTCAGAGATGTTATGAGGCCTATTAACAGTGCCTCGGTTAATGCCGGAGACAGTATTTACGAGGCAGCTAAGGTATTGCTAAAATATAATGTAAACTCATTGCCGGTATTAAGGAATAATCAATTAGTGGGTGTAGTGCGTGTATTGGATATTTTTGCGGTTATTAAGAATTATTTTGTTGTTTAACTTGATTCTTATCGCCGGACAATTACTGATTTTTAGTTGCTGCTGCACTTGAAAATAATAAATTTATGAAACAGACATAAAAACCCTGCCATTCGACAGGGTTTTTTATGTTTGTTTCATAAATATTGTTCTAAGAATTTAAGGTATTTAAAAGGTAATTTATAAAGTTGCTAGAATTTATATAAAAATATTTTATTTAGTCAGATATTTTTGAAAATAATAGGCATTTATAATAAAAATTGATATTGTAATATGTCAATATACTTAATTATTAATAAAAAGGAGGAAATAAAACCTCGTATAAATCTCTAAAATCAGAAGGGAGTGTGCATATCATGAAGCAAAGGGACTTATAAGCATTCTGATATATATTATAATTGGAGGAAGGATGATAGTTTTGAGATTTAGAAATATGAAACTGGCTACAAAGATAATCAGCTCTTTTATACTGGTTTTGCTGGTTATATCAATAGCTGCACTGATAGCCGTGTATAAATTCGGTGTCATTTATGAAGAGGCAGTTAATTTGCAGAAAAACGAAATGCCAAGGTACAATAATGCTTACATGCTGCAGAAATACCTTGACCAGCAGGTGATGGAACTAAGGGCCTTTATGCTTTACGGTGATGAGAAATATGCCCTCCAGTTTGCTGAGACGGCAAAAAAAGCTTCTCAAAAAACTCAGGAAATTGCAAACGCCAGTCGCCAGCCGAAAAATATAGAATTGATGAATAAGATAAAATCAAGCAATGATCATTATGTAGAGGTATGTCTGCAGGAGGTTATCCCTCTGGTCAGAGCAGGTGATTTGCCCGGAGCAAAGGAAGCGGGTACTACTGTACTGGATGAATACCAGGAAACTCAGAGATTGCTTCAGGAGTATACTGACAGCAAGTATACCGATATAGATAAAATAGTGACAAGTACTGTTGACGATGCCGCGGCAGTGAGAAGACTGGTCGTAATTATAATAACCATAGCTATTTTAATTGCTCTCTTAATTGCAGTGTTAATAACCAGGTCCATATCCAGTCCGATTGTTGAAGTAACTAATGAAATGCACAGAATGGGCGCAGAAAATGACTTGACTGAAAGAGAGTTGCAGATTAAATCAAATGATGAGATAGGCAAATTAAGGGTTACTTTTAATAAAATGCTTAAGGACAGGCGAGGCATGATTATGGAAATAAGCGGTTCTTCCAATAATTTGGCAGCCCACAGCCAACAGTTATCTGCTACCTCCGAACAAGTGACCTCGGCGGTGCAGGAGGTAGTGGGGACTATAACTGAGTTGGCCTCTATTGTGGAAGAGCAGTCTGCCAGTTCCAGTATTATTAACCGCACATCTGAAGAAATGGCAGTTAAGGCTCGACAGGGCAGCCAGGCAGTGGATAATACCATGCAGAAGATGGATTTGATTAACGGCAAAGTACTGGAAAGCACAGCCGTGATCAGTGATTTAGCTAAACGCTCTCACGAGATCGGACAAATACTTGAAGTTATCACTAATATAGCTGATCAGACCAACCTGTTGGCTTTGAATGCGGCTATTGAAGCGGCCAGAGCAGGTGAAGCCGGCAGGGGTTTTGCCGTGGTGGCGGAGGAAGTTCGCAAGTTAGCTGAACAGTCGGCCGGTGCCACTAAAGATATTGCCAGTATTGTTAAAGAGATACAACAGCAGACCGAACTGGCGGTGACATCCATGAGCGATGTTAGCCTGCAGGTAAATGATGGGGTAAAAGTATCACAGGAAACAGGCGATGTGCTGACAGAAATAATAACTGAAATAAACCAGGTTTCCAAAATGATAGCGGAAATATCCTCAGCCATAGAGAATACTTCTCAGATGGCACAGAACTTAGCGGCAGCCAGTGAGCAAACCAACGCCAATATAGAACAGGTGTCGAGTTCTGCTCATGATTTGACAAGTATGGCAGAGCGCCTTCAGGCATTAACTGCTATGTATAAACTATAAGACCAGTTTGTAAAAGAAGTCGAAAATTTTATAAGAAAATAGGTTGCTTTTTTGATAGTTTTTATATATAATTAGCTCAGTGAAGCATTAAGGATACATAGTTGTATCAAATGATATTAGGGCTTTAAGTTTTTGTAGGAATTATGAGGCAACGATGCCCCTACAACTTTCACTTAGTTGAGGGGCGTTTTATTTTCTTGCTTTCTGACTGTCTTTTGCAGGGGGATGTTATTCGTGAAGAAGATTGAAGCTGTTATACGGCCATCCAAGCTTGAAGAGGTTAAAGACGGCTTGGGGAAGTGCGGTGTTTTGGGTATGACCGTTTCCCAGGTCCTTGGATGTGGCCTGCAGAAAGGCAGAACCGGTATATATCGTGGTCATGAGTATAGCATAAATTTGCTGCCCAAGGTTAGGCTGGAGATAATAGTTGTGGATGAGTTGGTGGATAAGGTAATTGACATAATTATTAAAGCAGCCAGAACCGGTGAAGTGGGTGACGGTAAGATATTTGTTCTACCGGTTGAGAATGCTTTAAGGATTCGAACTGGTGACAGAGGAGACGATGCTCTGCGTTAGACACAAGGCTGTGATTTGAGCAACTGTACTCTGTGGAGAGATTTTTAAAAAACTGAATACATAGACAAAGATGTTTACTGAGCAAAGACGCTCTGAGGATAAGTGATTTCTCCCCAGGGTGTTTTTATTTTTAAGGAGGAGAAAACATGGAAGTCAGTTCGCAATCACTTGCAGTAGGGCTTGATACTGTTTGGGTATTGCTCTGTGCAGCACTGGTTTTTCTCATGGAAGGCGGCTTTGCTTTTTTGGAAGCCGGTTTCATTCGGGCCAAAAACTCAGTAAATATTGTCATGAAGGTTTTTACAGATACGACTGTAGGCATGTTAGCTTATTGGTTAATTGGTTTTAGTGTTATGTTTGGACTGGATCACTCGGGGTTGTGGGGAAGTGGCGGCTATATGGTCAGCGGCAGCTTCTCGCACCTGGGATTAAGAATACCTATTTGCGCGTTCTGGTTATTCCAGGCAGCATTTGCCATGGCACTGGCCTCAATCGTTTCAGGTGCTGTGGCAGAGAGAATGAAGTTTTTTCCTTATATGGTCTATACTTTTTGTGCCGCGGCCTTTGTTTACCCCATAGCCGGTCACTGGGTCTGGAACTCCGGCGGCTGGTTGGCCCAAATGGGTATGAAGGATTTTGCCGGGTCAGCGGTTGTTCACGCTGTGGGAGGATGGAGTGCTTTAGCTGCAGTGATGGTTTTAGGACCCCGCCGCGGCAAATTTAATGAAGACGGCTCTGTAAATGTTATACCGGCACATAACCTGCATTTAGCGTTTTTAGGGGCTTTTATTCTCTGGTTTGGTTGGTTTGGTTTTAACCCAGGCAGTTCTTTGTCGGGCTTGGATGGGAATATTGCTTCGATTGCAATGACAACTAATCTGTCAGCTGCTGCCGGTGGATTTATGGGGATGGTCTTTACCCGGTTAAAATACGGCAAGGCAGATCCCAGTATGGCTATGAACGGCGCTCTTGCCGGATTGGTAGCTATTACAGGCGGTACAGCCTATGTTACACCGGGCAGCTCTGTTATTATCGGACTCATTGCAGGTATTTTGGTTGTTCTTGCGGTAGAGTTTTTTGATAAAGTGAAAGCCGATGACCCTGTCGGTGCCATAGCCGTACATGGTGTTAACGGTGTTTGGGGAGCCCTGGCTCTCGGTTTGTTTGCTAAAGATGGCGGTTTATTTTACGGTGGCGGTGTTAAGTTCTTATCAATACAGGCTCTGGGTGTTGTTTCTGTATCAGTGTGGGCTTTTGGGCTAACCTTTTTGATATTCAGTCTGCTTAAAGCTACTGTGGGTATCAGGGTAACCGCCGATGAAGAAATGGAAGGCTTGGATTTAAGTGAGCATGGCATACCCGCGTATTGCGGTCTGGTAGTAAGTCCCATAAATATTCAGGAAAGTACTGAAATAGGCGGGCAAAGTCTGCAAGCATCATTAATTAACACCCCTGGATTTTCACTTGCCAATACCAATGAATAATATGTTTTAATTTATATAATTTGTGGAATACAAAGTAGTATTCACCAGCGAGGGCGCTTGTTTAAGAGAGAATAGTCTCTTGAACAAAGCGCCTTTTTTTATACTCCAGGAAACTATGCTTATGATAAATGACGGGTAATGGACAGCTGTTTTTCGCACTTATTTATATTTTAATAGGAGCTGTCTTTACATAAAAAAATTAGGGGGTTGTTTCATATGTTGAAAAATTTATGGCGGTTAGTTTTGGTAACATTAAGCATGTTGCTGTTACCCGGTCTAGCCTGGGCAGAAGATGCTGTTCCACCTGCAATTAATGCGGGTGACACTGCTTTTGTACTTATGTCGGCAGCTCTTGTCCTATTGATGACTCCTGGTCTGGCTCTATTTTACGGTGGGATGGTGCGCGAGAAGAATGTTTTGAGTGTTATTATGCAAAGTTTCATTGTTATTGGGCTTGTTTCTGTTCAATGGGTATTGTTCGGTTACAGTGCGGCTTTTGGCCCGGACATCAAACATATTATAGGTTCTATGGATTGGGCCGGTCTGGCTAATGTAGGTCAGGATCCTAATACAGATTATGCCGGTACTGTTCCGCACCTGGCTTTCATGTCCTTTCAGTTAATGTTTGCTATTATTACCGCGGCTTTAATTACTGGCTCTTTTGCTGAAAGAATGCGTTTCCCGGCTTTTCTAATCTTTACTTTGCTCTGGACCTCACTGGTTTATGATCCTCTGGCCCACTGGGTATGGGGTGTTGACGGTTGGCTGAGAAATCTGGGTGCCTTAGACTTTGCCGGAGGTACTGTAGTCCATATTAGTTCAGGTGTTTCGGGATTGGTGGCAGCCATAGTGCTGGGCAGGCGTAAAGGGTATGGTACCGAGCCGATGATTCCGCATCATTTGCCGATGACAGTTCTTGGTGCTTCGCTTCTCTGGTTTGGCTGGTTTGGTTTTAATGCGGGCAGCGCAGTGTCAGCAAACGGTCTGGCTTGCAGTGCCTTTGTAGTGACTAACACGGCTGCAGCCGCCGCAGCTCTTTCATGGGTTGCAGTGGAATGGATGAGACATGGCAAGCCCACAGTGCTGGGTGCTGCCAGCGGATGTGTGGCCGGTTTGGTTGCCATCACTCCCGCTTCAGGATTTGTCAGTCCCCTGGCAGCAATTGTTATTGGTTTGGTGGCAGGCGTGCTTTGTTACCTGGCAGTAAGTGTATTGAAAACAAAGTTAGGTTATGATGATTCACTGGATGCTTTTGGTGTGCATGGTCTGGGCGGAACCTGGGGTGCTGTTGCAACCGGCTTATTTGCAAGCAAGGCAGTTAATTCTGCCGGAAATGACGGTCTTTTTTATGGTAATGCCGCACAATTGGTTACCCAGATTGAAACCGTTGCCGTAACATGGTTATTTGCCGGGCTTGCTACCTTCATAATTCTTAAAGTGGTTGGACTGTTCTGCAAATTGCGTGTTGATGCTGATGATGAAGAGGCAGGTTTGGATATTACCCAGCATGGTGAAGAAGCTTATGCTGCCAATGTTTCTTCGGGAACTTTATTCAGGGATACAATGGCTTAAGTATAATTGTCCGGTCAAATAAATATGGAATGTGGTTTTATTTGATAAACTAAATATACATTGAGGAGGAGTATGGCTTGATTAAAATTGAGTGTGTTTTTCGTCCGGGTAAATTGGAGGAGGTTAAGGAGGCTTTGGGCAAATACGGCATACATGGCATGACTGTAAGCCAGGTGATCGGCTGCGGTTTGCAGAAGGGAAGAACTGAGGTTTACAGAGGAACAGAATATAGCATTAATTTGGTGCCAAAAATCAAAATGGAAGTTGTGGTACCGGATTATCACGTAGACAGGGTTTTAGAAATAATAAGCAGTGTGGCCAAGACCGGTAAGATTGGTGACGGTAAAATATTTACCTATCCCGTCACTGATGCTGTTCGCATAAGAACCGGGGAAAAAGGAGAAGATGCTATTAAATAATCCCAGAGCTTGTTTTACAATGATGTAATCTTAAGGGCTGAGACGCCCTGCAGTTAGGGGTTGGTAAGAAACTCGACTGCGGGGCGTCTCTTTTATATTCGTTGGAGAATTTCCGCCGAGCATGAGTGTCTGCGGTTGTTTAGAAAGTTGCTTAAGCGACTTTCCAGAATAATTTTAAGGGGTGAGAGAAGTGTTTCCGGCATTTATTGGCGCCAGGATTTTAAAGACTGGATTGGCGGTAGCTATTGCTACTTTTATTAGCATTCAGCTTCGGGTGGAACCGGTTTTATTTGCGGCAGTTTCAGCAGTATTAAACATGCAGCCCTCTGTTTACATGTCGCTGAAGAATGCCAGGGAGCAGTTGTATATTCATCTATCGGGAGTTGCCGTAGCTTTGCTTTTGGGTTCTACTGCGGGCCAGAACCCCTTAACTCTTGGCTTGGCTACAATTATAGAAATATTTTTGTGTGTCAAGTTGAAGTTAAAGGGCAGCGTGGCTATGGGGGTGGTGACAGCAATCTTTATTTTAAATTCACCGGCTGACCAGTTTATGTCACATGCTTTGGGCCGCACTTCGGTTGTTTTAATCGGTCTTGCAGTGGCTCTTTCGGTTAATGCTTTGATTGTGCCGCCTAAATACAGAGATAAGTTTTTGGCTAAAATTGAAGAGTTAAATGAGTTGGTTATAGTTGTTTTCAATGAGGCAATGGACGGTTTTATACGACTGGATCAGGAAAAGTTTGTTAACTGGAAAGAGAAAAAAACTGTAATAAGCTCTCTGATTTTGGATTGCCAGGAACTACTGGAGCGCTGCCGGGAGCAGGCTGAGTATAAGAATATAATGTATGGCGGGGAAATGAAAAATGAGGCAGAGTTTTTTGAGCAATATTTAAAACTAAATATCGAACTTTATTATAAAACAAACAGTATTTACGAATTAATTCCCCAGCGTTTACAGAGAAGAGAACAAAAGGGCAACAGAGAGATAAGCAGTGAATTTTATTTAATCTTAGATAAGCTGGAGACCGGACGCAGATCGGTAGAGAGATTAAACAGAGAACTTCTGCAGGCAGTTTTTTCCCAAAGAGAAAAGATGCAGAATATAGTCGATGACGGGTTTTGGGATCAAATGAGTAAGACTGTGGCTGATTGGTATCTGAAATTTTCAGGAAGTTACTATTTATATGCTTTTATGGAGGTTTCAGTAGTTGCCCAGGAGCTTAGGTGGGCAGCCGTGGAAATGCAAAGGCTTTTACATTTGAGAAAAGAGATTGATATTGTGAATAGTCAGATGTGAGGATTGCTTTTAATAAAAAATACTCAGTATCAGGGTACGTGAAAAAGTTTAAAAAGTTGTTGACATGGAATGCCTTATTTGATAATATAATATTAATACAAAGTTGTATTAACAAGGGCAAAGGTTGCCTCACCACTACAGTGATTGTAGATGGGTGGGGTTTTTGTGTTTTAAATAAATATTGTGACACCAAAATGTGTTGCACGTAGCGAAGGCGCTTATTAAGAGTACTTTAAACTCTTGGCAAGCGCTTTTATTGTTTTAAATCTAAGCATTTTACGGATATAATGTCGGTATACGGTTTTCTTTATTGTAAGCTTGGAGGGTTTAATATAATTTGGAGGTGAATATTATATTAAGATAAATATTTACAATGAAGTAAAACCCGGGGCAACGGTGCCCTACGTTTAAGGTTTTTAAATAAATCTTAAACGTAGGGCACCTCATATTTTAAGATATGTGTTTCCCGGTCTTAAGTTAGTAACTGTTGAACTTAGTTGTAGTAATGATTGTTATTTGAGGGGGTGTGCATTTGGCAAAAGTTTGTATTGTTGATACTACTCTGCGCGATGGTGAGCAGTCACCGGGTGTTGCCTTCAGTGCCAAAGAAAAAATAAAAATTGCTCAGTATCTTGATTTACTTGGAGTAGAGCAAATTGAGTTAGGCATACCGGCGATGGGCGGTATTGAAGTTGATGCCATAAGTTCTATTGCAAGCTTGGATCTAAAGGCCAGGTTAACCACTTGGAACAGATTGCACTTGTCGGATATAAGAGCTTCCTTAAGCTGCAGAGTGAAAAATCTACACATTTGTGCTCCTGTATCAGATATCCAAATAGAATACAAGTTGAACAAAAGTCGATTGTGGGTGCTTGATTGTCTGAAAAGAGCAATTCGCTATGCTAAAGATTATGGCTGTTGGATATCTGTAGGAGCTGAAGATGCTTCCCGGGCCGATCCTGAGTTCTTGCTGGAATATGCGCTGCTGGCTCAGGAGATGGGTGCTGAAAGGTTGCGTTATGCAGATACTGTTGGAGTATTGGAGCCATTTTCAACTTATAGGGAACTTAGTTGGTTGAAGGATAAATTAAAGATAGAGTTGGAATTTCACGGGCATAATGATTTTGGTTTGGCCACGGCCAATACAGTTGCTGCTGTCAATGCAGGAGTAAGGTTTATTGATGTTACGGTTAACGGACTTGGTGAGCGAGCCGGTAATGCTAATATGGAAGAAGTGGTGGCAGCCATTAGGATGTCCTGCGGCATAGGTATGAATTGGGCTAATGATAAAATGAAAGCCTTGTCATCATATGTTGCCCGTGCCTCCAATCGAAAGATGCCAAAAACTTTTCATGATTTCAGAAAATCCGGTATTACGCTATATAAATATGTGTAATAATTAAAAAAGATTGACGATGTTGTTAAATGACAGTAAGCAAAGGCGCTTATCAGGGTATTTTTACCTGAGGTGCCTTTTTTTATTATATGTGAGGAGGTAGATATCTTGAGACAGATTGCTATTTACGGAAAAGGCGGTATTGGTAAATCCACCACTACTCAGAATACGGTAGCAGCGTTAGCTGATGCAGGCAAAAAAATAATGGTTGTAGGTTGTGATCCTAAGGCTGATTCCACCAGACTTCTGCTTAATGGTTTGAATCAAAAGACTGTTTTAGATACTTTGCGCGATGAAGGCGAGGATGTAATTTTAGAGGATGTTTTGAGAACGGGTTTTAAAGATGTTAAATGTGTTGAATCAGGCGGTCCTGAACCAGGTGTCGGTTGTGCCGGCCGGGGCATTATTACCTCCATTAATCTATTGGAATCTTTGGGAGCTTATACGGATGACCTGGATTATGTATTCTATGATGTTTTGGGTGATGTTGTTTGCGGCGGTTTTGCCATGCCAATTCGTGAAGGTAAAGCCAGGGAAATTTATATTGTGGCTTCCGGTGAGCTGATGGCCTTGTATGCTGCCAATAATATCTGCAAGGGTGTCCAAAAGTATGCAAAAACAGGTGGGGTAAGAATGGGCGGCATTATATGCAACAGCCGTAAGGTTGATAAGGAGTATGATTTGCTGAAGGCTTTTGCCGAAGAAATAGGAACTCAATTAATTCACTTCTTGCCCAGAGATAATGTAGTTCAGAGAGCAGAGATCAAAAAGAAAACAGTAATAGATTACGATCCGACGGTTGCACAGGCTGATGAGTACAGAAAACTGGCTAAAAATATTGATGAGAACACTATGTTTGTCATACCCAATCCTATGACCCAGGACAGACTGGAAGAACTGATGATGGAGCATGGATTCATGGAAGGTTTGGACTAAGGCTTTAAATTTTGTAAATTGTTAAGATCAGTCTTATATAAGATAAATAATAGGGAGGTATTCATTTATGCTAATGATCCGGGCTATAGTACGGCCGGAAAAATCTAATATTATATTGTCTGAATTAAATGGGGCCGGTTTTCCGGCTGTTACTAAAATGGATGTAGTAGGGCGCGGAAAACAGAGAGGTGTTAAAGTCGGGGAAGTTGTCTATGACGAGATACCCAAAGAAATGCTGATGCTGGTGGTCAGAGATGAGGATAAGGATGACGTAATCAGCATCATTGCTAAAAATGCCAAGACCGGTGAAAAGGGTGCCTTTGGTGACGGTAAAATTTTTGTCACCTATGTAGAGGAGGCCTATACTATAAGCAGCGGCACCAAAGGACTGTAGGAGGAGGAAATATGAAGGAAATAATTGCCATTATTCGCATGAATAAGGTTAATATCACCAAAAAAGCCCTGGCCGATGTGGGAGTCTGCGGACTTCATGCCATAAAGGTGATGGGGCGAGGCAAGCTGATGGTGGATTTTTCTATACTTGATCAACTGGGTGTAAGAGAAGAGATAGGCGGTATTTTGGCCGATGGTTTATCCGGCGGCACCAGGTTGATTCCCAAGCGTTTGTTGACTATCCTGGCGCGGGATGAGGACGTGAAGAAAATAGTTGATACCGTAATAAAGGTTAATCAGGAAGGTAACAAGGGAGACGGCAGAATTTTTATAGCTCCGGTAATAGATGCTTACCGAGTCAGAACCGCTGAGAAGGGAGAAGCAGCAGTATAACTTAAGGAAGGGAGGTAATATTTGTGGCAGTAAACGAAAAAGATTTGTTGATGGATAAGCAGATAGAAGAGATGTTGAACCAGTATCCGGCTAAAGTCAAGAGAAACCGGAAAAACCACATAGTGCTCAATGATACTTCCTTGGAGCACCAGCAGATTGAAGCCAACACACGTACGATTCCCGGCATCATAACCAATCGGGGCTGTGCTTATGCCGGTTGTAAAGGCGTTGTATTGGGGCCTCTGAAAGACATGGTGCATATAGTTCACGGCCCTATCGGCTGTTCATATTATGCCTGGATGACCAGGAGAAATAAGGCCAAGTCAGAGGATCCCAAGAAAAATTTTCTCAATTATTGTGTTTCAACTGATATGCAGGAAAGTGATATTGTTTTTGGCGGGGAGAAAAAACTGGCCAGAATGATTGACGAAGTAGTGGAGATATTCAAACCAAACGCTATTACAGTATCCGCTACTTGTCCGGTAGGCCTGATCGGAGACGATATACAGTCGATTGCCAAGGCAGCTGAGGATAAGTACGGCATACCTATTATGGCTTTTAACTGCGAGGGCTACAAGGGTGTGAGTCAGTCGGCCGGACACCATATCGCCAATAACGGTTTAATGGAGCATGTCATAGGCAGAGGTGATTTGGAAGAGGCCCCGGCCAAATATACCATAAATATGCTAGGTGAATATAACATAGGCGGAGACAGTTGGGAAATAGAAAGAGTTCTTACGGAGTTAGGCTATCATGTACAAACGGTAATGACGGGAAACGGTGCCTATGAGGATTTAAAAAACGCCCATATAGCTCAATTAAATTTGGTGCAGTGTCATCGTTCCATTAACTATATAGCAGATATGCTGGAAAAAAAATATGGTACTCCCTGGTTAAAGGTGAACTTTATAGGCATTCGCAGCACTATTGAATCACTGCGCAACATGGCTATGTATTTCGGTGACAAAGAGTTAATTGATAAAACCGAAGAAGTGATTGCCCGTGAATTGGCTGAAATTGAACCGGCCCTGGATAAGTACAGAAAATACACCAATGGAAAAACAGCCTTTTGTTTTGTCGGGGGTTCACGCGGCCACCACTACCAGATTCTCTATGAGGAACTGGGTATAAAGACACTCCTGGCAGGTTACGAGTTTGCGCATCGGGATGATTATGAAGGAAGAGTGGTTCTTCCTGATATCAAACCGGATGCTGACAGTAAAAACATTCCTGACCTGCATGTAGAGCCGGATGAAAGACGTTACCGGGTTAAGATTCCACAGGAAAGAATGGCTGAATTGCAGGAAAAAATGCCTTTGTGTAATTATAAAGGCATGAGGATGGATATGATTGACAACACTGTAATGGTGGATGACTTAAATCACTACGAAACAGAAGAATTTATCCGGATATTAAAACCAGATATCTTCTCCTCGGGTATTAAAGACAAGTACATTGTGCAGAAAATGGGTATTCCATCTAAGCAGCTGCATAATTATGACTACAGCGGCCCATATGCCGGATTTAAAGGAGCAGTAAACTTTGCCCGCGATATAACCATGGGAATTGTTTCGCCAACCTGGAAATATATTACCCCACCCTGGAAGAGCAGTCCTTTAATTGAAGGAACTATTGAGGAAGGGAGGTCATGCGGATGCTAGACAGTACACCAAAAGAAATAATTGAACGCAAAGGTGGGATGATCAATCCCGCTAAGACCTGCCAGCCGATTGGCGCCATGTATGCCGCTCTGGGAATTCACAAATGCTTGCCCCACAGCCATGGCTCGCAAGGCTGCTGCTCCTACCACAGAATGCATCTGACCAGGCATTTTCGGGATCCTGTAATGGCCTCGACTAGTTCATTTACAGAAGGAGCTTCGGTTTTTGGTGGAGTAGCTAACCTAAAAACAGCCATTAAAAATGTTTTTTCCATATACAACCCGGATGTTATGGCAGTTCATACCACCTGTTTGTCAGAAACTATCGGTGATGACATTCCTAAAATAATTAAGACCTCGGAAGTTCCGGAAGGTAAGCTGGTTATTCATACCAATACACCCAGCTATCAGGGATCACATATTACGGGTTTTTCCAATATGACCAAGAGTATGGTCAGTTACCTCTGCGAGGTGACAAAAGAAGTTAAGGAAGAGAGAGTAAATTTAATTCCGGGCTTTATCAATCCCTCGGATATGAGAGAAATTAAAAGACTAACAAAGCTGATGGGGATTGATTTTATCATGTTTCCCGATACTTCAGGGGTTCTGGATACTCCGATGACAGGCGAGTTTATCATGTACCCGGCCGGAGGAACGAAAATTGAGGACATTAGAGAAGCCGGCAACTCCAAAGTGACTCTGGCGCTGGGGAGTTATGCTTCCAGTGATGCTGCCAATACACTCGAGAGAAAATGCAAAGTACCTGCTTTTACAATGAAAACACCCATAGGAATCAAGGCTACTGACGAATTAATAATGATGCTGAGACAGAAATTTACTCAAGAGGTGCCTTATGAACTGGAAGAGGAAAGAGGACAGTTAGTTGATATTATGACAGATAACCACTTCCAGTTCCATGGTAAAAAAGTGGCTGTTTTTGGAGACCCGGATATTGTTGTAGCAATGACAGAGTTTCTCCTGGACTTGGGCATGTTGCCGGTGCATGTGTTGACCGGTACACCGGGCATGACCATCGGTGTATCTGTGGGTAACTTTGAAGCAGAAATAAAGGCTATGTTGGATGAGGCTGGGGTTAAGGGTAGAGTAAAAGCCGCCGGTGATTTGTTTGAACTGCACCAGTGGATTAAAAATGAACCGGTGGATTTGCTGATAGGCAACACTTACGGTAAATATATAGCCAGAGCCGAAGACCTGCCGTTTGTCCGGGTAGGTTTCCCGGTACTGGACAGAAGCGTTCATTCTTACTTTCCGATTGTAGGTTACAAAGGTGCCATGCGGTTGCTAGAGATGATTACTAATGCTTTGCTGGAAAGGCAGGACCGAGATGCTTCAGACGAGGACTTCGAACTTGTAATGTAGTATGATCGGATGCCAAATCGGTGATGGAGTTCGGACAGCCGGGCTTCATACCGATAAAAGGTTCTGAATTAAACTTTGAATAAATTAAGTAACAGAATAAACTCAGGGTGTTCTATGTTTATCCTGTTGCTCAAGCGTCAAACCGGATACTAAAACGGGATAAACATAGTGCGCCCGCTATATTAGCACTGATATGTCTTTTAAAGAAATATGCAAGGAATAAACTTATTGAGAAAGTTGGGGTGGATATGCAAGCAATAAAACTAACAGATGCTTTGATTGAGGAAAGAAAAAATTCTATTACAGTTAAGGGTTCTGTGGAAGCTAAACAAAAGCAGTCTTTAACCTGTGATGCAGAAAGCGTTGCCGGGTGTGTAAGCCAGCGTGCCTGTGTTTACTGCGGGGCCAGAGTTGTTTTGAACCCTGTTACGGATGCTATTCACCTGGTGCACGGTCCGATTGGCTGTTCTAGTTATACCTGGGATATCAGAGGCAGCCTGAGCAGTGCTGCTGATTTGTACCGCAACAGTTTTTGTACTGATTTAAAAGAGCATGATATCATTTTCGGTGGTGAGAAAAAGCTTGCTTTTGCTATTGACGAGTTAGTTCGGAAATATGACTCCAGGCTGGTTTTTGTATACTCTACCTGTGTGGTCGGTGTTATCGGTGATGATCTGGAGGCAGTCTGCAAGGCGGCGGCGGAAAAGCATAATATTGAGGTAATCCCGGTGCAGTCAAGTGGCTTTATTGGCAATAAATCAGCCGGTTACCGGGCTGCCTGTGATTCTCTGCTTCGACTGATAGAACCGAACTCCGGGGATGTTAAGGATATAGTGAAAATACCAGACAGTATTAATTATCTAGGAGATTTTAATCTGGCTGGTGAAGTCTGGATTATAAAAAGTTATTTGGAGCAAATTGGTGTTAAAGTTAACGTTGCTTTTACCGGTGATTCACACTGCGATGCCTTGAAAAAAGCCCCTGCAGCAGCTTTGAATATAGTGCAGTGTGCCGGTTCCATGCGCTACCTGGCACAAAAGATGGAAGAAATATATGATATTCCTTGCCTGAATATTTCATTTATAGGATTGCAGGACACAGCTGATTCTCTAAGGAAAATTGCCGACTGGTTCAGTAATGAAGCAATGCTCAAGAGAGCGGAAAAACTAATTGAGAAAAAGACAGCCGAGGTAAAACCTTTACTGAGAAATTACAGAAAAAAACTGGAGGGTAAAAAAGCCGCTATTTTTGTTGGCGGTGGTTTTAAAGCAGTTTCTCTGATTAAGCAATTTAAAGAAATTGGTATAGATGTGGTGATGGTCGGTACACAGACCGGCAGCCAGGAGGAATATGAGACTATTAATGATTTAGCAGATGAGGGGACGGTTATACTGGATGATGCCAACCCTTCGGAACTGGAGAAGTTTATGACGGAGAAAGGTGCCGACCTCCTGGTTGGTGGTGTTAAAGAAAGGCCTTTGGCTTATAAATTAGGTATGGCCTTTATAGATCATAATCATGATCGCAAGCATCCATTAAGCGGTTTTGTAGGGGCGGTTAATTTTGCTAAAGAAGTCTACTCAACTGTTTGTTCACCGGTTTGGAAATATGCCAAGGACTGAGGGGGTGGGATATTTGAAAAAGGAAAACCTGCATTATAAAAATGTTAATGAAAATCCGTGCAATATGTGTATGCCCATGGGGGGTATCCTACCCTTTAAGGGTTTGGAGAATTCCATGGTAATTATTCACGGTTCGCAGGGCTGCAGTACCTATATGCGCAGGCATATGGCGGAGCACTTTAATGAACCCATTGATGTAGGCTCTACCTCCTTGAATGAAAAAGGTACAATTTATGGTGGAGGAAACAACCTGAAAAGGGGTCTGGATAACATATTGAAGGTTTATCAGCCAGGTTTGATCGGTGTGTTGACTACTTGTCTGGCCGAAACCATTGGAGAGGATACAGAGAGGCTGTCGGCAGAATACCTGCTGGAGAGAGGAATGCCTGACTATCCCGTGATTCCTGTACCTACTCCCGGTTACGGGGGCAGTCATGCGGAGGGCTATTGGCTGGCTGTAAGAAAAATAGTAGGTAAGCTTGCTCGTGAGACAGAACCTCACAATAAAATCAACATCATTATTCCCAACATCAGTCCTGCTGATATAAGGGAAATTAAGCGATTGCTGCAACTGATGCAGGCGGATTATACACTCTTGCCTGACTTTTCCGATACACTGGATAGGCCCTATGAACGAAGCTACAAGAAGATGCCGGAAGGAGGCACAAAGGTTTCCGACATAATACGAATGGCGGGAGCCATGGCTACTGTTCAGCTGGGGCTGACGGTAGATGAAAATTATTCACCGGGGCTTTACTTGGAAAGAGAATTTGGCGTACCCTTTTACAACTTACCCATACCTATGGGAGTAGAGTCTGTGGATTTGTTCCTAAAAGTGCTGTCTGATTTGACTGGAAATGATGTGCCTGAGTGTTTATTGCAGGAAAGAGGCAGATTGCTGGATTGCATGATTGACTCACATAAATATAACTTTCAGGGTAAAAGTGTTATCTTCGGAGAACCGGAACTCGTCTATGCCATAAGCAGAACCTGTCTGGAAAACGGTATTAAGCCAGTGGTAGTGGCTACAGGCAGCAAAACAGGGAGACTCTCCGAATTGCTTAAACCCCTTCTTGATGAAGCAAGTGAAAAGAATTTTATTCTTGAGGAAACTGATTTTGTGACAGTTCGCAGTAAGAGTAAAGAAGCCGGTGCCAATATTGCTATCGGGCATTCGGACGGCAAATATTTGACAGAAAGGGAAAGCATTCCGTTGGTTCGCATGGGTTTTCCCATTCATGACAGGGTTGGTGGACAGAGATTATTGTCGGTTGGCTATACCGGAACAACTATGTTTTTAGATAGAGTAACCAATAAGTTATTAGAGAATAAGCACGGAAATTACCGCAAGCTAATCTATCAAAATTTTTACCGGGGTACTGGGAGGAAAAAACTGTGCTGTCCGGGAAGTTGAGGTGAAGAAAATGACCTGTGGCTGCACCAATCGGCCGAATCTTAAAAATATATCGGCGGAAACCATGGAAAAGACCGGGCGACATCCTTGTTTTTCCTTTGAGGCTCACAACAGTTATGCCAGGATGCACTTGCCGGTAGCGCCCAAATGCAATATCAGCTGCAATTATTGCAACAGAAAATTCGATTGTGTTAATGAAAGCAGGCCTGGTGTGACCAGTGAAATTCTAACACCTTTAGATGCTTTGTATAAATATCGACTGGTCAAAGAAAAAATACCTTATCTAAGTGTGGTTGGGATTGCCGGGCCGGGAGATGCTCTCGCTAATTGGGAGCATACCAGACGTTCAATAGAATTGATTAAAGAAGCTGACTCGGAAGTTGTTTTTTGCTTATCTACTAACGGATTGATGCTGCCGTATTATGCCAAGGAAATAATAGAACTGGGATTAAAACATGTGACTGTCACTGTTAACAGTATTGAGCCGGCTATAGGGGGAAGAATTTATAAATTTGTTAACTACCGGGAGAAAAAATATGAAGGCGCCGCAGGTGCAGAGATATTGCTTAATAACCAGTTGGAAGGTATTTCTTTGCTTACCGGGGCAGGTATTCTGGTTAAGGTTAACATAGTGATGATTAAAGGCATAAATGATTCACATATACCGCATGTTGTGAGAAAAGTTAAGAATTTAGGTGTTTTTATTAGCAATATTATGCCCTTGCTGCCTGCACCCGGCAGTAATTTTGCAGACTATCCACAAACAGGCAAAAAGGAACTGAATGAGATGAGAAAACTCTGCCAGCTTGATTTGCAGCAGATGTTTCACTGCAAGCAGTGCAGGGCTGACGCCATAGGTTTGCTGGCCGATGACAGGTCTTCTGAATTCAGGCTGACTGAGAAGAAAAAAGAGGCGGTGCTCTAAGTAAGGCATTTGCCGGAAGATTTGATTGATTTGTTTATATATTAACATTAACCCTGAGAACAGCATTAACTCATACATTAACTAAATAAAAACTTTTGAGGTGAGATTATGTTAAAACCAAAGAAGCATATATTTGTCTGTACCAGTTCCCGACCAAACGGGCAACAGAAAGGCTTCTGCCACACAAAAGCCGGTGTAGATATTTTGAATAATTTTCGTGAGGAAATAGAGGAGCGGGGACTGGGCGGCGAAGTATTTATCTCTAACACCGGTTGTTTTGGTCTATGTGAGCAGGGTCCCATAGTTGTTGTCTATCCGGAAAATGTCTGGTACGGTGCAGTTGTACCGGATGATGTGGAGGAAATCATGGATGAACATATAGAAGGTGATAATGTAGTGAAGAGATTGGAGTTGTAGTGCTTGTCCGCTAAAATAAGGGCTGAAGAGCGTTGGGAGGGATAACTTATGTCAAAAAATATAGCCGTGTGTTTGGGCGAAGACGGGAATACAGCCACTCTGTTTGATAAAGGAAAGCTGGTTGTCTATACAAAAAGTGCGGGCAAATGGGAATCCGTCAGGGAGATGGAGCATCATATAGACAGAAGCTTGGGTATGGTTCAATTGCGCCTTAGGATGAAAGAGATTTTGAATTTTTTAAACGGCTGCCAGGTTTTTGCGGGTCTTTCAGTAACGGGTGTGCCCTATTTCGAGTTAGAGAAGCAAAAAATCAGTATCTGGGAATTTTCCGAAAAGCCTGCCGAATTTTTGGACTATATATTAGAGAAGGAAGAAGAGGCGGAAATAGAAAATGCAGCGACACAGAAGAAAGATAACATTATTCAAATGACACCGGTAGAGATTGCAGCCGGTTGCTACAGAATTTCTATTAAGGAGATTCAGGAGAAAAATACGGGGATAACATCAAAACAAGTGCTATTGCCATTTTTACGAAAGAGCGCTTTTTATTCCCTGGAGATTATCTGCAACCATATCCCGCCCTGGTTGGAAGCAGAAATGATTGTTGGCAAATTAGAAGGGAATATTGCCAGGACAGGGGAAAATGAGCATACAGTTGTTTTGAGTAAAAAGTGTTGTCCGGTATGAGAGCAGAATTATGATATTTATTAAGGGATATTTATAACGCTATTGGGTAACTAAATAGCGTTTTTTATTTCGTGGAGATTATAAATTTTACATATATTGCCGTTATGTTTTTTGTTACTCAAAATCAGTGATAATATCCGCGCATAAAATATAATTATTGTCTTTTACTTGAAACAGAGTGGAAATTGTCACACACAGGTTACCGGAAGCCATGGAAATATATGGTTCTGTAAAAAAATAATCTGATCCTGAGTCTTTTAATAAATAATAATACTTTTTAAAAGAATGATCGGTTCCCTGAGCAGCGGGTCGAAAAATAGATACTCTGCGTTTGAAAAGTTTGCTGTCATTGCATACTGTGTTGCTTATTTGCACTCCTTGTTCATTGAGAATATATATGCAATCCATAATAGGATAGTTGGATATTATTTCTGATAGTTTTGCATTTATATCCTTTGTATCAATACTATCCATATGGGCTAAAATATTACTGGCGATTCTGCGATATTCCATCCTGCGCATTTTGTCAGTTTTAGTTTTTATGATCATGTGGTTCTTGAATTTATTCGCCAGCAGTCTGATTTTGTCTTTGTAGTCATTATTAGTACACAGAATATTAACACTTGGTTTGTCAAAATAATAACCCTGCAACATATCTGCTCCCAGTTCTAAGGCACAAATTGATTCATCTTCTCCTTCAATACCCTCAGCTACAACCAGCGCACCTATTTTTTTAGCAAGGTTGACCAGTGATTTAAAAACTTCCTGCTTGTGAAATTCCTTATTTATATTCCTGATTAAAAAGGCATCCAGTTTTAGAAGGTCTGGTTTTACCAGGGATATTCTATTCAAATTTGAGTGTCCTGAACCAATATCATCCAAAGCGATTATAAAACCATAGTTTTTATAATTATTAATAAATTTATCAAGTTCCTTTAGATTATTAGCTTCAGATTCTTTAATTTCAATTACTATTCTTTGTGGGTCTACATTAAAACAGCGAACCATATTTAGCAAATTGCCGGAACCAACTACACCTTTGTCAATTATTGTAGTATCAAAATTAAGAAAGAGAAGGCTGTTTTTTACTTTTTGCTGTACCAGTTTAAAATTGGCTAAGGCTAGTTTTCTGCATAATCTGTCTAACTCCAGAGTTAACTGTTGTTTTGCTGCGTATTCAAACAGAATGTTTGGGGGAATAATTGTTTTTGTATTAGGATCTATACCCCTGCTCAAGGCCTCAAAACCAATGACTGATCGTTTTCTTACAGATAAGATTGGTTGGAAATGTGTTATGATATGTTCTTGTTCAATAATTTTTTTAATGTCAGGGGTATTTATGTCTAAAACAAACAAAAATATGCACCTCAGTTTTCAACAAATTAAGCATAGTTAACGAAAAGAGATAAATAGAAGGTTAAAGGATTTAAAAAATAAAAAAGGTCTCGCCGAATGAACGACCAGACTCCATTGCCTAATTTCTGCATCACCGTTAATGCAAATATTTTTTCTATTTATAAAATTATACACATAAGCTGTTTAAAATACAAGAAAAATTATGTTGAATGGTTTATTTTTATTATCTTTTGATTTACATTTGCTATATATATCGCTTAAATATTTTACAATCTGTCTTAAATTATTGCGTTTGGTTTAATATTTAGATATTAAAACACTTTAGCAAATACTGATTTTGTACTCTTTCAACCAAGAATTTACCTGTATCAAATAGGCAAAAAGCTGCGGCCCGGTCATAAGCTGGCCGAACCAGGGCCTGTCAAATGCATCTCCTTCTTGCTGAGCCAGCTTGCGTATGGCATTTATATTGATTAATGGCAGCAAAGGTGAGTTTGCGTCATCCAGTATTTGCAGCAGTTTGCTTCGTACAGCTGCCGTATAAGCCGGGTTGTGGGTTTTGGGATAAGGGCTTTTACGCCTTTCCAGCACATCACCGGGCAAAATTCCGGTAAGAGCCCTGCGCAAAAGTCCTTTTTCTCTATTACCGTGGTTTTTTATAGCCCATGGAATATTCCAGACATATTCTACTAAACGATGATCGCAGAAAGGTACTCGGACTTCCAATCCCGTGGCCATGCTCATGCGGTCCTTGCGGTCAAGCAAGGTAGTCATAAACCAGGTGATATTCAGGTAACATATTTCGCGTAACCTGGCTTCCAGAGGTTCTTCACCTGGCAGTACCGGTGTTTTGGCCAGTGTTTCCTGATACCTGTCAGAAATGTATTCTTCCGGTTTCATTAATTCCAGCAGTTCCGGGGAGAATATACTCATACGATCTTTAAGGGATCTGGACCAGGGAAAGGTAGTGGCGTTAATAGCCTCCTGGTTATGAAACCAGGGATACCCTCCGAATACTTCATCCGCGCACTCACCTGATAGCGCTACTGTAGCTTCCTTTTTAATTGCCTGGCAGAATAAGAGCAAAGAAGAATCAACATCTGCCATACCCGGTAAATCCCTGGCCAGCATGGCTTGTTCCAGCGAATTTACTAATTCTATAGTCTCTAATTCAATATTATGATGGTTTGTGTTAAATTGCCGGGACATCCTGTATACCCAGTGACTATCGGAATTAGGTTGAAAATGACTGGGACGGAAGTGCTGATCATTGCCAACATAGTCAACGGAGTAAGTGTTGAGCTTTCCTAATGAGGATTGTTTGAAAGCAGCTGAAGCAACGGCGGTTATGGCGCTGGAGTCTAATCCTCCCGACAACAGTGTGCAAACAGGAACATCGGAAACCAGCTGTCTTTCAATGCTGTCAATTACCATTGAGCGAACTTTGCCGGTTGTGGTTTCAAAGTCATCATCGTGAGGTAGGCTTTGCAGTGACCAGTATTTATGTGTGTATAGACCTGCTTGGTTATAGATTAAAAAATAACCGGGTTTAAGTTCATAAATATTGCGAAAAACACCGTGCCCGGGTGTTCTGGCCGGTCCCATAACGAAAATTTCGGCCAACCCCTCGCTGTTCACCTCCGCTTTGATGGCCGGGTGGGTTAATAGGGCTTTTAGCTCGGAGCCAAATATAAGTGCGTTTCCCTTGCGGGTGTAAAACAGAGGCTTTACTCCCATTCTATCACGTGCCATAAATAAACTTTGCTCGGCTTCATTCCAAACGGCGAAGGCATAAATGCCGTTCAGGTAATCAACGCAGCCTGTACCCCACTCGATGTATGACAGTAAAAGAGCCTCCGTATCCGAGTGGCTCTGAAAGATATGCCCCCTGCTTTCTAATTCCCGCCTCAATTCAGGTGTATTATAAAGTTCCCCGTTATATATTATGACGTATTCGTGTTGGCAGTAACGGCGGGACATTGGTTGAGCGCCGCCTTCCGGATCTATGACAATCAGCCTGCGGTGCGCCAGTGCCGCACAAGTTGAAAACCAGTAACCCTTGTCGTCCGGTCCCCGTTTGGCCAGTGTTTCCGACATTACCTCCAATACATGTTTCTGTTTTGTAAGATCCTCCGACCAATCTATCCAGCCTGTTATTCCACACATCTAATTACATCCCTCCTGTATAGGTTGAATTTATTTTTGGGTAGAGCGCGTTTTTGCCTGTTTTCGAATAAAGTTGCCGCAACCCGTGTTTTTTCCCAAAATACCGGATATGAATAGTGATGACGTAAAAAGATATTACAGAATACTTTCATATATGTATGCATAAATGAAAAAAACAATTTTTTGTTTATATATGTTGTTTGGATAATGTTTTCGGAATATAAAGCAATGTATTTTATATGCAGTAGATTTATACAGCAGTTTCCCAAATATCTTTTGTAACTATATTATGTTTGGTGACGGTGTATGGTGCAATATTTACAGTTTAAAAGAGCAAGTGACAGGAGATGTTCCGGTAAGCATGCAACATAAAAAGGAGTATTTGTTTTAGGAAAACCATGACTTTAAACCCTTTCCAACACAGGCAAGTCTCAGCATCCGTCGAACTGGCGGTTGCTCATTTAGGGACGGTTTTGTATAATAAATTAAGCAATCATGCCTTTAGTTTTGAAAATATTCTTAATTATACTTTAGCGGGGAGGAGCACTTGTTGAAAATAGCCTTGGCACAGATTAACCCTACTATAGGTGACTTAACAGGTAACTCTGCAAAAATAAAACAATATTTAAATAAGGCTTTGCAAGCCGGGGTTGATTTAATGATTTGCCCGGAATTGGCGGTAACCGGTTATCCGCCCAAGGATCTTTTATATCGCAAGGAATTTTTGCGGGAAGTTAATCAAGTGGTTGAAAGAGATATTTTGCCTTGTACCGGTGATATCGGCTTAATTTTAGGCGTGCCGGTGGAGGGTGACGGTGAGGACGATTTGTATAATTCAGCCATTGTTATGGAAAACGGTAAGATTATAAGCCTGCATGATAAGACGCTGCTTCCCAACTATGATGTTTTTGACGAAAAGAGATATTTTAAACCCGGTTTAATCAGAATGCCGCTGCATTTCAGGGATTTGGTTTTGGGTGTGACCATTTGCGAGGATATTTGGAATGATAAAGATTATTGGCCAAGACAAAAGTATGCCGTTGACCCGGTTCAGGAGCTGGCAGACCGTGGGATAGAGATAATAATAAATATTGCTGCATCCCCTTACCATTATGGGAAGCAAAACTTGCGTATGCAAATAATGCAGCAGTTAGCAAAAAAATACCGACTGCATATTATTTATGTCAACCAGGTGGGCGGTAATGACGAACTTATTTTTGATGGCTGCAGTATGGTTGTCAATAAGCATGGCCAGGTAGTGAGGAAAGCTAAAAGTTTTGCCGAAGATTTTCTGGTTTTTGAAATCGACGATTTACGGGAAAAGGAATCAGTATCCGAAAAATTTTTCCCGGCTGCCGGTCAAACTCAGCTCCATGAAGCCGGAGAGGAAAACATTGCTTCCGTGCACGACGCGCTTGTTTTGGGAATAAGAGATTATATCGGTAAAATTGGTTTTAATAAAGCCCTGATTGGTTTAAGCGGCGGCATTGATTCAGCTGTTACCGCGGCGCTGGCCGTAGCTGCCCTGGGGAAAGAGAATGTGTTGGGCGTGGCTATGCCATCCAGGTATTCTTCAGCCGGCAGTAAAAGTGACGCGGAAAAACTGGCGGCTAATCTGGGCATAGATTTCCGGATTATACCCGTAGAGAGTATATTTGATGTTTTTTTGACTGTATTTAATCAAGGAGCAAACCCGTTAATGGATCTGGCTGAGGAGAATATTCAGGCACGAATTCGTGGCAGTATACTCATGTTTCTCTCCAATCGCGAGGACTACTTTGTTCTGACAACCGGCAATAAATCGGAAACCGCTGTCGGTTACTGTACATTATATGGAGATATGTGCGGTAGTCTGGCTGTTATAGGTGATGTGCCCAAGGTCATGGTCTATGAACTGGCCCGCTATATCAACAGGCAGAATGAAGTTATTCCTGAAACTACAATTATCAAAGCGCCTTCTGCCGAGTTGAGACCGGATCAATTGGATCAGGATTCTCTTCCTCCCTACGATATTCTTGATGAAATAATTAGATTATATGTTGAAGAGGGTAAATCATCGGAGGAAATTGCAGTCTTGGGCTATGAGCCTTTGCTGATAAATAATATTATACGTAAAATCAACGCTGCCGAGTATAAGAGGCAGCAAGCCGCTCCGACCCTTAGAGTTACCAGCAAGGCTTTTGGCAGCGGGCGGCGCATGCCAATTGTACAGCGTTGGCATAAATGATATTTTTCGAGGAGGGGTTATATGAAATTCAGTCCCAATGGGTTGGTTACAGGTATAGGCAGTCTTCCTTACTTAAAACCGGAGCCAGCTTTGGAGCTTATTAGGGGGAATATGCCAATAATACCGCACTGGCCGCAAATGCCCATGTTAGGTGCTCAGGAGGGATTTGTCTTTCAGTTTCTCAACCCTCTGGTAGAAATGGGCCTTTTGGTGCAAAATGAAAGGCGAAGTTTTTTTACTACAGGTGCGGAAGACTGGGCAGAGCGTTTAACGGAATTTTATACCGCTTATTTTGCCGCCATGGAAGGGGATGAGGAAGCCTTATGCCGCTTTGCTTTTCCTCGTTCCTCGGCTAGTGGTTTTTATGCTTTTATAGAGGACATGGAGAAGGACCGGGGGGAGGCGGCTTATCTAAAGGGGCATTTGGCCGGACCCCTGACCGTGGGCTTTCAACTTTATGATGAGGAGGGCAAGATAGCCTATTACCAGGATCAGTTAAGAGACTTGTTGGTTAAAACGTTGGCTCTGCATGCCCGCTGGCAAGCTGCGGCTCTGGGTAAACTGGGACTTCCGGTAATGGTCTTTTTAGATGAACCCGGCATAAGAATTCTCGGCCGCTCTGATTATATCACTGTAACCAGGGAGATGATCCTGGAGGATATCGGCGCTATTTTTTCCGGGATACATGACGGGGGTGCAATGGCGGGGGTACATTCCTGTGATGCGATAGATTGGGATATTTTATTTGAATCTGATTTAGAAGTGATTAGCTTCGATGCTTTCACATACTTTAATTCTTTTTTGCCTTATACCTCTGGTTTGAAGAAATTTCTGCAAAGAGGAGGCTGTCTGGCCTGGGGTATCGTGCCTACATCACCCAGAATATGGGATGAAAGTACCGAGAGTCTGGTTGGCCTGTTAAGCAGTCAGTGGCTGCAGCTTGAGGCAAAGGGTATAAACAGAGAAATGCTTAAAAAACAGGCCTTAATCACTCCTGCCTGCGGTACCGGACTGTTAAAAGTCGAAGAAGCGGAGGGGATTTACAGTTTTAGCCGGCAGATAGGGGAACAGGTGCGCAGTTTTTAGTTCCATCAAAGCCAATAATGGGTTTTGTGCTATCTCCTTAGTTCTAAACCCTGTATAGGAAGTGAAATAATGAAATTTCCTGCAGACTATCACCTGCATACTATGCGTTGCGGGCATGCCTCGGGAAGCATTGAAGAATATTTAAAAACAGCGCGGGAGCTTGGACTGGTGGAGGTGGGTTTTTCCGATCACCTGCCCTTATATTTTCTGCCAACGGAGCAAAGAGAAGCGGGGTTGGCGATGGATGAATCGGAATTAGCTGATTATTTTGGTGATGTCATCCGGGCCCGACTGGCTTTTCCTGACTTAACTGTCAAGCTGGGTATAGAAGCTGATTATATGCCGGGAATGGAGAACCAGTTGGTAAATGTTTTAAAAGACATGCCACTGGATTATGTACTGGGTTCGGTGCATTATATTGACGGGTGGGGATTTGATAATCCTGATTACATTTCTCAATATGACAGTATGGATATTGAGAAGCTTTACCGGCGTTATTTCCAGCTGTTAAAACAGGCTGCTCTTTCAGGTATATTTGATATATTGGCGCATCCTGATTTAATTAAGAAATTTGGCTACTTTCCGGCGCGGGATATGACTCAGGTTTATGAGGATACTGTTCAAGCCATTCATGCAAGCAATGTTTGTATTGAGGTAAATACAGCCGGTTTAAGAGTTCCTGCCCGTGAAATATACCCGACAGAGGAGTTTTTGCAGCTTTGCTGCCGGTACGGTGTGCCCGTAACTCTGGGTTCCGATGCTCACAAACCCGAGCAGGTTGGTTGGGGCTTTGCTGAAGCAGTGAAGTTGCTGAAAAAAGTCGGTTATCGTGAAACAGTGCTATTTACAGAGCGGCAGCGCAAGTTTATAGCTTTGGAATAAGAGCACAGCTTGCCAGGGATAATAAAATAGCAATGGTATAGCTTGCTTCCTTAGTCAAAAATGGTATAATGGATATATAAAAATATTTGACAATGTTGTCCTGACCGTTTTCCAGCGGTGAGGACTTTTGTTTTATTCAAGGAAATTATGCTTATGATTTAAAAGAAGAGGAGGTTTGATTATGAAAATACATTACCTGCAGCATGTTCACTTCGAGGATCCGGCCAATATCGAACAGTGGGCAAAAGAGAGGAATTATCAGTTGAGCGGGACAAAGCTTTTTCAAGAAAACCAACTGCCGTCATTGGGTGAATTCGACTGGTTGGTGGTTATGGGCGGACCCATGAATATATATGAGGAAGAGATTTATCCGTGGTTGGCTGCGGAAAAAAAATTTATTGCCCAAGCCATAGCAGCCGGAAAGCAGGTTCTCGGTATTTGTCTCGGGGCGCAATTAATAGCCGCTGTTTTGGGGGCAAAGATATACGGAAATGAAAACAAGGAAATCGGTTGGTATCCCGTCAGGATATCGGAGGGGGTCCAAAAGTTGCCCGTTTTCAGCGGCCTACCGCAAACCTTTACCGCTTTTCACTGGCACGGGGATACTTTCGAATTGCCCGCGGGTTCTGTAAGAGCGGCCCATAGCGAGGGTTGTATCAACCAGGCTTTTGCTTATAACGATGGGAAGGTCATAGGCTTGCAGTTTCACCTGGAATCTTCCCTTGAGAGTGTGGCTAAGCTGGTTGACAATTGTGGGGATGAATTGGTGGGGGGTAAGTATATTCAGTCTGCAGCTGTAATACAGGATTTGGACAATAATTGGTCGGGTATACGTGAAATAATGGCTAGACTTCTGGATAATATAGTCACTTTAATAGCTGATAAATAAAATTATTAATCAGCCCTGTACAGGGCTTAATTATTCTCAGCTTTTGCGATATTTTTCACGAAATTATCGTAAGGGAATTGCTTTTAGTTTAACGGGAATCTAAATTTGTAGGTTGACACATTGCCAACATAAAAATGGTGTATAATATCTATTTAGTAGAATGATTATATTATTGTTTAATTTTGATTATCGTACACTCAAAACTAAGGGGGGATTCTTTTTGCAAGACACAGTGACTAAGAGCACAAGATTTTATATGATCAGCAGTTTTTTGAAAAAGAAAAAGTTGCTGGTCTTTATTGTGCTGGCAATATGTCTTGTTGTTCCCGGCTACTATTATTGGACAAGCGGCAAAAAAATAAATGCAAATTTTTTAACTGAGACGGTTAGCAAATCCAGCATTATCAGTACAGTTTCAGCCAGTGCCACTATAGAACCGGTGAGTTCCGTTTCTTTAAGTTTTAAAAACTCAGAAATAATAAACAAACTTTATGTTAAAGTAGGCGATCATGTAAACGGAGGACAACTTTTGGCGGAACAGGACGGCAGCAATCTCACGGAGCAGCTCAACCAATCCAGGGCAAGCCTAAAGTCTGCTGAAGCCAAACTGGCCTTATTGCAAAACGGAGCCCGTTCAGAAGACATAGCGCAATCAAGAGAAAATGTTAATATGGCTCAAAATGCTTATGATCTGGCTAAATCCACACTGGAGCGAAATCAGGTACTTAAAGAGCAGGGGGCCTTGTCGCAATTTGATTTTGACAAAGCCCAGTCAGACTTCAAAAATGCTGAGAGCAGACTTAAACAGGAACAGGAATCACTTAAGGCACTTTTAGCCGGTAATAGACCGGAGGATATAGCAACTGCGTCTGCTCAGGTAGATAGTGCGAAATCTCAATTGCAGATGGCTCTAAATGATATGTCCGGTACAAAATTATACAGTCCTATGAATGGCACGGTAAGTGTTATGAACGGTGCCGAGGGTCAGAGAGCCACAGCTAACAACAATAACACCAGCGGCGGCGGTTTTATATCTGTGATTTCTGATCAGCTTCAGGTAAGGGCTCAGGTGAATGAATCAGATATAGGTAAAGTAAAGAATGGCCAAAAGGTGGAATTAAGTGTTAACTCATATCAGGATAAAATTTTTAATGGCAAGATTTCCAGTATTTCTCCGCAAGCTTATACCGTCTCCAATGTGCAGATTTATGACGTGATTATAAATCCTGACCAAAATTATTCGGAATTAAAAGCAGGTATGCCTGCCAATGTTAATATTATTCTGGACAGGCATGATAATGTGCCTGTTGTTCCTAAAGGGGCAGTCTCTTATGCTATAAGTTATCTGAATAAAAACAGGGCGGCACTATCCTCTATTCGGACAGCCCAGGACTCGGGACAAATGAGGAACAGGTTAAACAGCGACAATAACAAACAGTCAACAGGTGAAAAAGACACTTCTAAGAACTCGGAGGCAGCAACTGACTCCGGTCAACAAAGGGCAACCGTATTGATCTATAATAAATCAGGTGAACCTAAAATACAAAGAGTTGTGCTGGGATTGTCAGACGTGAAAAACTATGAGGTTATTCAGGGATTAAAAGAAGGAGATATAGTAGTTGTGGGTTCTTTGGAGCAGTCAGCTTCTTCTAATGCACAGGGTAACCAGTCAACTAATGCACCGCTTGCACCTCGGGTTGGCGGGGGCGTCAGGGTCCGATAATAAAAGTATCTTTCAGTTTATTAAGTAAAAATAAGCTTTGGGCAGTTTATGTCAAGGCGAGTTGATAAAATATAACCGGGCGGTGTTTTGTATGCCGGATCAAAAAGTTATAGAGTTGGTAAACATAAAAAAAATATACGATATGGGAGAAACTCGAATCTTTGCTCTACAGGGTGTTAGTTTAACTGTAGCTGTCGGTGAAATGGTGGCAATAATGGGTTCTTCCGGTTCAGGGAAAAGCACTATGCTTAATATTATAGGTTGCCTGGACAAACCGACGGAAGGGTCTTACTTTCTGGACGGGGAAGATGTCTCAAAACTGGACAAAGACAGGTTGGCCGCGATTCGCAATAAAAGAATTGGCTTTGTTTTTCAAGGCTTTAATCTTTTGGGTAGAGTAAAGGTTATAGATAATGTGCAGTTGCCTCATATCTATGCAGGAACGGAAAAAAGGATTATGGCTGCCAGTGCACAAGAAGCCCTGAACTGGGTAGGTTTGAGTAAGTATCATAACCATTATCCGACTCAAATGTCGGGTGGACAACAGCAAAGAGTGGCTATTGCCAGGGCCTTAGTCAATAATCCCTCCTTGATTTTAGCGGATGAACCGACCGGTGCTTTGGATTCAAAAACCAGCCTTGAAATAATTGCGGTATTGCAGAGGCTAAACGAGGAAAAGGGTATTACCCTGGTTATAGTAACTCACGAAAAGGAAATAGCCTCCTATTGTCAGAGGTTGGTGGTGTTAAAGGACGGCCGAGTAATTGAAGACAAAACCATAAGCAACCGCAGAAACGCAAGCAGAGATCTCAATGCCTTCCTGCAGGAAACGGAGGTAGAAGAGTGAATCTATTCAATAACTTAGAAGTTGCTTTGAATGGTTTGAAAGCTAATAAATTAAGATCAGCTTTAACTATGTTGGGAATAATTATAGGTGTTTCAGCAGTGATTATTATGGTTTCCGTGGGACAGGGTGCCAGTAAAAAGATTTCAGCCCAGATTTCAAGTATGGGTTCTAATCTCTTAATGGTTTTTCCCGGTGCGGGAAGTGGACCGGTAAGGGGCTCCGGGGGCAATGTAAACACACTTACTCTGGATGATGCGAATGCTATTGCTGAATTGAACCTGGTATCTAATACAGCTCCCGAGCTTTCAACCGGTGTTACTGCCACTTATGGCAGTCAGACATGGACGGCTGAAGCTGATGGAACAACTCCTGAAATGCAGCTTATCAAAGACTTATCCGCTTCTTCCGGGTCATTTTTTACAGCGGATGACGTTAAGTCGAGTTCCATGGTGGCAGTGCTGGGAAAAACAGTAGTGGATAATCTCTACCCGGTTGATATAGACCCGGTTGGGACGACAATCAGGATTAATAAACTCACATTTACAGTAGTTGGCGTGCTGGCTTCTAAAGGAGCTTCAATGGGTGGGCAGGATCAGGACAATGTAATTTTTATACCGATAACTACCGCGCAGATCAAGCTCCTGGGAGTAAAGAATGTACGTTTAATTAATGTACAAACAGAAACACCTGAGAGTATGAGTTATGTTCAAGCAAGTGTAGAAGACTTATTGAGAAACAGGCATCGGCTGAATCATCAGCAGGATGATTTTAATGTGCGCAACCTGACTTCAGTTCTGGAGACCGCTGAGAGTGCTACCAATATAATGACACTCCTGCTGGCCAGCGTAGCCGCTGTTTCACTGCTGGTGGGGGGTATAGGTATAATGAATATAATGCTGGTATCCGTAACCGAGAGAACCAGGGAAATAGGTTTACGTATGGCAGTGGGTGCTACTCAGAGCAATATAAGAAACCAGTTTCTGGTGGAAGCACTGGTGCTGTGCCTGATCGGGGGGCTGGCGGGGATCATTATCGGTATTGCCGGTTCTAATTTGGTTTCAAAGTTGTTGGGTTGGACAACCAGCGTTACAATGACCTCTGTATTAATTTCAGCCGGTTTTTCAGCTGCTATAGGAATATTTTTCGGCTTTTACCCGGCCAAAAGAGCGGCGGAGCTTGACCCGATAGAAGCGCTGCGATTTGAAAAGTAAGGGTGGACATAATATAAATATTCATGTATATTGATAGGTAATAAAGTGTTATATAGAGAGATATGCAGATATATTGTCTGTTTCTTTTTATAGAAAGAGTGTATGTTTTCAGACTTCTGTCAAGACTAGTAGAACGATTCCTAATTAACATATCAATAAGCTAGTTAAATAATATAATTTCTACTAATAATTTAAATTATTTCAATATCATCCATTTTGTACTTCCAGCGGTAAACAGTAGGACAATCATTAATTTCTTTTATATATTTGTAAATTCTATCTTTTAATTCTTCTTTAGTTTTTACCCTAATAGCCCTCAGCATTGATTTAGCCATTTTGCCAAAAAATGATTCAATTAAGTTCAACCAGGATCCATGTTTTGGTGTAAAAACAAATTCAAAACGATTTGGGACAGTACTAAGATAAGCCCTTGTTTCTTTTGAAATATGAGCGGAGTGGTTGTCCAATATAATTACTATTTTCTCTATATCTTTGTAGTACTCACTTATCATTTTTAGAAACTCTACAAACTCAATACTACGATGGCGGTCTTCTACTTGAGCTAAGATATGACCTGTTACCAAATCAATACCGGCCATGAGACTAAGTGTACCATGGCGAACATATTCATAATCACGAGCAAGACATGAATACGTTCCAGGAGAAGGAGAAAGATCCGGAGCAATATTTTCTATAGCTTGAATACCGGGTTTTTCATCATATGATATATAAGCATACATTGATTGTTCATCATTTTTTGATACCATTTCAACTTCTTTATAGACATATAACACGTTAGCCATTTTTTGTTCAAATTCTGGATCCCTTTTTTCCAAGTAATATTTAATTTTATGTGGCTTAACTTTGTTTGCTGAAAGTATTTTTGATACTGTACCTTTTGCTAGATTTTGCAGGGTTGGATGGCCATTTTCTACACAATGATTTCGTGCATGTTTGGCTAATAAATCTGTTGTCCATAATTCATAGCTATATCCAAATTCCTTAGGTTTTTGGCAAGCAAGAGAAACAAGCCACGCTTTATCTTCTTTGGTTATTGTATCCGGCCTGCCTGAACGAGGAAGATCATTGAGTGCTATATCTAAGCCAAATTGTAAAATTTTATCTATATGTCGTTCTACTTTTGCACGGTTAGTCTCTAATATTCTACCAATTGAAGCTATTGTTTCTCCTTGATGATACAAGAGAAACATTTTAGCCCGTTCAATATGACTCACACTTTCTGTTCTTGAATGTATAATTTTTTCTAATCTATTTATTTCTTCTGTTGTCAAATCTAATTTTGCTCTTTGACTTATGAATGGCATAGTTTGGTCTCCCCACCTGTTATGTATTATAGGAAATTATATACCATGCCGATTTGTGGTTCAATGATAATTAAGAATTGCTCTACTAGGTTATTGGAAAGGAACTATCCTTTTTATTTAGATAGTTCCTTTCTTGTATTCTGTTGTTGATGTTTTAAAAAGAAATAGGCAGAGTGGTTATATAATTGGACAAGTTTTCACTTTGTTTTAGGAATTGATTAATTTGAAAAAATTTAAAGGGGTGGTTTATTAGTGAAGCATAAAATTTTATACCCTGGTGCTTTTCCCTTGTTGGAAGTTGAACTGCAGCATGGGGAGTCAATTAAAGCGGAATCAGACGCCATGGTTTCTATGTCTGATACCCTGGATGTGGAAGGTAAGATGGATGGTGGTATAATGGGCGGACTGGCGCGCATGGTTGCGGGAGAAAGTTTCTTTTTTCAAACTCTCACTGCCAAAAGGGGACCGGGAAAGGCCTTGCTGGCACCGTCGGCACCTGGCGATATTATTGATGTGGAGTTGGACGGTTCTTATAGTCTGGTGGTGCAAAAGGATGGTTTTTTTGCCGGTTCCAGGGATCTACAGGTTTCAGCTAAAATGCAGAATCTGGCTCAGGGGATATTTTCCGGCGAAGGCTTTTTTGTTTTAAAAGTCAGCGGACAGGGAATCGTTTTTTTGAGTTCCTACGGTGGTATCCATGTAATTAACCTGGAAAAGGGAGAAGAGGTGGTTGTGGATAACGGTCACCTGGTAGCCTGGCCGGAATATATGAGTTATACTGTTGAAAAGGCTTCCAAGGGCTGGATATCCACTTTTACTTCCGGGGAAGTTGCGGTGTGCCGGTTCCGGGGGCCGGGTCCTGTTATTATTCAAACCAGGAATCCAAAGGGTTTCGGTCACTGGATCAGACAGTTCATTCCTACTCGCGGCAGTAATTAGCTAACTTATATATTTTGATCAACCTGTAATGTTATTGTTGTGAAAATAATATTATTTTGAATAATGGATGTGATTTGTGAGGCAGGAGAATCTCCTGCCTCATTTTTTTATGACCTGGTAAATTATGCTTATTTCGGACTTGTGAATAAGTTAAGGTATACCGCAAATGTGTCATTTTCAACGCCCCTTTTTATGAAATAATTTATAGCATTGTATTTTGGTGTTTTGTAAATGAAGTGAACTAATAATTCCCTGCTGACATATAAAAAATATTTAGCCTGATCCTTGTAAATAATTTCAAAACACAAATTGTTGATTGGTGAATTTATTATGACACGATATGTTGTATAAAATATGTTTTTTCGGCCTTGAAGCAGAGGCAAGCTTTAATTTTTTTAAAAAACAAATGCAGGAGAATGCGAAGTGAAATAGAATTAAAATAAAGTGGATTAAAGTGGTGGAAAGTGGTTAATAGTGAAGCCAATGGTGGGAGTGGTATGCTATGTTCATGGGTGAGCACCAGCACACCATAGACAATAAGGGAAGAATGATTATTCCCGCTCGCTTTCGGGAAGAACTGGGCGAGCGTTTTGTCATGACCAAAGGCCTTGAAGGCTGTCTGGCCCTTTATCCTTTACAAGAATGGTCAGTTTTAGAGCAAAAAATGCGTTCCCTGCCTTTTACTCGTAAAGATGCGCGCGCATTGGCAAGGTTTATATTTTCAGGTGCCAGTGAGTGTGAGATAGACAAACAGGGTAGAATACTAATTCCTAACAACTTGCGGGAGCATGCAAAATTAGTTAAGGATGTGGTTGTTATTGGAGTTTCATCGAGGGTTGAAATATGGTCAAAAGCCGAGTGGGAAGCCTATAGCAATGAAACTGCGGTCTCAGTGGAAGAAATAGCAGAAAAAATCGTTGATTTTGATTTGGGTTTTTAATGCCGGGTTAACTTTACTCCGGGTGGTAATAATACATATTATTTATAGGCGGCAAGAGGTGTATTAAAATGAATTTTTCACATAAACCGGTAATGCTGGCGGAGGTAATTGACGGTTTAAATATAAGGCCCGGAGGCATTTATGTGGACTGTACGCTGGGTGGTGCGGGTCACAGCAGTGCAATTGCTCAAAAACTTGATGGCAGAGGGTTATTAATAGGCCTGGATCAGGATCCGGAAGCACTGGCGGCCGCTTCAGAACGCCTGGCTGTATACGGGGCGCTGGTCAAAACAGTGGGTAGGAACTTTTCTGAAATTGCCTCAGTGTTGTCTTCCCTGAATATCGAGAGTGTGGATGGTATACTGTATGATTTAGGAGTTTCCTCCTATCAATTAGATAACCCCTCACGTGGTTTCAGCTACATGCATGAGGCTCCGCTGGACATGCGGATGAACCCTCAGAGCGGCATAACGGCGGGAGATCTGGTCAACAGCCTATCACAGGAGAAACTTGCGGAGATTATTCAAAGCTACGGTGAAGAGAGATGGGCCTCCAGAATTGCCGGGTTTATTATTGAAGAAAGGCGGCATAAGAATATTTGCACTACCGGCCAGTTGGTGCAAATAATTAAGAAAGCCATACCTGCCGGTGCCCGCCGCGACGGACCGCACCCGGCTAAACGAACCTTTCAGGCTTTACGTATAGCAGTCAACAGAGAACTGGAGATATTGCAGCAAGCCTTAAGGGATGGCATTAAGTTTTTAAGGACCGGTGGTCGTATTTGTGTAATAACTTTTCATTCACTGGAAGACCGCCTGGTAAAAGAAGTATTTAAGAGTGTGGCAAAAGGTTGCATATGTCCTCCCAGGCTGCCGGTTTGCTTGTGCGGTAAGCAAAAAGAACTGAAAATAATTACCGGTAAACCGTTGGTACCAACGGAAACTGAATTGAAGGACAATCCCCGGGCCCGCAGCGCTAAACTTCGCATAGCGGAAAGGTTCTAAAAAAAATGAGAGGTGAATACCTTGGTAGTAACGCAAAATCTTGCGGAAAAACTTAACCCTACCGAAAACGATCAGATGGAAACGCTGCAGCAGCCGCCAACAAGGTCTAAAAAACATTTTTGTATATCCAGAAGCCAGTGTTTTGTCTTTACAAGTTTAGTATTGGCCGCCTTTTTAACCGGAGCAGTAATCTCCTTTTATTGTGCGCAAATTTTCACCATGGGCTATAAGATGAGCAAGATGAAAAAAGAAATAGCCGAGATTCAAAACGACAGTCAAGATATGCAGGTTGAAATCACCAGGCTTTCTTCTTTGGACCGGGTAGAGGCAATGGCGACACAAAAACTGGGCATGGTTGCGCCTGGCAGGGACATTGTACTGGTAGATGCCCCGTTAACCAAACAAAATCAGGTGCAGTCACCGGTTCAAGCGCAGGTGAATACGGATCCGGCAATAGATGAGGAAAATGTCGACCCGGAAAAGTCCAGCTGGGTAATAGAGGCGATAACCCAATTAGTCAGTTATCTGGAACAACATGTGAAAGCTTGCTAGATTGAATTCGGCAAGGGTGGGGGAGGAGTCCATGCGCACGACTAATATAACGGTTAGAAAAAGGATTACCATACTCTTTCTCCTGATAGCTGCTTTTTTGCTCTTTTTAATTTTTCGTTTAGCCTGGTTGCAATTTGTCAAAGGTGGTGATCTGAGCCGCAAATCCTTTGAAATGCGTACCACTGATGTACCGGTTGAGGCAAAGCGTGGATCAGTATATGATCGCAACGGAAATGAACTGGTTACCAGCATCAGTACGGACTCTGTTTATGCTATTCCCAAGCAAATAGAAAAACCGGCGGAAGTTGCTAAAAAACTTGCCCCTTATCTTAAAATGGATGAGGAAAAGATATATAAGATCCTAACCAAAAAATCAGCCTTTGAATGGGTATCCCGCAAGCGAATAGATTTTGAAGCATCACAGGAACTTAAAAAAATGAAGCTGCAGGGAATAGGCTTTGCCGAAGAGAGCAGGCGTTATTACTTGCATGACACTCTGGCGCCTCAAGTTCTGGGATTTACCGGAATCGACAACCAGGGTTTGATGGGCATAGAGAAAGCTTATGATCAAGAATTAAAAGGGGTACCGGGCCGGGTAGTTGTTGAGCATGACGCAGCCGGCAACACTGTTCCCCAGGCTATGCATAAATATTACGCACCCCGGCAGGGACATAATATTATACTGACAATCGATCAGAGTATTCAGTATTTTGTAGAGAGAGAACTGGATAAGGTAGTGAGTGAATATAGCCCGAAAAATGCCGTAATTGTAGTAATGAATCCTAAGACAGCAGAGATACTGGCAATGGGTTGTCGACCTACTTTTAATTCCAATGACTGGTCAAGCGCGCCACAGACTTCCTGGGACAGAAACCCGGCTATCTGGTATAATTATGAACCTGGCTCGACATTCAAGATTATTACCATGTCTGCTGCTCTGGAAGAGGGGACGGTAAAAGAAAGCGATACTTTTAATGATCCCGGTTTCATTAAAGTTGCAGACCGAATTATTAAATGCTGGAAAGCCGGGGGGCATGGCTTTGAGACTTTTGCCGATGTTGTCGCTAATTCTTGCAACCCTGGCTTTATTGAAGTAGGTTTGGAACTGGGCAAAGAGCGCTTCTATAAGTACATTAAGGCTTTTGGTTTCGGTGAGTTAACTAATTTAAATTTGCCGGGCGAAGCCAATGGCATACTCATACCGGAGGAAAAAGCAACTACTCTAAACCTTGCTACCATATCTATTGGCCAGTCTGTAGCGGTTACTCCCATACAATTGATTACTGCGGTTTGCGGTGCCGTTAACGGCGGCACACTAATGAAACCACAACTGGTTAAATCAATAACTGACAGTGAGGGAAAGGTTGTTAAAACCTTTGAGCCGGAAAAAATACGCCAGGTCATATCCAAAGCAACTTCTCAAGAGGTCAGGCATCTTTTGGAAGGAGTCGTAATGAACGGTTCAGGCGCTAATGCTTTTGTAGAAGGTTACGGTACCGGTGGTAAGACAGGTACGGCTCAAGTAGTTGGTGAGAGGGGCGGTTATGTAAGCGGTAAATATGTTGCCTCTTTTGTGGGCTTTTCCCCGGTAGATGACCCGCAGGTTGTCTGTTTGGTGGTAGTCAGCGAGCCGCAGACCACTGCTTATTACGGCAGCCAGGTAGCTACACCTATATATAAAGAAGTAGTTCAGAATACATTAAGGTATATGGGGGTGCCGGAACGCCCCGGGATTAAAAAACCTAAAGATCCGCTGGTATTTTATGAAGAGCCCGAAATAAGGGTAAGTGTGCCAAATGTTGTTAACTACCCTCTGGAGCAGGCTCAGGAAGTTCTGAGAGGCCGTGGTTTAGCCTTTAAAACCAGCGGCAGCGGTGATATGGTTGGCAGTCAAACACCCGGTGGGGGAGCGGAAGTGCTCAACGGCACGACAGTACTGCTTAACCTTGACGCACAAGAACAGAAGGATCCTTCTGTAATAATTATGCCTGATTTAAGAGGTCTTAGTATCAAGGAAGCCGGCAATCTGCTCGATAAGTTGGGTCTAAAATTAGAATCGCAGGGAACCGGACTGGCAGCAGAACAGAGTGTGGCACCTGGCAATAAGGTTACTGCCGGAACTGTGATAAAAATAGATTTTGCGGCACCGGATGAATAATAAGGAAGAAACCTGTGACTCAGACTGCTTCCTTTGCGGGGATGTCTGAGTTTTTGGTGTATAATGTAAAATGTTTTGCCAGGTTAGATTATGCTATTATGGGAATAATATATAGCTAAAAGCTTTTAGATAAAAGTCAACAGAGGCCGCTCATGATGATTATGGGGCGGGTAAAATATGTTTAAGGGGGGCTGGTTTTGCTTTTTGGAGAAATTTTACAATCTGTAGAAGTTTTATCGGCAGGCGGTAATTCGGAAATACAGCTTACCGGTATTGCCTATGATTCAAGGCAGGCTAACCCAGGCTTTTTGTTTGTGGCTGTGGAGGGTTTTCAAACTGATGGCCATGATTATATATTAGATGCAGTAAATAACGGTGCAGTGGCAGTGATTTTGCAAAAAGATATGATTTTGCCTGATTATATTGCCTGGGCAAGAGTACCTGACAGCAGAAAGGCCCTGGCTCTTTTATCAGCCAGGTTTTATAACTATCCCTCGCGCCGGCTGAAAATGATTGGTGTGACCGGAACCAACGGTAAAACAACTACCGCTCACTTAATTGAATCAGTATACCGTGCTGCGGGCCATAGAACCGGGTTAATCGGGACTTGTTACAACCTGATTGGTGAAGAAATCTTTGAGGTTAAGCATACAACGCCTGAATCCACTGATTTGCAATCTCTTTTATCAGCTATGCTGAAGGCAGGGGTTGAGGTGGTGGCCATGGAGGTGTCTTCGCATGCCCTAAATCTGCACAGGGTAGATGGGTGTGAGTTTGATATCGCTGTGTTTACAAATTTGACTCAAGATCACCTGGATTTTCATGAGAATATGGAAGATTACCTGGCTGCCAAGAGTATTCTGTTTTCCGGCTTGCAAGGTGATGGCGGTAAGAACGGTGCCAAGTATGCGATTATCAATGCTGATGACGAGGCTGCGGCCAGGCTTACAAGGCTTAGCGGGGGCCAGGTAATCACTTATGGTATGGTCAAAAAGGCTGATATAATAGCGGAGAATATTACGGTCAGAGCGGATGGTGCTTCTTTCACTGTAGCCAGCCGGCAGGGAAAGGTAACAATTAATTTAAACTTGACAGGTAAGTTCAATGTTTATAATGCGTTGGCCGCTTACTCTGTAGGGATGGTTTCCGGTTTTTCACCTCAAGTTATTAAGCATGCTCTGGAAGGAGTAAAAGGTGTTCCCGGACGTTTTGAGCTGGTGGACGAGGGTCAGGATTTTGCAGTTATTGTTGATTACGCCCACACACCTGACGGTTTAAGAAATATCCTGAATACGGCCCGTGAGTTCACTGCCGGTAAACTAATTAATGTTTTTGGCTGTGGTGGTGATCGTGACCGCACTAAGCGACCGTTAATGGGAGAGATAAGCGGCAGACTCAGTGATTTCACGATTGTTACCTCTGATAATCCTCGCCGCGAGGACGCGGATAGGATTATTTTGGACATTCTTGTTGGGATCAGCAGAGTGGTGGAAAGAGATTATTACACCATTATAAGCGATCGGAGAGCGGCTATAAAAGCAGCTCTGGCTCAAGCTGCTTCAGGTGATGTAGTGATTATTGCCGGAAAGGGTCACGAGACCTATCAAATAATAGGTGACGTTCGTTATGCGTTTGACGACAGGGAGGAAGTCCGGCAAGCTCTAAGGGAACTTTTCTCGCTGCCTGTCACTTAGATATTGGAGGAAAGTATGAAAACCATGTCTTTAGATGAGATTGCCGGGGTTATTGGAGCCAGACAAGTGCAGAAAGGCTCAGTTAATGAAGTTTCCTCTGTTTGCACTGATACACGCAGGTTAAAGCCGGGAGAATTGTTCTTTGCCTTAAAAGGAGAAAATTATGATGCCAATGATTTTGTCGAACAAGGTAAAGCTAAGCAAGCAGCGGCGGTTGTTGTAAGCCGGGTTTTGTCCGCTGTAAATTCCGGTACTGCAGTATTGCAAGTGCAGGACAGTTTAAAAGCCCTGCAGGCTCTGGCCCGTTATAACAGGCAGCTTTTTAATATTCCTGTCATTGGCGTTACCGGCAGTAATGGTAAAACCTCTACCAAGGATATGATAGCAAGTGTTTTGGGTGTGCGATATAAAACTTTAAAAACCAGCGGTAACTACAATAACGAAATCGGTTTGCCTTTAACTCTGTTGTCTATGGATAGTTCACACCAGACAGCAGTTGTGGAAATGGCCATGCGAGGCAGGGGGGAAATTGATTTTCTTTGCCAACTGGCCAGACCAACTGGCGCTGTAATAACCTGTATAGGCGAAGCCCACCTGGAACTGCTTGGTTCCCGGGAGAATATTGCTGCCGCCAAAGGCGAGATGCTTCAGCATATTGGGCCGCAGGGGTTTGCCTTGCTGAGCGGAAACAGTTCTTTGACCAGGCAATTGGCGGGGCTTACTGCCGGTAAGGTATTATTTTACGGAACAGAACCACAGCTGGATATTAGAGCCTGCGATATTCAAACCGGCAGTAATGGGAGTAAATTTACTGTAATCACATCCCGTGGGCAGGAGGATATCTTCCTTCCGATACCAGGTCGGCATAATATTATAAATTCTCTGGCAGCTGTAGGAGTGGGTCTGGAACTGGGCCTTTCTTTGCCGGAAATCAAAGCAGGTTTGGCGGAAGTGGTTTTAACTGGTATGAGAATGGAAATAATAAAAATTAATGGCATAACGGTGATAAATGATGTGTATAACGCTAACCCTGACTCCTCTAAAGCTGCTTTGACAACACTGGCGGATTTGGGACATAACCGAAGAAAGATTGCAGTTTTAGGCAGTATGTTTGAATTGGGCTGCAGGGCGGTAGAGGGCCATCGTGAGGTGGGCAGAGCGGCTTTTGCAGCAGGAACCGAATATCTGGTGACAGTGGGAGAATTGGCCCGGCAAATTGCTGTAGGTGCAAAAAATGCAGGTATGCCTGCTGACAGAATATTTGTTTATGAAGATAAGCAGAGAGCCTGTGATTGCCTGGGTGAATTGTGTAAAAAGGAAGATGTGATCCTGGTTAAAGGCTCACGGGGAATGCATATGGAGGAAGTTGTGAGTTATTTAGCGCAGTAAGTTATAACCTCGGGTTTATTTTTTATATGCCGGCGGTTTAAGGTGGGGGGGTTTATGAATATAATATGGGAGGCTCTTGGTGTATCCCTGGCAGTGACTCTTTTTTCCGGGCCTGTAGTTATTCCACTGCTGCGTCGTTTGAAGTTCGGCCAGCAGATTCGTGATGACGGGCCGCAGAGGCACTTAAAAAAAGCTGGTACACCGACTATGGGTGGGATAATGTTTTTGCTGGGGGTTGTTGTGGCAGGGCTATGGCTGGGCAATAAGTCTGCGGAAGGTATGATGTTATTAGGTATTACTTTGGGATTTGGCTTAATTGGTTTTTTAGATGATTACATAAAGGTTGTTTTAAAAAGATCCCTGGGTTTAAGAGCCAGGGAAAAATTATTAGGACAGTTTGTACTTGCTATTATTCTGGTTTGGTTTGCAGTATTCCATTTCGGCAGAGGTACTGATCTGGCCTTGCCTTTTAGCGGAACAACCTTTGATTTTGGGTGGTTGTTCTACTTTGTTTTTGCGGTATTTTTGATTGTAGGTATGGTTAATGCGGTTAATCTGACAGATGGCCTTGACGGTTTGGCTGCAGGAACAAGTGCACTGGTTGCCTTTGCCTATGTGGTCATAGCCATGACCACAGGCAAGCCGGGTATTGCCCTGATCATGGCAGCAGTTGTCGGTGGTTGTTTGGGTTTTCTCTGGTATAATAATTATCCGGCCAGGGTATTTATGGGTGACACCGGTTCGCTTGCCTTGGGCGGATCCCTGGCAGCGGCCGCTGTATTAACACGCAGTGAACTGATTTTTCTAATTGTGGGGATAATTTTTCTAGTCGAAGCTCTATCAGTAATTATTCAGGTGATTTCCTTTAAATTAACTGGTAAGCGTGTGTTTAAAATGAGTCCGCTGCACCATCATTTTGAACTGAGCAACTGGTCTGAAGTTAGAATAGTGCTCACCTTCTGGTTGGTCACAGTTATTTTCGCAGTTTTTGGTCTGGCAGGAATGGCGGTAGATTTATCTTTGCTTTGGGACTGAAGCAGTAAAGTGGAGGTTTAAGATTATCATGGAACTGGAAAACAAAAAGGTACTGGTTGTGGGAGCCGGAAAAAGCGGTCTGGCCGTTGCCCGTTTTTTAAAGACGAAAAATGCTGAGATTGTGATAACTGATCAGAATTACTCTGTTGAGTTGCAAAAGCAAATTGAGCAAATTGGTGTGGTGCCTGTTCTGGGGCGATATCCGGAGTTTTCTGATAATGATTATGACTTAGTTGTGGTTAGTCCCGGTGTTCCGCTCAGTGTTCACCCGGTTGTTAAGGCTCATAGCTTGGGTATTGAGGTTATAGGTGAATTGGAATTAGCCGCTCGTTTTATTAAAGCTCCTGTTGTGGCTATCACCGGTACGAATGGAAAAACCACAACTACTTCCCTGATCGGTGAAATATTTAGAAATAATGGTATAAAAACATTGGTAGCCGGTAATATCGGCTTGCCTTTGGTTACTGAGGTAGAAAAATATGGTCCTGGTGACATTATTGTGGCTGAAGTATCCAGCTTTCAATTAGAGACTACCGTGCATTTCCGTCCTAATGTTGCTGTAATCCTCAACATTACGCCTGATCACCTTGACCGGCATGCTACCATGCAAAACTATGCGCAGGCCAAAGCAAATATTTATAAGCAGCAGCTGTCCTCTGATTACACTGTTCTAAATTATGATGATTCTTTGACAGCTTCACTGGCAGTTAAAGTGCCGGGCAGGGTCATATTTTTTAGCCGCAAACATATTTTAGATAGAGGGGTTTTCGTTCGTAACGAGGAGATAATAGCAGCGTTAGATGGCGATGAAACAGCTATCTGCCGGGTCGATGAAGTTAAGATACCGGGGGCTCATAACCTGGAAAACGCTTTGGCATCTGTAGCTGCCGGATTTGTTTTGGGAGTTGGTCGGCAAGTACTGGCTAATACTTTGAAAACTTTTCCCGGTGTGGAACACCGGCTGGAATTTGTGGCGGAGATTAACGGTGTTCGCTATATCAATGATTCCAAGGGAACCAACCCAGATGCCGCTGTCAAGGGATTGCAGGCCTATAGTCAGCCTATTGTTTTAATTGCCGGGGGCAGGAATAAAGGCAGTGATTTTAAAGAATTTATGCAGGCAGCCAAGGAGAAGGTAAGAACAATGGTGGTGTTGGGCGAGTGTGCTCAGGAACTGCTGGAAGCGGCGCAAGCTGTTGGTTTCGGCAATGTTATTCAGGCGACTGATTTTATAAGTGCGGTAAAGCTGGCTGCGCAAACTGCCCGCAGCGGTGATGTAGTGCTGCTGTCTCCTGCGTGCGCCAGTTGGGATATGTTCAAGAATTATGAGGAGAGAGGCAGGCTTTTTAAGGAGATTGTTAAGGATTTGAGGTGTTAAGTGAACATGAGGGGAAGAAAGCGGCCTCCCGATTTTCTGCTGTTCATAACGGTACTTATGTTATTAGGTATCGGGGTGGTTATGGTATTCAGTGCCAGTGAATACACTGCTTTGGTCAGAGAGTACTATAACCACGATCCCTTCTATTTTTTTAAAAAGCAGCTTATGTTTGCCGTAGCGGGCTTGTTGATTATGGGATTGATAGTAAAATACGATTACTGGAGATTTAAAAAGCATACCAATAAAATTGCTATAGCTGCCTTTGTGCTGCTGATTTTAGTTTTAATCCCGGGTATCGGAGTCGTGTCACACGGAGCCAGGCGTTGGATTGGCATTGGTTTGTGGACATTTCAACCTTCTGAATTGGTGAAAATGTGTTTGATTATTTTTACTGCTCATGGCTTATCTCAAAAAGGTCATCAGATAAAAAGTTTTACCAGGGGCTTATTACCGTACTTGATGATGATGGCGGGGGCCAGCGGCTTGATCCTGCTTCAGCCTGATTTAGGGACTGCGTCTACTTTGGCCGGAACTATTGTGTTTATGTTCTTTGCTGCCGGAGCCAGGTTAAGCAACATGGCCGCCCTGTCAGGCGCGGGAATAATGGCAGTGGCTTTAGCCATATATTTTGAACCATATAGGATGAAGAGATTTTTAGCTTTTTGGGATCCTTGGGCAGATCCTCAAGGAGACGGTTTTCACATTATTCAGGGACTCCTGGCACTTGGCTCGGGCGGATTTTTCGGCACCGGCTTGGGACAGGGAAGACATTCTAAATTGCTCTATGTGCCTGAGCAGCATACTGATTTTATTTTTGCTGCGGTTGGTGAAGAGCTGGGTTTTATCGGTGCCTGTCTGGTAATACTTCTATTCGGCATGTTTGTTTGGCGGGGCTTGAAAATTGCCATAGATTCTCCGGATCCTTTTGCCAGCTTAACGGCAGCGGGTTTGACTTTAGGAATAGCACTGCAGGCCATCATTAATATGGGTGTGGTAACAGGATCACTGCCGGTGACAGGAATTACCCTGCCATTTATCAGTTATGGAGGCACATCCTTGATCTTTACTCTTATAGGTGTAGGCATTATATTAAATATTTCCAGGTATACTACTTCAAGATGATTATATATCATAAGATAAAGCAGGGGTGAATCCATGCGGGTTGTAATTACCGGAGGAGGTACGGGTGGCCATATTTATCCTGCTCTGGCTGTTGCCAGGGGCATAAAAGACAGGCACAGGCAAGCCGAATTATTGTATATTGGAACAGAGTCTGGTTTGGAGTCTGATTTGGTGCCCAAGGCCTGTATTTCTTTTTCTGCTATTACTGCAGTGGGATTAAAACGCAAAATGTCTTTACATAACCTGACTGTACCCTGGAAGGTTACTGGAGGAATGCTCAGAGCTGCAAAGTTGCTGCGTGATTTTTCTCCCCGTGTGGTTGTAGGCACGGGTGGTTATGTATGCGGTCCGGTTGTATTGGCGGCAGCTTTGTTAAAAATACCTACGTTGATTCACGAGCAAAACGCTTTTCCCGGTATAACTAACCGGATTCTTTCGCGCTTTGCCGATCGTGTAGCGGTTACCTTTTCTGAATCATTTAAATATTTTCCAAAACGTGCCAAATTAAAGCTTACCGGCTTGCCGGTACGTACGGAAATACTGGCAGTTGACAGGGAGAAAGCCCGTGCCAGCCTGAAATTGTCTCCAGAAATCAAATTTCTCCTAAGTTTTGGGGGAAGTCAGGGTGCGCGTAGTATTAATCAGGCTGTGCCGGTCCTCATGAGCAATTTTTCTAATGACCCTGGGGTGCATATTTTACATATTACAGGTCCCAGAGGTTATGATGAGTTTATCGAAGCAAATAAAAGTATATGTATGGATAATCATGGAAATATTACAGCTGTGCCCTATTTGTATAATATGCCGGAAGCTTTAGCCGCTGCTGATTTAGTTATTTGCCGGGCTGGTGCGGCTACTCTGGCTGAACTTACTGCAAGAGGACTACCCGGGATACTAATACCTTATCCTTACGCTTCGGAAAACCACCAGGAGCATAATGCACGAGCCCTGGTCAAACGTGACGCGGCGGAAATGATCTTGGACCGGGAGTTAAGCGGTGAAGCGTTATATGAAAAGGTTAAGGAGCTTTTAGCCAACCCGTCAAGGCTGAATAAAATGTCTGAAGCCAGCAAAAAGCAGGGGCATCCAACAGCTTTGGAAGAAATTTTAGATTGTATTGAAGAGATTATTTAAGTAAAAAATTTTATTTTACCGGAGGACAAGCTTTTGTAACACATACAGTATGCAGTGAATAGGATATTGTATATTTTTATTAACCTTGTGCTGTTATCCGGTGTTTGGAGGGGGATGAACCTAAGTGCAACCGATACCGAAAAAAATTCACTTCATTGGCATAGGTGGTGCAGGTATGAGTGCCGTCGCGCAAATTTTGTTGGAACTGGGATACACGGTTACCGGTTCTGATCAAAAGCTTTCTCATATTACTGAACGCTTGGAAGAGTTAGGTGCAGTTTGCTATGCCGGTCATAATGCAGAAAATATCGGTGATGCTGAGCTAATTGTTATATCTTCTGCAATTCCCAGCAACAATCCGGAATGGCAATTTGCTTTGCATAAAGGTGTACCGGTCATTCACAGGGGTGAGATGCTGGCTCGTATGATGGATAGGCAGACCGGTATAGCTATAGCCGGAGCACATGGTAAAACAACCACCACTTCAATGATTGCCTTAACCCTGGTCAAAAACAATCTAGACCCGACAGTATTAATCGGAGGTGAATTGACTGATATAGGCGGAAACGCAAAACTGGGTTACGGGCAGTATCTGGTTGCCGAGGCGGATGAAAGTGACGGGTCTTTCTTACTATTGAGGCCCAATATTATTGTTGTAACAAATATCGAAAATGATCACCTGGATTACTATAAGACTGAAGAAAAAATCACAGAGGCCTTTAGTAAGTTTATCAGGAAAATACCATCTGATGGTATGGCTGTGCTATGTACTGATGACCGGCAGTTAAAACATATGAGCACTCAATTAAAACGGCCTTGTAAAACCTATAGCGTAAAGAGCACAGACGCGGATTACACAATACGAAATATGATTACTGACGGGCCAAAATCAAAAGTGGAAGTATATGAAAACGGTACTTTATTAGGTATTTTGGAGTTGCTGGTGCCAGGTCTGCATAATATTTCAAACGCCCTGGCAGTAGTAGCGGTTGGCAGGCATATAGGTTTGGATTTTGACAAGATAGCTGAGGCATTGAGCACTTTTAAAGGAGCGCAGAGGCGTTTCCAGTTGATTGGCATAGAAAAAGAAGTGCAGGTAGTAGATGATTATGCCCACCACCCCAGTGAAATCAGAGCTACTTTGAAGGCGGCCAGGCAGGCTCACGCAGGACGTATAATAGCGGTTTTTCAACCACATCGATATAGTAGAACTCAGCACTTGTATGAGCAGTTTGGGGAGGCCTTTGGTGATGCGGATGTTGTGATTGTCAGCGATATATACAGCGCTGGGGAGAAGCCAATTGAGGGTGTGCATGCCGGGCTGATTGTTGCAGCGGTGCAAAAAAATACTGGTCGTGAGGTAATTTACCAGCCGGGAATTGAGCAAATTACTGATTGTCTGGAAACTATTGTAAAACATGGTGATTTAGTTTTAACTATGGGCGCGGGAAATATTCAATCGGCGGGTGTTGAACTAGTATTAAGATTGAAAGGGAATTAATCTATGACTGAGACAATTTTCAATGATTTGGAGCAAGTATTGTCTGGTCAGCTAAAATATAATGAGCCTATGAGCAGGCATACCAGCTGGCGTGTCGGAGGACCGGCGGAGGTATTAGTGGAGCCATCGGGAATGGTTGATATTAAGACAGCCTGTGAATACGCCCGGGATAAAAAAATTCCGTTAACCGTTATCGGGAATGGCAGTAATTTACTGGTGTCCGACTATGGTATAAAGGGCATGGTGCTTAAAATAGGCAAAGGTTTGTCTGATATAGAAATTGATAATGAGACTATAATGGCGGGGGCAGGGGCTAAATTATCCCGCATTGCCGCAGCGGCAGGAGCGGCGGGTGTGGGGGGGTTGGAATTTATGGCCGGTATCCCGGGCACGCTTGGCGGGGCAGTGGTAATGAATGCCGGGGCTTACGGAAAATCTATCAGTCAAGTCCTGAAAAGAGTTTCTCTAATTAATCAGAATGGTCAGGTAAGCTGTCAAGAGCAAGAGAATATTATTTTTGATTACCGCAGCAGCAGTCTGCAGGAATCAGGCCTGATAGTTACTGAAGGTGTTTTAGAGGGTTATCTCAGGGATGAAAAACAAATAAAAGATGATATGAAGGATATGGGAGAAAAGCGACGGTCCAGTCAACCTTTAAATTACCCTAATGCCGGCAGCGTCTTCAGGAATCCTCCTGGTTATTCAGCCGGCAAGCTGATAGAAGAGTCGGGAGCAAAGGGTTTAAGAGTCGGTGACGCTCAAGTCTCTGAAAAACACGCTAATTTTATAATCAATTTGGGCAGCGCAACAGCTGAAGACATATTGCAACTCATTGAAAGGGTGCAACGTATGGTGGAAAAAAGATTTGGTATTAGACTTAAGAAAGAAATCAGGGTGCTGGGCAGGTTTCTTAGGTGAGGTGATGTTGTGGCGAAATATAAAATTTCTGGTGGCAGGCGACTGGAAGGAACTGTACAGGTGAGCGGTTCCAAAAATGCTTCCCTGCCTATATTAGCCGCCTGCTTATTAAATGGGGAAGTAAACACTGTTTACGGCATTCCCAGGTTGCGTGATATTATGGTAATGCAGGAGTTGTTGCGTTACCTGGGTGGTAATGTAGCCTGGGAAGGCAATGTCATGACTATTGACAGCAAAAATATAAAGAGCAAAAAGATATCAGAAATTCTCATGCGCCGCATGAGAGCTTCAAACCTGGTGTTGGGACCACTTTTGAGCAGGTTTGGCAGGGTAGAAATGGCCTATCCGGGAGGCTGCCAAATTGGGACCAGGCCTATGGATTTACACATTAAAGGAATTCAAGCTTTAGGGGCGGTAACCACTGAAAAGCATGGCTATATTATTGCAGAGGCAGATGAACTGGTAGGAGCGGAAATACATCTTGACGTGCCCAGCGTGGGAGCAACAGAGAATATAATGATGGCTGCTGTATTTGCTAAAGGACAGACTGTGATTCGCAATGCGGCCAGAGAGCCGGAAATTGTTGATTTGCAGAAGTTTCTCAATAGTATCGGAGCTGATGTCAGAGGAGCCGGATCTGATACGATAAAAATAAGAGGTGTCAAGCTGCTTAAAGCCGGACAGCATAAGGTTATTCCTGACAGAATTGAGGCGGGTACGCATATGGTAGCAGCGGCTGTTACACGTGGGGATATAACTATAGAAAATATAATACCTGATCATATGGAACCTGTAACGGCTAAATTAAAGGAAGCGGGTATACCGGTATATGTAAGAGAGGACAGTATAAGAGTTTGCTGTGACAGGCGACCTGTTCCGGTAGACATAAAGACCATGCCATATCCGGGATTTCCAACCGATATGCAGCCGCAGTTAATGGTTTTGATGTGCATAGCCTCCGGTACAGGCATTGTGACTGAGACAGTTTTTGAAAACCGCTACAAGCATGTAGCAGAATTGCGCCGGATGGGGGCTGACATTCGTGTAGAAGGACAGACCGCCATTGTTAAAGGGGTTAAATGCCTCAGCGGTGCCTGTGTCGAAGCCACCGACCTGAGAGCCGGTGCGGCACTTGTTCTGGCGGCATTGGCAGCGGATAACGGGTCTGTTATAGAAAAAGTTATGCATATTGAGCGTGGTTATGAGAGCCTGGAAAGTAAATACTCATCCCTGGGAGCAAACATTGTCAGAGTTCACGATTAGTGACTCTTTTTTGGTTTATAGGAGGACAAGAAGGGTTTTATAAAGATTACTGTCGATTAAAGATAGAATAATTAAGTGATTAATTTATGGTGTATGATAGTTTTTAAGTTTTTAGTTTGGACAAGTTAATCCATGTCAGGTATAATAAAAACAGTATGACAAAATTGTACAGATTTCACATAATAGTATTCTAACACTGACTTAATGTTTTTTGACTGGGAGTGGAGAACTTGACTAACGGTTACCACCCAATAAGAAGAAAAAAAAACAACATGACAGAAAGTATTTTCTTTATCCTTATGGTTCTGGTGGCTGTGTTTATACTTTTTAAATCGCCATTATTTGAAGTGCGGCAAATTTCAGTAGAAGGTACTTCTATTCCCTCCGAGAAAATTATTAATGTTTCCGGTATTAGTTCCGGTCAAAACATTTTTAAACTTGATTTAAAGTCAGCTCAAAATAAAATACAGCTTTTGCCGCTTGTAAAAAATGTTAATATTGCAAGGCAACTCCCTGCAACTGTGAATATTAAAGTGGAAGAAAGAAAGGCTGTGGGAGTTTTACAGATTAAAGACGGTTTTGCCGAAGTGGATGATGAGGGTGTTTTTTTGCGCACGGCTAATGTCGCTAATACGAAGCTGCCTGTTCTTACCGGTGCATCAATTAATTTTCCCGGTATCGGAAAAAAAATAGAATCGGAAAAACTTTCTACGTTGATAAATGTAGTTTGTGAATTGCCGCAAGAGATTTTGCCTAAACTATCAGAAATACATATAGATGAGGAAGGATCTATTCAACTTTATATGTTGGAAGGCATTCAATGCCGTTTAGGTTTGCCCGAAAAAATAAAAGAAAAAAGTCAAATGTTGCTAAATGTTCTGCAGGAGTTACAGCCTCAAGGCAAGAAAATAGAATATATCGAACTTACTTATTATGGTAAACCAGTCGTCAAGTATAGTGACAGGTAAGGGGTGTAAGTTTTGGGGAAAAAGGATGTTCAGTGGGTAATTGTACTGGTGGGTGTTATCATGGGTTTGCTGCTAACCATACAATTCAGGGCAACCCAGCAAGTAAAAATGAATGTTCCTGTGCAGCGCGCTAAGGAAATTTCGACACAACTGGAAAAGGTCAGATCGGATAGGGAAGGACTGAAATTGAAAGTAGAAAAACTTCGTAAGGATTTAGACCAAATGGCTCAGGGTCCACAACTTTCCGAGCAAAAAAGCAAGCTTGAGGCAGCCAGAATAGAAGCAGGGGTATCGAATGTCGCCGGTAGGGGTGTAAGGGTAACTTTAAATGACAGTAATGTTGCTTTGCAGCCTGATGAAAATCCTAATTTATATGTATTGCATGATGAGGATGTACTTAAGGTGCTCAATGAATTAAAATCTTCCGGTGCAGAAGCTATTTCTATAAATGACCAGAGATTACTTGCTACCACAGAGGTGCGCTGTGTTGGTCCCACTATTCTGGTTAATAAGACCAAACGTTTAGCCCCTCCTTTTACAATATATGCTATTGGTGATCCCGTTACTATGGAAAACGCATTAAAAATGAGGGGTGGCGTTATTGAATCCTTAAAGATTTGGGGTATTCAAGTTAATGTAGAGAAACAGGATAGGGTGGTCATTGATGCTTATTCCGGTACAGTAAGTTATAAATATGCCCAATCCGCCGTAAGCTTGAAAGGGGATGGACAGACTAGTGAATAAAACCAGGTTTCTTTCTATTGCTGTTGTCTCGGTAGTTCTTGGCTTGATGCTGGCTATCCAGTTTCGCAGCACCGTTGCCAGTCAAAACAAAAATGCAGGGGTCCCTTTTGACCGGGCACAGGAATTATCAGTGGAAATGAGACAGTTGGAAAAGGAAAGAGATGCATTGCAGCAAGAAGCGGAGGATTTAACGAATAAGCTAAACCAGGCCAATAAAGGGCAGGCGCAGGCACTGCAGGCTATTAGCAGTGAGTTAAACAAAGTAAAGATGATGGCAGGTATGTTGCCGGTTAAAGGGACAGGCGTAGAAATAGTCCTGGATAATGGAAAAGCAGGTGCACAAAGCCCGGCTGAGAATTTATTTGCTGTTCGTGATGACGACATATTAAAAGTTCTTAATGAACTGCGTGGTGCCGGAGCAGAGGCGATAAGTATTAACGGTGTGCGCGTAATAGCTACCAGCGAAATAAGGTTAGCAGGTACCTTTATTAATGTTAATTTAACCAGAGTGCTGCCGCCTTACCGCATTGAGGCCATTGGTGACAAGGATATATTAAGCAGCAGTTTGGAAATCAGCGGTGGTGTAGTAGAGTACCTTAGAAGTATGGGGATAAAAGTGTCTTTGGAAAAGAAAGAACAAATTAATATACCGGCTTATGCCGGAAGAAATCGTTTTGATTATGCTAAACCGATTTAATGGAGGTGGATATAATGTGGCTGGGTGTTTGGTTGGCCGTTCTCGGTTTGTTTTTGGGGGTTATGATTGGCCTTAATGTTCCGTTAATTTTACCGTCAATATATGCTCATTATATGTCGGTCGCTGTTCTGGCTGCTTTGGATTCAGTTTTAGGCGGTATTAGATCGGCTATGGAAGATAAATTTGATAATGGAATTTTTCTCACCGGTTTTTTCAGCAATGCACTCTTGGCAGCCGGTTTGGCTTTTATCGGGGAAAGGCTGGGTATCGAACTTTATCTGGCTGCGGTAGTGGCTTTTGGAGTAAGATTATTTCAGAATCTGGCTATTATTCGGCGTCACTTACTTAAACGATCTTATGTTATAAAAGAGGAAAACAGGCTTTCGCGTTGAATTTTACATTTTAAGTAAAGTTATGCGGGGGTACCTTTGTGTTAAAATATAACGATCAATTAATTATGGCTTTGGAGATCGGTTCAACAAAAACAGTGTGTGGGGTTGGGAAGCTGAGCCACGCCGGGAGGTTAAGTATTCTAGGTTATCATGAGGAATCCTCTATAAGCTGGCGAAAAGGTAGAATTGGTGATAATGAATTAGCTATTAGATTTTTTCGTAATATTGTTGAAGCTGTTCAGCATTCTACCGGTGGTCGGCCGTATGTGGTGCATGTTGGCATGGCCAACCATGAATTATATATAACACGGCAAAATTTCAAGCATGTTTTTTCTGAAACAGCACACAGGATATCGGAGGAAGATATATGTTTTGTTTTCCAAATGCTGAAAGCTTTGGCAGCCAGGGAAAACAACAGGATAATACATGTTGTCCCAACAGGTTTTTATATAGATAATCAATTGGTTAAAGAACCTCTTGATTTATCTGGAAAATGTTTTTCTATAGAGGCAATTGTTATATCAATGAATACTGAAGCGCTAGATAATCTGCTTATGCTACTAAAGCTTGCGGGCATAAAGGTAAAGGAAGTGATATTAGGTTCACTGGCATCGGCTGATGCGGTTTTGAATGCTACGGAGAAAGAATTCGGTTCGGTTTATGTGGATATAGGCGGGCAAACCACAGCTATTGTTGTATACTCTCATGGCTTTTTACAGGATGTAGTGGTCTTACCTGTAGGCAGTAATTATATAACCGGTGATTTGGTCTTTGGTTTGGGCATATCTTATACCGCCGCCGAGTACCTGAAGCTTGAGCTGGGTTTAACACCGGTAAGGAATCTAGCAGAGGAAATAGAAGTCAAGAGTGGTTCTGAATTAAAGAGAGTATCAGCTCGCCTGATTCTTGATATTATTGAGGCCAGAATAAATGAGATTTTAGACTTAATCAAAAAAAATATAGAAATATATAACTGTGAGGGGTTAATAAAAACAGGGTTTGTTTTTGGCGGCGGTGGAGCCAAGTTGGCTGGTTTGGTTGATTATGCTGAAAAGCATTTAGATATGCCGGTTCGGGTGACAGGTCCAGATGCATATTTAGATGCAGGAACTAGTACCGAGGCTGTGAGTTTGGGAGTAATAGGATTAATTAGATTCCGGGAAAATCAGAGTTTATTGCCTGCCAAGCCAGATACTTCAAATATTCTTGGAACCGGCTGGTTGGAAAAAATAAAATTATGGGCAGTTAAAAAATAGCATGGGGGGAAAGCGCAAAATGCTCGATTTTGAAATGAATATTGAACAATTTGCCAATATAAAAGTAATTGGGGTGGGAGGCGGCGGAAATAACGCTGTAAACCGGATGATTGTAGCGGGTTTAAAAGGCGTTGAATTTGTTTCAGTTAATACTGACGCACAAGCTTTGCAGTATGCACAGACAAGTACGAAAATTCAAATCGGTACTAAATTGACCAAAGGATTGGGAGCGGGTGCAAATCCGGATATTGGCCAGAAAGCTGCGGAAGAGAGTCGCGATGAGATTATGCAGGCGTTAAAAGGGTCAGATATGATTTTTGTTACTGCCGGTATGGGTGGTGGGACAGGTACCGGGGCAGCGCCTGTAGTAGCTGAAATTGCTAAAGAGCTTGGTGCTTTAACGGTTGGTGTAGTGACAAAGCCTTTCACTTTTGAGGGAAGAAAGCGCATGACTCAGGCAGAATCCGGTATAGAGTCACTGAAAAATAATGTGGACACCTTGATTACTATTCCTAATGACCGTTTGTTACAGGTAATAGAGAAAAACACTACTATTGTTGAAGCTTTCAGAATTGCCGATGATGTTTTAAGACAGGGTGTACAGGGTATTTCCGATTTGATCGCGGTTCCCGGTTTGATAAACCTGGATTTTGCAGATGTAAAAACTATTATGCGTGAAACCGGTTCTGCCTTGATGGGTATTGGCAGTTCCTCCGGTGATAACCGTGCGTCTGAAGCTGCCCGGAAAGCTATTTCCAGTCCACTGTTGGAAACCTCAATTGAAGGTGCCAGAGGTGTTCTTTTAAATATCACCGGAGGAACTTCATTGGGATTATTTGAAGTCCATGAGGCTGCAGAGATTATATCCCAAGCTGCGGATCAGGAAGCCAATATTATTTTTGGCGCAGTTATAGATGATCGGTTGGAAGAAGAAGTTCGTGTAACTGTTATCGCCACAGGTTTTGACCAGAGAATCGAAAACCGCAAAAACATATTTGACAGCGCTAAAAAGAAAAAAATAGAGGTAAAATCCTTCTCTACTGATGATTTGGATATTCCGGCATTTTTGCGCAGAAAATAGTTTTTTATAACTAATTAAATCTAATAAAAAATAAAAAACAAGAAAAAACTTTAAGGAAAATAATATTTTAATTATCTATAACGACAAAAATAACAACCCGGTCATTGTATAATAAGACCAGGGTTGTTATTTTTTTGAAGTCAATAAACCAGGTTATAAAAAAACCGGTTTTTAATATAAATATTATATAGTTGTATGCCCGGTTTTTATACTCTAGGAAATTATGCTTATGATGGATTTGCGGATGAGTTAAAACTAATACTACATAATTTCCAACGAGTACGAGTGCCTGCGGCTGCTTGGAAGTCGCTTGTGGCGACTTTCTTTTCGGGGGGTGTGTGACATGCCGGCTTATGTGGTTTACCTGGATCAGGTGATGTTGGGAAACCTGGTAATGAATTATGCAATTTTGTGGTCTACCGCCCGTTTTGGTAGAATAAATATTGCCAAATGGCGTTTGTTTGCCGGGGCCGGTTTGGGAAGTCTTTATACTCTGGCGCTCTTTCTTCCTCGCTGGAACAGCCTGCTTACAGTAAGTTGTAAATTTACCGTATCAGTGTTAATGGTTTTCATTGCTTTTGCGCCACTGCGGCTAAAACGTTTTTTTCAGGTGCTGGCTTATTTTTATTTATCATCGTTTATTTTGGGTGGTGTTGTTTTAGGGTGCATGTATTTTTTACGCAGTGGAAACAGCTTTTTTAACAGTGGTCTGGGCAGCCCTTCAAAAGAGTATTTTGGTTATGGCATAGCTCTTGCTCTGGTTGTGGCCTGGATAATGGGAAAAATCTTTGAGCTGGCTCGAAAAAAGGCCTTTCAAGATACTTGTAAGGCTTCTTTACTGGTAAGACTCTGGGGCAGCAGTGTTGAATTGGAGGCTCTTGTGGATACCGGGAACAGCTTAACGGATCCGCTGAGTCAGCACCCGGTAATTATTGTTGAATATAAAGCAATTAAGGAACTTTTACCCCCACCTATACAAAACTTATTTGATAAAGACAATTTGTCTGATTTTGCCTTGCTGCATGATACTTTGTCAGGAAATAAATGGTCCGAAAGATTTCGTTTAATACCTTTTCAATCCCTTGGTCGATCTGATGGCTTATTGTTGGGTTTTCGTCCAGATGAAATCATTACTGGAGCAGATGACAGAAAAAAACTGGTTCGCAAAGTAGTTGTAGGAATTTATCCGGGGCGGTTGGATGCGAATGACTCATATCATGCACTTCTCCACCCTTTAATTATGGATGAACACGCAGCATAAAAAAATATAGATTTATATAGATAGGAGGGAATAGGCTTTTGCAGATAATATGGCCGGAAAAGTTATTGGTGCATCTATGGCTGGAACGTGTTTTTCGTCTATTTACGCAACGACCGGAGATCCATTATGTAGGGAGCAGTGAAGCATTGCCACCCCCCTTAAGTATAGATGAAGAATCAATATTAATTAACAGATTGGAAACGGGTGACGGTGCAGTCAGGGGTGTATTGATTGAACGCAATCTTCGACTGGTGGTATATATAGCGCGAAAATTTGAAAACACCGGTATCAGTATTGAGGATTTGGTGTCTATTGGAACTATAGGCCTTATAAAAGCTGTTAATACTTTTGATCCGGCTAAAAAAATCAAACTTGCTACATATGCGTCTCGATGTATAGAAAATGAAATTTTAATGTATTTACGGCGCAACAATAAGACCCGCTCGGAAGTTTCTTTTGATGAGCCTCTTAACATTGATTGGGACGGTAATGAGCTTCTTTTATCAGATGTTTTAGGAACAGAAAATGACGTTATATATAAATATATTGAGGAAGAAGTTGATCGAAAACTGCTTCATTTGGCGCTGCAGAAGCTTTCAGGCCGGGAAAGGAGAATTATGGAACTGCGTTTTGGCCTAAACAACGGTTCGGAAAAAACACAAAAAGAAGTCGCTGATATGCTGGGTATTTCCCAATCGTATATCTCACGCTTGGAGAAAAGGATAATTAAAAGATTAAAAAGAGAAATTCACCGAATGGAATAGAATACGAATATTTAGAACACCCTGATAAACCAGGGTGTTTTTTTTTGCTTTGCTGGCAGGTAATCTTTTCATGTATAAATCAGTTGACGCAAGGTAATAATGAAAAAAAGAAATTATGCAAAAAACTGGAAAGAGGTGGGAGACATCATGTTGATCAATAAAGTAGAGATTTGTGGTGTAAATACAGCTAAGCTCCCAGTAATACCTAACAGTAAGATGCGGGAATTGTTCGAAGCAATACAGCAAGGTGACACCTCTGCCCGGCCACAGTTGATAAACGGCAACCTCAGGCTAGTTTTGAGTGTAATCCAACGTTTCACTAACAGGGGGGAATATGTAGATGACCTTTTTCAGGTAGGTTGTATTGGTCTTATGAAAGCTATTGATAATTTTGATCTTGCACAAAACGTGAAGTTTTCTACCTATGCTGTACCCATGATTATTGGAGAAATCAGACGATATTTAAGGGATAATAATCCTATAAGGGTAAGCAGATCGCTTCGGGATGTTGCTTATAAGGCGTTACAGGTGAGAGATACACTGGTTAATAAGCACTCACGTGAACCTTCAGTTAATGAGATAGCCAAGGAATTAAAAATGCCGCGTGAAGAAGTGGTATTTGCCCTGGATGCCATACAAGAACCAATATCACTGTTTGAGCCGATATATCATGACGGTGGCGATCCGATTTTTGTTATGGATCAAATAAGTGATGATAAAAATCAAGATTTAAACTGGTTAGAGGGAATTGCAATTAAAGATGCTTTGAGAAAACTCAGTGACAGAGAGAAGCATATCCTGACATTACGTTTTTTCGACGGGAAAACCCAAATGGAAGTAGCTGATGAAATAGGTATATCACAAGCCCAAGTATCACGTTTAGAAAAAGCGGCGTTGCACCATATGCGCAAGTACATATGAATTTATTGCTGAGAGTGAAAGATTGTATGCGGCAATTTGTCGGGGGAGGGAGTAATATGAGGGATAAATTTATGGCAGGAGCTGTTTTACTGACAATTGTCGGTATGACTTATGTTGTGTACTGGCATGCTCAAAAAGCTAAAGTATCTGAGGCATATAATGCCAATAATTTAATTAGATTTCATGTGATAGCTAACAGTGATACTGAAGCAGATCAAACCTTAAAACTTAAAGTAAGGGATAAAGTGGTAAGGGCTATGACACCTTCTTTTAGTCAAGCCGGTAATGTAGATGAAGCTCGTGTTGTGGTTAAAGAAAATTTAAGTTTGATAAAATCTGTGGCAAGTCAAGAAATTGCCAGAGAGGGTAAAGATTATCCGGTTCAAGTTAGTTTAGGTAATTATATGTTTCCGACAAAGACTTACGGCAACTTGACCCTGGAAGCAGGAGAATATGAAGCTGTTCGTGTGGTGATTGGCGAGGGTAAGGGCGCAAATTGGTGGTGTGTATTATTCCCCCCTCTTTGTTTTGTGGATTTTAGTGCGGATCAAGAGGGGATAAATATTCCGGAAAAAGCTAAGGGAGTTTCTTTGGCGGAAACGCCAAAACAACAAACAGATTCGCAGGTTCAGGTTAAGTTTAGAGTAGTTGAAGTGTTTGAAGACTCGGTAACCAGGGTGGTTCGAGTTCTTGGCAAACATCTAGTGGCATTCACGGGAGGAAAATAGAAAATAGGCACAAAAAAACAGTGAAACTTGTACAAGTTTTGCTGTTTTTTTGTGGCCTAAAAAATTATGCTTATAACGGATCAGTGATAAGTTATTGTAAAGGTAATTAGTGAACAGTTTTTTATTCCTCTTCTTGTTTAGTTGTGTCCCGCATATATTAATACGGGGGTGATTGCAGTGGTAAAAATCTCTGACTTAAGAGCGAGGGAGATTATAAATACGGTGGATGGCAGAAGACTGGGTGTAATCAAGGATATTGATATTAACCTGGAGGAAGGGCGAATCAGTGCTCTGATTATACCGGGTGTTCAGGGAAAAATTCTGGGTTTTTTTGGGCGTGAAGAAGAAATTATTATTCCCTGGGAGAAGATTAAAAAAATCGGTATTGATGTAATTCTAGTGGAATTAAACGGTTTCGGTGATTATCAGGATGATAACAGGGGCCTTGGTTGGTGAAACGAAAAAAAGACCAATTAAATATTGCATATCGCGCGGTGTACTTTGGTTATCCGCCCTGGGGGGGCAGGAAGGGGGGATAACCAAAGTACGCCCTTTTGAGGATCTATAATTTACCAAGGAATAAGCTGTTTGTGATAGGCAGATGGTTAAGTAAATTGAATAATTATAGTAAGTTTTTATCTTAGCCAGAAATATGTAATTAAAGTCTTGTAAATGAGCAATTATAATCTCAGGAGACTGTTTTTAGATGTTGCCCATTTATCTTTATATTGTATAATAATTATATCTTAAACACTACATATAGATGTTCTAAGGGAAAGAACAATTATTTAGGAGGAGCCAAAAATGCGTTGTCCTTTCTGTGCAAAAATGGACAGCAGGGTTTTAGATTCACGGCCTGCTGACGAAGGCAACTCAATCCGGCGCAGGCGCGAATGCGGCGTTTGCGGGAAGAGGTTTACAACATATGAAAAGGTGGACGAGCTGCCCCTAATGGTTGTTAAAAAGGATGGTGGAAGAGAAGTATTCAGTATTGTTAAGCTGCTGTCCGGTATGCTAAAAGCCTGTCATAAGAGACCTGTCTCCACGGTTTTGCTCGAAGGGATTGCGGGCGAAATTGAAAAAGAACTTCGCAACACGATGGATATAGAAATTAAAAGTGAGAACATAGGAAGGCTGGTTATGAACAGGTTGCGTGAGATTGACGAGGTTGCTTATATCAGGTTTGCTTCTGTCTACCGTGAATTCCGCGATGTTAAGAGTTTTATGGAAGAAGTGCAAAGCCTGTTGCAAAAATAACTGAATAATATGGTAGAGTGTTCTTGCTGAAGAATTTGGAGGGAATCTATTTGTTTAATACGATAAAAAAGAGAGATGGCCGGGAAGTAAGCTTCGATGATAAGAAAATAACTGATGCAATTTTCAGAGCCGCCCGGTCAGTGGGTGGTGAGGACCGTCAATTGGCAATGGAGTTGACCATCGAAGTCTTAAAGATGATTAAAGCCAAGTACAATGGTAATGCCTTTGGCGTTGAAGATGTTCAGGACATCGTTGAAAAGGTGCTGATAGAAAACGGGCATGCTCGTACTGCCAAGGCCTACATATTGTACAGGGACAGGCGAACCCGCATGCGTGAAGCTAAAGGCGAGTTGATGGATGCGGTGGAGGAAATCCTGGTTGAGACGAGTAAGGAAAATGCTAATGTGAGCAATTCTCCCTCGGCTAAAATGCTGCAGATTGCCAGCGCGGCCAGTAAGAAATACTACCTGACCAGGCTGATTCCCGATGAGCTTTCACAGGCACATACACGAGGAGATATTCATATTCACGATCTGGACTTTTATGGAAAAACCCTGACCTGCATACAAATCCCTCTAAAAAGATTGCTGGAGGAAGGATTTGATAATGGGCATGGCTATATCAGACCGCCTCAGAGACCAAATTCAGCTACCGCACTGGCGGCCATAATTCTGCAGAGTTCTCAAAATGATATGCACGGGGGCCAATCTTTTGCTTTCTTTGATCGTGATATTGCCCCTTATGTGGAGAATGCCAGCGAGGATGAAACATTTCAGGCAATGGAAGCACTGGTATATAATCTCAATAGCATGCACTCCCTCAGGGGGAGTGAACGTATTTGGATATTGGATAAGGAAGAAAACCGCTTAAAGACAGTATCTATGGAGGAATTTCATGAGCAGTTTGAAGAAGGTAAGTTCGCTGCCTTGAGCGTTAATTATACTACAGGTAAGACAGAGTTAAAGGATATTACAGCTTCATTAAAACATAATAATTTTAATCGACTTTTGCAAGTAAAATTAAAGTCAGGACAGAGGGTAGAAGTTACTGATAATCATTCAATGATGGCAGTAAATAAAAATGGCGAAATTACTACTGCCGTTCCGGAAATGTTGAGTACAGGACTGACACCTGCACGCTGGCAGGCTGTAGAACAGGTTCATACTTATGAACTAAGTAAGTATCCTAATTCATCAAAATATCAACTTAAAGAAATTGTATTAGATGAGATTTTGGCCAGATTCCTGGGTTTTTATGTTGCGGAAGGTGCGGCAGACGGTTCAACGATATATCTGTCGCTGTTTAATAAAGAGTTGGAAGCGGAAGCCGGTAAAATGTTGGAGCGAATACACCCGGATTTTTCAACCAGGCTTCGTTATAATGAAACAGGTTCTAGGGATTTAGCTTGCCGGGTGGGTCAACAGTTTGCTGCTTTTGTTGCAGATATCTGCGGGAAAGGTGCTCAAAATAAAAGAGTCCCATCGGAAATTTTCTTTGCAACGGATAATGTTATTCGTGCTTTTTTAGACGGTTATCTTAGCGGTGACGGTACTGTTGGCAAGAACCGTGTTGTTGCCAGTTCTGTATCTCAAAAATTAAGGGACGGAATATTTTTATTATTAACTCGCCTGGGACTAATGGCTTCAATGAGTCAGGAAATACCTTCTGCTCAGTATGCTGCAGCACGGGAACGTTATAAAATTGCAATTGGTGGTTATTACGCTACCGCGCTTAATCTTTCGGGCCCCAAGCAAGGGGATCTGGCAAGTTTGTACCAGGTTAGCATTGAGCAATCACGGTATGATTATGAATATCTTCGCCCGTTAATTGCTGACGTGTATGGGGTAGATTGTCGTAATGCCTACCAATACAGGATAAAACCTGTATATATTGAGGAATTGATTTTTGATCTCAAGTCACGCAGGCTTACCGGTGAAGAAGAGGAAATTATAGTAAAACTGGCCTCATCTGCCTACTGGTTTGAAGAGGTTGAACGGGTTATTCCTCTGGTTAAATCTTCTCAAAGGCACCATTTGAGAAAGTTGTTGGCTAAAGGTAAATTGCCTCGCTATAGTAAATATTTAAGTGTGAGATTCCCTTATGCGGATTGGCTGCCGCGCTTTATGTTATCAAAAGAACTGGGATTCAGAAACCATGGAGGCATGATTACTAGCGATTGTCGCAGTCCGGAAATGGTTATGCGTTGGGCAAGAGCAATTTTAAATAAAAATTTACAAATCAATAAACTCTTAATAAAACTTGAGCGCGCTTTGGAAATTAGACCTGTTACTGTTGATTCAATTAAAGAATTACCGTATGAACCGTATGTGTATGATATATCTGTAGAGGGCAATGAGAATTTTTTAACTTCCCAGGGTATATTTGTGCATAATTCCCGCGCTGGGGCACAGGTACCCTTCTCCTCCCTAAATCTTGGTACGGAGACATCAGAAGCCTCGCGTAAGGTGACGAGGAATTTGCTTATGGCCTACGAGGCAGGTTTGGGACGGGGAGAAAACCCTATTTTCCCTAATATTATATTCAGGGTTAAAGAGGGAATTAATTTAAACCCGGATGATCCCAATTATGACCTGTTCAAAGTAGCTTTAAGGGTTGCCTCAAAAAGACTTAACCCCACTTTTAGCTTTATGGATGCCGGCTTTAACAGTCCTTTTGGGGATCAGGTCAGTTATATGGGCTGCCGAACCAGGGTAATGTCCAACCGGCATGGGCAGGCTGTTACTGATGGCCGGGGCAATCTGTCCTTCACAACGGTTAATCTGCCCAGGGTGGCTATTAAGGCTGAGCGCAACATGGCAAAGTTTTATCGTGATCTGGAGGATATTTTCGACTTATCCGCCCGCCAGTTGTATCACCGCTACCAGGTGCAAGCTAAGTTAAAAGTAAGGGATATGCCTTTTGTCATGGGACAAGGCTTGTATATGGATTCCCAGGGCTTAAGACCGGAGGATGTCATAGAACCGGCTATTAAGCATGGCACACTGGCTATTGGTTTTATCGGTCTGGCTGAGACACTGACTGCCTTAACCGGCAAGCATCATGGAGAAAGCAAGTCGGCCCAAGAAATAGGTCAGGAAATAGTAGCTTTTATGGCCAAAAAAGTTGATGAGGCTGCGGAAAAGTATGATAAGAACTATACTTTTCTGGCTACTCCCGCGGAGGGGTTGTCCGGGCGTTTCATCAAGCTTGACCGCCGGGAGTACGGGATTATCCCAGGCGTTACTAATAAAGAATATTACACTAACTCTTTCCATATTCCTGTTAATTATCCAATCAGCATTTTTGATAAAATTAGTCTGGAAGGAGTCTACCATAAGTATTGTAATGCCGGTCATATCAGTTATGTGGAACTGGAAGCCCCACCGGTGCACAATATTGAGGCGATGGAGTCTATAGTGCGTCATATGAAGGACAGTAATATGGGCTACGCTGCCATCAATTATCCTGTGGATTTTTGTACCGGGTGCAGTCACCTTGGAGTGATCAATGAGGACATCTGTCCGCGCTGCGGTTCACCGTTTATTCGGCGGGTGCGCCGGATTACCGGGTATTTGAGTACTGTTGACCGGTTTAATGACAGTAAGGTGTCCGAGTTGAAGGAGCGGATTACGCACAGGTTTTAATTCTTGTTGATATAAGCAAAAGCCAACACCCCTAATTATCAGGTGGCTTTTGCTTTTGCTTTATTTTGTGGCAGAGTAATACTAATAAATTGTTAGTAAAGGAGAATAACTAATGATTAGGTATGCAGACATTATCGGTGATTCAATTGTTGACGGTCCCGGGTTGAGAGTCGTTGCTTTTCTGCAGGGTTGTCCACGGAATTGTGCCGGATGCCACAACCCTGCTTTATGTCCTGAGGAAGGCGGTAGTTTGATTTCGGAGAAGAGCTTTGCCGAATTATTATTGAATAAATTGACATCGCTAAACTCCGGGATAACTTTCAGCGGTGGAGATCCTTTAATGCAGGCAGGGTCCTTATACGATGTTATAGGTTATATTCGCTTACAGAAGCCGGGACTAAGTATATGGGTTTATACCGGATATGTTTTTGAGGAGGTCAAGGATCTGCCCGTAATGAAGCTGATTGACGTGCTGGTAGACGGGCCTTTTATTGCTGCGGAAAAAAGCTTGAACCATGCTTTTCGTGGTTCATCCAACCAGAGACTTATTAATGTTAAGCAGTCTCTGGAAAATGGTGGGGTGGTTGAGCTGGCTTTTTAGCATGCTGTTTTCGGATGCAACATTTTACCTTTTTATGCATAGCATATTATGAACCTGCTTACTGAAAGGGAAAAGGGGTAATATGTTATGATAAACTACACCGTGAAACCGGGAGATACACTGTTTAAAATCGCCCAAAATTTTAATACAACAGTGGAAAATATACTGGAATTAAATCCTGCTATAAAAAACCCTAACCTTATTAATATCGGTCAGGTTATCATTATTGAGAGCAGCGGAACAGGGGAACCCCAGCCATGCCCGTCCGGCAATCTGCTTATAAACAGCAGCTTTGAAGACTGGGCTGTTCCCGATCAGAACCCGTCCGGCTGGCAGGTTAACAATGTCTACCGCACTACCCTATCTAACTACGGTTATTACGCTGCTGAGATGGGTGCAGCAGCTCCTAACAGGCAGGCAGCTTTGACACAAATAACATCTGTTCAGGCAGTTAATACTTATAGGTTGGAGTTTTACCTCAGAGAAAGTGAACAATTTGGAGGAGTATCCCAATATCAAATGGATATAAAAGTCGTATTTTATAACAACTCAATGCAGGTCACCGGGCAAGTTAATACTGTCCTCTCACAGACTGCCATACCTAATAACTCTTTTCAATTATATACTCTAACCACAGACAAAGCACCAATTAATTCAACAAGTGCGGAAGTCAGGTTTAATTTTATGCCGGCTTCCCGCAATGATAATACTGTAGTTGTAGATAATGTTGTTTTCTACTGTTTACCTGAATAGGAATAAGGCCCGACAAATGCCAGGCGATTTTTCCCTAAGGCAAATTTATGGCATTAGCAGTTAAAGAAAAGAAAAACTGCCTATTGGCAGTTAGAGTAATTTATTGAAGCCATTTAAAATAGTGACTCCCAAAAGGCCAACCCCGCTTTATATGTATTAGTGACAGGAACTGCAGTTGCCGGAGGAACAACCTGAGCACTTAGAATTGCCGCCCCCGCTGCCACTATCACCGCCAGGTGAACTAAAGGTTGAAAACACTCGCTGCGGTTTTATAGCCCCGCACTCAGGACACAGCAGGTTCTCTCCTTTATCTCCCATAGAACACATTTTTTCAAAACGAAATCCACAAGCGGAGCATTTAAATTCATAAAAAGGCATAACTAAAACCCCCTTTAATTAAAAGGTTAGTCCTATAAAAAATCTTTGTCAAGCCTTTATGGAATTAGTTTTTCACAAAATAGCAGGGATTAGACCTTTTAAGAGGAATTATTACAAAGGAAGAATATATCCGTTTTCTTATGGGGGTAAAAATAAAATGAGAATACGTTTTTTGGGTGCTGCTCAAACTGTTACCGGATCATGTCATCTTCTCAGTGTTGACGGTAAGAATATCATGATTGATTGTGGCATGTTTCAAGGAACAAAAGCTATAAAAGAGAGAAACTATCAAGATTTTTTAATTCCGCCGAAAAGCCTGGCATGTGTTATACTGACACATGCTCATATTGATCACAGCGGCTTGTTGCCTAAATTAGTTAAGCAGGGTTACAAGGGTCCTGTATATGTGACGGAGGCTACCGGTGATTTGTTGGAGGTAATGCTTCCGGATAGCGGGCATATTCAGGAAACTGAGGTTGAGGCTAAAAACCGCAAGGCAAAAAGGGCTGGTAAGAAACTGATTGAACCAATTTATACAGTGGATGATGCTTACGCTGCATTGGAACTTATGCAGAAAGTAAAATATGACGAGGAGTTTCAGGTTGCAGACAATATTACTGCACGTTTTCAGGAGGCCGGACATATTTTAGGTTCTGCTATGCTGGAATTATGGGCAGAGGAAACCGGTGACAAAGCTAAGTTTGTATTCAGCGGGGATCTGGGCAATCCAGATGCTCGTTTCATCAATGACCCGGCAGTGGTGGAAGAAGCAGATTATGTAATAATAGAGTCCACTTATGGTAACCGCCGGCATAAAGACCGTAACGGGCGGTTGGATATTCTAAAAGAGATTATCTGGGAGACCTATAATAAAGGCGGCAATCTGGTTATCCCCGCTTTTGCGGTAGAGCGAACCCAGGATATATTATATGATTTGAACCAACTGGCCCGGGAAAAACAATTACCCGACATGAAGGTGATTATTGACAGTCCTATGGCAGTAGCTGCTACTGCTGTATTTAGAAAACACTGGAGAATTTTTGATAAAGAAACCAGACAATTGATGAAAGACGGTTTCGATCCATTAAGCCTGCCAAATCTGTCTTTTTCTGTAACTGCGGAGGAGTCCAAGGCCGTTAACCAAATTGAGGGCGGAGCTATTATTATTTCTGCCAGTGGGATGGGTGATTTTGGACGTATTAGGCATCATTTGAAGCATAATTTGTGGAGGCCTGAGTCAACCATCTTATTTGTAGGCTATCAAGCGGTTGGCACTAACGGGCAGCGCCTTTTATCAGGAGAAAAAAGTATACGCATCGGCGGTGAAGAAATTGCTGTTCGTGCTAATATCAGAGCTATTAACGGGTTTTCCGCTCATGCCGACCAGTTCGGTCTGTTAAACTGGATTAAGCAGCTTAAGAACAAACCACGTGAAATTTTTATTGTACATGGTGATCCGGAACCATCGTCAGTTTTAGCAGAATTGATTACTAAAGAAACCGGTTTTAAAACGACAATTCCCGCCTGGCAGGAAGAAATAGATTTAACTCCCCCGGTAGAATCTGTTACAAGGGAAGATGTAAGAGCAATTTATCAGGAAGTTATGGAAAAAATGCAGGTATTTTTATATTCCGAACAGGTTAACGACAGTCGCAAGTATGCCGAAGTAATGAATAAACTTAGTTCCTTGCAGCATTATTTATCAGTTTGCACTGATTGCAGATGAGGTAATTCTGTTTAACTAGCCAGTGAGGTATTTTGCTGGAGATATTTTATTGTTATGTTGTTATGGCTTTTCCATCGCTAGGTATATATTTTTGCGGACATAATAGATTTAGATATGCGTTGTTTTCGTGAAAATATAATTTGGGAGGATGACCATGTCGGATAATTCTTCTGATACTGTCCGGGAGGATTTGGAGTATTATAGTTTCAAATTACTTGAAGCAATTCCCGGATTGGTTCATGCTTTTACTACCCGCCGGGGCGGCATTAGTGAAGCTGAGTATAAGTCGCTAAACATGGCTTTTCACGTGGGGGACAGTGAGCAGGCTGTATTGGAAAACCGCAGCAGGGTATGCAGTAAACTAGGTCTTAATCCGGTTCACTTAGTGGCAGGTCAGCAGACTCATGATGATCTGGTGGCAGTTGTGGGACTTGAGCACAGGGGGGCGGGGGCATTAAGCTATGCTTCCTCATTGCCCGGTACGGATGCTTTAATTACTAACCAGCCCGGTGTGCCGCTGTCATCTTATTATGCTGACTGTGTTCCCTTATTTATAGTGGATCCGGTTAAGTCGGTTATTGGTTTGGCTCACGCTGGCTGGCGAGGTACAGTTCTTAGAATAGCTGAGAAGACGGTAAAGGAAATGAGGCGAGTATTTGGCAGCCGGCCGGTTGAATGTCTGGCAGTGGTAGGTCCTTCTATCGGCCCTTGCTGTTATGAGGTGGACAGCCGTGTAACCGGGCAACTGCAAGCAAGTTTTCCTTATTGGAGTGAACTGGTAGAAGCTACTTTGCCGGGTAAATACAGATTTGATCTCTGGCAAGCCAATTACCGGGTTTTTCTTGATGCAGGCCTCAGGCCGGAAAATATTTATGTATCTAAGCTATGTACCGGCTGCAACACTGATATATTTTATTCTTACCGGGCGGAAAACGGTCATACCGGACGTATGGCTTCTCTGATGATGTTAAGATAGGGGGCGTGACAGATGCCAAGTGTTCTGGTAGTGGATGATGAGCAGAATATTATAGAAATCATCAAGTTTAATCTGGAACGGGAAGGCTACCAAGTTATTACAGCCAGAGACGGTACAACAGCTCTACAACTGGCCCGCTCAGAAAAACCGGATCTGATTATACTGGATATAATGCTTCCTGAGCAGGATGGTTTAGCAGTGTGTCGCTTGCTGCAGCAGGAGCAAAAAACCAGAGGGATTCCCATTATTATGGTCAGTGCAAGGGGAGATGAATTGGACAAAATTCTTGGGTTGGAAATGGGAGCGGATGATTATGTAACCAAACCTTTCAGCCCTCGAGAACTGGTAGCCAGGGTTAAGGCCAGACTGAGGCGTAGTGAGGAAGTGGAAACAACGCCGGAAAAACCCGTTGAAAATACTCTCGTGAGAGGGAATTTACTTATTGATCAGGATCGCTATATGATTGAGTTGGGTGGGGTAAAACAGTATTTAACCCCCAAGGAATTTGAATTAATCCGTTTTTTAGCCAGACAACCGGGAAAAGTATTCTCCCGTGATTATCTTTTGGAACAAATCTGGGGTTATGATTTTGTGGGGGATTCTCGAACGGTTGATGTGCATATAAGACACATCAGGCAAAAACTAGAGGGAATGGATGCCTCCCAACAGTATATTGAAACGGTCAGGGGAGTAGGCTATCGCTTTAAAGAATCTTCTTAGAGGAGTCTGGCGGCAGATGTTGTTAAAAGGTGTAATCTGGCGGGCAGCGGCCAGCTATTTTATATTGCTGGCTGTTTTTTGGGGTCTCCTGGAACTGTATAAGGCACAGTTATTAACTTTTGCCGGGGCTTTTCTGACCGCATCTTTATTATCCGTGGTTTTTGCCTGGCTCTTATATAAGAGGGTAATTAATCCTCTTGCTGTGATGAGTGAAGTTACCCAGGAAATGGCCCGAGGTAATTTTGACCAGCAAATTATTATCAGGTATCAGGATGAGATAGGTGAATTGGCGGCTAATATAAATAACCTGGCCGGTCAGCTAAAAACCGTTATTACGGATATTACTACAGAAAAAAACAGAGCGCGGGCTATACTGGACAGTATGGCCGACGGGGTAATCGCACTGGACCGTGAGGGCAAGGTGCTGCTGGTTAACCCTGCCGTGGAGGATATATTTGCCATAGAAAATCCGGCTGATCAGGTTAAAAATATTCTGGGTATAATTAGAAACTACGAATTGGAACAACTGCTATTTCACGCCTTAAAAAGGAATGAGCCGATGGTGAAGGTGCTGAAGATTTTAACATCAGAAGAACCCAGGGTCTTTCGTGTGCACCTGACACCACTCAGGTCTTCGGACACTAAAACAGAAGGTATAGTTGCTGTCTTGCGAGATATAACGGACAGGCGAAAACTAGAGCAAATGCGTACAGAGTTTGTAGCCAATGTTTCACATGAATTGCGTACTCCACTGACATCTATCAGCGGCTTTTTGGAAACGCTTTTAGACGGTGCACTGGAGGAGCCGGAAATAGCCAGAAGATTTTTGGAGCATATGAGTGATGAGACAGAGCGTTTGACCAGATTGATCAATGATCTGCTGAATCTCTCTAATATTGAAGACCGGCAATTTGTGCCGAATTTTCAGCCGGTAGATATGGCCGAGCTTATACATAGAGTGGCGCCTGTTTATGAACCGAGAGCCAGGGAAAAAGGTTTGACCTTAATGGTTACTCTTTCTCCCAACCTGCCTCCGGTAATCGGGGATGAGGACTTGCTGATGCAGGTTTTGACCAATTTGATTGACAATGCAATAAAATACACACCGGCTAAAGGTAAAATAGAAATAAAAGCCAGGGCCAGTGAGCAGGAAATGAAGGTTATTGTGACCGATACCGGTATAGGTATTCCCACAGAAAGCCTGGCTCGAATTTTTGAACGATTTTATCGTGTTGATAAAGCCCGTTCACGTGAAATGGGAGGGACGGGGCTTGGACTTTCCATTGTGAAGCATATTGTTGAGAGGCACGGCGGTTCTCTGGAGGTAACCAGTACAGTTGGCAAAGGCAGTATATTTGCTTTTATTTTGCCGGTTGCCGGAGATTTACACTGATGGGCTTGTTGAAAGGTTTGAGTCAACAACGAAACAAAGGCTATCTTTATATAAAATTAACATTGCTCTAACAGCCAAATTATTTTAGTTTGCTAGAATAAAAATATGATTCAGGTTTCTAGCGGAATAACCGGGGAGGATAAATAAAGTGTCTGAAATAAAGATGAGTATTGCTCAACTAAATCTTTATTATAAAGATTATCAGGCTTTACATAATATTAATCTTGACATTGAATCCTGCCGGGTAACAGCATTAATAGGTCCTTCCGGGTGTGGTAAATCGTCTTTTTTAAGAACCTTAAACCGGATGAACAATTTAATTGAGGGTGTAAGGGTTAACGGTAAGATATTGTTGGATGGTGAAGATATTTATAAACCAGGTGTTGATCTTGTTCTGCTTCGTAAAAGAGTAGGTATGGTTTTTCAAAGGCCTAATCCTTTTCCCATGTCTGTTTATGATAATGTTGCTTATGGACCTCGGATTCACGGTATTAAAAAAAAGCGGCAGTTAGATGAGATAGTGGAAAACAGCTTGAGGGCTGCGGTGCTTTGGGATGAAGTTAAGGATAAGCTTTTTAAATCAGCTCTGGGCCTTTCCGGCGGGCAGCAGCAGAGAGTATGTATAGCACGTTTGCTGGCAGTTGAACCTGAAGTGCTGCTTATGGACGAACCTACTTCAGCTCTTGACCCTATATCAACTTTGAAAATAGAAGAATTAATTCAGGAATTGAAAAAAAAATATACAGTGGTTATCGTTACACACAATATGCAGCAGGCGGCGAGGGTATCGGATATGACCGCCTTTTTCTTAAATGGCGAGCTGGTGGAAAACGGCAATACGGATTTTATATTTACTCAGCCAAGTGATAAACGAACGGAGGACTATATAACCGGAAGATTTGGTTAAGGAGCTGGTAATAAAATGTCACCCAGGCAGAATTTTGATAAGGCATTATATGCTTTAAAGCAGGATATACTGCGCATGGCAGGATTGGTTGAGCAGGCTATCTATGAATCAGTGGAAGCTTTGATGAGGAAAGATGTATCTCTGGCAGCTCAGGTTATTATGGGTGATGAGACTATTGATGAGTTGTACTTGGAGATAGAATCTAAAATAATTAAATTAATTGCCACCCAGCAGCCTATGGCCAAGGATCTTCGAATTGTTGTAACCGGTATAAAAATACTGTTGAGCTTGGAGCGTATGGCAGATCATGCCGTCGATATTGCCAGAGCCACTATGTGCCTGTCATCCAGGCCCTTTAAAGTAGATGTCGTGGATTATATTCCGCAAATGGCTAAATTGGCCAGGCAAATGCTGAAAGACGGTTTGGATGCCTACGTAAATGATGATATTGAGAAGGCACAAAAAATGTGTGCCGGTGATGACGAAGTGGATTATATTTTCGCTAAGGTTTTTCGGGAATTAATGTCTTGTATGAGAAAAGACCCGGATACAGTAACCGAGTGTTCTTATTTGCTTTATGTCAATCGTTATCTGGAAAGAGTGGCGGATCACGCTACTAACATTGGAGAGGCCGTAGTGTATTTGGTTACCGGGGAAAGAAAAGAATTAAACTAAGGAAAAAATTACTTGCGAATTGTTTAAATGGCTTGTGAGCCTTTAAAGTAACAGTTAATTATAATCTACATAAATTCAGATAGTCAGGATTTATTAACTTATCAATAAAAATATTAACTGGAAAAGCGCCTGCGGGTGCTTTTTTTGTGCAGGATTTACCATTTGGTTGTCGAATAGGTTTTCATGGTTATAAAAAAGGTGAAACAAAGTAAAAAAGTTAAAAGTATATATTATCTACTGTTCATATTCCTGTTTATTTCATTTACTTTTATTAACACAGGTTTTTTTAGGGATATGTTCATCTCCAAAATTTTAGAGAACCGTATTTTGCAATATACTAAAATACAAAGGGAGGTTAATACTGAAGGTTTATTAATCAAGGGAGAGACGATTGTCAGAATGCCTGAAAGAGGAAAGGTAAAGTATTTGGTTAAGGACGGTACACGCTTGCGCGCCGGTGTTCCTGTAGTTTCTTTGCAGAGTACTGAGTTGAATTCTGTTGAGGGAAAAGTAAATACCTTACTTTACAATAAGCAGGCCGGCATCTTCTGTCTTCATCTGGATGGACTGGAACAAGTCTTGTCTCCGGATAACCTGGATGTTTTACAGGTACCCAAAATAAAAGAAATAAAAAGCACGATTGATGATTTAGAAGCGTCAGAGTTAAAAGATGCTGCTATTATAGAGAGCGGCGAACCTGTCTATAAACTGGTGGACAACCTCAAGCCTCTATTGATTAAATTGGAGTTAAATCAGGAGCAAATACCCCAAAATGTGTTAAAGTTAGGCTATGGGATGAAGCTTCAGTGGCAAGGGTATTCATTTAACGGTAAGGTTGTAGATTGTAGGAAGCAGGACAGTAATTTTGATATTCTGCTGAGGGCGGATGATTATCCCCATGATTTGGCCCATTACAGGAAAATTGCTCTGGTGGTTGTAACACAGGCGCTATCCGGTCTGGCAGTAGAGCGAAGATCAATTGTGTTAAAAGAAGGTCAACCGGGCATTTATTCCTTAAATAAAACCTTAATCAGGTGGCTGCCGGTAAAAATCGAAGCCCAGTCAGAAAATAATGTTATTATCAGTGGGGCAGAATTAGCTGAAGGCACCAGTTATATTCATAACCCTTTTTGGTATAAGGTGGTCAGTTTGGTTCTATAAAGGAGAGGAGATTTTTTTGAATATCAGGGATAATATTTTATTAGTAAAGGAGAGGATAGCCGCAGCCGCCTGTCGCTCCGGACGTGATCCGGATGATATTACACTGCTGGCGGTTACTAAGAATGTAAGTGTTGATTTGATAAAGCAGGTTTATGATTGTGGTTTTAAGGAGTTCGGTGAAAACAGAGTTCAAGAATTACAAAAAAAAATTGCGTTGTTGCCCGATGATGCTGTTTGGCATATGATTGGGCATTTACAAACCAATAAGATAAAGTATATTATAGATAAAATAGGTTTAATTCATTCTTTAGACAGTTTGTCTCTGGCCAGGGAGATTAACCGTCAGGCTCTGCTGCAGAATATGAAGGTGCAGGTTTTGCTGGAGATTAATATTTCCGGAGAGCAAAGTAAATTTGGCATACCTTTATCTGAAGCAAGGGAGTTTGTTAAACTGGTAAACTGTTTGCCTGGTTTGACGGTGCGGGGATTGATGACAATGGCTCCTTATACGACTTACCCTGAAGAAGTAAGGCCCATTTTCAGGGGATTAAAAGATTTGTCCGAAAGAATCAGCAGAGAATCCTCTGAAATAAATATGGATGTGCTTTCCATGGGTATGAGCAATGATTTTGAGGTGGCGGTAGAGGAAGGTGCAACTATAGTGAGAGTCGGCACTGCTCTTTTCGGAGTATGAAGATTTAGAGGGGGTTAAAATGTGGCTAAAATAGTGGATAAGGTGTTAGGTTTCATGGGTTTTGAAGAAGTTCCTTATGAGGATGAAAAACATCATGAAGAACAAATAATAGAAGAAGTGCCTGTTAGCAGAAGCAGTAAAAGAGGATCTGTGGTTAGTTTGCATACTCAAAAGCAGTCGCATGTGGTTGTAGTGGAGCCTCGTTGCTATGACGAAGTTCAGGGTGTTGCGGATCATTTAAAAAACCGCCGCTCAGTTATTGTTAATTTAGAAAATGCTGATGTTGAATTGGCCAAACGTGTAGTAGATTTTATGTTTGGGACAACCTATGCTTTAAATGGAAATATGCAGAAAGTAAGCAACGGCATTTTTGTTTTTGTGCCAAGTAATGTGGATATAACTGCCGAGATAAGAGAACAACAAAAGGAAAAAGGTTTTTTAAATTGGATGCGCAATGATACAAGGGAGGCCAGGTAGTGAAAATAACCGGTTCTAAGCTTGGTTTTCTTGGCGGCGGAGCTATGGCTGAAGCGTTGATTGCCGGTATAGTCAAGCAGGAATTACTGCCGTGCAGCCAAATTGCCGCAAGCGATCCGAACCAGGCTCGTTTAAGCTGTTTGCAGAAAAAATATTCGGTTGTTGTTTTGAAGGATAACCGTGAATTAGTAAATTTTTCAGATATCATTATTCTGGCAGTTAAGCCTTTTGTGGTGGATAAAATACTGTCGGAGGTTAAGGATATATTCAAGCCGGGTAAATTATTAATATCTATAGCGGCCGGTTTAAAAACAGCTTATCTGGAAGAATTGCTTGACGCGCCTGTTCCGGTAGTGAGGGTGATGCCGAACACTCCCGCGTTAATCGGCTCGGGGATGAGTGCTGTGGCAGCGGGAAAATATGCTGATGAAATAGCTTCTGAAAAAACTTTGGCTATATTTAAGGCTGTCGGCAAGGCTGTTATGCTGGCGGAAAATTTGCTGGACATTGTCACGGGACTAAGCGGCAGTGGCCCGGCTTACATGTATTTAATCCTGGAAGCTTTAAGTGATGCCGGTGTGCGTATGGGTTTGCCACGCGACACGGCCACACTTTTGTCTGCTCAGACCATGATTGGTGCGGCAGGCATGCTAATTGAGACAGGTGAACATGCGGCTGTTTTAAAGGAGCGTGTAACCACTCCGGGAGGAACTACTGCTGCGGGCCTGTTCGCATTGGAAGAAGCGGGAGTGCGCACAGCCTTAATGAAAGCAGTGGAAGCGGCAACGGTTCGATCGCGGGAATTATCAGGCAGGTAAAATAAATCAAGAGGTGCATATATGATCAGAACTTTGGTAGATGTGGTTTTTGAGGTTTACACTGTTATGTTGTTTGTTCGTATCATTCTTTCTTGGATTAAACATAATCCTTATCAACCGGTTATCCGTTTTATCTATGAGATGACAGAACCTTATTTGGCGTTATTCAGACGTATCATACCACCTATAGGTGTAATTGATATTTCACCTATAGCGGCGTTTTTTGCCCTTAGCTTAATAAGGCAATTGTTTGTTATGCTGATCAGGCTAATGGGAATTTACTAGTTTGAAAATCGACGGTGAATACATGCTTGATCGCAGGAAGATGCTTGACCGTATTCGGGACCCGGAAGAAAAGGTTCTGTTAGCTCGTATATTTGATTTGTGCGATAAGGTGAAGAACAATTGCCGCCTGCAGGTTACTGATTTTTATGACCCGCACCGAATGAATCTGATTGCTGCTATGATAGAAAATATGGATTTGAAAATTTTGCTCTGGGGTGGTTATGAAGAGGCGGAGAGAAAGAGAATGCTGCTTGTCCCTGAGCATTACAAGGGAGAATGGCCTTCACTTACTGGCTGCTTGCTGGCTGAGGGAAATTTCAAAACGATTGAAGTTACTCACCGTGATTACCTGGGTGCTTTGCTGGGTCTTGGCATTAAAAGAGAGAAATTGGGTGACATAATTGTTTTGGAAAACGCTGCACAGTTAATAGTGGCGGAGGAAATAAGCGATTTTATTGCAGCTAATTTGGTTAAAATAGGACGTGTTCGGGTTAGTGTTAAAAGAATAAAAGAGCAGGATCTAATTTTGCCTGAGAAAAAGTTTAAGGAAATACGCACTACGGTACCCTCCTTACGCTTTGATGTTATCTGTGGCGAGGGTTTTGGTACGTCCAGATCCAAAATTGCCAGAGAGATAACGGCGGAAAAGATAAATTTAAACTGGCAGTCCTGTTCTGATTTATCACGACCTGTTAAGGAAAAGGATATTATTTCAGCCCGTGGGAGGGGCAGGCTGGAAATATACGAGGTTGGCGGGAAAACAAAAAAGGGCAGGCTAGTGGTTGTTTTGCGTAAATATTTATAAAGTGTTGGAGGTGGCAATCATGCTAACCCCACTGGACATACATAAAAAAGAGTTTCGTCGTGGTTTTCGAGGGTATAATGAACAGGAAGTAGACATGTTTTTGGATCAGTTAGCCAAAGACTATGAAGAGGTATATTCTGCCAACCTGGATTTGAAAGAACAAATTGAAAAATATAAAAATGGTATAGTTAGGTACAAAGAGTTAGAAGATGTAATCAAAGAAACTCTAATTATGGCACAAAAAAATGCCGAAGAGCTAAAGAGTAATACTGAAAAGGAAGTACAGGTCATGCTCCAGGAGTCCAAACTGGAAGCAGAGAGAAAATCATCTGAGGCGGACAGAAAGTCTGAACAAATTCTTCAAGCTGCGGAGAAGAAAGCATCGCAAATGATTAATGAGGCTGAGGTTAGAGTAAAAGAAGCTATGAAGGAATATGAAGATTTATCAAATCAAATCAAATTTTTTAAAATTAGATTTCGCTCCTTTTTAGAACTGCAACTGCAGATGCTGGAAGAGGAACCTCTGAAAAACTCTGAATTGCCGGCTGAAGAGAATTCAACTGTTGAGTTAGAGTATACGTTGGAATTTAATAAGCTGAGAATTGACAATGCTGCTCAGGAAGAACAGCAGGTGATATAAGATGTTGGACATCCGCTCAGTTCAAAACGGTGTGGTTTTTAAGGTTCGGGTGCAGCCGAGGGCTTCGAAAGATCAGGTTGCGGGTCTCTGGGAAGACGCTGTAAAAATTCGTCTTACAGCTCCGCCGGTTGAGGGTGAGGCCAATAGGGCTTTGTGTGATTTTCTGGCTAAACATCTGGGTGTAACGCGAGCGCAGGTGGATTTAGTGACCGGCCAGACAGGACGCAATAAACTGGTCAGGGTTTCCGGTATAACGGCGGAGAGTGTTTTGCAGCGCCTGGGACTCTATAAGAATTGACTTTTAACTGTTTATTGTTTATACTAGCAACATTGAACAAGGTAATATTATTTCGATGATCAGGACGAGTAAATAAGTCTAAAATGTTTTAGAGAGTCCGGGTTGGTGGAAACCGGATACTGAAGCTTATTGAATATCACCTGGGAGATACTTACTGAAGCCATAAATGGGTGTAGGTAGGGTCGGTTAGTCCCGTTACAGACTCGTGGAGCGGTCAGTTGCCGGTAGGCTTTGATTATTAGGGTGGTACCGCGGGTATTTTCCCGTCCCTTTCCGGGGGGCGGTTTTTTCATTTTTACAGGCTATTTTTATTGATAAGAAGAGGTGGTCATAATTGGATTACGGAAAGACAATTAATTTGCCCCAGACTGATTTTCCCATGCGAGCAAATCTACCCAACAGGGAACCGGAAATTCTGAAGTACTGGACAGAGAAAAACATCTACCGGGCGGTACAGGAAAAGAATGAGGGCAAACCCAAATTTATACTGCATGACGGTCCCCCTTATGCCAATGGTGATATTCACCTGGGACACACATTAAATAAAATCTTAAAAGATATTATTGTTAAATATAAGTCGATGACAGGTTATGATGCTCCCTATGTGCCGGGCTGGGATACACATGGTTTGCCTATCGAGCAGCAGGCGATTAAAGCTCTGGGCATTAACAGGCATGAAGTGGATACGGTAGTTTTTCGCAATAAATGCAAGGAGTATGCTCTTAAATTCGTTGGAATTCAAAAGGAAGAGTTTATTCGCCTGGGTGTCAGGGCTGATTGGGATCGTTCTTATGTAACCTTGATGCCTCATTTTGAGGCCAGACAGATTGGCGTGTTCGGTGAAATGGCCAAACGGGGGTATATTTATAAAGGTCTTAAGCCGGTTTATTGGTGCGCCTCCTGTGAAACGGCATTGGCTGAGGCAGAGGTTGAATATCAGGATAAAAAATCCCCGTCTATTTATGTGCGCTTTCCGGTAGCGGACAGCAAGGGGTTATTTCCCTCCGAGAATACCTATCTGGTTATCTGGACAACCACGCCATGGACTATTCCCGGTAACGTGGCAATTTCCCTGCACCCCGAATATTTCTACGTGTTGGTGCAGATAGGGGAAGTAAAATATATAGTAGCTAAAGAATTACTGGCTTCTTTTTTAGAATTGCTAGGTGCTCAAGGGACTGTGTTACAGGAGTTTGCCGGTGCTGAACTGGAGAGAGTGGTATGCCGACATCCTTTGCTGGATAGAGATTCACTGGTTATCTTGGGTGAACACGTAACCTTGGAGCAAGGTACAGGTTGCGTCCATACAGCACCGGGACACGGTCAGGAAGACTTTGAAGCAGCAAAAAAATATGGTTTGCCGGTCATTTCGCCTGTTAATGGAAAAGGAGTCTTTACTGACGAGGGTGGTATTTTCAGCGGCCAGTTTTATCTCAAGGCTAATCAAAGCGTTCTGGATGCGCTTACTGAGAGAGGTCATTTGCTGTTTCAGGCTGAAATCGATCACCAGTACCCTCATTGCTGGCGCTGCAAGAGTTCAATTTTCTTTCGGGCTACTGAGCAGTGGTTTGCTTCTATTGAAGGTTTTCGGCGCCAGGCATTGGAGGAAATTAGGAAGGTTCAGTGGGTTCCTGCCTGGGGCGAAGAGAGAATTTACGGTATGGTAGAGAACCGGGGAGATTGGTGTATTTCACGACAGCGTACCTGGGGTGTGCCCATTCCTATTTTCTATTGCAGCAAGTGCGGTAAAGCTTTGATTAATGACCGGACAATTAAGCACCTACAGGGGCTGTTCAAAGAGCACGGTTCTGATGTTTGGTTTGCCAGGCAAACCGCTGATTTGCTTCCCCCGGACATTGCCTGTCCAGAGTGTTCAGCCGCTGATTTTACTAAAGAAACCGATATTATGGATGTATGGTTTGATTCCGGTTCCAGTCACCTGGCTGTATTGGATGAGAAAACAGTTTGGCCCGAATTGAGTTGGCCGGCGGATCTTTATTTGGAAGGCAGTGACCAGCACAGGGGTTGGTTTAACTCTTCCCTGTCAACTTCTGTGGCTGTAACAGGCCGGGCACCTTACCGGGCTGTATTGACTCACGGTTTTTTGGTGGACGAAAAAGGACGTAAAATGTCCAAATCACTGGGCAACGTGGTCGATCCTCTTAAAGTTATCCAGCAGCTGGGAGCGGATATTTTAAGGCTCTGGGTTAGTTCAGCGGACTATAAGAGCGACCTGGCTGTATCACAAAACATTTTAAAACAGCTCAGTGAGGCTTACCGTAAAATCAGAAATACCTGTCGTTTCTTATTAAGTAATATTTATGACTTTGACCCGTCTGCGGACCAGGTGGCTTATGAAAAAATGGTTGAGCTGGACCGCTGGGCCCTGCTTAAGCTGCACCGGCTGATCGAGAAGGTGTTGAATGCTTATCATGATTACGAGTTCCATGTTGTCTACCATGCTATCCATAATTTCTGCACGGTGGATATGAGCAATCGCTACCTGGATATTATCAAAGACCGCCTGTACACATCTCCTGCTGAATCGCCGGACCGAAGGGCCGCTCAGACAGTCCTTTATCTCATACTGGATGCTCTGGTCAGACTTCTTACTCCTGTACTGGCCTTTACCAGTGAGGAAATCTGGAAACACATGCCCAGAGTGGAGAGCAGGCCTGAGAGTGTTCAACTGGCGGATATGCCCGTAGTAAATGAAGCTTATTTAGATCTGGAATTAGAGGATAAATGGCAGCGCATCATGGCAGTGCGTAACGAAGTCATCCGTATTTTAGAGGGCGCGCGCCAGGAAAAAGTTATTGGCAACTCCCTGGAGGCACAGGTTGACCTTTATTGCGAAAAAGAGTTACATGATTTTTTAGAACCCTTAAAAGATGATTTAGCCGCTATATTTATTGTATCTGTTGCTCGTTTGAGCAATGCCGGCTCGGAAGTGCCTGTCCATGCTGTTGGCTCGGAAATTGTTTCAGGTTTGCATGTAGCTGTGAGCAGGGCTCCGGGGGGCAAGTGTGAGAGATGCTGGATGTATCATATTGCTGTTGGAAATGACTTGGAGCACCCTTCTCTTTGTCCGAGATGTGCCGGAGTTTTGAAAAAATAAATATCTTTAGCATTAAGAACCCCTTCTCATCTGAGAAGGGGTTCTTATGTAATCGGGCACAATGGCAATTGCCTCACCCTGTTAAAGCTATTATGTCCGAGAGCGGACTCAATTATGAGTTAATAAAGTTATCTTCATTTTTTAACAAATTTAAACCTCCAGTAATAGATTAATATGAGGGTGTGGTGTTATCAAACAGGAGGGTTTGTATAATGCAGGAAAATTTGCTCGAAATAGCTAAACAGGTGATTTTAGACTATGACATTAAGCCTTCTGTAGTGGAATTATTTCAGTACGGCAGCATTAAGACGGTTTGGAAGCTATATGATTCCAGTGGTTTATATTGTCTTAAGAGAATGAGATATGATATTGAAAAATGTCTTTTTTCTGTCAACGCACAGAAATATATGCTGGAAAAAGGAGCTAATCTGCCTGATATTGTTGATAATATCCACGGGAGCAGTTGTACGAAATATAAAGGTCAGACCTTTGTTTTATATAAGTGGTTGGCGGGCAGGCAGCTTAAGTTTGAAAAGAAAAGGGACTTGAAACTCCTGGTTAAAGGACTGGCCAGGTTTCACCTGGCTTCTGCCGGTTATACTGCTGGCTCTGAAATATTAATCTCAAGTAAACTGGGCAGGTGGCCGCACCAATACAGTTCTATGCGTGATAGATTGATTAGGTGGAAAGAAACAGCGAGAGGTAAATCCCGGAATAAATTAGGGCGTATTTATTTGGAACAGGCCGACTTTTTTATCAGCTTGGCCGATAAGGCATTGGAGCTGCTTGAAAAATCAGGTTACAGCCAATGGGTGAATGAACTTCAATTAAGAAAAACTCTATGTCATCAGGATTATGGTGAAAGCAATACCTTGTGGACCGGCAAGCAGTTGGTGGTTTTAGATTTAGACGGTGTCGCTTATGACCTGCCGGTCCGCGATTTGAGAAAGCTGATATTCAAGGTTATGCTGCTGAGAAAAGGTTGGCACGAAGATACCTGGCGAAAGATCTTGACCTGGTATGAAGCTGAAAATCCTTTTACAGAAGAGCAGCGAAGGATTTTATTAATCGATTTGCTTTTCCCGCATGAATTTCATAATACCGCTAAAAATCCTTTTCATAAGGGCAAAGAATCCAGTGCCAATAAATTGGCTTTAGTTTCCTCATGGGAGCAGCAAAAAGCGGCATTTTTGAAAAAATTGCTCTAAAAGCAGCTTTCGCTGCTTGTTGCGACAGCAAATTGCGGGGTGAAAATAATGAGTGATGTCAAATCGTTAAGACAAGTGCTGGCCGAGTACGGTTTGGATAATGCGAAGTGCAGCCTTTTAAGTGATAAAGGTAAGAAATCAGTCTGGAAGATTGAGACTAGTAATGGTTATGCTGTCTTAAAAAAGATGCCCGGTTCACCTTCGAGAACGTCCTGGTTGGCCCGTGCAGTTGATCATTTGGGGCGCTCGGGTGTTAATCTTGCCCCGTTAATTCCATCCTTGAAGGGCAGTCTCTCTGTTACTGCAGATCAGTCCGGTTTTATTTTATACCGCTGGTTGAGCGGCAGGCAGCCTGAATTTAACCGTGATCTTGATGCTATACTGGAGTCTATGGCTTGCTTTCACCGGGGAGGGAAAGGTTTTCAATTAAGTCCTGAAGAGCATATGCGTTCGCATCTGGGCAAATGGCAGGATGACTACGCAAAGAAGAGGATAATCTTAACACAGATAAGGGATGAAAAATGCCATATAATGTTTGATAAATTTTCCCGACAGGTGTTTAAATACATTAATCACTTTATTGACAAAATTGTCCGAATGGAAAAGCAGCTTAAAGCATCCTGTTACAAGGAATGGGTTAACCGACTGGGCGTGAATACATGTTTCTGCCACCAGGATTTTTCTCCGAAAAACCTGCGTTGGCATGAGGGTAAAGTTTATATATTCGATTATGATTCTCTTACTCTGGATATACCGGCCAGGGATATTCGTAAGTTAATTAATAAGCTGATGAAGAAAAAGTCTCTCGACAAGATACTGCTTAATAATATTTACCAACTCTACAACAAGTATAATCAAATAACTGAAAGTGAGTGGCGTGTTGTCTTAACTGATTTGCTGTTTCCACATCTGTTTTATGGTATTGTTACCAAGTATTATTTTAAACGTGCACAGGATTGGTCAAAAGAAAAATATATCAAAAAGTTAGAGAGTATGATCAATGTTGAGCTGGAAAAAGATATTGTTCTGTCCGGCCTAATTTGAGAGACGGTGATTGATTTTGCGCATTGCTTTAATATCAAGTGAGAAATTACCCGTGCCGCCTGTCCGGGGAGGGGCTATTCAACAGTACATTGAAGGTATATTACCTTATTTACGCGAAAAGCATGAGATTACTGTATATTGCATCAGTGACCTGTCCTTAAAAAACTATGAGATTGTTGATGGGGTTACCTATATTAGGTTGCCGGCCAGAAGTAAGGATGAGTATTTTAATTTGGTAACTCGCTTGCTGGCAGAGTTTAATTACGATATTGTGCATGTATTTAACAGGCCAAGGCCAATAAAAAAGTACTGGCAGTCAGCACCTGACAGTAAATATATAATCAGTGTGCATAATGAAATGTTTGCCAGTAAGAAGATTTCAAAGAACGATGCCAAAGAGTGTATTGAGCAGGTTAGTGCTATTGTTACAATAAGTGATTTTATACAAAGGGGTATTTTAAAAAAATATCCCCAGGCAGAAGGAAAAATCCGTACAATTTACTCAGGTGTTAACTTGCAGCAGTATCAGCCTGTTTGGTCACCGGCGGCTCAAGAAATAAGAAAGCGGATTAAAAGTGAATATGGTATAAATAATGCCAGAATAATTCTATACGTAAGCCGTTTTTCACCCAAGAAAGGTTCACATCTGGTGCTGCAGGCTATGGAAGAAGTTATTAAAGAGAACAGACAGACTGTATTGCTGGTAGTTGGCAGCAAGTGGTATGGCACGGACCGGGTTGATGATTATGTTTCCTACATTTACAGTTTGGCTAAGAAAATTCAGGGTCATATTGTTTTTACCGGCTTTGTTCCTCCGGCGGATATTCATAAGTACTATGCCTGCGGGGACATCTTTGTCTGTGCATCTCAATGGGAAGAACCCCTGGCCAGAGTTCATTATGAAGCAATGGCAGCCGGGTTGCCTGTTATTACCACCAACCGGGGCGGCAATCCGGAAGTTGTCAAAGGTTACCGAAACGGTTTAGTGCTGTCGGATTATGATAGTCCCGAGCAATTTGCGGCAGCGATTAATTTTTTATTGAAGAGGCCGGAGCTGGCCAGAGAGTTAGGACTAAACGGCAGGTGCCTGGCAGAAGCTCGCTTTGGTTATTCCCGGGTGGCTGAAGATGTTTTAAAACTGTACGAGGAGATGTAATTACGCCCGTTCAGGGTTTTTTAGCAGCATAACAGGCATAATATTTTGTTCTGGCCTGCTCATAAGTGTAGTTGTTTCTTCCCAGACTTCCTTCAATCTGGTATAATCTTCAGCTGTTAATAAAGGATCGTTGCCGTTTTGATAATCGGCTATAGCTTTTTCTACCGCAAGAACCCTGTAGCGCAGCATACCGGCGGCAGGATAAGTATCCACCCAAACAGGGATGTAATCTATATTTTTGAGATGGGTTTTATTTTGCTCAAGATTCTTTTCAAAGGTGAGGTTTAAAATTATACCCGAGTCAGAATACTGCCAGCGCTGGTTGGAAATGAAGTTGCCCAGCGAATATATAATGAACTTTTCTCCTTCCCTTTCCATCGGCTGCAGCACATGCACGTGATCTCCCAGGATGATGTCGGCTCCGGCATCAAAAACTTGCCGGGCCAATTTTTTTTGATTTTCTGTGGGGTAACGCTTGTATTCAGTTCCGAAGTGCAAGTATACGATAACTATGTCTGCTCGGTTGCTTATCAGACTGGCGATATCTTTTTTTATAATGTCCAAATTAATCAAGTTTACGCCAAAGTCCTTACCCTCCGGAACGGGCAAGCCGTTAGTTGTTTCGGTATAGTTCAGAAAACCTAGTTTTATGCCTTTGATGTCTTTAATTAATAAGTTATCTCTTTCCTCAGGGCTGCGCGCGTTGCCGATATATTGCATGCCAGCCTGTTCCAGGTTATTCATGGTGGTTATAAGACCATTCCAACCCATGTCCAGGCAATGGTTGTTGGCCAGAGTAATAATGTCTATACCGAGCTTCTTCAAATCTACAGCTAAATCCGCCGGGCAGTTGAAGAGAGGGTAGCCCGAATATCCTTTTTCCGGACCCGCCAGTCTAGTTTCTAAATTCCCAATGGTCAGGTCAGAGTCCTGCAAGTATTCTTCTACCGGTGCAAAAACAGGTTGAAAGTTATAAGCTTTTGTATTGTTGTCATAGGCAGATTTAATAATAGGCAAATGCATTAAGAAATCGCCGATAGAAGTTAATTTAACCGTTACAGTATTATTTATAGCAGCGTTTTTTTGTTCAGTTAGTACTGAAATATTATCAGTGTTAAATATATGTAGTGAAATAGGAAAAAATATAATTGATGCAATTAATATAACAAAAAATACCAGCAGCTTTATTTTCAATTATTTCACCTCACTATTAATCATTGATAAGTATAACATAGTAACCGTTATGCCAGTTAATAATATATTTCCACGTAATGCAGTCTGATTCCTTTATAAGTAAAAAATAAGTTAACTTAATCATAACATAAACTCTTGCATAGTTTAAAAATTATCTGGTAAAATTCATTTAACCTTAATATTGGGTTAATTGAATTGTTTTATTAGTATAAAGTGGGGGGAAGAATGAATCGACTGCATGAGAGATTAGTTCAAAAAATTTTTTTACTGAGTGCCGTTACCGGCATATTTATTATTTTTTTAATACTATTTTTCATTTTTGGAGAAGGTTTGCCTGTCTTACAAAAATACGGTTTGACTCATTTTATCTTCAACAATACCTGGCATCCCACTAAAAATGAGTTTGGTTTATTGTCCATGATTCTTGGATCTTTTTACGTTACTCTGGGAGCCTTGCTGCTGGGTGTACCGATAAGTATAGGTTGTGCAATTTACATGGCGGAAATTGCTCCTAATTGGTTTTCTAAAGCTGTTCGGCCTTTGATTGAATTGTTGGCCGGTATCCCATCGGTAGTCTATGGATTTTACGGTCTGGTTGTTATTGTGCCGCTGATTATGAATTATTTGGGAGGGCGCGGTTTGAGTATGCTGGCGGCTTCTTTTGTGCTGGGCATGATGATATTGCCGACAGTTATCAATGTTTCGGAGGATGCTATTCGTGCCGTTCCCAGAGAGTACCGCGAAGGCTCGTGTGCATTAGGGGCCGGTCTCTGGCAGACTATCTATAAAGTTGTACTGCCTACGGCTAGACCAGGAATAATTGCGGCTGTGGTGTTAGGTATGGGCAGAGCTGTCGGAGAGACTATGGCTGTTATACTGGTAGCCGGCAATGCTACGGCTATACCGGGTTCGCCTTTGGGTATGGTGCGAACACTAACAGGCAATATAGCTATTGAAATGGGTTACGCTGCCGGGGATCATGCCAAGGCTTTATTTGCTACCGGCATTATACTTATAATTATAATTATGTTTTTGAACACTATGATTTCTTTAATTCCAGGTAAGGCAGGGGGCAAATAATATATGCGCAGGCCCGTATATATTCAGGAAAAAATAGCCAGGCTGTTATTGTTTATCTCAGTATTGTTAACACTGGGTGTTCTAAGCGCAATAATTTTTCATATTTTTTATCATGGAGTGAGTGGTCTTAGCTGGGAGTTTTTAACCCAAACCCCTAGAAATATGGGAAGGGACGGAGGAGTTTTTCCAGCTATTGTGGGAACAGTCTATGTTGTTCTTATTGCAGTGTTGGTTGCTGCACCGGTCGGAGTGTTTGCTGCTGTTCACCTGGCGGAATACTCAAGAATGGGAATTTGGGTAGGCGTAATCAGATATGCGGTTAATACTTTGGCAGCCATACCGTCAATTGTTTTTGGCTTATTTGGTTTTACCTTCCTTGTAATTTATTTAAAGCTTGGCTGGAGCGTGTTATCCGGCGGCCTAACTTTAGCCATGATGATTTTACCCACTATTATGAGAACGACAGAGGAATCAATTAAAACAGTACCTGATGCTTATCGAGAAGGGAGTCTGGCGCTGGGTGCTACGAAGTGGCAAACTATTCGTTTGGTGGTATTGCCAAACGCGCTGCCGGGAATATTAACCGGTATAATACTTGGTATCGGAAGATCTGTCGGGGAAACAGCGGCAGTTCTTATGACTGCCGGTAGTTCCCTGCAGGTACCTCAATCCGTTTTCGATCCGGTTAGAACGCTTTCTTTGCATTTGTATTTGCTGGCCTTTGAGGGCATCTCTTTTGAAAAGGCTTATGCCACTGCTGCAGTATTAATGATTATTGTTTTTGTTACTAATTTCCTAATTAGTTTTGTTATACAAAAAATGCTGATCAAAAATACAAGGGAATCTAATTAAAATAATTCACACTACTGGTACATTTTTATACTTTACAGTTGTTTTAATTTTGGTTAAAATAAATGCTAATTTAATTATTCGCTAATGATTGATACAATTATTATAAGAGAGGAAGGTGTTTATATGGTAAAAGTAACGGAAGAAAATGAGGAAGTTGTGGTTAAGGGTATTATTATTAATCACCACTTTCGAACATTGAGAGATTTTCTGGAGAATTATTCGATGACTCATAATCGGATTATCCTTAATCTAAAAGATTTGGAATTGATAGATGATAATGGTGCCAAAGAGTTAATGGCTTTAGCCGGTAATTTAATAAAAAAAGGCAAGCACTTTGCTATTACCAAGATGTCGGATAAGGTAATGAGTAAATTTTACCAATTAGGTGCCAAGGTTTGGTTGAGTAAGAATCTTTTAAGTAAAGTTGGTTAAACCTTAGGAGGGGTTTTATGTATAATTGCTTTCTGCCCGGATTAAGTAAACCTGAAATAAGAAATTTATCAACTAATATAGAATTATATACAGCAATGACTAAAACCCTATCCAGTTATAGGTTTTTTTTATTTTTACCTGTTCTTGTGTTCACAAGAACAAGCAATAAAGTTTTGTAATAATTATTTAAAGGTCGGTTAAAGTGGCTTTATTTTTTTTTCCTGATAGGTTAAAATTAAAGCTACAATTTTAGACAGAGAGCATTTTTTTTAATTTCTAATGACAGAAAATTTAAGCAATTCAGAACAATCTATTGGAGAGGGGTAAATAAATTTGTTAATTGAAAGAAAGGATGAAATTGTCAGATTGAATGGTCACGTCCTGACAGTCCGGGTGATTAAAGACATTGAAGCTATAATTACGGACCCGGATGATGAGGATAAGGTCCCTCTTTGGGCTGATATATGGCCAGCAGCCAGAGGTATGGCCCAGTATATTTGGGAGTATATAAATTTTACTGATAAACAGGTGTTAGAGTTAGGTGCCGGGGTGGGACTGAGCGGAGTTGTTGCAGCTTTAAAGGGTGCAAAACTTACGGTAACTGATTATAATGAACAAGCGCTTAATTTGACTCAGGAAAATTTGATTTTAAACGGTATTAAGGATGCAGAAAGTTTTTTAGGCGATTGGAGAAGTTTTGCATTGGAAAAACAATTTGATTGGATTATTGGTTCAGATGTTTTGTATGATCCCAAATTGAATAGTCATATTCTGGACATTATTAAGAAAAATTTGTTGCCGGAAGGAAAGTTGTTATTTTCCCATCCTGGTCGCCTGCCTACTTATGAATTTATAGACTATATAGTCAATGAAGATTTTCAGGAGAACAGAATGCAAATACCTGTGGAAATAGATGATCCGTTTTTTCCCTATTATAATATCTCGGTTCATTTATTGAGTCGATAAAATTACGTTTTTTATAGCATAATATATTTATAGAAACTGCTTTAGGGGGTATAAGTTTTGGGTCTGGTGGAGGATTTGCTTGAACGGGATATACCTGATTATGCCAGTAAACTGGAATGTGCCGGTTTTTATGTTTTAGGTAATTTCCCGGCCCAAGTGGGGGAAGCCTTTCTGTATTTACCCGGTACACTGCCGATCCTATTATCTGCACCCCATGCAGTTAGACATGTGAGGCTTGGTAAGGCCAAACCATCCGATACTTTTACCGGTACCATGGCTGTTTTGCTCAATTACCTGAGTGGCTGCGGAGTTTTGGTAAACAGAAGAAATTACGGTGGAGATCCCAATTATGATAGGGAATGTAAATATAAAAACTTTTTACTGAATATTCTGAAGAAAAATAACGTGGAACTGGTTTTGGATTTGCACGGTGCCGCAGAGAAACATGCTTTTGCTGTAGACAGCGGAACCCTACAAGGACGCTCTCTTAAGGATAAGCCTGAGCTTTTGCTGTATCTGGAGAATTGCTTGAACTTTTATGGTGTAAGTGATTTATCGAGAGATTATTTTCCTGCAGCCAAGCAGCATACGGTGACCAGATTTGTTTGTGAAAATACTGATATCCCGGCTATACAATTGGAGATAAATCGGAGGTATCGTCGCCCATATGAAAAACCGGCAGACTTCTGCCGGTTGCTTGCTGCATTGCTGGATTTTAGCAATTTATTTAAAAAAAATAATTGTTATTAAATATCAGTATAGCGCTTGATAAACTTGCCTAAGCTTTGCAATAAATAATCTTTAACGTCTAAAGTAGCCTTTAACGCATTTTGAATACTTTTGCTTACAGGGGTCCTCAAAGCATATGGAGTTCTCATGTTTGTGGGAATGTTTATGAGTTCCTTGAGAGTAGCTAGAGTCCTTGTATTTGCAGGGATCTTGGAATTTTTTCTGATTTTTATGATAACCGTGATCTACATAATACTTGCAGTCTGTATACTGGCAGTAATTCTTATAATATCTGCACTTGTTGTGTTTGCAGGAATCGCTATAATATATGCATTCCTTTCTGTAAGATTTTTTCTTTTTGTGGGAATCATTAGAGCACTTGGAATCCTTGTGCTTGTGGGAGTCATTAGAGCACTTTGACTCTTTATGCTTGTGGGAATCATTAGAGCACTTGGAATCCTTGTGCTTGTGGGAATCATTAGAGCACTTTGACTCTTTATGCTTGTGGGAATCATTAGAGCACTTGGAATCCTTGTGCTTGTGGGAATCATTAGAGCACTTGGAATCCTTGTGTTTGCCGGAGTCTTTAGAACACTTGGAATCCTTGTGTTTGCCGGAGTCTTTAGAGCACTTGGAATCCTTGTGCTTGTGGGAATCATTAGAGCACTTGGAATCCTTGTGCTTGTGGGAATCATTAGAGCACTTGGAATCCTTGTGCTTGCCGGAGTCTTTAGAGCACTTGGAATCCTTGTGCTTGCCGGAGTCTTTAGAACACTTGGAATCCTTGTGCTTGCCGGAGTCTTTAGAACACTTGGAATCCTTGTGCTTGCCGGAGTCTTTAGAGCACTTGGAATCCTTGTGCTTGCCGGAGTCCTTAGAACACTTGGAATCCTTGTGTTTGCCGGAGTCTTTAGAACACTTGGAATCCTTGTGCTTGTGGGAATCTTTAGAACACTTGCAATCCTCGTGCTTGTGAGAATCCTCAGAGCACTTATCTTTCTTTTTGCAGGAATCCTTATGGCATTTTGATTCTTTATTTTTTCCAGAATCCTTGCAGCATTCGGATTTCTTATGTTTTTTGTTGTTCTTTGAGTTTTTATTCTTATCAATAGATGAAATTACAACCGGACCCTGCTCCATTAGCATTTCAGAGATTCCCACTTCCGAAACTAAGGTTGCGCTGGCGTCTTTGTGTTTTATTTGCATAAAATCTCTCCTATTAGGATAATTTGCCTACTTTGTAGGATAATATATAATATTGCATTAAAAAAATATTTGTGCATTATTATTGAAAATATTCTGTATTAATGAAATCTGAACTCCGGAAAATGAAGATCTTTTGTTTCAAGCAAAATACAATTATAATAAATTAAACCCGTTCCACCTTTAATAACAGTGGTACGGGTTTTTAAGAATTTAACATTTTTAAAGGATTAAATATAACTTTGACCGGTTCCTTTGATTTTGCTTCAGTTGGCTTGAAAATGGCGGTAATACTGGTCCAGGGTCATTAAAATAGCTCTGGGCTTGCTTCCTTCATAGCCTCCGACAATGCCTCTTTGCTCCATAATATCTATTAAACGGGCAGCCCGGGCGTAACCTATATGTAATCGTCTTTGCAGCATGGAAATAGAGGCGTTTCCATTTTCGATTAATATTTTAACAGCTTCCGCCAGTAATTCGTCATCTTCCTGCACCGTTGACTCTTCTGCAGCAGGCAGTTCTTCAACCACTTTTTCGTTGTAAACAGGTTGAGCCTGCTTTTTAAGAAATTCTACGACTTTTTCCACTTCTATATCGGACAGGAAAGTTCCTTGTACTCGCTTGGGTTTGCTGGCTCCCACCGGGTAAAAAAGCATATCACCCTTACCCAGTAACTTTTCCGCACCTCCCATATCCAAGATGGTGCGTGAGTCGGTTTGGGAGGATACAGCAAAAGATATTCTGGACGGGATATTAGCTTTAATTAAACCTGTAATAACATCCACGGAGGGCCGCTGCGTAGCTACAACCAGGTGCATGCCTGCGGCTCTGGCCATCTGGGCCAGGCGGCAGATGGCATCTTCTACATCATGGGGGGCTACCATCATTAAATCAGCTAACTCATCGATAATAATAACCACCAGAGGCAGAGGCTTTATATTCTCCGCCTCATCTTTAGATGCATGCTCGTTATAACGATAAATGTCTCTTACCCCTGCTTCGGCAAACATTTTATAGCGATTTTCCATTTCCTTAACTGCCCAGCGCAGGGAGGTTGCTGATTTTTTAGCATCAGTAATAACCGGTGAAACGAGATGTGGGATGCCGTTGTAGTTATTTAGTTCTACCATCTTGGGATCAATCATTAATAGTTTAACTTCATCGGGAGAAGCCTTAAATAAAGTGCTTAAAATTAAACTGTTTAAGCAGACGCTTTTTCCCGAGCCAGTAGATCCGGCAATCAGCAAGTGAGGCATTTTAGCCAGATCTGTATAAATTGTTGTGCCGGCTATGTCTTTGCCCAGCACAACTGTTAATTTTGATGCAGCCTGTTCAAACTCCGGTGTATCTATTAAATCGCTAAGCAGTACCGGGGTAATCTCTTTATTAGGCACTTCAATGCCTATAGCTGCTTTGCCTGGAATAGGGGCTTCGATTCGTACATCGGGCGCAGCCATTTTTAGTGCAATATCATCGGCCAAGCCTACGATGCGACTGACTTTAATGCCTGGTGGCGGCTGCAGCTCATATCGAGTGATAGCAGGTCCGCGCGCTACTTGAACGACTTTGGCCTTAATGCCAAAGCTCTCCAGCGTTTCTTCCAAAATCAGAATATTATCAGCTATTTCCTGGCTGCTGCGGGCGTTTTTAGCACGCAATGGTTTGTTCAAGAGTGAAACCGGGGGCAGCTGAAAATTATGGTTTTCAGCTGAATTTACGGAAAAGGCTTCAGCCTCTTCCATTTGTTTTTCGGCAGCAGCAGTTTTTGCCTGTGTTTCGCTTTTCTTTAGCTTAATAATTTCTTTCTTGTTGTTCGGGTCAATTAAATCAGGTTCAATTCGCTCATCACAATCAAAAACTGGAATTAGTGGAGCCGGTGCTTCTTGAGATTTTTCTGTTTTGGACTCAGACCGGTTTTCTACCTCAGTAAATAAAAAGTTGAAAAGTAAACCTGCCAATGTTTTGTATGAATTAATACAGATATCTTTAATCGTGGTCAGCGCAGTTAAAAAAGATTTTCCGGTTAATAACAAAAAGCCTATTAGCATGGCAGCAGTGAGGAAAATGCAACCACCTATTTTACCGAAACTTAACTTCATTAAATAGCTTAAAGCGGCACCCAGCAGACCACCGCCGTTTCCTTGCAGTGCCTGTTCAAAACATGTGGCCAGTGGAACTTTCAGGTGTAAAAAACTCAAAATTGTCAATAATATAATGATAATACCGACTGTGCGTAAATTGAGAAAAGAAGTTTCTCTGCCCTTAACCATTAAATTTATTCCTATGAATGCCAACACAGGTGGAATTAAATATTTACCGTCCCCTGCAATCAGGGAAAGTGCTTGTTCGGTTAATTTACCCACAGCACCTACTTCTGTCCAATACAAACTGACCAGGCTAAAAATGGCCAGAGCAATTAAAAATATACCCGATATTTCATAGAAGAGGCTGGCTTTTTGTGTATTTTCTTTGCGGCGAACCTTTCTTTTGGACATATGGTTTACCTCACTAAATAATAACTGATTAATAGTATTAACTATGGCAAATTATACTATACTATTTGTTAAACGTATATATTTTGCAGTAAAAAATCGAATGCTTTTCTTATTTGTCTGTAAAAGCAAATTGCCCGCTATTCAGCGGGCAATCCCAATATTATGGCAATTTTTTTTCTTATTAATATACTGAAGGAGCGCCTCAATTATAATGTCGTTAAATGTTTTGCCGGTTGCTATGGTTAAAGCAGTAACCTGCATAGTCACTCTGGGCGGCAGGTTGATTTCCAGTTTATCACGCACATCTATTTCACTCATAGGGATCAAAACACCTCCTGTGCTTTTAGTATATGCAGTGATTTGGCATAACGATATTTGTATAAGGTATTATTCTGGGTTTTTTGTTTGCCGCTGTTGCAAAGTTATGCTAAAATAGGCTGGTAAAATATCTTCTGGTAAAGTACAAGCAATAACTTGAGAAGCAATTTATATATAGAAAGGAGATTTGCATCACATGTCCGGACATTCTAAGTGGTCAACTATCAAGCGGAAAAAGGAAAAAATAGATTCCCAGCGCGGTAAGGTGTTTACTCGTCTGGCCAAAGAAATAATTATTGCGGCCAGACAGGGGGGAGCCGACCTGAATGCTAATATGCGTCTGAAAGCAGCTGTTCAAAGGGCTAAGGAAGCCAATATTCCCAATGAAAATATTAAGCGGGCCATTCAGAAGGGCTCAGGTGAACTGGCAGGAGTCAATTACGAGGAAATAACTTATGAAGGTTATGGCCCAGGGGGCGTAGCGGTAATGCTGGAAATAATGACCGATAATCGAAACCGCACTGCCGGTGAGATCAGGCACTTGTTTTCTAAATACGGGGGCAACTTGGGCGAAACAGGCTGTGTATCCTGGATGTTTGATAAAAAAGGTTTGCTCGTGGTGGATAAAACAGAAACAGCTCTAAGTGAGGATGACTTGATGTTGACGGCGCTGGATGTGGGGGCCGAAGATGTCAAGGATGAAGAGGACAGTTATGAGATTACAACTTCCCCCGATGACCTGGACAGTGTCAGAGAGGCCCTTAATGCTCAGGGAATTCCTACAGCTGTAGCGGAAGTATCTTTAATACCTCAGAATACGGTTAAATTAACCGGTGATGATGCTGACAGGATGCTCACATTAATGGATTTGCTGGAAGAACATGATGACGTGCAGAATGCCTATGCTAACTTTGATATAGAAGAATGAAAATTTAAAAAAATAAGGTATTAATATAAAGAAAACCAGGCCGGTATTTAACAGACCTGGTTTTCTATGTCTCTAGGAATTTTGGTTATGATAGATCTGCGGGGTATCAGGATTAACTATAGCTGCTTGAAAGTCGCTTAAGAGATTTTCTTGTCCAGTGATTCAATGATGTGCCGTGTTCATCTTCATAGGATTATTGAAGGAGGGTGGCTGTGGATTATGTATCTGATTACCTACATAATTCCCGGGTGTTGATAGATTAAAATATAATCTGGCATCCCGGTCAACTCCCCAATCCCTGTTTGAACCGCTATCCTGTATTTTTTGGAAGCACTGCCTGAATAAAGTATTATGTGCTTCTTCCCGGTTAAGCAGAAAATCTATCATCATTCGGACGTGCCTGTCATTAATTTCCCGGTATAGATATTCATAGACAACCTTGGCTCTTTGTTCAGCAGCAATATTAGAGAGCAGATCGGCGGCTAAGTCACCGGTTACATTAACATATGCCGCCGTCCATAATTGGCCTGAAGCATTTGTCAGCATGGGACTTAAACCGCTCAGAACATGAGCTTCAACATTACCCACATTTGCATTCATGGCTTGCGGATCATGACCGTTAAGCAGATTAATAGCGGTTGCCACCATTTCCATATGGCCTAGTTCTTCAGCGGCAATATCCAAAAATATATCTTTTATTTGCTGATCCTTGATACGAAAGCTCTGGTTTATATACTGCAATGCAGCTTTTAACTCACCGTCTGGGCCTCCTAACTGTTCCTGAAGCATAGCGGCATAGTTTGGATTTGGTCTTTCGACATTAACTGCTTCCAGCAGTCTTTTATCATGTTTAAATATTTTGACCCGCCTCCTTTTATTATTTTTTCAAGTATATTATTTGTTGTTAATTTAAATTTTATTAGCCAAGCTTAGATAGATTTTTTCTCGTATAAACAGGTCTATATACGGTTAAACTATCTAAAAACAAAGGGGTAGGGATTGTGCTTAAAAAATTGATTAAACTGACAGGTGTCAGCCTGTTGCTTATTCTGATAGGTATCGGTGTTTACTTGGGACTAAGTGTGGTTTCCTCTCCACAGAGAGAAGGACTTAATTACCTTCTGCCGGTGGCGACAAAGGAGAAATCAGTGATTAATGCAGATAGTTTGCTGCGTAAAGAGACTATTTATTTATGTGGTGATATTGATATTACCTATCAGGGTATGGCTCCAGAAAGCATGTGGGGTAAAAGAATGAGTGATCTTATCAATGAATACCCGGCGGAACAAGGTTGGATAATTGACAGTTCGACCAAACCTATAATAGTGTTGAGCAGGAGGGTAGAGGGGTTTTGTCCCGCTCACTCCGCTTTTCGTCATTTCGGGGTGGTTAATAATAAGCTGGCTGTTTATGCCGGGCCGCTTGGATATAACCAAAAGTATTTAAGAACAGAAGAAAGCCTGGACTTTGAAAAATTACCCATAGCTCTAAGAGAGGCTTTGCAGCAGGCCGCCGCTTTTAGAGAACAGACAAGGGAAGAGCAGGAGCAATTGTGCAAACAATTAGAGTTTAAGGATGAACAGGCTTTAAATGCGGCGCTGGAGAATATTGACGAAAATAGCTAAACTACTTGAAATTCATCATTCATTAAAGCTGTACAAGTATAGTATAATATTAGAAAGGAGGATATAACTGTTACTAGAAAACTAAATTAATATTAAAAAATCTGCTATAATATGATATAATTTTGGCAGGTGATTAGGATGGAAAACGTGGCGGCAGAATAGCAAAAAAGCTGTCAAAGGTCATTGAAAGCGAGGTGACTACCAGTGAAGACAACGGCGATGGGAATAATCCTGGAACTGACAGCTAAACAGAAAGAATACATTGATAACCTCATGGATAATTACTGTGCCGCAGTTCGTTGGGCATTTAAAAGACTGCTGGACGGATGGAAAGTACAGGACATTCGTATAACTGTACAAGAAAAGTTCAGACTTAACTCCCGGCAGGCTAACGATGCAGTATATGATGCCCAGACCATAATCAAAAGCCAATATAAATTAGTGCAGATGCACTATGAAAACGCCAAAGCAAAGGTTGAATTTACAGAAAAACGTATCGCCAAGGCTAAATCACCGGCTAAGATTGCCAAACTGCAAAAACGGTTAGAAAAGGAACAGCGTAAACTGGCCTTCTGGCAAAATCACCTGGATAACAATACTTTTCCGCCTGTTGTATTCGGAGGAAAGAAGCTCTTTCAAGAACGCTGCAAAGGTAATATTACCAGAGAAGAGTGGCAGGAAGTCAGAAGTAACCGTTATCTGTCACGGGGAGATAAAACCAAAGGCGGCAACCTAAATACCCGCATATACGAAGACCAAGACCAAATCCATCTTGATATAGCTGCCGACCCGGTACAGAAAGGGAAATCCGTTCGCTATAACCGCATAACGGTGCCGATTTATTTAGCTCAAAAGCCATCGAAAAAGACCGGCAAGATTAACGGTATCAACTACCGGCAAACGGTTTTGGATTATCTTAAAACAGGCAGTGCCTATCAGGTAGAAATCCTCCGCAGAGACGGGAAATATTACGTCCATGTGAGTATTGAAGAAGAAGTTCCGATGCCATATAATCATAAGGGTGCATTTGGCATAGACGCCAATCCGGACGGATTAGGCGTAACCCAGGTAGACTGTCTGGGGCAATACCGGGGCAGTGAATGGCTTGGCCAAGGCGAATGGACTTATGCCAGAACAAACCGGAGAAATAACCAGACCTGCGAAATGGCTAAGAAAGTGATCCTCCGGGCTAAAGAAAAAGGTTACGCCCTGGCGGTAGAGGACTTGAAGTTTAAAAATGACAAGTCCGTAACGGCCAAGTTTAACCGAATGAGTCACAGTTTTGTCTGGTCGAAGTTTCTAAAAGCAGTTGACCGGTGTGCTGCCCGTGAGGGAGTGCCGATATTAAAGGTAAAACCGGCTTTTACTTCGGTCATAGGCATCCTAAAATACCAGCACATGTACGGCATAGCTGTTCACGAAGCGGCAGGCTATGTCATAGCCCGGCGTGGCTTGGGCTTTGATCATGAGAAGATACCCAAGGTGTTGCTTGATAAACTGGTTAAAAAGAAACCTGAATTTAAACAAATGACAAATTGGAAACAATGGTCAGCAGTTAAAAAGTCTGTGCTGGCCAAGATTAAAAAAATCACGAAAAGGAAGAAGGTGAATAGCCTGGTTTCATGGCAGATTCACCGGAAAAATGTGTTAGGTATAGGTTAATCCCTTTGCTATAAATTTTGCGGGCGGCACAGTACACGCAGCGAAAGGCTGTTGCCGCAAGTCAGAACCCAGGCGGAGGTAACACCTTCTCCGGTTAGTACGCTCGCTTTAAGCAGCGGCGGGGAAACTCTTTTAGAGGAGACCACCCGGAACATAGGCGAGAGCCTATGGCCTAGCAGTTGAATCCTGTGACACTGCCACCCGTTTGTCGGACGGGTGAAAAAACTACTTGTAGTTTTTAGTAGGTTTTAGAAACCAGGCTGTATGGGTATTTGCAATGGCTGCTGGTTCTGATGTTATGGGTAGAAAATTGAGTAGAACGCTGGTTGCCCGTTTGTCAGGTGCACCTTATGCAAATTATTTGCGTAAGCTAATGTGGCTATTGGGAATCGGAATTGCCAGAAAATCAGTGTTTGTGAGAATTATTCCTCTTTTGGGAGCCTTGATTGCAGGTGTGGTTAATTATACCGGCTCAAATTTAATTGGCAAGCGAGCATTAAAGTATTATCAGAATAATTCCTTTGACTCATGGAACGTCACAACGATTGAAGCTGAATACAAGGTCGTTGATTAGTAAAGGTTTTTAAAAAATGCCTGGACATACGGCATAATCAATGATAAATTAATAGAAAAATATGGAGGTGTTTGCGGGTGAACAAAGACAGTAAAGAAATTTTGGTTGAAAATACTGGTAACGGCTTAGGTACAATTAGAATATCTGATGAGGTGGTTAAGATAATTGCCGGGCTGGCAGCTACAGAGGTTTCCGGTGTAGTTGGCATGAGCGGCGGTATTGTGGGTGGAATAGCTGAAAAGTTAGGCCGGAAAAACCTTTCTACAGGAGTAAAAGTTCAGGTAGGGGAGAAAGAAGCTGCTGTTGATCTCTCAGTTATTGTGGAATATGGCATCCAGATTCATGATGTAGCGGTACAGATTCAAAATAACGTAAAAAATGCTATTGAAAGAATGACCGGACTTAAAGTGGTTGAAGTCAATATCGGTATTCAAGGCGTTTCCTTTAGTCATGCCGAGGAAAAAGAGTAAGTTTCTTCATTAGCAAATTAATCCTTCATCTGTCTTATAGTTCCTCAAGGCAACCCATCTCTTGCGAGAGAAGGGTTTTTTTGTTGTTTGTCGAAGATAAGTCTGGGGTGATTTAGTTGATCATTTTGGGAGTTGATCCCGGTACGGCCATAACTGGCTATGGTCTGGTGTCTTTTCACGGCAACCGCTTTTCTACTGTAGAATATAACTGCATCAAAACACCGGCAAAAATGGAACCGGCAGATAGGTTATTAATTTTGTATCGTGAGCTGGAAAAGATTTTACTAAAGTACAGGCCTGACAGAATGGCTGTAGAAAAACTTTTTTTTAATACCAATGCTCGCACCGCTCTTGCGGTAGGACAGGCACGGGGAGTAGTGTTATTGCTGGGAGCTATGGCCGGATTGCGGGTTTACGAATACACTCCCCTAGAGGTTAAACAAGCGGTAGTAGGCTATGGCCGGGCTGAGAAGGAACAGGTGCAGTATATGGTAAAAGCAATTCTGTGTCTTCCTGAGATTCCCAGACCAGATGATGTAGCCGATGCTCTGGCAGTTGCAATTTGCCATGCTCATTATGGAAACGGGGTCGGGTGATCATAATGATAGCTTTTTTACGCGGGAAAATTGTCTTTATAGAGGCAAATTCGGTGGTATTGGATGTGTCAGGAGTAGGTTATCGTATTTTTGTGCCCGCCTCATGTCAGAGCAAACTGCCGGCTGCGGGAGAGGAAATGTTGCTGTTAACTTACCTATCAGTCAAGGAGGACAGCCTGCAGTTATATGGTTTTATCGAGCAGCAGGAAAGGGAATTATTTGTTATGTTGCTGAATGTTGGTGGCATCGGACCGAAAGGTGCACTTTCAGTGCTATCCTGTTTATCTCCCGCGCAGCTTTATCTGGCTGTGGCCCGGGAGGATATTAAGGCGGTAATGAAGGTGCCGGGGATAGGTAAAAAAACTGCCCAGCGATTGATCCTGGAATTAAAAGATAAATTAAAAGGCAGGGTGCAGCCCGGAGAAGAGACCACTCCTGAAACTGTTTCAGGCAGCCAGAATGAGGCGGAAGATGCTCTCTTTGCACTTGAGGCACTGGGTTACTCTGTTTCTGAGGCCATAGTTGTTGTACAGGAAGTGTTAAGAAGCTCTTCGAAGAACATTTCTGCTTCAGAGTTGTTGAAAAATGCTTTACAAAAACTTGATGCCAGGCGTTAATCCGATAAGTAGGAAATAATTAGTTGAAGTTTATATATGGGGTGATATAGCTATATGGAAAACAGACTGGTAGCATCGGGGCTGCACGCTGAAGACAGTGATTTAGAAACTAGTTTAAGGCCAAGGCGTTTGGAGCAATATATTGGTCAAGATAAGGTTAAGGAAACACTGGCTATCTTTATCCGTGCGGCACAGGCACGTGCAGAGTCGTTGGATCACGTGCTTTTATACGGTCCTCCCGGTTTGGGTAAAACTACTCTAGCCAATATTATAGCTCATGAAATGGGTGTTAATATCAGGGTTACCTCCGGTCCGGCTATTGAGCGACAGGGTGATCTGGCGGCTATTCTGACCAATCTGGGTCAGGGAGATGTTTTGTTCATTGATGAAATTCATCGCTTAAGCCGTCAGGTAGAGGAAGTGCTTTATCCGGCTATGGAGGATTTTGCCCTGGATATTATGATCGGCAAAGGGCCTGGTGCCCGTTCGGTGCGCTTGAATTTGCCCAGTTTTACACTGGTTGGAGCTACTACCAGAGCAGGTCTCCTGACTTCTCCCTTAAGAGACCGCTTTGGTGTAATCAGCCGTCTGGATTTTTATACTACCGATGAACTAATGCAGATAATTTTACGGACAGCTCAAATTTTGAGAGTTGCTGCTGATGAACAGGGCGCGTTGGCTATAGCCAGCAGGTCAAGAGGTACTCCGAGAGTGGCCAACAGGCTGCTAAAAAGAGTTCGTGATTACTCACAGGTGAGATCGGATGGTATGATTAACGGGGTGCTGGCGGATGAGGCCTTGCAGTTTTTGGAAATTGATGATTTGGGCCTGGATGAAGTGGATCGCAAGCTGTTAAAAGCAGTTATAGAGAAATTTGGGGGAGGCCCGGTTGGCCTGGATACACTGGCTGCTTCCACCGGTGAGGAAGCCGGCACTATTGAGGATGTTCTGGAACCTTTTTTGCTGCAGTTGGGATTGCTGGCTCGTACACCCAGAGGCAGAGTGGTTACTCAAAGGGCGTATAGTCATCTGGGGATACAGCCGGTTTCCATGGAAGGAACTTAGCCGGACACATCCCCCAATATATTAAAATAATGGTAAAAGGCATGAAGATACTAAAAAAAATTTTATTTGGTATATAAATTTTATTAATCTTTGTGTTTAGGCATTGGTTATAAGCAATTAATACCTGTTCTTATTGCTATATGTGGTATTTAAAAATACCTAGTATACAATATATTGTGGGTATTAGATCTTCCTTATATATAAATATTATTAGTGAGGTTGTTTAAATATAATTTTGCAATTATTTCATTAATATATTTTATGTTGTTTGAAGAAATACGTATAATTCATCCTACGATAAGATAGATTGAGATATTATATAATAATTTAAAGATATGACTAATTATCGTGTATTTTTGTCTTAAACAACAATATCTTTGTTAAAGTATTAAGAGTATCATCTAGTTTAGTATTGATTAACGCTTAATCTGAATAGAGCGGGGGAACCAATATATGGGGTGAATCCCACAATGCGTGGGTAGGGTTACTCTTTCAATCCGAATCCGTCAGCTAACCTCGTAAGCGTTGAAAGGGGATGAAATACTGATAATACTAGACTATGTATAACACATTTGATCTCGCTAACGAAAAAAAGAATCCCTGTAATAATTTTATTTTATTTTTATTTGTTGATGTACATTGGGAAACTATAATATCATAAAGGTTTCCTGTTGGCGAGGTGTCGGATGTGTTAAAAGAATTGAGAAGGGCAATTATTGGCCAACCTTTAGAATCTGCTAAAATTGCACATGAGCGATTTTCTGTCCCCAAGGGTTTAGCGATTCTGTCATCGGATGCTTTATCATCTGTTGCTTATGCCGGGGAAGAAATATTACATGTTCTGGTGCCGGTTATAGGTTTATTATCCTTTAATTTCTTAACCCCTATTTCTATAGCTATTATTTTTTTGTTATTTATAGTTAGTTTTAGTTTTAGACAAATTATAACAGCTTATCCCAGAACCAGTGGTGGTGCATATATCGTAGCTAAAGAAAATCTCGGTACTTTAGCTGGTTTAATAGCTGGGGCAGCTCTGCTTTTTGATTATTTACTTACAGTAGCGGTTTCAATTTCAGCCGGTGTTGCCGCTCTAACTTCTGCTTATCATGCGGCTATTCCTCATAGGGTTTCAATTGCCCTGATTGTTATAACTTTTTTAATATTAATGAACCTCAGAGGAATAAGAGAATCAGCCACATTTTTTAGTTACCCGACTTATGGATTTATCTTAGGTATGTTTATATTAATTACTTGGGGTTCATTAAAACTTTTTATAAACGGTACTATTTTTTCTCCTGTTCCTGTACAAACCGGTAATAACATTAATTTAAGCAATATAGCACTTGTATGGATTATATTAAGGGCTTTTTCTTCCGGATGTACTGCTTTAACCGGTATTGAAGCAGTAAGCGACGCGGTACCTAACTTTAAAGAACCTGAGGGGCGGAATGCCAAGAGGGTATTGGCTCTGCTTGCATTATTGCTGTTTATCTTGTTTGGTGGATTAACACTATTAACCAGAGCTTTACATGTAGTACCCACTGAAAATATGACGGTCATTTCTCAAGTAGCCTTGAAAATATTTGGCCCGGGATTTTTCTTCTATCTTTTTCAGGCAAGTACAGGGTTAATATTATTATTAGCAGCAAACACAGCTTTTGCGGGTTTCCCATTACTGGCATCATTGATGGCGAGAGATAAATATTTGCCTCGTTACTTGGGACTTAGAGGTGACAAGCTGGTTTTTAGTAATGGAGTTATACTGCTAGGTTTACTGGCAGCTTTATTAATTGTTATTTTTGATGGGATAACAACTCGCTTAATACCTTTATATGCGGTAGGAGTATTTACAGCTTTTACAGTTGCACAAAGTGGCATGGTTAAAAGGTGGTATAGTCTGAAAGAGACCGGTTGGAGACGGAAGATGTTCATTAATGGTATTGGTGCTGTGGTTACCGGTATTGTTACTATTGTTGTCGCGATTACAAAGTTTGAACACGGTGCATGGATTGTTATGATTATAATTCCGACAATGGTATCTATCTTTCTCACCATTCATAAACATTATCAGGATATACGGGTTGAATTGGATTTTGATAATTACCTAAACAGAGAACTTGTACGACATAAAATTATTGTTCCAATTGCGAGTTTAACTAATGTGGTTGCAAATACTGTAGATTATGGCAAAACATTATCCGATGATATTAAGGCAGTACATGTCTCAACTGATTCTGCAATAACTGAAAAATTGCAAATAAAATGGGCAATTTGGAACCCAGGAGTTGAACTTCTGGTTCTTAATTCACCTTTTCGTTCAGTTTTTGAACCGTTAATTGAATATATTCTTAAGGTAGAAGATTCTAAAAGTGACGATGAAGTTATAACGGTATTGATACCGGAATTTGTAACAACAAAATGGTGGCACCGTTTTCTTCACAATCAAACAGGATTAATATTGCAGAATGCACTGGTAATAAGAAGCAATGTTATTGTTACTACAGTTCCTTACCACTTAAAAAAGTAAGAAATTTTACGTTGTTTAAGGTAAACAGGATAAATGTTAAGCCTTAATTATAAAAGGGTCACCACTTAGCGTGGTGACCCTTTAAACGCCGGTTCCATTAATTATTTTTTTAAATGATAAGGTACAGTTGCAACTACCACATTTTTACGAAACAGCAAGAAAGAACGAATCATTATGCCTGATTGGTTATGAAGAATATTGTGCCAGCCTCTTTTAGGAATAAATTGTGGTATTACTACTGTAACTTGGTAGTTCGACTCACTGGCTTTATGTTGAATAGTATCAATAAATTTTGTTAGAGGATTAATGATACTTCTATAATAAGAATACAGTGTAACCAGTCTTACATCAGGCTGCCATTTTTCCCATTTTTCTTCAAACTCCTTTTCATTTTCTTTGTCAAACGCAATGTAAACAGCAATAATTCTATTTGGAGAAAGAGATTTAGCATAATTTAAGGAACTTTCTACTACACGGGTCATACCGGCAACAGGAACGATAATAATGTTGCCTTCAATAGGTATAACTGTTTTAGAAGCTGTTAGCCTTAGCTCATCACCAACATCTTCATAATGTTTTCTAATTCGGTGGAATACAAAGATAATAATGGGCAGGAAAACAAATACTGACCATACCCGGGTGAATTTTGTTAAAAAGAATATCATTGTGACGATGAAACTAATAAAAGCACCTATTGCATTAACGGTTAGTTTTGGAATCCACCCTTGGGGCTTCTCGCGTATCCATTTAACTATCATACCTGATTGGGACAAGGTAAATGGAATAAACACTCCAATTGCGTAAAGAGGGATTAAATGCTCAGTTTTTGCGTGAAAAATAACAATTAAAATAATCGAAGCTATTCCAAGTATGATAATGCCATTTGAGTATCCTAATCGGTCACCTCTAACAAGAAATATCCTTGAAATAAACTTATCTTTTGCAAGATTAACCGCCAGTAATGGGAAGGCGGAATAACCTGTGTTTGCGGCAAGGATTAATATTAATGCCGTAGTTCCTTGAATAAAAAAGTACATGAAATTATGTCCGAAGGTTTCTTTGGCTATTTGTGATACGACAGTTTCTTTTACATTAGGAGATATCCCATAATAATAGGCTAAATAAACAATTCCTGAAAACAATAAGGCGAGTAAGAAACCCATCATGATTAATGTTTTGGCAGCGTTGTTAGGTGCCGGATCCTTGAAATTAGGAATAGCGTTGGATATGGCTTCAACCCCTGTTAAAGCAGAACTTCCTGAGGCAAAGGTTCTCAAAAGTATAAACAAACTAATTCCAGCCACATCTGCACCAATAGGAGGGTGTAGGTCAGGGGGAACTACTCCTGTAAGAATGTTATAAATTGCCGCCCCGATTAATATTAACAATGCTAAAACGAATAAATAAACTGGATAAGCTAATATTGAAGCAGACTCCGTTATTCCTCTTAAATTTAAAATTGTAATAAAGAGCACAAATGTAATGGCAATTTCTACATTATAGTTATGTAGGAGAGGAAAGGCAGATGTTATAGCATCAGTACCTGCGGACACACTTACAGCAACAGTCAGTATGTAGTCTACCAACAGAGAGCCTCCGGCTATTAAGCCGGCATTAACACCCAGATTGTTTTTGGAAACAACATATGCTCCTCCACCATTAGGATAAGCAAAGATAATTTGCCTATAAGACAATATAAGAGCTGTTAGGAGGACTAATACACCGGCTGCGATCGGAATTGAATACCAAAATGCTGCTGTGCCTACGGTAGCCAGTACTATTAGCATTTGTTCAGGGCCATATGCCACTGATGACAGAGCATCAGAAGAAAGGATAGCTAATGCTTTTCTCTTGATAAGCTTATGTTCTCCTAGCTCGTGGGATTTCAATGGTCGTCCAAGTAAAAATCTTTTTATGGATGAAATCATTAATTACTCACCGCCGATAGTGTTAATACATTATATATTGCCCCATAAAACAATAATTTTGCAGATAAATAGTAACTATTCAGCCTTCCCGTTTTTTAACTAAAACAGGGGGTGCTGATGTATAAAAATGCTACTGTTTGGGTTTAATAATAATTTGGGCAAGACAAATAGGAGTATTTTAGGTTAAACCCCTCCCGTTAGAATAATCCTGGCTTGGCTTTCTTACTTTTTAAGAAAAAAATTGACCTCATCCAAGTAGCCCTAGTTCAGGGGGAATATCCCAACAATGTAGTAACACCGACGCAGGTATCACATATATATTGGGATTTGGCAAAGATACTCAAGCTTCCTCAGATAAAGACAAACATGACATTGACTAAGTTCCGTTCATGCACGAAACTGGATTTGACAATAAATCTGAAATAATAGGACATTTTTAAAACCGCCGAATTGCTTGTATTTCAAGCGATTCGGCGGTTTATTAACCATCAATCTTCTAAAGTCAGGATCCTCTTGCAAGATGTAATAAATAATGATATATTTTTATTTGGGCGCACATCCAAATATTTCTTATGCGGTTAAAAAATAAGAGGAAATTAATTTAATGCTTAATTTGAGTTCCGTTACCCAAAATCACAAGTGAAAATTTAATATCGGCATTAAATGGTGCGTTTACAAACAATGATATTAAAAAGACTGCAGCTAAAAAAAGCATACATTGGCAAACGGGATTGGCTAAGTGACGCACTTAAACATTTTATTAGTGGCTTAAGGAAAATATGGTTTTTTCAACAAATTCTCAAGTGGAGGAAATTTCTTGTTGAATATATTTAATGCGGAACATGAATATCAAATACGTGAAAAGAGATATTCCGAGCAATTTAACAAAGAAAGTCGGCAGTACAACATCTTAAGCAATTTACGGGTAGTTGCATTCTTGGGAATTATTTTTGGTGCGATACTTTTTTACTATGAATATCGTATTTCCGGAAGTTTGTTTTCAATATGCGCATTAGTTACATTTGTCATTTTTATTGTTCAACATGAAAAAGTGAAAAACAGAAAAGAATTGGCTTTTTCCCTTGCAAGAATCAACCGGCAAGCGATTGACAGAATTAATGGAAAATGGGTTGAGTTCACTGATAATGGAGAGGAATTTTTTGATCAAAAGCATCAGTATAGTGTTGATTTAGATATTTTTGGACAGGCTTCGTTATTTCAGTGGATTAATAATACCGTTACTTTTCTGGGAAAAAAGTTCTTAAAAAATGCTTTGACAGAGCCAGAGACGGACATTTTAAAAATTAAGGAAAGACAGGCTGCAATTAATGAACTTGCAGGTAAGCTTGATTGGAGACAACATTTTTGGGTAGAAGGTGGTTCCATTAAAAACGGAACAAACAATCCTGAGGCGTTATTTGAATGGGCAGAAAATGAAAACCATATATTTAGACTTCCGTGGTTGATATGGGTTATACGATTAATTTCGTTAGCTACGGTGGTTTCTCTCTTATTACCATTTTTAAAAGACATCAGTTTTCTCTATATAACAGCGATATTGTTACTTACTCAGTTAATTCTATTTATTATTGGACTAAGATTCTATTTGAATTCTTACGAGGTTATAGACCGGCATAAAGATGCAATTCTTGCTTTTCAGAAATTATTGACTAGGATTGAAAGGGAGAATTTCGAATCAAAGTATCTATCTGAGCTCAAATCAAGCCTAATTGACTCAAGTGGTAATTATGCTTCAAAGCAAATTAATGAATTATCCCTCATTGTTGATATGATGAGTTTCAAACATAGTCCATTGATTTATTTTATACTCAATGTGATTTTCTTATTCGATTACAACTGTATGATTGAACTGGAAAGATGGAAGAAGAAATCAGGTTGCAGTTTACGAACTTGGCTTACTGTAATAGGCAAGTTTGACGAAATATCTAGTTTAACGACAATACGGTACGATAATCCTAATTGGTGTATCCCAGGGTTGACAAATTCAAAAAATAATCTTTATGCAAAAAATATGGGACATCCACTTTTGTTTTCAAATGCCCGTGTCTGTAATGATCTAAACATAAAAGGCAGTGGTAATGTTTTGTTGATTACAGGGTCTAATATGTCTGGAAAAAGTACTTTGTTAAGGACTGTTGGCTTGAATTTGGTTTTGGCATATACAGGGGCTCCTGTTTGTGCAAGCGACTTTAAGTGTTCAATTATGGACATTTATACATCTATGAGGGTAAATGATAATTTAGAAAAAAAGATTTCTTCCTTTTATGCTGAACTATTAAGAATAAGAACCATTATTCAAGCAGCAAGTAGGAACAACTCCATATTGTTCTTATTAGATGAAATTTTTAAAGGAACAAATTCTAAAGATCGTCATATTGGGGCGGCCGCGGTGATAAGAAAACTTAGTAAAATGAAAACTGTGGGACTTGTCTCGACACATGACCTTGAATTGGGTGAGTTAGAGATTGATAAAGATATAGATGTAGAGAATTACCATTTTTCAGAAAATTATTTAAATAACCAGATAGTATTTGATTATAAGTTATACTCTGGAGTATCTAAAACCACTAATGCTATTTACTTGATGAAGATGGTTGGTATTGATGAATTATAGTAGCAGGAACCAATACACGATGATATAGAGGTAACTTTTTTGTCCAAAAGAAAAACTATTTTACGTAGTAATCTATAAATCCTAAAATCCCGCCCAAATTATACCTACAAGGGTTCCTTAACGGCAAAAGCTTTTCTTGGCTTCTTCTTTTATGTCTGTGTCCTCGATAAAAGTAACCTCCATGATTAATTGTCTTAAACCTATCTTGATAAAAGTCAAATTATGTTTAAATCTGCGTCGATAGAACTGTAGGTGTTGCCTTTGCCAGCCTACACTTTCCATAGCATCAATGTGTTGGATGTTTTGTATTCCGCCGAAGATATTGACTCCGCTATTCAATGAGACAGGGACACCGGGCTGGATTATCTATGATGTATACAAAGACGGAGTGATAGATAGCCTGGATACCGATGTTGTGATGTTGTACATGTAAACTAAGGAACCGCCGTGTATCGAATGGCACACACGATGGTGTGGAAGGTCGGCTACTCAAATAATGGGTAGCCTCCTATCCGATTATATATGGAAAATCCCCCCATTAATATTCTGAGGGGATTTTATCATAATGAACAGGATATAGATGACTAAATTCCGGGGATTAGATGCCACTCCTTTGGACTATTTACCAGGGTCTATTCAGCTTATCCTGCAAGCTTAAATACAATAAGGGAAAGATGAGATAAATGAAGGTAGTGGCTGCCTGCACTATTCCCGAGTCGTTTACTAAAAAACCGACCAGGCTTGCTACAAATATTGCCTCAAACCCCTTTTTCATATTAGGAACAGAATCTGTTAGCTGCTTGAAAAACCCCACCGGTTTGTAGAGCAATACTCCTAAGGCAGCCAGAGAGGCCAGCAGTACTTTGGTCCAGATGGAATAATTCATTAACTTGATATTCATGGCTATTTTTCGGTAAATTATATTGCCGATTTCTGCGTAGTTGCCCTGCACCAGCAGGCTGAAAGCCTGCCCGATATGTGAACCATGGAGTGAATTGAAAGTCATATCTATAAAGGCGCCCAGGCCCAGCAGTAAAAGAGTAAGCAGCAGCAAATATAGCAGCTCCCTTCTGCTGACTCGTTTGTCCATCAATCTGAGGCTGAAAAAGCCCAGAGCTATAACTGCAGTAATTAGACCGCCGGCATCGGCTCCAAAACCAGGGGCATAGGATACATAAGTCATAAATGCAAAATAGGCTAAAAAGACCGGTAAGAGTATTCTTCGGTGCTTACTCAATTCCTGATACAGAGCGGCCGTACCTATTATGGTTGAGCCCTCCAGTATACCGGCAAATTCATTGCCTATACCGTAATACCTGGCCCCGTTCATAGCATCATAGCCCAGGGGTGAATTAATCGTCAAAGGAGAGCCCAGTACTGTGTCGATTAAAATAGCGGCAGAGGTAGAGAGAGATAAAAAAGCTACCTTATAGTAAAAAGAAATATTTGCTTTACTGATGACCAGATAAATTAAAGCAACAATAAGCGCAAAATAAATCAGCGTCAGTGCCAGGGATTCCACCCGAAAAATACTGTAGGCTAGAATTACCGGCGGCATAATCAAAAATAAAACAATTAATTTTTGCAATGGTTGCAGAACCCTGTGGGATTTTAAAAAGTAAACAGAAAAAGCCGTGAGCAGAATATAAATAATCTGCAGTATAACAAAGGTTTTTAAAACAGGTGGCCTGTGCGTATAATTTATAATCAAGTTCTGGTTAAGTTGCTTGACTTGCTGAAATACATTATGAGCGGTTTGACTGAATACAGGTCGCCCGACTATTTCAGGATCTTGTTTTATACCCCAGAAGCTGAGAACTGTTGGGGTAATATCAGTAATAGCTACAATTCCCTGTCTCCTGGTGCTGCTGGAAGTTAAAACACCCGGATGAATAGAGTTTCCGGCGTAAATAAGCGGTGTAACCAGATTATTAAAAGTAGAAGCTTTTGACGAGGGAGTTGGGCTGACCAGCATTACCCTGTCCTTCTGCCAATCTATATTATTGCTCAAAGCACCCAGAAAACCGTCAATACGATTTAAGGTTAGCTCCTTTAATTGATTGTAGCGCTCAGAAGTGAGAAATGTTTTATAATCTTCCAGACGTGAGTTATCGCCTGTCTCAATGACAAAAAAATCCACTTTGTCGTGATTTTTTACTACTTCATTTTTTAATTTATCATAATCCGTGTGAAAGCCGAAAGGAAAAGCTTTATCCTTCATATTAATGGAACTGTCCACTACGCCTTTAGCAACTTGTCCTTGTTCATCTATAGCCAGCAGTGAGGCCGGCCTGGACCTGGCAAAGCTGTCTGAATTACCGAAAACGCCCACTCTTATACCGGCGTTTTTGAGGGAGGTTCCTAAAGCAGCTGTTTTCACTTTGTTGGTTAGCTGCTGGTTGGCCAACACTATTTTGGGTAGAGCTAAATGAATAACTTCTCCCTTTTTGTCCTGGTTGGAGATAACGTTATAAATATCGCCTGCCGGTAAGGGAGACAGATTTGAACTCAGGCTGACGGTCTCCTCACGGTTATAAGCGAAACCACCGTAGTCAGTACCCAGAGCCCTTGTCCCGCTGCCGAGTGTGCTGTAGGTATTTTCGGCGGATCTGGAACCGGCTGTGTTGGTATTCATTAAGCCCAGTCCCCCGTTTTCAATCATTTTATTGATGTTGGTCAGTTTAGAATTCTGTAAATCCTCCAGTGATAAGTAATTGATCAGGATAAGATAAAACTTTCCTTCCCTTTCCGCGGCCAGACTTATCCCCGGTGTTACCATAAATAAAAATATAACCGTTAACAGTAGAGCAAAAATTATTCTTCTCAATTTTTTCAATTATGCCACCATCACTCTATTAAATTAATAATAATGAGTATAGCATAACCATTTTATATTTTCTATCAAAAAGAAGGAAAATGTTTAAGCTAATAACAACCGGAGATATTTATTATAATATGTGCATTATTCTGCTATAATTATAAAAGAAAGCACTTATTACAAAATGAGTTTGCTGTTTAAGTTGCTGAAAGGTGCAGTGATAGCTATGAATAAAGTATTGCTTCATACCTGCTGCGGGCCCTGTTCGATATACCCGCTGGATTACCTGCGGGCCGAGGGTTGTGAAGTAATTGGTTATTATTATAATCCTAATATTCATCCCTACACAGAATATTTAAAACGCAAAGAGACCCTGTCCGCTTATGCGCTTAAAACAGAATGGCAGGTAATTTTTGATGAGGATTACCGGTTGGAGGAATTCTTGCGAGAGGTTGTACACAGGGAAGCTCTGCGGTGTCGCTATTGTTATCTCATGCGATTGCGCCAGGCAGCCAGAGTAGCCCGTAAAGGGAATTTTGACGCTTTTACTTCAACATTACTGGTCAGTCCTTTTCAGAAACATGAACTAATTAAAGAAACCGGTCAGGCAGTGTCTGAGGAATATGGTATACCTTTTTATTATGTTGATTTTCGACAGGGTTATAAAGATGCTACCATTCGCTCCAGGGAATTGGAGATGTACCGCCAGCAGTACTGCGGTTGTATCTACAGCGAAAAGGATCGCTATTACCATAGGAAAAAAAGTGCCAAACAGGAGGAATAACTCTTATGCCGCCTTTTTTCGGTATGGGTAAAATGCTTTTGTACCTGGGGATTGCTATATCAGTGTTTGGCGGATTGCTGATGCTGCTCGGAAAAGCCCCGGGTTTTAGGTTGCCGGGAGATATATTTGTACAGAAGGGAAATTTCAGTTTTTATTTTCCGCTGGCTTCTTCCATACTTCTCAGTATTCTCTTAACAATTATATTGAATTTGATATCCAGGCGTTAAGTTAAGTAAATAATCCGAAGCTTATGAAATTTTTATTTCCGGAAATGAATTTTATCTAATCCCGTAATAACGGGATATTTTTTTTTGCCGGCAGGAAACCTGACCAAAAGTGTGGAACTTTTCTATTTGTTGTGTTTTTAGATTTTTTTCCAGGTTGCAAAAACAGTGAAAGAGGGGAACGTGATTGTTTAGTCAGGGCAAGAAACACAGGGCTTTAATGCTAACGGTTTTAATTTTAGCAGGATTGCTGCTCTTATTGCCGATTTGCCAGGCAGCAGGGGAATCTAAGCTTCCATCTAACATTAGAGTGGCTATGCTTCAGCATATTCAGGAAGTTGCCTTTTCTACGGAAGGCAAATATCAACTGGTTAACTTATCAACAGGAAATGTTATAGATGAGTTAACACCGCAGGAGAAATGGACGGCCACTGCGGCAAATAATTTGATTAAACTTACCAAAAACGGTGAACAAATAGGATCTTTTAGTGGCCCGATTGCGGCCAGGCAGGCAAACTACAGCATAAATATTATCTCCGGCAGCGGAGCAGCGGAGAACAAATCAGTAATTGACGGTCTGGTAATACAAGGGGCTGAGCTTAAGAATAAGCTAACTGATCTTTCCCAGTATCAGGTGCAAACAGCTAGCGGTTCACAAGTAATTAAATCTTCGGGCAGCTTAAACCTGGTCACTCTTATAAATGGGACGAGCAAACAGAAACTGCGCGGCAATTTAGAACTGGGATTGGCAAGTGATGGTCTTACAATAATCAATGAATTGCCGCTGGAAAGTTATCTTTGTGGTGTGGTACCCAGTGAAATGCCGGCCGGCTGGCCCACTGAAGCACTGAAAGCCCAGGCCGTAGCGGCCCGCTGTTATGTTTTAGGGCGTCTGGGCAGTAACGCGGAGCAGGATTTTGATGTAACTAATGATCAATACAGCCAGGCTTACTGCGGCTATGAAGCTGAAAATGAGGCTACCAATAAGGCCGTTGAGGAAACAGCCGGGATTATAGTTGCTTATAAAAATAAGCCTATTGACGCATTTTACCATTCCAGCAGCGGTGGTTTTACGGAAAACTGCGAGGATGTTTGGACCTATCAGGTTCCGTATATTAAAGGCAAGCCCGATCCCTATGACAAGAATACCAGCCATTATGACTGGCAGGTTAAATTCACACAAAATGAACTCTTACAACTGCTGGATAAACAGTGCATTAAAGACTGGAGAGAAATATCTGACTTAGAGATTGTTTGCTCGACCTCTTCGGGTAAAAGAGCGCAGAAGATAAGACTTACCGGCCTGGATTTAAATGATCAACCAGTTGTTAAGGAGATTAGTAATGCGGATAATGTAAGGATGATTTTTGGCTTAAAAAGCGCCTTTTTTGAGATGACCAAGGAATTTGATACAGAGAAAAAATTGTGTCAGGTAAGCTTTGCAGGCAATGGCTGGGGGCATGGTCTGGGCATGTCTCAGAACGGTGCGGCTGAAATGGCCAGGCAGGGTTATACATTTAAAGATATTTTGCAATACTATTATACTGGCATTGAGATTAAGACTAATTACGGGCGGTAACCGGGGGTATGATTTTGAAACTGGAGGACTTTAATTATAATTTGCCGGAGGAACTTATTGCTCAGGAACCTTCCGCCAACCGGGATGAGTCAAGACTGATGGTGCTGTTCCGGGATAACCCGCAGATCGAGCATAGAAGGTTTAATAACCTTGTTGAATACCTGAAACCGGGCGATGTGCTGGTTATTAACGACACTAAGGTTATGCCGGCTCGTCTTTACGGGCTGAAAGATACAGGAGCAACAGTGGAAGTCTTGCTTTTAAAACAACTCGACGGTAACCGCTGGGAAACACTGGTTAAACCGGGACGCAAAGCACGTATCGGGACCACACTGACTTTTGCCGGAGGAAAACTTACCGGTTTGGTTGCAGGTGATACTGAAGCAGGCGGGCGGGTAATAGATTTTTTATATCAGGGCAGTTTTGTTGAAATTTTAGAACAAATCGGTATAATGCCACTGCCTCCTTATATTAAAAAAATACCAGCCGATCCCGGCCGCTACCAGACTGTTTATGCCAACCGTTTTGGTTCGGCAGCTGCTCCAACAGCAGGGCTTCATTTTACCGACCAATTGCTGGATAAAATTAAAGATCTGGGTGTAGAAATTGTGCCTGTGTTGCTGCATGTAGGTCTGGATACTTTTCGCCCGGTTAAAGTTGAGAATATTCGTGAACACCGGATGCATTCAGAGTATTATGAAATAAGTGCCGGTGTCGCGGATAAAATTAATGCAGCCAAAGCCAGAGGCGGCAGAATAATTGCCGTGGGTACTACTACTACCCGTTGTTTGGAAAGTTCTGCGGGGGATGATGGCCGGTTGAAGACCGGTTCGGGTTGGACAAAAATATTTATCTATCCCGGCTATAGGTTTAAAATTATCGACGGGCTAATAACAAATTTTCACCTGCCTTGTTCAACTTTGATTATGCTGGTCAGTGCTCTGAGCGGGCGGGATAAGATACTGGAAGCATATAATACCGCCGTTAAAAAAAAGGTACAGATTTTTTAGCTTCGGTGATGCTATGTTGATTATTTAAAAAAAGTCACCGTTTAAGAGATAAAATAGAGGATATAATAGACAGGAGAAAATAATGGTTGTAAAATATAAACTGATAAAAAAAGACAATAAATCTCATGCCCGGCTTGGTATATTATCTACACCGCACGGGGAAATTGAGACACCGGTTTTTATGCCTGTGGGAACTCAGGCTACGGTTAAAGCTATGACTCCGGAGGAAGTTAGGGAAGCGGGCGGCAGAATAGTTTTAAGCAATACTTACCATTTATATCTGAGGCCGGGACATGAGTTGATTCGTGATGCGGGAGGCCTGCACAGGTTCATGAACTGGGACGGCCCGATTTTAACAGATAGCGGTGGATTTCAGGTATTCAGCCTGGGACCGCTTAGAAAAATAACCGAAGACGGGGTGGCTTTTCGCTCTCATATTGACGGTTCTTCGCATTTTTTTAGCCCGGAACATGCAATGCAAGTTCAAATGGCTCTTGGTTCTGATATAGCCATGGTCTTTGATGAATGCGCTCCTTATCCCTGCTCCTATGAAGATAGCCTGGCTGCTAAAGAAAGAACAACACGCTGGGCTTTACGCTGTAAGGAATATCACAGTCATCCTGAGCAGAGTGTTTTTGGCATTGTGCAGGGAGGTATGTATCGTGATTTGCGTGAGCAATCAGTAGATGAACTGGTGAAGCTGGATTTTCCCGGTTATGCTATAGGCGGGTTAAGTGTGGGAGAGCCAAAACCATTAATGTATGAGGTTCTGGATTATACTGTACCTCTCTTGCCTGAAGATAAACCCCGTTACCTGATGGGTGTCGGATCCCCGGATTGTCTGTTGGAGGGTGTAGTAAGAGGCATAGACATGTTTGACTGCGTGCTGCCTACCAGAATTGCCAGAAACGGCACAGTTTTTACCAGACAGGGAAAGCTTGTTGTCCGCAACGCGGCCTATGCCAGAGATTTTGTACCGCTTGAGGAAGGCTGCGCTTGTTATACCTGCCGGCACTATACCAGAGCTTATATCAGACATCTGCTTAAATCCGACGAAATATTGGGTGTAAGGCTGACCACCATTCATAACCTGCATTTTCTTTTAAATCTAATGGAGGATATTAGAGAAGCAATCAGAGAAGATCGTTTATTGGAGTATAAAGATCATTTTTTAAAAGATTGGCAGGCATAAATATAAAAATAAAAAAGGAATCCACAGTCCGATAAAGAATAGTTATTAACGATCCTCTTTTAATTTTTGAGATAATTGTTGCTTTGGTTAAATTTAGAAGAAGGGAGGTTTGAAACATGAAATTGAATTCACAAACAATGTCGTTAGTTTATATGCTGGCCATATTTGCTTTAATGTATTTTTTACTTATACGCCCCCAACAAAGAAGGCAAAAGCAGCACCAGCAGTTAATTAACAACCTTGCAGTTAATGATACTATTGTTACTGCGGGTGGTATATACGGTAAGATTGTTAAAATTAAAGAAAGTACTTTGATTGTCAAAATAGCTGATAATGTCAGAATCGAGATATTAAAAAATGCTGTCAGCCAGGTGCTCAGTCATAGTGAGATTGAGCAGAAAGAAAAAGAAGAGAAAAAAGAGTAGATGTAAGTCTGCTCTTTTCACTCTTTTCTATCAAATAATGTTTAAACAGTAAAATACATCGGTATATAGTATTACTTTATCTGTTGACGGGGGGGTTATATTTTGGTAACCTTAGAAGATGTGAAGAGACATACGGTTGTGGACAGCTTTATTCGCAAAGGTAACGAGTTTTTAGGTGTTATGGGTTACACAGAGCATAGTTACCGGCATATCAACTTGGTTTCTAACATCGCCAAAGATATTTTAGAGAAGCTTAATTATCCTAAACGGGAAGCTGAGTTAGCTGCTATTGCAGGTTATATGCATGATATGGGCAATGTGGTCAGCCGCAATGATCACGGCATTTCCGGAGCTCAGATTGGTTACCCTATTTTGTTGGAATTGGGTATGCCCCCTGACGAGATTGCAATTGTTATCTCCGCTATTGCTAACCATGAGGAACAATACGGGCAACCGGTAAATAGTGTGGCAGCCGCACTGATAATCGCCGATAAGTCCGATGTTCACCGGGCCAGAGTTCGCAACACCGATTTTGCTACCTTTGACATACATGACCGTGTAAATTACGCTGTTGAGCGTGCTTTTGTGGCAGTGGATGAAGAAAGACGCACGGTAACTATGGATTTATCAATTGATATTAATATTTGTCCGGTGATGGAGTATTTCGAAATATTTATGACACGCATGATGCTCTGCAGGCGTGCCGCAAATTTTTTGAAATGCAACTTCGAGCTGATTGTAAACGAGTCACGGTTATTGTGACCACCGGGACAAGGAGGAAAAGCAAATGAACTGGAAAAGTATATCTAAACTGGCAGTTATAGTTTTGCTGGTTGCTGCCGTGTCGGTAGTTTTTTTTAAGCCTAATCTTAAGCCTGTTTACAATAAGGAAATCTCCTGGATGCCGCTGGTCAAGATAATTAATTTGGGTCTTGATCTAAGAGGTGGTGTGCATGTTGTTTTACAAGCCGAGGAGACTCCTGGTGTATCGTTGACGGATGACGAAATCAAGAAGGCTATGGCTGTTATTAGCAACCGGGTAAACCAGTATGGTGTGGCGGAGCCGATTATTCAGCAGCAGGGCAAAGACCGAGTCATTGTCGAGTTAGCCGGGATAAAGGATCCCGATGAAGCAGTCAACAATATGGTAAAGACTGCCTACCTGGAATTTAAAGCTGAAAACGGTCAAACCGTACTTACTGGGCGTGATTTAAAAGACGCTGAAGAATCAAAGGCTCCTGACTCCTCAGCGGCGCAAGTAAACCTGACTTTTACTCCCGCCGGGGCAAAAACTTTTGGAGATTTTACAGCTAGGAATGTCGGTAGAAATTTGGGTATATACTTGGACGGCAAGCTGATTCAAAATCCTTCCATTGAAACACCGATTCAAAATGGACAGGCCCGTATTACCGGTTATGCTACTCTGCAAGATGCTCATAATATAGCAATTTTGCTTCGTTCCGGTGCTTTGCCGGTAAAAATGGATGTTATTGAAAAACGTGCGGTAGGCCCGATGCTGGGCGCTGACTCTCTGGCCAAGTCTAAAATGGCCGGAATAGTAGGTTTTGCTGCTATTTTAATTTTTATGATTGGGTATTACCGTTTGCCGGGTTTGATTGCCGATATTGCTCTGGTTATTTACTCACTGATTGTATTGGCGGTTTTCGCCGGATTGCATGTTACCATGACGCTTCCCGGTATAGCCGGTTTTCTGCTATCGCTGGGTATAGCGGTAGATGCCAATGTTATTATCTTTGAGAGAATTAAAGAAGAACTGCGAAATGGCAAGACACTGCGCACAGCTATTGATGCTGGATTTAAAAGGGCTGTTGTCACTGTTGTGGATGCTAACGTAACAACCCTGATTGCCGCCGCCGTGTTGTATTATTTTGGTACCGGCCCTATTAAGGGTTTTGCTGTGACCTTGAGTGTCGGTATCCTGGCCAGTATGTTTACCGCTATCAGTTTGACCAGGTATATGCTGCAGCTAACCGCAAGCAGTAATTTGGTAAAGAATACTAAAATGTACGGGGCGTAAGGGGTGAGAGTTCATGTTGTTTGAAATTGTCAGAAGACGCAAAATTTGGTATGTAATTTCTCTGCTGGTGCTTATTCCGGGCCTTATTTCTCTTTTTGTGCAGGGGTTGAATCTGGGGATAGATTTTACCGGAGGAAACATATTTGAGGTTCGTTTTAATAAGCAGGTCACTGTAAATGAACTTCGCAATGCTTTGAGCGAGTATGAGCTGCAGGACAGCGTGATACAACAGAGCGGCGGCAATGATTACATCATTCGAACCAAGGAATTGTCCTTAGCTGAGTCAGGCAAGGTTGTAAGCGGTTTGAAATCTAAACTGGGCGAACTGACTGTTATGAAAAATGATCAGGTGGGGCCGACCATCGGCAAGGAATTAACCCGCAATGCTTTGCTGGCTTTGCTGGTAGCCTTTATGTTGATGTTGGGCTATATAAGCTGGCGGTTTGAGTTTAAACAGGGAGTTGCGGCACTGCTGGCACTGATACACGATGTATTTGTAGTGACAGGTATCTTTTCTCTGTTCCAATTAGAAGTAGACAGTTACTTTGTGGCTGCCATTCTGACAATTATAGGTTATTCAATTAATGATACCATCGTTATTTTTGACCGTATCAGAGAAAACATGTTGAGCCGTAAGAAAGGCCAATCCCTGGAGGAATTGGTGAACAGCAGTCTTTGGCAGACCATGGCTCGTTCCATTAATACAGTAATGACAGTTATATTTGTATTGCTGGCGCTTTTTTTCCTGGGTGGCAGTACGATAAAGATTTTTGTATTGGCACTTTTAATAGGTGTTTTCAGCGGTTGTTATTCTTCAATATTTAACGCCAGCCAGATTTGGGTCGATCTGAAATTAATGGAGGGCAATAAGAAAAAAGCCGCGGCATAGAGATACCAAGACAAAATGAGAAGCGTGCAGCAAAGCCTGCACGCTTCTCATTTTGTCTTGGTACGGTTAAGCGATATGGGATGATTTTTTTATCAGGTAATTATTGGGGATGGATAGTTGATTTGGTAAATCCTAATTACGTTATAAAATATTTAAAATGCCAAATAATAATATCAAAGCAATACGGAGTTGAGAGAATGCACATAGAAAATACCTTAATTAAATCCCTGGAAAAAAAGTTGGATAAATTATCACTTGATATGGAGAAAATGAAACTGGCCGAGTACGTGGATTTGCTCGAACATACCAAAAAACTGTTATATATAAATTTTATTTCCGGGGTGGCCAGAGGCCTGGGCATAGCAGTAGGTTTTACCGTTTTGGGTGCACTTTTGATTTATCTGCTGCGTTGGCTCTTAGTGCTCAATATTCCTGTAATAGGAGGCTTTATCGCTGAAATCATAAAAATAGTGCAGCTTCGTTTAGGCAGCTAAAGATGGAGGTAATCATGGACAGACAGAAAATGCAGGCATTCAAAGAAACACTGTTGAAAGAAAAAAAAGAACTGGAGGATTCTGTTCATTCTTTTGACGAGCGTGGTCTAGGCATATCTCTGTCACAAGCGACCAGTGAATTGTCAACTTACGACAATCACCCGGCGGATGTCGGCAGCGAGGTATTTGAAAGGAGTAAAGACTTTGCGTTAAGAGATGATGCCATGTTAAAAATCAGAGCTGTAGAGGATGCTCTGAAAAATATTGAGATGGGTAAATACGGGATTTGCGACATTTGCGGTAAAGAAATAGGTTACGCTCGTCTGACTGCTTTGCCCCGCACCACACTGTGCAAGGAATGCAAAGAAGCGCAGGAAAGAATCCCTTCCCGAAACATACGGCCGGCGGAGGAAGACATTCTGCAGCCTCCTTTTGAAAGAAGTTTCAATGACCGTGTCAGTGATGACGCGGGTATAGGCTATGATGGTGAAGACGCCTGGCAGGATGTTGCCCGGGCCTCTGACCATGCTCCTAACGCGCAAAGCGGTTCCTATTATGGCGGCGATCAATTGCTGGACGAGGATCGGGGCTATGTGCAGTCAGTAGAGGACATACCCTGCGTAAAAGGTACAGACGGTGTGATTTACCAGGACTTTGTAGGTACAGATGACGAGGACTCGCCTGTTGCATTAAGAACAAAGGATATCTAAGATAATTGGCAAGCCGCACTGTTTTATGAATTCCTCAGACAATGCGGCTTTTATTCATAGCAGTATAATCCTTCTCATATTAATAGCTAATTAACAAGCACACTATATAATAAATATAACCGTTTTTCCTCAGTATGCTATAATATATGCGGGGAGTGATAAAGATGGATGAAAAAGTGAAAGTAGCCCGGTTATCGATAATTTCTAATCTCTTTTTGACATTAGGTAAACTGGCAGTTGGTTTTTCCATGCATTCAGTCAGTGTAATCTCCGAGGCAATACATTCAGGATTGGATTTGGTGGCTGCTCTGGTTACTTTTTATTCTGTGAGGAAATCAAGCCAACCTGCAGACGAATCACATCCTTACGGTCACGGTAAATATGAAAACCTGGCTTCTATAGTCGAGGCCTTGCTGATTATTGCAGCCGCAGTTATGATTATTAAGCAGGCTTTGCCCAGATTATCCGGTCAGGGAGAAATATATTCACTGGATTTAGGTTTAATGGTCATGGCTGTTTCCTCTCTGGTAAATTATTTTATATCCTCCAAACTGATGTCAGTAGCCAGGGCAGCCGACTCCCCGGCTTTATTTGCAGATGCCTGGCATCTGAGAACCGATGTATATACTTCATTAGGGGTGTTTGCCGGAATTCTGTCAATAAAATTAACCGGTATAAAAATCATTGATCCCCTGGTAGCCATAGCTGTTGCCGGTTTGATACTCAAAGCAGCCTGGGATTTAATCAAGGAATCTATGGCCAGTATGCTGGACGCCAGTCTACCTGAGGAAGAAGAGAAAGCTATTCAACTGGTATTGGGGCAATATTCAAATAAATACCTGGAATATCACCACCTGCGTACTCGTAAGTCTGGTGCTCAGCGGTACATTGACTTGCATCTGGTTGTTCCCAAATGCAGTGTAATTATAAAATCCCATGAATTGTGTGACCAAATAGAAAAAGAACTTAAATCAAAGTTGCCTCATATAGAAGAAGTATTGATTCATATTGAACCCTGTGAGGAAAAGTGTGAAGATTGCCGGATTGATCCGGGTAAGTCTATAATTATCAACAGAAGTTTAAGTGAAACGGGGCAATGTGCTAATTGTTGGGCTCAAAAACAAGAAGACGCTTAGAATACAAAAAAACCGGGCTAACCGGTTTTTTTATTCCGGGAACAAAAATATGAAGCAGAGATAATCTGTTTTGCGGCAGGATAAAAGAAAAAAATGTCGAAAATTAATAATAGAGAAAAATTGTAATAGAAGTTTAATATACGTATAAAAAACTAAGTTATGTATGAATGAGGTGGAAATATTGCTGCTGTATATAGAGGATGCGGAAGTATTGAAACATAAACTATATAGAGCCAAGGCAGGAGATAATGAAGTAAGAGAAGATTTTTTAAGCAGCTGCAAACCTTTTATCGGTAAAGTTGTGAGTAAAATATGCCGCCGGGTTTTATCATGGGGACAGGATGATGAACTAAGTATAGGTTTGATTGCTATGAATGAAGCTATTGACAAGTATAAGGAAAACTACCGGGTGCCATTTTTTGCTTTTGCCAGGATGGTTATTAAGGGAAGATTGATTGACTATTTTAGGCTGGAAAATAGGTATGCCATGTCTAATCTGCTTCATTCCTTCGGAGAAACCGGTGAGCAATGTTGTTTTGAGATTATAAGGTCCTGGGAACAATATCTAATAACGGAAACAACAAGCGAGCGGAGAGGTGAATTGGAACAATATGAAAAAAAACTCGAGCAGTATAAAATATCTCTGGATAATTTAATCAAATCTTCTCCCAAGCACTTTGACAGCAGGGCGTTATTGCTGAAAACAGCTAATACCCTGGCCTCGAATAACGAATTAATGCATTATTTGCAAAAAAATAAGAGACTGCCTCTGATGCAATTAATCAGTCTAACCGGAATCAGCCGCAAAACCTTAGAAAGAGGGAGAAAATACATTATAGCTGCGGCCATCATATTATACCACAGGAGTGAGTTTGTTTGTCTTAATTGGTATTTAAGGAGAATATCCCGTATAGGCATGAATCTGAAAAAGCAGGATACAGTTTGTTAGTGCTGTAATAAGAAAATCGCTCTGAGCGACTTTCGAGCAGCCACAGGTACTTGTCCCTGTTGGAAATTATGCGGTACTAACCTTAACTTATCCACAGATCTATCATAACCATGATTTCCCGAAGTATAAAAAGAAAACCAGGCGCATTAAAGAGCGCCTGGTTTTTTTAGCTGTCCTCTTCATATTCTGATTTATAACATTGAACCCTGATTTTTGTCTCACTAATAACTTCTGCATAGATGCCAATCTCGATATCAACTTTAATAGTATTGTTGTTTTGAATGATTGCACCCTTGTATTGAGGTGTTTTGGTTAGCACAGCTCGGCCTTCCATATCATTTATAGCTGCCGGATCAAAGTCATCAATTTCCAAAGTTTCCGAAAATTCTACCACCTCGCGGGCTACTTCGGTATCTTTTCCGTTGTTAAAAGAAAACCACACATTTACATCAAAAGAACCGGAAACAATCACGATTGGCCTTTGGTGCTCAAATTTAACTGACACTGGATGAATAGTGAAAGCGGTAATTGAGGTACCTAAAATCTGGTTTGGTATAAATTCTTGATCGAATTCAATTTCACAACAATATAAGAAATTTTTTTGGGCCGAACCGCAAATTGCTTTGGTTATTATCTCACGCACGGATGATTTTTTGGTGCTGGTTATCTTTTTTCTCTCCGACCTGTTATCAGGTAGGGCAAAAGAATCTTCCATGGAAGTTCCTACCACATTATTCCCTCCTTTCTGAAATTGTTTTGAATCCAGCAACAAGTCCTCCAGATAATCTTTATTAATGACAGGTCACCTCACATTTAATTTTATTCGTCGTTAAATTATTATATGAATCGACTTAAATAAGTGTGAAAAGTTTTAGTAATAATCACACTCTTTAAATCTTGCAGCATATTATATTTTAGAGGAAGAGCGCGGAGGTGTGTGCCATAATATGGAGAAAGATAATATGAAATTAGTATTCAAGGATGTCTATGGCCTAGATATATATGAAGTTAATGTGCTTGCAGAACAAGGTAGAAAAAAAGTATGGGGATTGCAGACTTCGAAGGGGAAAAAGGTGTGGAAGAGAATCCCTTCTTCAAATGATAGAGCCGGCTTTATGATCAGAGTGATGGAGTATCTAATTAGTAAAGGTATAAAAGTTCCCAGAGTAATAAAAACCCGTTTCAATAAAAATTATTATTTATCCTCTCAAGGGGAAATATATTTATTAACTGATTGGGTTGACGGTATAAAGCCAAATTTTAATGATCACCTGAAAGAAATTGTGATAACTCTGGCTAAATTTCATAAATATACTGCTAAAATAGAGGCTAACCCGTCCAGTGTTTTTGATTGGAGAGGTATTTGGCCTGCTACCTATGAAAAGAGACAAAAGAGGTTGTCTGAGATAAAACAAGCCCTGAGGGGAAACAATGAGGTATCCGGAGGTTTATTAAAGAGCATCGATTATTTCCTAAAGAAATCTAAATCAGCAGCAAATTCACTGGAAAATTCTTATTACCATGTCTGGCTGCGAAGAAAGGGTGCAAAAACAGGGCTTTGTCACAGGGATTTTATTCCTCAGAATTTGAGTTTGACCGGTGCCGGTGAGCTCTGTATTTTTGATTTCGATACCTTGACTATGGATATTCCCGCCATGGATTTGCGCAAATTAATTAATACCTGCTGCAAAGAGAAAGGCAAATGGGATGTGGAAATTGTTAAAAGTGTGGTCAACTTTTATAATTCTGTTAACCCGTTGTTGGACAGGGAATGGGAGGTTGTTTTTATTGATTTAATGTTTCCTCATTTTTTTTACAGTCTTTTAAATAAATATTATACAGAATCTGTGCAGGTTGCCAACTACAACATTGAGCGAATACATGAGACTATCTTATTTGAGAAATCTAAAAAAGATATGTGGAAAGATTTTCAGGATATAATGGGAGAACGGGGGGAGTATTAAATAAAAATCCCCCTTTTTATACTCCGGAAAATTATGCTTATAATGGATTTGTGGATAAGTTACTGTACAATGAAGTACAAATTTTTGTAGCATAAGCAAGGTTAGTATTGCATAATTTCCGGTGAGCGCAGGTGCTTGTGGTTGCTCGAAAGTCGCTTTAAGCGACTTTCTTGCTGTTAGAATATCTTAAGGTTTATTTTACAAGTTAAGAATTGTACTAGATAGTAATTAACTCTCATATAATATGGCAATGGGATTATTATGTCTTGCAGGTGTACAAAACCGCTAATGCTATTTTATTGAAAATGAATAATAAATACTTTTGCTTGGGAGGAATGGTAATGGGTGACATGGTGCAAAACCAGAATAGAGATATGTGGGGTTCTAAAGGCCCTTACCGGGAAATTATTACTAAAGCTGTTTGCGGTTCGGTGAGCAAAAATTTTGTTTATACCAAGTTTATAAAAATACAAGAAAAACGTATCCCAACCAAGGTTCTCGGTACCTCTATTCATAAATTTGAGCTCCAACCGGCAGTAATGGAAACAATTGATCATAATCAGACCGGTGTACTGATCAGAGGTTCCTTTGAAGTAAATATCTGGTATTCCTTCGATCAAGGCAATTTCACAGATGTTATCAGAGAACCCGTTAAGCTGGCGGAAGTAATTCCACAAGATGATTTTGAGGGTCATGTCTCGAAAGAATTTTCTGTTCAGGTGATGTTAATTAAAAGTCCCCAGTGTAAATCTGCAGCTTTGCAAAGTGGTAATACTGTCCGGATAGAAATTGAATTGGGAGTATACGTAGAGGTGCTCGGTGAAACAAAGCTAAGAGTATTTGTTTATCAGGACAGTGATGAGGATGAGTCCTAGTGCAGGTCAATACCTCAATAAGTATCTGCGCACAAAACGTTGTTTAGTTGATAGATCAATTTTCCGTGATTTGCTGACCGAAAAAGAATCCAGCACATCACCGTCTGGATCATAGACATGAATCTTAACAGTGTGACTTTCGATATCGACAACTACAAAATGATACGATTTAACCGGTCCAACTTTAACATTTTTAGTAGAGTAAGCTTCATCGTTGAGTTTTGCTCCACCACCACCGCAGATTATTTGGTAAATACTATTTTTAAATACAAATTCTTTACCGTCCATTTCTGTATTCATGGCTGAGTTAATATAACGACGACTGTAGTTGTGTTCATGTCCGTTAAAGACCAGATCAACATTATATTTATCAATAATTTTCCAAAATGTATTTCTATAGTAGGGATGATAGTCAAGGGAACTGCCCAGGTGTCGTCCTACCGGGTAAGATGGGTGATGGAAATATACAAAGAAGTGTTCTTTTCCTTCCCGCAGTGCATATTGCAAATGTTTAATTAACCAATCACTTTGATTTCCGCTAATCTTGTGGCTGCGGTTTGAGTTGAGACAAAAAAAGCGGGAATTCCCATAGTCAAACATATATGCTGTACGGTTAAAGCCGGAGGGCCCGTTATCAGGCAAGTGACTGAAAACCTCAGCAAAAGTTTCTTCATCCGGTTCATGATTGCCCATAGCCGGAAAAATCATAGATATTGGATAGAAATTTGTAACATTGTCACGCCAGTAATGCAAGTCATCATAACCGTCCCCATCTCCTTCTGTTAAGTCACCGGTAAACAAAAGGAATTCAGGTTGGGGATCTAAAGAAGTAACCCTATAGAGTATCTTTTCCAATATTTTTTTGTCGATTCCGTGGTGACTGCCCTGACTGTCACCAATAACTACAAAACGAAAGTTTGACATTGGTCAACTCTCCTTTAGCAAAGTAATAAATTAACTCATATCAAAAACCAGGCCATAAATAATTAGCCCGGTTGAAATATGCAGCAGCTTTTATTTTCCAATTGCTCAAGCTGTTCTGTAGGGACCAGGTAGTCTGCGTATTGCCTGATTACACTGCATTTTTTTATTTTAAACTCCGGAATTGCTTGATTCAGCAGTTCGGCTTTGAGCATAATTTCAGCCTCATTAACACCCAGTAGAAAGCGCATGCCGGTCGTGCTGCTGAAACGCGGGTTAATCTCAAAGATGAATGGTTTGCCTTCTCGCAGTCTTAGTTGAAAATTACAGGGACCGTAGGGCTTCAAAACCGCTGCAACTTTTTGGCAGTAAGCAGTTATCTCAGTATAACCAGTTGAGTCAGCAGAAACAGTCATGCCGTCATGTAAATATCTCTTTAAGGTAATACCGGAAAGAATTTTTCCGTTTTTACCCGCACAGATGCCGGTGGTGTACTCGCCTTGATGATCAGGGAGGTATTGCTGGATAATCATATCCTTTTGTCCTTTGAGCAGTGTGCGCAGCCCGGTAAAATTCTCAATTTTGCATAAACCTTTGGAGCCGGTTCCCCGCCGTGGCTTTATAATGACGGGAAAGTTTACTTTTTTTATAAAGGAGCAGAGTTGTTCAGCGTCCTCTGGAAAGCGTATGGTCAGAGGAAAATAAAAATTGTTTTCTTGTAAAAAACGAATGGTATACCATTTGTCGTCACAGGTATTCAATACTTCAGGAGAATTAGTAAAAATTTTTGCTTTGGTTTTAGCTTCAATTTCAGCTTTGTACTTACTGAAAAAATGCAATTCCTTAGAGGAGGCAATAAAAACTGCCTGAATATCCTCTTTGATTAAAATATCCAGTAATCGCTCCAGGTAAGCTGTTTCATATTGGGCTGCCGGGACTAAATAAGCACTGTGGGCCAGGTGTAAGCCCAGTGCTCTTGCTTCCATGTCACAAGCTACCAGTTTTAAATTCAGTTGAGAGGCTAACAGTGCTCGAATTACTGCGACTCCGTATAGAGAACCGGATCCAGTAATTAATACCTTAATTTTATCCACTAAATCACCTGTTTGACTAAATATTTTTTACTTTCCGGTCCGCAGTTAAAAAGCAGGTCAACTACGGACAGGTTGGGTATGAAATTATTCCATAACTGGGGGTACTCAGAGATTTTATAGGACTGGTATACCAGTCTTATATTATTTTCGGTAAATTCAAGTTCATCATTGTAAGCACGGGCTCCTGTTCCCGACAAGTATGTGCTGGCTCCAAAGTGACGGCATATATTAATAATCCTGGTGCCTTTTTTTCCGTCAAGCGCAGGTATTTGAGAAGATCGCACTACAGGCGTGGCAATTTCCAAAATATCTTTAATAACCGAAAGCAAGCTTAAATTTAATTCGACCAGATTTGTCCCGGGATGGGCAAATACCGGTGCAAATTTATCCCTGTATTCTTTCCAGAAGGGACTGCGGGAGTAGCAGGATGTTAGGGAATTCCAGTGTTTTTGATGCCAATTTTGGCCATTATGAATGATTAGATCCTTAATTAGGACCTCTTTGTTAGCCAATGGCACACTAAGCAATCGTACACCTTCCGGAGCCTTGATTTTATTTTTGCTGGTTATGGCCCTTTTGGAATGAAGCACATCGTCAAGAAAAACAAAAAGATCGCAGGAAAGCATTTTATGAAAATATCCTGGCCAGGGCAGATAATTCGGCTGATGGATAGCTATAATCAACCGTTTGCGACCCCCTTTAATCGGTGAAACTGTTAATTGTATCAGCCACTGTTTTAAGATCAGCTATATTAAGACCTGGATGCACTGGTATAGAAATACAGGATGCAGCCAGCTTTTCTGCTACCGGCCAGGTTCCTTTACTGCAGTCCAGGTTCCGGTAACAGGGTTGAGACGGTATAGTCATGGGATAATGTATACCATAGCCGATTTGATTATCTGTCAGCCAGGCAGCCAGAGCGTCCCGGCAGTCCGTGGTAAGCGTATACTGGTGATAAGCATGGCTTCTGTCCGGTGGTGCCTGTGGTTTTTTCACCAAAGGGTTATTTATATGGGTATTGTAGAATTGAGCGTTTTGGTTTCTTTTTTGATTAAATGATGTTAATTTTTTTAATTGAGCCAGGCCTATGGCGGCATGAATATCGGTCATGCGGTAGTTGTAGCCAACTACTTCATGGTAATAACGTCGCTGTTGCCCCTGATTGACCAGCAGGCGTACCTTCTCTGCCAGAGCACTATCTCCGGTAACAACCATACCGCCTTCCCCGGAAGTTATGTTTTTGGTAGGATAAAAACTAAAAGCCGCCGCATGGCCGAAAGTACCGGCATAGCGTTCTTTATAGAGAGCACCGTGTGCTTGCGCACAGTCTTCAATAAGGAGCAGATTGTTCTTTTGAGCTAGTTGGCAAATTTCTTCCATATCAGCCGGCAGTCCGAAGAGATGTACTACCAGCACTGCTTTAGCTTCCGGGTGATTTTTTATGGCTTTTTCCAAGCCGGTAGGTGAGAGATTAAATGTTATTGGATCAATATCAACAAAAATGGGAACCGCACCTGTAAATAAAAGAGCATTTGAAGATGCTATAAATGAAAAAGGAGTGGTAAGGACCTTATCTCCCGGGCCTATTTCCAATGCGGACATAATCACCTGCAGGGCTGTTGTGCCGGAAGATGTAGCCAATGCATAAGGCGTATTGATATAAGCTTGGAATGATTTTTCAAATTCCAGTACATATTTACCGGCCGCCAGCATACCGCTGGCCATTACTTCTTTTACTCCATCAAACTCTTCTTGACCCAAAAGCGGTTTAGCGTGTGGAATCAATTAAAATGCTCCTCCTTAAAAACCCTGTAATTTTTGAGACATTTTTATATTAACTTTGTGTCCTGTCCTGATGCCGATAAAATGACCTTTTATAGGACTGCCCAGGGTTGCCAGATCACCCATTAAATCTAATAGCTTATGCCTGGCCGGTTCATTTCCCCATTTGAGGTTTATTTCTGACTGACCGATAACCAGGCAGTCTTTAATACTTTGACCGATTAGAGCGGCCACCAGGTCATATTCAAAATCCATTATATATGACCTAGCCGGTGCCAGTTGTTCGGCAAATTGCCGGTTATTCAGGCGAAAATGTGCTGCTTGTGTGGGGACCTGGCGTCCTGGATAGTCGAGCAGGTAAGTTACCTTTAATTCAGTGGAAGGCAGTGCCAGTAAGATAGATTCATACTCCCTTCCGTTATATCTAAAGGAGTCAAAAACCCACTGCGGTTGATTAACAACAAAATGTTTTTTGGGTTTGTCTTGCTCAATAATTTTAGCCTGCTGCAGGGCTTCAACAAAGTTAAGGCTGCTGAAATTGCTTACAACCGGGATATGAGGTCCGTCCAGACAAACCTTGATATTGTCAATACCCAGGCCAATTACCGCAGCTAGGAGATGTTCGGTATGTTCAATGCGCAGTTCATTTTTGACCAGAGAAGTCCAACGCGAATCAGTCCGGGCATATTGAGTACAGCACTCAATTCTTGGGCTGCCGGGCAAATCCTGCCTGATAAAAACTATGCCTGTGCCGGGTAGTGCCGGCATAAAGGTTACGGTACTGGGTACTCTGCCGTCAATGCTTATTCCTGTACACCTGGCTGAGCAGCTAATGGTTTTTTGCATCAACCTATTACTCTGAGTATATCTGCAGCCCGGTGTTCATAAGTGTGTTTGGCGTAAACCTCAGCCTGACCGGTTGTTGCAATTTTTATTCTCTCAGCCTCATGTGCCAGATAATAGTTCACCTTTTCCAGGGTTTCACCGGCAGACCTGGTGACTTCCAGGTGTTTACCTGGCGTAAATGTCTCCAGGACAGCGGGTGTTGTCGGGCTGAGAAGAAAACCTCTGGCACCTAAAACTTCAAAGGTCCGGGCAGTCAATTCCCTGTTAGTATTTTGTAAGCCCAGTATAATCTTGGCGCTGCTGTAGACATAGTTAGTCTCCTCGTAAGGCAATTTCCCCATTAGAGGGCCCGTGTCAACCTTGAAGCCGACTATACTCGGGTCTACTTTATCCCACCTGCTGCCCCAAATCTTTATGTTATAACCTTTTTCTAACAGTGGTTGCAAGAGAATTTGCACACTATTTTTACGGTAAGAATTCCAGGTTACACCGGCTGTAGCTACTATTGCTATGTCACAATGGTAAGCTTCTTGCCGCATGTGCGGTCTGTGAAACTCCGGGTTGCAGGCCCAAGGCAAATAGTGAGCCGTATACCCTCTTTTGCGATAGAAGGGGAGGGAACCCCTGTTTATGGTAAAAATATAGTTCTGTCCGGTAGCCTCAATATAAGGCAATGACCACTCATTGGTCCAACGAGGATCCTCGGTAGCCCAGTAAGCCTGCTTGACTTTGTGTTTCTCAGCCAGATTTTTTAATATAGCCAGCTTGGCTTTTGTGTGAATCTTTGTCCAGCCGGTGGTAAATATTAAATCCGGGCGGTATTCATCAATCAATTGATCCAGTTCTTCTTCGATAATATCCCGGAGGATTTTTACCTGGCAGCCTTGTTTTTGCAGGCCAAACGGCAATCCCAGCAAATACTGGCAATCTGATTCAATAAACAGGATTTTCATAAATTCACCCTGACCATGATTATTTTAGTTAAGATCATAGCGGTAGGTTTCCCGCAGAACACCACGTCCGCCAAAACCTTCTTTAAAGCGAAACAGACCTTTATTGACGTATTTACCTTTATTTTCGGTAGAAATGCCCCAGTCCAGATAGTGATAGCCTTTTTTTCTCCCCCAATTGATCAATTCGTAAAAAAGCAAATTTAACGGCCGCAATTGCTGGTATTTTTCATCATGTGCTATATAAAAGCAATTGATTACACGGTTGTTGAGTAAAAAAATCAATACGCCGCCGATTATTTTTTCTTCATAATATGCAGCAAAAAGTTTAATGCCCTGAGGGTACCTGTCTTTTAAAACATAAATTTCTTCTAACGTATGAGTTGGATGAGCTTGATGTCGTGCTTGCAGGTTATTGGAGAGGATATCCCAGTACTCCTTAAACTCCTGGCTTTCTTTTATATATACGCCTAGTTTGGCAGCTTTGCGTATATTTCTTTGCGCATTTTCTCCTGCGGCAGACCTGGTATCATCCAACAGGTGTAGGGCAGTAGCCAGCTCCGTGCTGCTGGCATAAAAACCGTAGTAACGTAAAGCGAAATCCAACTCATCACAGTTTCTACAGTGATAAATACGGGGAACAAGCTTAATTTCAATTTGTTTAAAACCGTTATCCTGACAGTGTTTAATCAGCAGAGGGATAAGAGTCATTGCATTATTTGTCTTAAACTTTCGATGGATTACTATTCCCCCGTGCGAGGCCCCGGGGTAAGAGGAAAAAACAGTCTTTTCACCTGCCCTTTGCTGTGCGGCGGGTATAACCGCCAAGAGTTTATCATGGGAATCATAAACTAATAAGGAGCAATCATTAAATCTTCCCGCTGGGTGATAGTTTAAAAAGTTGCGTTCTTGCATAAAAGTACCGTTAGCGGAATTGCGCACGAAAGCATCCCACTGTGAGTATTCTTCTTCGGTATAATTCTTTAGTTTCACTGTTATCACCGGTCTTTACCTGAAATGTAGTCTTGCACTATTGCTAAATAAGGATTGTTCAATCAAATCCATTACTTTCATAACCCAGGCCATATCACGCACACCAGTTTTGGGTTCATCGCCTGTTTGTAAACAGTCAACAAAATGCTTGCACTGACTGGTTAAGGGTGGAGTTCGTTCCAGTTTTGGCATAGTTATATCGCCGTTATAAGGAATGATCTGCAGTTTAAAATCATCTCTTGTATCATCGAGTGCTGCCATTGTCCTGCCTCCGGCAACAATAATTTGTCTTCTTTTTAAGGGATACATCCAATTGCAGTGTAATTTTACAAATAAATTATTGGCAAAACCCATATTAATGGCAACTATATCATGAATACCGTCTTGCAGATAACTCTCCCCGTGAGCTGATACCCAGCGAGGTTCTTGATTGACTAAATACCTGACAATGGAGAGATCGTGTACCGCTAAATCCCAGAGAACGCTGACATCACTTCGAATCTTTCCCAGATTTGCCCGTTCCAATAAAATATATCTCAGTTCACCCAGTATGCCTTGGTTGATATAGTCCTGTAGTTTTACAACAGCAGGGTGATATTCCATAATGTGGCCAGCCATTAACAGGGTATTGTTTTTTTGTGACAGTTTTATTAACCTGTCCGTGTCGATATAGGAGAGAGTTATTGGTTTTTCCACCAGAACTGCTTTATTACGCATTAAAAAGTTGGCGGCAATAGCAAAATGTGATTGAGGAGGGGTAGCAATCACCGCGCCTGATACTTGTTCATCATCCAGTAAATCCTGGTAATTAGTGGTTGTTCTGATTTGGGGATAATTTGAGCTCAATTCTTCCAAGATATTTTCATTTTGATCGCAAACATGAAGTATATTTGCTTCCGGGATTTCTGCAAAAGTCTTTAAATAGTTTAATCCCCAGGCACCACAGCCGATTAAGCCAATTCCTATCATTTCACTTATCCCCTCTGAAACAAAAAATGGTAGACCTTGCTAGAGCAGGTTTTAGACTTAAACTAATGTATGCAAAAGATTCCTTAACTGTGCATGGGGTGCAAAGGAAATTGCATACTAGTCTGGAGTTATTATAGAAAAACTAGTAATGGATGAAAATGGAATAGAGATTATGTTTAACTGATCTGTAATTAAAACGATGAAATCTTCGTTGACTCCGGTCATGATTCCGTCAAAAAATACTGAGAAGGGTGTGTTTACTATCATCCTTTTATAATAGGACTTTCTTAGTTGATATAGGAGGCTGGCTGTTGCTTCATTATTATTGGTATTTGTCTGGGAAGAATTTGTTTGCTGTGGTTGCTCCTGTGCATTTGAGACTTGCTCCGGGTTGTTATCAATATTTATAACCGGACAAGGTAAAGTTTTGACTATTTCTCTGTGTCCTCTTGTTTTTGCGTCATTAGGTGTTCTTTCAGTTAGGGGGTTGGGATTTGACGCTGGCAAAGTTGATTTGTTTATAACTGTTCCGGATAGAGAAGTTTTATTTGTATGATTATTATTTTTATCGGCAGCAATTTTTTTTAAGTGGCTTGGATTAGTGTTATTGCCGGTATTTTTAATAGTTACGGGCAATACTTGGTTCTCCTTGACTGCCTGGCTGCCGGTATTAGCATATTGGCTCAGTAAAGTTAAAGGCTCTGTTTGTCTCGTACCGGTATTAACAGTTTCGGTCGGTTTCTTTTTAATATCCGCTGGCTCATTGCCGTTGGCATCAGGTTGTTCTGTTAAGGCTTTATCTGCCTCATTTTGTTCTGTTACAGTTGGTATTTTACTGTAAGACAGGTTGTTGTCCAATTCCAGCCATAGATGATCTTCTTTTTCCGTCATAACAGGTCCACAGGCTGAACTGCGGGTAGCTTTAACAAGTTGACTGATGGAACCTTTTGCCAGCAAACTCACCGGCAAGCCGGATTTTCTTTTTTCAGGCAAAGTCTGTCACCTCCTTTAAGCATAGAATGTGTTGATTTAAAAAATTAACTGGTTATTTCTTTTATAATAATTGAGTTTTTGTTGTCTAACTGAAAAGTTTTAACGACTAGATTGTTGTTAACATCTAAGCCGACAGCTCTTATCCAGTCAGCATTTACTGAGGTTATGACTACCTCCTGCGAATTTCCGTTTACAATCAGGGTTACAACTTTGTAGAGATATTTTCTAAACTGGTTAATATATGTCACTGTTTTGCCTCCTATACATCTTCAATGGCTACAATGTGATCCAGACGTATAAATATTGATCTTCCACCTGAGGAGAAATGAACTCTAACTAGTTCGTCACTGACGCTATCGATGACCATGTCTTCGTAGCGAACATCCTCCTGAATAAACAGCGTTCTTATATTAACCGTGGTACCGCTGTTTTTTCGCTTTCTCAAAATTTGTTTGAGGTCGTTTGTATTCAAGGCAATGCCTCCTAAGATCAGTCTTTCATTATTGATTTAGATATATATTATTGAGATGTTAAAATCAGTGTTACATATTAGAATAAAAAATTTGTATGGACATTGAAAAAGGAAACACCCTATTAAGTAACAAAATTGTAGCAAAGGTAATAATATGTAGTAAAAATGTCAGGAGGTAAGTTGTATGTCTAACATATGTGATAGGCTGCTCAGGTATAGCGTTGGTCAAAGAGCATTCTTGAGTTTGAGAAACGGCAGCGTGATTACAGGGACTATTATCGGTAATTTCCAGAATAAGGTGCAAATCGGATTCCCTCTGGTTGTATATAACAGCTCAGGCACCAATGTTCTTACTACAAATACTATTGCCAACACTACTAATGCTGTCATCGGTACACCGATTCCTTGGCTGGAGGTCTTTTGTGGAGAGATAATTGCCGCTTCAACCGGAAATATTGCTGTCACGGCATCGACGAGTACAACAGTTACTGCCGTTTTATAGTAGGTGGGAGATAGTTGCCGCTTCTTGTAGAAATACTGCTCATATGTAAAAGTTGAAAATAAAGGGGGAATATTCATGTCCTGTTCAAATCCTTGTCAAGCGTTGTTTAATAAAACAGGTGACCTGATTAGAATAGGTTTGAGAAACGATCAAACGGTAACCGGCACTCTGGTCGGTATATTTAACAGAATAATTGTTTTTAACGCCGCAACCATCAGGGTAGGAACTTTGATATTTACCGCAGAATTTTTATGGGTTAATTGTAACGAAATTGAATGGTTTAACTAATTAAATATATAGTAAATAAACCGGAAACTTCTGATATTCCGGTTTTCTTTTTTCCCTATTTCTTGTATTATTAGAGCATGGTTTGATCGAATAATTTATAAGGAGAGATCATGAGCAGGCTTAAAGTCAAAATATTACCGGAGAATATTAACGGCAAAAAAGGCTATGACATAAGAATATTATCAAATACGGCTACCGTTCAGGATTATTTGGATGCTGTTAATAAAGCTATTGAAAACAATTGCTTTTACCGGAGCAGGGCGGTATCTATAACTGATTGTGCCGGTTGTGATTTGTGTTGTGCTGAGAGAGCTCCTTTGACCTGGGTGGATTTATGCCGGCTGCGGGAATATTCGGGAGACAGTTCTGCCACAGTGCAGGCCTTATTGGATAGATTTGGTTATGTGGTAGTAGATGGCCCGGTAGTTGATATTATGCTGAAAAGAGGACAGGATAATCGCTGTATTTTATTGGATCGAAAAACCAAGCTCTGTGCCGCTTATATGTTTCGCCCACTGGTCTGCCAAACATTTATTTGCTGTGCTCTTTCCCGGCGGGCCGAGCTATTGCGGGAGGCTGTTGTGAATAAGGGTGAAGATGAGTTGGTCAGGCAGTGGTTATGGGAAGCTAGAGCCAGTAAAAGAAACCCTCTTATTCATGAGGGATATCGTGCTAAACCGGATCTTCGGGACTGGCCTTCCACTCCTTTTGCCGGGAGAGTTGGCTACCAGGAGGTGTTTTTGAAGGACATTTGTCCGGAAAAATTATGGCGGGAGCTAATTAAAAATGAGGAGAGGGATAGGAATGCTTGATCTGAATATAGGAATAAAAGGTGAAGCCTCTATAACAGTTAGTGAGGACAATACTGCAGAGGCTTACGGCAGCGGCAGCATACAGGTTTTTGCTACTCCGGCTATGATAGCTTTAATGGAGAACGCTGCCATGAACTCAGTTGAGACTTATCTATACCCTGAGCGGACAACGGTGGGAACCAGGGTTGAAACCACGCATATTGCCGCAACACCTTTGGAATGAAGGTAACAGCCAAGGCGGAATTGACTGCGGTGGAAGGGAAAAGGCTCCTTTTTAAAATAGAGGCTTTTGATCAAAAAGAGCTTATTGGAGAAGGTACTCATGAGAGATTTATTGTGGAAAAAGAAAAATTTTTACATAGGGTTGCTGCCAAGAAAAACGACTAGGAATCCAGTAAGAGTTGTCAGGGCTATTTACCTGATAATTCTGATATGATATAATCATTTTACTGCAGGTGTTTAATGATGCGAAGTATGGGGGTTGCTGTTTTGCGGATTACGGTTATCGACGGACAGGGAGGCGGCATAGGGAAAGCAATTACAGAAAAGTTGAGAAAAAACCTGCCCAAGGAAACGGAAATTATTGCTTTAGGTACTAATGCTCTGGCTACTGCTTTGATGTTGAAAGCCGGTGCAAATGACGGGGCCAGTGGTGAAAATGCTGTGGTTCGAAGTGTTGCTGAGACAGATGTTATAATTGGGTCTTTGGCTATAATCGTACCTCATGCTATGATGGGGGAATTGACTCCGGCGATGGCCGAAGCCATTGCAATGAGCAAGGCGCCTAAAATACTCTTGCCCCTTAATCGTTGTGGTATTGATGTGGTAGGTGTATATGCAGAGCCTTTGCCTCATCTGATTGATCATATCTTAAAAAAAGTTAAGGATTTAATGGAAAAATAATTTTGTGCAGCAGGAATAAGCAAACTAGTGTCGAATAATTTTAGTAAATAGCTTTTAATTGTATCATGAAGGTACTAAGCTAAGTTATTTACAGTTCTGATTATTTCAATTTTTTAATTTAAATATGGATAAACAGGCCATGAAGGTCAAGCTTAAATATTAAGCTTCTTCGTGGCTTTTTATATTCATTAATGGTATTTTGCAGCTAGTTAGCTTAAAGGCATCATGTATTTATTTGATTAGGGTTTAAAAAGAGTCTTAAAAAATATATTAAGGGGGATGAAAATGCATATACCGGACGGGTTTTTAGATGTGAAGACATGGGTAAGCACCGGAGTGATAAGTGCCGGGGCTTTAGGTTACAGCATTAAGAAAAGCAAAGAATCCTTAAACGATCGTCAGGTGCCTTTATTAGGAGTTATGGCTGCTTTTATTTTTGCCGCACAGATGATCAATTTTCCGGTAGCCGGAGGTACTTCCGGTCACTTGCTGGGGGCCGCATTGGCTGCAATTTTACTCGGTCCCTGGAACGCCTCAATTATACTATCCTCTGTTTTAATAATCCAGTGCCTTTTTTTCCAGGATGGCGGTCTGACAGCCTTGGGAGGCAATATTTTTAATATGGCCGTGGTAGGAGTGTTGACTTCATATCTGGTTTACCGGGGTATAACTTTGCTTAATTCTTCTAAAGCAACTAAAATAATAGCTTCTTTTGCCGCTGCCTGGATTTCTGTGGTAGTTGCTTGCCTGGCTGCAAGTTTGGAATTAGCTGTATCAGGCACAGCCCCTCTGAATATCGTGATCCCAGCTATGCTTAGCTGGCACGTGCTTATAGGTATCGGTGAGGGCATGATTACCGCAGTTGTAGTTTCAGTTGTCTCAGCTTATGGTTTTAGCCTGGAAGGGGGGAATAATTCTTATGAAAAAACTTCTGTTGGCTAGTTTTATTGTAGCCCTCTTAGTGGCTGCCCTTTTATCGCCCTTTGCTTCGTCAAGTCCGGACGGCCTGGAGAGAGTAGCTGAGGATAAAGGGTTTCTGGAAAAAGGGGAAGGGCATAACCTTATCTCTTCTCCTCTACCTGACTACTTGATTCCCGGCATCAGTGACGAGAGGCTTTCTACCTCTGCTGCAGGTATTGCGGGAACCCTGATAACATTTGGCTTTTTGTATGGTTTTGGAAGAATGATAGCAAAAAAAGATAACCAGGGTAAAATGAGTGGTTGAAAAATAAATAAAATAATAAAAATAAGCCGTGAAATATTTCACGGCTTATTTTTATTATTTGAGAAGTGCTAAAATCTATATCTGAATAATTACAAAAAACAATTGTAATATTGCCACAATTGCCTTATAATAAGGTTAACTAAAGGTCATGAAGGCCTTTGCACGATGAAATAAAAAGATTTTAGTACAATTGCATATTTTAAAACAGGACCATGAAGGTTATTTAGGCGGCAGGAGCCCCTTTTGTTAACTATGGTCTTTTTTGTTGTTATGCTATAAAGGAGTGGTAGTTTTGGATATACTGTTGGGAAAAGTAAAAGAAAATTCCCCTCTTTATAAAGTTGATGCTAGGGCAAAGGTTGTAGCTATTCTGATATTTATTGCTTTTACCTCTACTCTTCGGGCCTTACCCGTTTTGGGTGCCGCTGCTGTATTTATGCTGAGTCTGGCTGCAGCGGCTAAAATTACTCCTGGGATAATTTTAAAAAGATTGTTCTGGGTTATACCCTTTGCCGGTGGTATGATTGTATTTTTCCCTTTTATCATTCCCGGAGATGCTGTCTTTCAACTGAACTTTGGACTTTTTATTCTGACTGCCACTGACCAGGGAATATCTCATGCGGTTATGTTGTCTTTGAGGGTTTTTGTGGCTGTTATGGCTGTTACTTTGCTCGTGAGTACCACCAAATTTAATGAAATAACCCGTGCTCTGATTAGTTTAAAAGTACCGACAATTTTTGTCGAACTTATTGAGTTTACCATAAGATATATTTTTGTTTTGACAGATGAAGTTGCCCGCATGAAAACTGCCAGGCGGGCAAGGAACTTTCAAAATGGCGGATCACTTTTTTGCAGGCACACTTTCAAGACTTTAGGCAATTCTGTTGCTGTACTTTTTATCAGATCCTACGAGCGTGGCGAGCGCATATACAATGCAATGCTGGCCAGGTGTTATGCAGGTCATGTTAGGACGAATGAACAGTTATCAATGAGAACTGCTGACTGGTGCTGGAGTTTGAGTATTGCAGCAGCCGGTTTATGCTTAAGGCTGGTGGAGTTTGGAGGAGTTGTATGGCCAACATTATTGAAGTAGAGAATTTGTTTTACTGCTACAGGGATGGTACTAAGGCCTTAAAGGGTTTGTCGTTAAATATTGAAGAAAACTCCAAAGTTGCCCTGCTGGGGCCTAACGGAGCGGGTAAGTCAACTTTTTTGCTGCATTTAAACGGTATCCATTTACCTCAAAAGGGTGCAATCAGAGTGCTGGGAAGTGAGATTAATAAAAAAACTGAGAAGTGGGTGCGCAGTCAGGTAGGTCTGGTTTTTCAGGATCCGGATGATCAGGTGTTTTCAGCTTCTGTTTGGGAGGATGTAGCTTTTGGTCCCGTGAACATGGGGCTCAGTCAGTCGGAAGTAGATGAAAGAACGGAAACGGCTTTACGTGCTGTGCGTATGTATGATTTCCGGGACAAGCCTCCTTATCACTTGAGTTACGGGCAGAAAAAGAGAGTTGCTATAGCCGGGGTGCTGGCCATGCGACCTCAGGTGATAGTTCTGGATGAACCAGTAGCCTATCTTGACCCAAAAGGTAAGGAAACTTTAATGGAAATACTGGATGGCCTGCATGCTGCGGGAACTACCGTAATGATAGCTACGCATGATGTGGATTTGGCGGCGGAATGGGCTAGTCAGGTAATTATAATTAAAAATGGTGTTACTCTAGCTGCAGGTGATAATTCGCTCTTAAACAGAGACGATATAGTTCAGGCAGCTGAGCTTAGATACCCTGTTGTTGCACAGATATTCAGGCAGCTGCCTGAACTGGGTTTAAGTAAATTGCCGCTGACAATTAAGGAAGCGGTCGAAACAATCAAAGAAATTTATTGTAAACAGGAGAGGTAATCATGAGCAGTCATATTTGGATGGAGCCTACCCATATGCACTTCCACACCGGGCATGTGGCTCAAATTAAGCTGTACCGGGGAGAAATGATGCAGCCTCAGCCACTGGCAGACGTGGAAGCAGAATTGAAGCTGTACAAACCTGACGGTACAGAAGAAAGACTTATTTCAGGAGAAATTAAGGATGACTACTATTTAATTAATTTTGAACCTGAAACGGAGGGTTTTTATACTCTTACTGCCAGGGACGTAAATGGTTGCTATGCTAAAATAATTGTTCCGGTAGGTCATCACCTTCAGGGTCCAGTTAATCCGGTTGGAGAAGATCTGGAAGTAACTCCTGATTTTGTGCAGGAATATCATTTAAAGGACATGATCAAGATTAGCGTGTCGGCTGCCGGAAATCCTCTGGCAGATGCGTCTATTAAGGCAACTTATCATTTTTATGACGGTAATGATTATCCTTATACTTTTTTTGCTGACGCTAGCGGGCGGGCACAATTTATTTTTCCGGAAAAAGGCCACTGGATGTTTGCAGTGACCAGTGAGGGTCGTAGGGCTACTTATGTTGTTATGGGAGTAAGGTAGATAACTGAGAATGTTGTTGTGCAGGTATCTTTAAATAGTTTTATTTTCTTTTCTAAACTTCAGATGTTCTAAGGACTATATTTTAGAAACTGAAATAAGAGTCTCTTGATGTATGGCTTAGATTGCTTTCTTTGTGTGCAATCAGTCTGGTATTTGAATTGCGTTAGGTCGGCACTCCAAAGTGTTTTGAGATATTTTTTAAAAGGATGAACAGTATGTTTTCATACTGTTCGTCCTTTTAATGTTTTTTCACAGGTTTAATTGTTTTGCAAGAGTAAAAAGTGGTATACTCTGTATGCAGCATAATATAACAGATATTCTCTTTGTGATTAATATTTTAACTGCAATTATCTGTCGCATTTTAGGGGGAAGTTTGTTTTGGGTTTAAGGCTAAGTATTGCTATAATGGCCGGTAAAGTTACTGCAATTGTCAGCCGGATTATGGGGTGGAAGGGTTCTTCTTTGCCCGGATTGGTGGCTAGGAAAATCTACCCTCGGGTTCTGGAGGAACTGGGTAAACAACCAAGGCTGGGTGTGGTGATTGTTACCGGTACAAACGGTAAAACAACTACTAATAATATGCTGGCCTGCATGGTTTCCGGCAGCGGTTATAAGATATTGCTTAACAGTGAGGGAGCTAATTTGATTACCGGGGTGACAGCTGGTTTTATCAAGGCAGCCAGTATCAAAGGAAAAACTAACTGTGATTATGCACTTTTGGAAGTAGATGAGGCTTCTTTTCCCAGGGTGGTTAATGAAGTGATGCCAAAGGTTGTTATTGTGACAAATTTTTTTAGGGATCAACTGGATCGTTACGGGGAACTGGACACGACTATTTCTTTTGTGCAAAAAAGCCTGAACGGGCTTATGGGCAATAAAAAGGTAACTGACCAGGGGGTGCAACTGGTATTAAATGCTGATGATCCGCTGGTTGCTCAGTTTCAGAGAAAAACAGGCTGGCCTGCTGTTTATTACGGTTTATCCGGCAGTGGGCGAGTGTTTTCTGCCGGTTCCTATAGCCGTGAAGCCAAATTTTGTCCTTTTTGCGGTGAGGCTCTCATTTACGCATATTATCACTATAGCCAATTAGGGCTTTATAATTGTCCCGGTTGCAGCTACAGAAGGCCTGACCCTGATGTAGAGGTGAGCCATCTGCAATCATTGCCGGATGGAACCGACTGCTTGGTCAGGTATAGCGGGGGCAGTACCATGCTTCATATCCCCACAGGCGGTTTTTATAATGTTTACAATGCACTGGCAGCTTTTACAGCCGGTCAGCTATTAAAATTGGATCCGGCTCAGGCGGCTGCCGCTTTGCGCCAATTTTCCCCTGCCATTGGCAGGATGGAGAGATTTTCTTACAGGGGAAAACCGGTTATGCTTAACCTGGTCAAAAACCCGACCGGTTTCAATGAAAGTCTTTCTGCTGTACTGTCAGTGCCGGGACAAAAGGATCTTTTTATAGCTATTAATGATAATGATGCTGACGGGAGAGACATCTCCTGGCTTTGGGATGTTGATTTTGAAATTCTTGAAGACAATCACCAGTCCTTCGGCAGTTTTATATGTTCCGGTCAGCGGGCTGAGGAGATGGCAGTTCGCTTAAAATATGCAGGTGTGCCGGGGGAGAAGATTTTTGTGGCCGGAGATCTGGGACAGGCAATTAGCAGAGTACTGGAGGGGCAGGGTAGTTTTGTTTATCTCTTGTCTACCTATACAGCCCTTTGGCCAGTGCAAAAAATATTGCTGAATCAGGCTGAAAAGGGGGAATTGGATGCTCACCGTATGTCATCTGTATCCTGATTTGCTTAATTTGTATGGAGATCGCGGTAATGTTATGGCCTTTGTGCGACGTTGCCGTTGGCGCAATATTCCCGTGCAGGTGAAGGAAGTGAATATTGGTGAGACCCTGGATTTTGCAGAAGTTGATTTTTTGTTTTTGGGTGGTGGTTCAGACAGAGAACAAACTCTATTGAACAAAGATTTGACAAGCCGAACAGCCGGATTGAGGGAGGCTATTGAAGATGGACTGGTGCTGCTGGCTATTTGTGGCGGTTACCAAATGCTTGGTCGCTACTACCGAACCCATGAGGGAGAGGAAATACCCGGCTTAGGCATATTGGATTTATACACAGAAGCAGGTGCCAGGCGGTTAATTGGTAATGTAGCTGTGGAAATGTTGTTGGATAACATAACAGTTAAAGTCACAGGTTTTGAGAACCACTCCGGCCAGACCTTTTTAGGAGATGTTTCCCCCTTAGGAAAGGTGCTAGCCGGTTTTGGCAATAATGGTAGAGATAAACAGGAGGGAGCAAGGTATAAAAATGTGTTTTGTTCGTACCTGCACGGTCCTTTGCTTCCCAAAAACACTGTTTTAGCGGATTACCTTATTACCCTGGCTATGAGAAGAAGAGGTATATCGGGAGATCTGCAGCCTTTGGAGGATGCCTTGGAGGAACGGGCCAATGCTGTTATGTTGGAAAGATTGCTTAAGAATACTGGTTAATGATAGGTGAAAAAAGCTAAAGGGGCTAAGAGAATTTTCTCTTAGCCCCTTTTTTTAATAACCCCTAAACAGAGTTTTACGCTCATATAAAATGACTATCTTGCAATGATTTATTAATAAAATTAATTAAAGCCACCGGCTTTAATGCCTGGGGCCTCAGCCACTGCTGCCGCCAGAAATGGAACATGAAGTTTTCTCTTCAGTTGGTCGGAGCATTCTCATCATGTCAATATTTTTAATTTGCTCAAGCATATTATTGGCAATTGTTTTGTAATCTTCTGCGATCTCTTCATTCTCCAAAACTACCGGGGTACCTGAGTCGCTCAAGCTGCGTATTTCAGTTCTCAAGGGTATACTGCCCAATACCGGGATGCCCAGCTTATCAGCCATATTCTTAACTGCGTCCTTGGTGTCACCGAAGATATAGTGTTTTTCACTGCATTTGTCGCAGATAAAATAAGCCATATTTTCAATAACTCCAATATTGTCCTTTTTAGTTTGAGCAGCCAGTAAGCCCAGGCGAATAGATACATTATATGCAGTAGCCTGTGGTGTGGTAACCAGCACAAAATATGCTTTGGGGAGTTGCTGAAAAACAGTCAGGGCTACATCACCGGTACCGGGAGGCATGTCAAGTAACAAGTAATCCAGTTCACCCCAGTTGACGTCACGGAAAAATTGTTCGAGAATGCCGTGTAGTACTGGTCCACGCCAGGCTAGGGGCTGTTCCTCGTTGACGAAGCTGCCCATTGAGACCATTTTAACCCCATTTTTTTCTGGAGGATTAATAGATTTTCCATCAATTAGTTCCGGTTGTTCGGTCATACCCATGATTCTGGGAAGGCTAAAACCGTAAATATCAGCATCTATTACACCCACTTTATAACCCATATTAGCCAGGGTAAAAGCCAGGTTGGCAGTTACGGTGGATTTGCCTACACCACCCTTGCCGCTGCCGATAGCAATTACTTTAGTATTGGGAAAGAAACCCTCCCAACGTTGTTCTGTATTGCTTTCATTTGCAGTCACGATTTAAAGCTCATCTCCTTTTTGAGTGGTATATAGTGTTACAACTATAGTATTTCTGGATTATGTACTTATTTTCCTTTAAACAATAAAAAAAACAGATAAAAAAGCCGATATTTTTTTAAGTCATAAATACAGTATATTTTCCGTGTTTTTGTGTAAGTTTAGTAACCTTTTGTGGTTTTGAAAATAGAATAGTCTTTAGATGTAGGAAATATTTGCTGTCGATATCTTAAATACGGCAGTATTTTTAGTAAAAGTATACTAATTCTTATTCACAGTTTTGCATATAATGTAATACTACGTAGCTACTCAGTCACTAACGGCAACTCGCCTTTATTGTTTTATCATGTGAAAGGAGTGAAGTAAGTGAGTTTTTTAGAACGATTGGAGGAATTCCGGGCTACTGAAAAGAGATTAACCTGGCAAGGTACTTTTCAAGATTATCTGGAATTGCTTAAGAAACAGCCTACGGCTGCACAACTGTCCCATGCACGGATTTATGAGATGATTATGTCGGAAGGTGTGGAAGAGGTTAACGGTACCAAGAAGTTTAAATTTTTCAGTAAGGAAATATTTGGTCTGGACAAAACCTTGGAAAACCTGGTTGAGGAATATTTTCATCCAGCTGCACGCCGCATGGATGTGCGAAAAAGAATTCTCCTTTTAATGGGTCCGGTCAGCGGCGGCAAATCAACACTGGTTGCCATGTTAAAGCATGGACTTGAGCGATTCAGCCGGACGGAAGCAGGAGCGGTATACGGAATTAAAGGCTGCCCAATGCATGAAGAACCACTGCATCTAATTCCCAGGGAACTAAGAGAAGAATTTCAGAACGAGTACAAGGTTCATATTGAAGGGGAATTATGCCCTTCCTGCCGGATGAGGCTGGAAACTGAGTTTGATGGCAAGATAGAAAATTTTCCAGTGGAAAGAGTTATTTTATCAGAGGATGACCGGGTAGGTATTGGTACCTTCACTCCTTCCGATCCTAAATCACAGGATATTGCTGATTTAACAGGCAGTGTTGATTTTTCAACCATTGCTGATTACGGTTCAGAATCAGACCCAAGAGCCTACCGCTTTGACGGAGAGTTGAATATTGCCAACAGGGGTATTATGGAATTTCAGGAGATGTTGAAGTGTGATGAGAAATTTCTTTGGAACCTGTTATCCCTCTCACAGGAGGGTAATTTTAAAGCAGGTCGTTTTGCATTAATTTATGCTGATGAAATGATTGTAGCTCATACTAATGAGTCTGAGTATAAGTCCTTCATCAGCAACAAGAAAAATGAGGCCCTGCAGTCACGGATTATTGTGATGAAAATACCCTATAACCTCAAGGTTAGTGAAGAAGTTAAAATCTATGAAAAATTAATTAAGCAGAGTGATTTAAATGATATTCATATCGCGCCGCACGCTCTTAGAGTAGCCAGTATTTTTTCTGTGCTATCCAGACTAAAAGAATCAAAAAAGCAGGGTATGGATGTAGTTAAAAAGATGAAGTTATATGATGGGGAAGATGTGGAAGGATTCAAGCAAAAAGATTTGCATGAACTTCAGACTGAGGCTATTGATGAGGGTATGAGCGGAGTTGATCCTCGTTATGTGATTAACCGATTGTCTTCCTCCTTGATTCGTACTCAGACCAAATGTATTAACCCTTTAGATGTTCTGCGTGGCTTAAAAGACGGGTTGGATCAACACCCCTCTATCTCAAAAGAGGAGCGTGATCGACTGTTGAATTTTATTTCAGTGGCACGTAAGGAATTTGATGAAATGGCTAAAAAAGAGGTTCAGAAGGCCTTTGTCTATTCTTATGAAGAGTCAGCCAGAGTGTTGTTTGAAAACTATCTGGATAACGTAGAAGCCTATTGTAACGGAGTTAAATTAACCGACCCGATAACTGATGAAGAAATGGATCCGGATGAGAAACTCATGCGCTCTATTGAGGAGCAGATTGGTGTCTCTGAAAATGTCAAAAAAGCTTTCCGAGAAGAGATTTTAATCAGATTGTCTTCTTATGCACGTAAGGGTAAGCGCTTTGATTATGGTTCACATGAACGTATGAGGGAAGCTATCGAGAAAAAATTATTCGCTGATTTGAAGGATGTAGTTAAAATAACTACTTCTACAAAGACTCCTGACGCTGAACAGCTTAAGCGGATAAATTTAGTCAGTGCCAGATTGATTAAAGAGCATGGTTACTGTCCTGTCTGTGCCAATGAGTTGTTAAAGTATGTCGGTAGTTTATTGAACCGGTAGGGGGTATGCGCTGTGTCCGGAACAAAATATACTGTATCACGTGATGACTGGACCTTACATCGTAAGGGAGAAATTGACCGGCAGCGCCATAGGGAGAAAGTTCGCGAAGCCATCAAGAAAAATCTGGCTGACATAGTCAGCGAAGAAAGCATTATCATGTCCGACGGACAAAACATTATTAAGGTGCCGGTTCGATCTCTCGATGAATATCATTTCCGCTTTAATTTTAAAAAGCAAAAGCATGCCGGTCAAGGTAATGGAAAAAGTAAAGTGGGTGACGTGCTGGGTTCTGATCCCCAGGGTGCAAAACAGGGCAAAGAAAAAGGCGGTGCCGGGGAGGAGCCGGGCAACGATTACTATGAAGCTGATATTACTATTGATGAACTTGCGGAAATGATTTTTGAAGACTTGGGACTCCCAAATCTTGATCCCAAGAAAAAACCGGAGCTTTCTTCTGACAGCGTGGAATTTAAGGATATACGCAAGAAGGGTATTTCCAGTAATATAGATCGTAAGAGAACGTTATATGAGGCCTTAAAGCGCAATGCCTTGTCCGGTAAACCCGGTCTTCGTTCTATTACCCAGGAAGACCTGCGCTACAAAACCTGGGATATGACTGTTAAATATGAGTCCAGCGCCGTTGTACTGGCGATGATGGATACCAGTGGTAGTATGGGCCCGTTTGAAAAATATATTGCCCGCAGCTTTTTTTTCTGGATGGTTCGCTTTTTAAGAACCAAATATCAAAATGTACAGATTTTATTTCTGGCTCACCATGCTCTGGCTCATGAAACAAGCGAGGAAGAATTCTTCACAAAGGGTAACAGCGGTGGAACAAAATGTTCTTCAGTTTATGAACTGGCACTTAAGGTAATTCAAGAAAGGTACAGCCCGGCAGACTATAATATCTACGCCTTTCACTTTTCAGACGGTGATAATCTTTCTTCAGACAATGAAAAGTGTGTGAGGTTGGTGCAAGAGATGCTTAAGGTTTGTAACATGGTGGGCTACGGGGAAATTGAAGGGCCATATTATTATACCAGCACCTTGCGGACGGCTTTTAATAAAATTAACAATCCCGAGTTTGTTACGGTTAGTATTCGTGATAAAAGCGGTGTCTACCCTGCCTTGAAAAAGTTCTTTAAACAATCTTCTTGAGCATACTCCTGAGCAAAGGAGGGAGACCGGTGGCTGATGATTTGATACTCGTTGAAGAAGCCATAGAAAAAATTATTTCTAAGGCGAAAGAGTTTAAATTGGATTTTTACGATATGTATTTTGAAATATGTCCTGCAGATATAATCTATACTTTTGGGGCTTATGGTATGCCGACCCGTTTCTCACACTGGACTTTTGGCAAAGCCTACCACAAGATGAAAACTCAGTATGATTATAACTTAAGCCGTATTTATGAAATGGTGATAAATTCTGATCCCTGCTATGCTTTTTTACTGGAAGGCAACTCACTGGTACAGAATAAGATGGTCATTGCCCATGTTCTAGGACATTGTGATTTTTTTAAAAATAATGCTCGCTTTAAGCATACCTCCCGATATATGGTAGAATCTATGTCTAGCTCTGCAGAACGCATTCGTTCCTACGAATTCAAGTACGGACGGGATCAGGTTGAGTCTTTTTTGGACTCTGTAATATCTCTGCAGGAACACATTGACCCTAATCACTATATTAAAAAAGAAAAGAAACAAGTGAAAACTCAAAAGAAAAACTGTAGCGGCGGGTGCGGCAAATGCGTCATAAAGGAGATGCAGCAAAAAGATTCTCCGTATGATGATCTTTGGTCCCTGGAAAAGAATGATAATGAGAGTTGTAGCGGCAAATGTAAAAGGGAACAAAATGTAAAAAAATTCCCTGAAAAACCGGAAAAAGACATGTTGCTGTTTCTCTTGCACAATGCTAAGGAATTGGATGACTGGCAAAGGGATATTATCTCCATTATACGGGATGAAATGTTGTATTTTTGGCCTCAGATGGAAACCAAAATCATGAACGAAGGATGGGCCAGTTATTGGCACACTCGAATTATGAGAGAGATTGATCTTGATGAAGCCGAAGCAATTGAATACGCGAAAATGAATGCGGGTGTTTTGGCACATTCTAGAGTTAGTTTGAATCCCTATTATTTAGGTCTTAAAATATTTGAAGACATTGAGAAACGTTGGGATAGTCCTGGCGAAGAAGAGAAAGAAAAGTATGGACGTCCAGGTGGGCAAGGTAAGCAAAAGATTTTTGAAGTACGTGCTACGGAAAATGACCAATCTTTTTTACGCAATTACTTGACCAAAGAACTGGTGGAAGAACTGGATCTATATTTATTTCGGCGTATCGGATATGATTGGAAAATAACTGACAAGAACTGGGAAGATGTTAGGGATGGTCTAGTAAATAATCTGACTAACTGCTCATTTCCATATATAGTAGTAGAAGATGGTGATTATAATAAACAGGGTGAATTATACTTAAAGCATTGTTATGAGGGTGTGGAACTGGATGTCTATTACATGGAAAAAACTTTTCCTCACCTATTTAGAATCTGGGGTCGCCCGGTGCATTTAGAGACGGTTCTGGATAATAAGGCAGTTTTGCACAGTTATAACGGCGATAAGCATAGTAGAAAGTATATGTAGCTCTTATGATTTAAAAATTAATTTGCAAATGAAATAGATAATTAGTGCAGAACAAACTATTTTTCATTATAATAAAAAACATTGATTTAAACGAAGACCTTCCATTATTTTGGAAGGTCTTCGAAAATTTATTGTTATTTTAAGATTAAGTTGTAATGACATAAATAAAAAATTATCCGATATTAGGGCATGGATAGGGTGTTTTAGTAGATACTACTGCAAGAAAAAGATTCTTATGTGCGGCAATCAGATTAACTTATTATAAAGGGAGATAACAATATGGACGAAACCTTGACGGAAACATTCCCGGAAGAAAAATTAACTTTCGAACCAAAAGAACCAAAAAAATCACAAGCAAAATTTATGAATCAACCAGTATGGCAATCCATGCTTATTTTTCTTGTACCTCTGTTGCTCAGTAATGCGCTGCAGTCAGTGGGACAGCTGGTTGGCAGCATAGTTGTAGGTAGATGGCTTGGTGTAACCGCATTAGCTGCCATATCAGCCTTCTTTCCACTGTTTTTTTTGTTAGTTTCTTTTACCATAGGCATAGGATCAGGCAGTTCAATTCTCATTGGACAGGCCTATGGTGCGCGTAACGAGGAGAGGATGAAGGCAATCGTTGGGACAACACTGACCTTTACCTTTATCCTGGGTTTTTTGTTGGCCGTAATTGGCGGTATCTTTACCCGGAATATTTTAAATTTAATCGGAACACCGGCCAATATTATTGATGTCAGTGTTCACTATGCAAGGATTTTATTTTGGTCCATGCCGGTAATGTTTTTGTACTTTGCCTACACAACCTTTATGCGGGGCACAGGTGATTCTAGAACACCATTTTACTCTCTTATAGTGAGTACTTTGTTGAACCTGTTTTTACTGCCTTTCCTTATCTTCGGGTGGTTGGGTATACCCAGGTTTGGCATATACGGGGCGGCTTATGCCTCAGTAATTTCTACCGTTCTTACCTTTGTATTGATGCTCATTTATCTCAGCAAAACTAAACACCCTTTACAATTTGATACATCTGTTCGGCAACACCTTCGGTTGGATTTTGGTCTGCTAAAATTGTTGTTGCGCCTAGGCATTCCTTCCAGCATCAGTATGATAGTTGTTTCACTCTCGGAGATTGCTGTTATTGCATTTGTGAACCGGTTTGGATCTGATGCTACCGCGGCTTATGGAGCCGTAAACCAGGTTGTGAGTTATGTTCAGATGCCGGCGGTCAGTCTGGCCATTGCCGTGTCAATATTTGCTTCACAATCCATCGGAGCAGGACTGTTTGATAGACTAAAAGATGTGATTAAGGCGGGTTTGGTGCTCAATTATATTATAGGTGGAACACTGATCATACTGGTCTATATTTTCTCCCAGGATATTTTATCCTGGTTTATTGCCAGTAAAAATACACTTTATATTGCGCATAGCCTCTTAATGATTACTTTGTGGAGTTATTTGATTTTCGGACATGCGCAGATTGTTGCAGCCACCATGCGTGCCAGCGGAACCGTATTGTGGCCAACGATAATGGTTGTTTTTTCTATTTGGTGTATTGAGGTTCCCGTCGCCTATTTACTGTCCCATCATAGCAGTCTTGGTATCCTGGGAATCTGGGTAGGGTACCCGGCGGCGTTTATTGCCAGCTTGTTTTTGCAATATTCTTACTACCGATGGTTCTGGAAGAAAAAGCGCATTACCAGGCTTATTCGCTAATAAGAAGATATACTCCATTTATTAAGGAAAATGATATAAGCAACCTAATTTTATGGATGTCTTTTTTCTTTCTAAATTTATTAAGCTATTTAAAATTTGTTGCAAATCAATCTTTAACAACTGGAACACGTTCCAATGAAAATATTACAGGCCGATCAGGATCCGGACAGGACCAGGTTGTTGGTTGTCCTTCTTTTGCCCAGGGAAACTTTCCTCCGTAAAGAATTACTGAAGCTGCCGCGTGCAGTGAATCATGGGCAAAATGACACATACCTCCAGGTGTCAGACCACCGAATTGAAAGCTGTCTCCCACTTTATGTCCGTAGGGACAAACGCCTTCCCCACGAATTTCAATAACTGTAGCTTTTACTGTATACTTTGGCATCTAAAATACCTCCTTTATAATAAACAATAACTATTTTATTATACATTTATTATTAACTTATGGGAATATCTTCTGTAGCCTTAAGTGGAGAATGTTTATTAAATTATTGTAAAAACTAAATCCAATTCTTAAAGTGGAGGTGGATTTGATGTTGAAGCAATATAAATATAAGCTTGCTTGGATATCCGTTGCTTTGTGTTTGGTAATAGGTATTGTGACTTTTCTGCAAGCTAAATATGACTATAACTCTATCTTATTGGGTAATAACGGAGCGACATTTAGCAGTCTTTGGAACAGTTCTGATATAAATGTGGGAATGAATAAAAATGATCAAAGTGCTTCTAAAAAAGTGAAAAAGGCACAGGTAGCAATTGTTATAGATGATTTCGGGCAGAGCAATAGAGAAGGTGTTATGGAAATGCTCTCAATTAACAGACCACTTACGTTTGCTGTAATGCCGAATTTAGAGAATAGTGTTAAGGACGCTGCAATGGCTAAAGAAAAAGGTTTCGAAATTATTGTGCATTTACCAATGCAGCCAATCAGCGGAAAATCCCGATGGATGGGGCCCGGAGGTATCACTTTTGATATGGGAGTCGAGCAAATTCGTCAGAGAGTATTGCAAGATTTTGATCAAGTACCTTTTGCTGTTGGATTTAACAACCACATGGGTTCCTTAATTACAAGCAAAGAAAAACTTATGTCCCCTATTCTTGAGGTAGCTAAAGAAAAAGGTTTTTTTGTTTTAGATAGCAGGACTACTGAAGATTCGAAGGTTGTCTCTATATCAAAAAGTTTGGGTATTCCTTGTGCTAAAAGAGATGTATTCTTGGATGAAGTTAAAAATTATGAGCATATGAAAAAGCAGCTAAAAGTATTAAGCACTATAGCCTTAACTAAAGGTACAGCTATAGGCATTGGGCATGTAGGTCAAGGAGATAAAAAAATGGCTTTAGCTATAAGTGAGATGATACCTGTAATGGAGGAGCAGGGTATTGAGTTTGTTTATCTTTCAAAGTTGGTGCATTAATCAAATAAGACCATATATTTTATAGGATATGGACGGTGATGGAACAAATTATGAGGACAATATTTGTTTTAATATTTGTTTCAATAGTTGCAGCAATATTTTGGGTAAGTCAACCTGTTTCAACCGTTGCAGAAAAGCTGATCGAAAATAATAAACAGGCTGAACAGAAAATTATTGTTATTGATCCCGGTCACGGAGGATATGATCCCGGAGCAGTACATGGAAGTATATTGGAAAAAGATATTAACCTGTCTATTTGTGAAAAATTAAAAAAAGTTTTGGAGGCTAATAATTATAGGGTTATTTTAACCAGAACAGGTGATTATAATCATGCGATTAAAGGTATACATGGGAGGGAAGCAAAGCTTTATGATATGAAAAAAAGGGTTGAAATAGCACAGGAAGCAATGGCAGATATCATTATTACCTTGCATGTGAACAGTGTGAAAAAAACGTCCTACCAGGGCGCAGAAGCATTTTATTATCCCATATCGAGAGAAGGTAAGACGCTGGCGCTGGCCATCCAAGAGGAGTTTATCACTATACCTGATATGAACAAGAGAAGTGCTAAAATAAGTATGTGCTATATGTTAAGATACAGTAAAATGCCATCCGTATTAGTTGAAGTTGGGTATCTGAGCAACCCGAGAGAACGCAAATTGCTCCTGGAAAGCAAATATAGAGATTTGTTGGCAGATAAAATTGCAGCCGGTGTGATAAAATATTTTAACAATAAGTAATATAAGGCAGCTCAAAGACATCTACACAACAATCACCCAGTTGTACAGGTGTTTTTTTGTCTCATACAGCTTTGAGTAATATCTATAATTTAACTGAGTAGTTGATTAAGGTATCTAAAAAGCTGCGGTAATATACATGGATCAGTTCTTACGGAAAATAATTTTGAATAAATAAAAAAACGGCTATTAGCCGCTTTTGTTTGAAGCATTATTAGTATTAAACAGCGCGTTGAACTTTTCCACTTCTCAGGCAACGGGTACAAACCATTATCCTTTTCGGTGAGCCATTAACAATGGCCTTAACTCGTTGTAGATTCGGCGCCCAGGTCCTTTTAGTACGAATATGGGAGTGACTTACCTTCATGCCGGTTACAACGCCTTTACCGCAAATATCACATTTCCTGGCCATTAATTACACCTCCTTCTAACATCACTTATATATTTTATCAAAAATATTTTTATGTTGCAAGAAAGGATTTGTTTTTTTATGCTTGATTGTGGGCAAAGAATGTCAGATAATTTTTTTAGTAATAAGTTGGGGTGGTTATCGCATGAATCTCATACAAAAAATCAGTACACCTATTCAATATGTAAAAACTGTTGGCCCGCAGCGTGCCTCAATGCTGCAAAAATTAGGCATATATACTGTTCGGGATATGTTGTATTATTTCCCCCGCCGCTACGAGGAAAGAAAATTAATTGAATTTGTTAATGAATGTTCTCAGGATGATACTGTTAGCGTCAGGGGTACAGTTTTAGGTTCTCAGGATCTAAAGCTTCGTCAAGGCTTAACTGCTACAAAAGTAGCTCTAAGTGATGGTATGAATATCTTTTATGCTGTATGGTTTAATCAGCCTCATATAAAAAAACAGATTGCTCCTGGTTTGACAATAACGGTAACCGGTAAGGTAGATCAAAGGTATGGAGCAGTACAGATAAGAGTTGCTGATTTTGAGTTAAATAACAGCTCGGTTGCTGAAAATTACTGGTGCAGTATAGTTCCTGTCTACGCCCTGTCAGAAAAAATTAATCAAAAGTTTTTGCGCGGACTAATAAAAACCTGCCTGGAAGAGTATACTTCTGAACAAGAAGAGTTTATACCTGAAAATTTAATCAAGAAATATAGATTACTGCCCTTAAACCGTTCCTTGCTATGGATGCACCAGCCGCAAAATATTTTAGAAACAGAAAAAGCCAGAAGGAGATTAATCTTTGAAGAATTATTTTTGTTACAGCTGTTGCTTGCTGCCCGTAAAAGAACAATTACCAGAAAACTAAAGTTTTTTACTTATTCAGATAAGAATGAAATACTGAAGAAATTTTTAAATAATTTGTCCTTTGGACTAACACCGGCTCAGTCCAGAGTCTGGCAGGAGATTATGACTGATATGCACAGGTCTGTGCCTATGTACCGGTTGCTGCAGGGGGACGTGGGTTCGGGCAAAACAGTTATTAGTACTTTGGCTTTATTAAAGGCAGCTGAGAACGGTTTGCAGGGCGCTCTGATGGTTCCTACGGAGATCCTGGCTGAGCAGCATTATTTATTTTTAAAACGTTATATGGAGCCTCTGGGTATTAATGTAGGGTTGCTTACAGGAAAGATGAAAAAAGCCGAAAAGAATATGGCTTTTCAATTGATTGAGTCAGGTCAAATGCAAATCGTCATAGGAACACATGCCTTGATTCAAGAAAATATAGCCTTTAAACATCTGGCAATGGCAGTAATAGATGAGCAGCATCGCTTCGGGGTGCGCCAGAGAGCCACTTTGCAAGACAAAGGGATTTGCCCGGATATGCTGGTCATGACTGCTACCCCCATACCCAGAACTCTGGCCATGACTCTTTACGGGGATTTGGATATTTCGGTTATTGATCAACTGCCACCTGGCAGAAAGCCAATAAAAACTCATGTTATTTACGAAAATAAACTGCCTGACACATATGAATTTATGCGTAAACAGATAAGAATCGGACGCCAGGCTTATATTATTTGTCCTCTTGTGGAAGAGTCTGAGCATGTGGAAAGCCAGGCCGCTATTGATTTAGCCTTAGAATTGTCTGAGGGTGAACTGGCTGATTTTAGTGTTGGTTTGCTGCATGGTAGAATGAAATCAGAACTAAAAGAAGAAGTAATGACAAAGTTCCGTTTAGGTGAAATAGATGCACTGGTTACTACCACTGTTATCGAAGTTGGGGTGGATGTGCCCAATGCAACGGTTATGGTAATTTTGGATGCGGATCGCTTCGGTTTAGCACAATTGCATCAGTTAAGGGGAAGAGTAGGCAGGGGATTAGAGCAGTCTTATTGTATTTTAGTGGCCAACCCCAAAACCGATGAAGCCAGGGCCAGGTTGGCCGCAATGCACAGATCTGAGGATGGTTTTTATCTGGCTGAGCAGGATTTGCGAATACGCGGTCCGGGAGAATTTTGCGGTACGAGGCAATCAGGTCTGCCTGACTTAAAGGTTGCGGACCTGATTCGCGATTGGAAAATTCTTGAGGTTGCCAGACAAGAAGCGATAGATTTATTAGCCTCTGACCCAGAATTGAAAAAACCGGAAAATGAAGCCTTGTTGAGAGAAATCAGAACCAGATTCCCGGATAGTGTGCAGTTTGCTCATATAGGATGAGATTCATTTTCGGGGTTAATGGCAATTAGGTTTTAAGTTACCTATTTCACGATATAACCCTATAATTTTTCATACATTTTATTTTTCCGTTTGAACCATACTATGATTAGCTTCACAACAAAAAAAAATTTAAAGGGGGATATCAAGAAATGTCGCGTAATAGAAATCAGCCAGTAACTCCAGGTGCTAAGTCCGCTTTAAACAACATGAAATTTGAAATTGCCAATGAGTTGGGTATAAATGATTATGCAAATATGGATAAGGGGTCATTGCCCAGTCGTGTTAACGGTTATGTTGGTGGAAATATGACTAAGAAGTTGGTTGCTTTTGCCGAGCAAGCCCTGCAGAACGGTGCTACTCCACAGGTAGTACAGTCTGCACAATTGGAAACCCCGCAAACTCAGGGACAAAGTCAATAACTATAAAAATGTACAACTTAATAAACATTGGTATTATGCAGGCGGGGGAGACCCCGCTTGCTCAATTTAATACTCTTATTGAAGATATAAACTGTAGTCATCTGCGGTTATGGAGGAATGAAGTGACATAGATATTGCACCTGCAATTATCTTAGCTGTTTCCTTAATTAAATCATCTACTTCTCGAGGTGTTACCATAAGATTGCCTGCAAAAGGTTCTAAAACTTTGCCGGTTGCTTGTTGCACAATTTCCGGGTTAATGTTGAAGTTTTGCGCTAGACCGGGGTTTTCACTGATACTCTCAAAAATCTGGTTGAAGGTGTCCTGAACTATGATAGCTGCATGAACAACTGTAGGTACCCCTATTGCTATAACGCGTACACCCATTGTTTCCTGGTTGATGCCTTTTCTTGTATTACCCACACCCGAACCTGGATTTATGCCTGTATCTGCCAGTTGAATGGTAGTGCTGATTCTGTTCACATTGCGAGCGGCCAGAGAATCTATAGCTATTATTAAATCAGGTTTAATTTTATCTACCACGCCTTTAATTATTTCCGCTGTTTCAATCCCTGTGATACCTAAGACTCCCGGTGCCAAAGCACTAACACATCGCATGCCCCCGTGCAGTTCTTCCGGCGCATAGTTATGGAGATGTCTGGTCACCAGACTGTATTTTACAACTGTTGGCCCCAGGGCGTCGGGAGTAGCATTCCAGTTGCCCAATCCAATTAATAAGACGGATGCGTCTTGAGATAAATTAATTATTTGTCCTAAATGTTTAGACAGAATCTTAGCTACCTCATGGTGAGCCTGGCGGTTGTTTTCGCGTATAACAGGAGCTTCTACGGTAATATAGTTACCGCAGGGTTTGCCCATTAATGCTTCCGCTGATTTTTCAGTTATTTTTACAGTTGTTACCGATGCAAAGGTATATTGCTCTTTGTTCACCGTTACTCCTGGAATTTCTTGCCCTGTTTGTCCACGCAGCAATTCATGAGCTTCTACGGCCAGATCTAAATTGATGCCGAAAGTTTTACAGCACTCTGAAATCAATTTTTTACCCCCCTAAGTTACTAACATATATGCTTACCCGCAGAGGTTAATTTATGCAAATTTTTATATAAAGTTTATAAAAAAATATTAATATTTGTAAAATGGAAAATTCGATTTTTTTTTCCTTGTATGTTATAATGTAATCAGTATGGTTTTGAATCTTGTCTTACGGGGAGGGTTTCAAATCCGTGTTATATCAGGATCAGTTAAGGGCAGACGCTTAAAATCTCCAGGAAATTTGAAAATTAGACCGACAGCTGATCGAGTAAAAGAAGCACTTTTTAATATAATCAGAGACAGGGTACCGGGCAGTATTTTTCTTGATTTATTTGCAGGTACAGGAAATATAGGAATTGAGGCATTAAGCCGTGGGGCTTCTATGGTTGTTTTTGTTGAGCAGCACTATAAAACCATACAGCTGATAAAAGAAAATTTGGGTTTGACTGGTTTCAATGATTATGCTACCTTGTTAAAGGGAAACATTCCTTCTTGTTTTAGCAGTTTGGGTGCAATGTCTTATAAATATGATTTGATTTTTATGGATCCGCCTTATTTGAAGGATTTAATAAATTGTGCTTTATCTGGAATAGATGAATATGATTTATTGCTTCCAGGTGGACAGGCTATTGTGGAGTGCAGTAAACTGGAGGATTTACCCCTAGAGGTTAATAAATTGCGGCTAATACGACAGGAAAAATACGGAGATACGATATTAGGCTTTTATATGGATATCTAACAATGTGGGGGGATTTCCTTTGCGGATTGGGGTATATCCGGGCAGTTTTGATCCGGTAACCAACGGCCATCTGGATGTTATTGAAAGGGCAGCTTTGCTATTTGATCGTGTAATTGTTGCTGTGTCTAGGAATGTAAGTAAAAATCCTCTTTTTACCGTTTCCGAGCGAGTCGCGACTTTGCAGCAGGTGCTCATACCTTATTATAATGTGGTGGTGGATTCTTTTGACGGGCTTACAGCTTTTTATGCCAGACAGCAGGGGGCGCAAGCTATAATAAGAGGATTGCGAGCCATATCAGATTTTGAGACAGAGTTTATGATGGCCTTAACAAATAAAAAAATTGTTTCTTCTGTGGAGACTGTGTTTTTGATGACGAGAGCAGAGTATTCATTTATTAGTTCGTCAGCGGTAAAAGAACTGGCCTCGTTTGGTGGTTGTGTGGAAACCATGGTTCCCCCGCTGGTTGAGCAGAAACTTAGAGAGAAGTTTGCTTTCAAAGTTAAAGGGGAGGGATAGCTCGGTGGAGCTTTTCAATGTTTTAAACGAGTTAGAGGAATTAATCGAGAGCAGTACTAAGATACCTTTTTCCAGAAAGGTACTGGTGGATGAGGAGAAAGTGCTGGATTATCTTGATCGTATTAGGGCTGTTTTGCCGGAGGAAGTACGGCAGGCCAAGTGGGTTGTACAAGAACGGGAGAAAGTTTTGTCAGATACAAAAAAAGAAGCCAGTAAGCTTATAGAAAACGCGCAAAAACAAGTAATGCAGCAGGCTGATGAAAGTGAAATTGTTCAACAATCAAGAATTATAGCAGAGGAAATAGTGGAGCAGTCAAAAATGGTGTCACAGGAAATGAGAGAAGGTGCCCGTATTTATGCGGATGATATATTAAAAGGTTTAGAAGACAATTTGGGCAAGTTGTTAAACGAGATACAACAAGGTAGGTTGGAACTGCAGGGTATCAAAAAAGAGACGGGTTATTAACCCGTCTCTTTTTTGATACCCTAAAAAATCATGCTTATGATAGATATGTTTGAAAGTAATCTTAAGCGACTTTCTTTGTAAATTTACTTATTTGGTTAATTTAAAACCAGTTCTAGCCGCATAATACTTTGGTATCGCGGGCGATAACCAACTCCTCATTGGTAGGAATGAGAAGAATGGCTACTTTTGAACCGTCCTTGGCCATGTTTACTTCTTTACCCCTTACATCGTTTTTAACCGGATCCAGTTCGGTTCCTAAGAATTGAAGTCCTTCACAAATCATGGCACGCAGGTCTATAGCATTTTCACCAATACCAGCGGTGAATACGATAGCATCTACGCCGTTCATAACAGCTGCGTAAGAACCGATATATTTACGTACATAGTGGGCATAAACCTCCAGAGCTATTTGGGCTTTGTGGTTGCCATCACTCATAGCTTGACCGATGTCCCTCATATCTGAGGAAATACCCGATATACCCAGCATACCTGATTTTTTGTTCAAGATGTTATCGATTTCTTTTCCGGAAAGACCTTCTTTTTCCATCAAAAAGGGCAGTATAGCTGAATCAATGGAACCGCAGCGGGTACCCATAACCAGTCCTTCCAGTGGGGTGAAGCCCATCGAAGTGTCAACTACCTTACCATTTTTCACAGCAGCAATACTGGCGCCGTTGCCCAAGTGACAGGTAATAACCTTGACTTCGGAAGGGTCTTTTCCCAGCATAACAGCCGCTCTTTGAGCCACATATTTATGCGAGGTACCGTGGAAACCGTAACGGCGTATTTTATACTTTTCATAATATTCGTAAGGAATGCCGTAGATGTAGGAAGCTTCTGGCATAGTTTGGTGAAAAGCAGTATCGAAAACTGCAACTTGCGGTGTATCGGGCATCAATTCTTGACAGGCTTCAATTCCCATGATATTAGCCGGGTTGTGTAAAGGAGCCAGTTCTTTGCAGTCAACTATAGCTTTCATAATTTCTTCAGTAACGATTGCTGAATCAGTAAAAGTCTCTCCGCCATGTACTACCCTGTGACCTACTGCGTCAATTTCTTTCATATCGCCGATTACACCATGCTCTGCATTAATCAATGCATCCAGCACCAGCTTAATAGCTACTGTATGGGTGGGCATTTCCGTTTCAATTCGCACCTTATCTTTACCGGTGGGTTCATGAGTTAAAAAAGAACCGGCGATTCCAATTCTTTCAACCAGGCCTTTAGCCAGCAGGTTTTCGGTAGTCATGTCCAGTAGTTGATACTTTAAGGATGAGGAACCACAGTTCATTACCAGTACTTTCATTTAAATTTCCTCCTTAAAAATTATTGTGAATATTTTTATCATTTTGTATAAGCCCACACCTGGTATAAGGTGCGGATAGGCTTGCGGCCTGTTTATATCATATATATGATGGATTATTTAGTTGCCTGTGCCTGACAAACTGTAATAGCTGTTACGTTAACAATGTCTTCAACGCTGCAACCGCGTGACAGATCGTTTACCGGCTTGGCAATACCCTGTAAAACAGGTCCGATAGCTTCGGCGCCGGCTAATCGCTGGACTAATTTGTAGCCAATATTGCCTGCCTGCAGATCAGGGAATACCAGCACGTTGCATTTCCCCGCAACCTCACTGCCAGGTGCTTTGGATGCTCCAACTTTAGCGACAATAGCGGCGTCAGCCTGGAATTCACCGTCCACCACCAGATCAGCATATCTTTCTTTAGCAATTTTGGTAGCTTCCTGGACTTTGCTTACCAGTTCGTGTTTTGCACTGCCTTTTGTAGAGAAGGAAAGCATGCCTACTTTGGGTTCAGTTATGTTAGCGATAGACTTGGCCGATTGAGCTGAGGCATAAGCAATTTCAGCCATTTGTTCCGCATTAGGGTTGGGATTGACAGCACAGTCAGCAAAAATCATTACACCTTCTTGTCCATATTCTGCAGTAGGCATAATCATAACAAAGCAGCTTGATACTGTTGAGATGCCTGGGGAGGTTTTAATTATTTGTAAAGCCGGTCTTAATACATCTCCTGTAGTGTTTATAGCGCCTGCCACCATACCGTCAGCTTCACCCAGCTTGACCATCATGGCTCCGAAATAAAGGGGATTTAATAGTAAGGCTTTGGCTTCATCAGCTGTCATACCCTTTGATTTACGGATTTCTGCCAGTTTTTCGGCATATTCGGTCATTTTATCAGTGGTTGCCGGGTCTACAATGCCAATGCCATCTAAGCTTACGCCCAGGCTGGCGGCTGATGTTTTTACAGTATCAACATTACCTAATAATGTTACTTTGGCAATACCTTCTTTGATAATGGCTTCTGCTGCCTTAATTGTTCTTTCATCTTCTGATTCGGGCAGTACAATAGTCTGTGGGTTAGCTTTGGCTCTGGCTTTAATTTGATCCAACAGATTCACGGTTAATTACCTCCTTAGTAGACTTTTATTTTAATTTGGGGGCTAAATATAAAGTTAATTTAACCCATTATAATATCCATATTATTACCATATAATATTTATATGGCTAACTTTAATGATAACACAATGTTTAGTGATATTTAATGTCAACAGGATATGTGAGACTATCAAAATATTTGAGAATTGCATATATTTTCTAGTTTGCCTGAATATTCTTGATATTTGGCTTGCGCTCCTCTTATTTATAAACAAAAGATTTCATGCTTTTTAACAGCTGCAGCAATATAGCCAATGCTATCGGTAGCAAGATAAGCAGTGTTAATAATGAGAAGGAGAACAGTAAGTTGGCGGTAAGAGAAACTGTCCGCTGCCCGTAAGCGGCTATAACGGGTTTTGCCAGAGCCAGTGTTTCGCCATAGGAGTAGCCGGCCAGTATATAAGTGTAGAGACCTGCAATACAAGCATGGGCTATACGTCCAAGAACAAAGGGTAAAATTCTGATATCGGTTTCAGCGATCATGCTGGCAACTTGAGCGTGAACTGAAAGCCCTCCCCAACCGAGAATTATGGCAACCGCAACAAGCTTTTGCAATAAGGGCGCTGTAGTCTCACAGACTGACTTGGTTCCTAATGTCATTTCCCAAAAACCGGTTCCTAAACTTTGCAATAGTTCCGGTGAAATACCTAACGGAATCAATAAAATACCAAAAAAATCTCCCATTAAATGAATGAGCCCTGTGTTAGTAAATATGCGAATGAGAACAGCAAACAAAATTATAAATCCACCGATAGCTAACAAATTAGAAACTGAATTTTTTACTACGTCACTCATTATTCTTCCTACAGGACGGTTTTCCCTGCTTTGAACAGTTAACATCTGGCGAATGGCCCTTTTTAGGATGTTTCCTGCCGAAAAAGCCGGGGCAATTGCTTCCCGATCATTTCTTGAGTAAAATCTAAGGCATATGCCTAAAGTTAAGCTGGCTAAATAGTGAGCACCGGCTATAACAAGTCCCAGTTCCGGCTTATTAAACATTCCTACTGCAACAGCAACCAGCATAAAAAGTGGGCTGGAATTATTAGTAAAGCAAATAAGACGCTCAGCTTCAATCCTGGTACAGAGTTTTTCCTGGCGCAGTTTGGCTGTAACCATAGCACCGATAGGAAATCCGGAAGTAAAACCGATGGCCAGTACAAATGAACCTGAACCCGGCAGGTTAAATACCGGACGCATCACAGGTTCCAGAAGAATACCCATGAAATGAACTACACCGAAGGCCATTAACAACTCCGAGGCAATGAAAAAGGGCAGTAAAGATGGCAGAACAATTTCAAACCAGGTCTTTAACCCTTTTACTGAACCCTCGTAAACTATTTGCGGTTGTAGTATCATGGCTATAATAAAAAAAATGCTGCATGCTGTCCAAAAAATTTTGCCTGAGTGATTGGTGTATTTCCTGCTGGGGAAAGCATATTTAATTGTCAATACGGACATCACAGCTATGGCAAAAATAGTAATGAAAATAAGCATAATAGTTATCACCAGTTGTGTTAAAATTTATTATAATAAAATATTTATGTTCTGGGTAGAGGTATTAGAATAAAAAAATAGATTTATTGAAAAATTAAGAAAACTGGCAGCGCATGAAAAAACTTGACAAAAAATCAATGGCTTAATATAATGAGGGTTGTTGAAATCAGAGGTGACGTTATGTTTTTATTGGATACCAGGCCTTTAAAAAATTCTCCTGGCTTAACTGAAAAATATACTTGGGATGAAGAAATTCCCGTTGGTGATGTTAATACTGGCTCAGTTGTTTTTAGCGGACCGGTTATGGTTGATGTAGATATTACCAATTTAAACGGAAATTTTGTATTGCAAGGAAAGGTAAAAGCCAGGGTTTTGTTGAAATGTGATCGTTGTCTGGAAGAATATTTATTCCCTGTAGAGACAGAAATAAGTGAAATTTATCGGTTGATTTCAGAAGCACCGGTTGCTGATGAGCTCGATAATGAGGATATTACAGGCTTTAGAGGTGACTACATTAATATTGCTCCGGAATTGGTTAAGAGTGTTTTTTTGGCCTTGCCGATGAAAACCATATGTAATTCTGAATGCAGGGGATTGTGTTCTACCTGTGGAAATAATCTAAATCAAGCAAAATGTGATTGTGCTGCGATTAATATTGACCCTCGTTTGGCTGTTTTAAAAAATCTGTTAAAAAATTGATAACCCATTAAAGTTATATTAAGTTTTATAAGGAGGTGGAATTATGGGATTGCAGCAAAACAGGACTTCCAAGCAAAAAAAGAGATCCCGCAGGGCCCAACAAAAAATTACTCCCCCTGTGCTGGTCAAGTGTCCCCAATGTCATGAGTCGGTTAAGCCTCATTATGCTTGTACTGCTTGTGGATATTATGATGCAAAAAAAGTAGTTGAAAAATAGCTTGCTGTTAAAACTTTGGTACTTAGCCAAAGTTTTTTTATTGCTCAGGTTGCATTTAATTTCCAAGTAATTTATACTTAGTTTGGTACCTGGTACTAAATAAATTTCGGGAGTTATCCTCAATGGTTAAGGCTGTTTTGAAAAAATCGGAGAGGCAACAAGTGTTAGAGAAATATCTGGCTAATAATCCTTTTCTAACGGATGAGAAACTGGCTCAGATTCTGGGTGTTAGCATTCAAACTGTGCGTTTAGACAGAGGTGAGTTGAATATTCCTGAGTTGAGACAGAGACTTAAAGAAATAGCCAGGGGTAATGACAGAGAGTTAAGATCATTAAGCAGCGATGAATTAGTCGGTGAATTAATAGAAATGGAAGCTGATCAATATGCTTCCTCACATCTTAGTATCAGTGAGGATATGGCTTTTCAAAAAACAAAGATTGCTAGGGGACATCATTTGTTTGCTCAGGCTAATTCTCTGGCCGTAGCTGCTATAGATGCGGAAGTAGTATTAACAGGTACAGCCAGAGTGAGCTTTAAAAGACCTGTGTATATAGGAGAATTGGTAGTTGCCAGGGCAGTGGTTAAGCGAAAAAAGGGTCAGAAATATTTGGTAAGGGTTATATCCCAAGTTTTTGATGAAATAGTCCTTGAAGGAGATTTCCTGGTTTTTGTCATGTCTAAGGAGGTTTGGCCGGTAGATGAAAATAGCTGTTGACGCTATGGGAGGAGATTTTGCTCCGCGTGAAATTGTCCAGGGTGCTGTGCAAGCCGTGCAGGAGTATGGCTTTCAGATTATTTTGGTCGGTGACACAGAAAAGATAACAGCTGAGCTGGGTTCTTTTCCACGGGACAAAATTGAACTTGTACATACTAAAGAGGTTATCGCAATGGATGAACACCCGGCCTCTTCTGTAAGAAAAAAGAAAGGTTCTTCAATTGTTCAGGCAAACCTGCTGGTAAAAGAGGGCAGTGCGCAGGCTGTTGTTTCTGCCGGCAGTACCGGTGCGGCTATGGCTGCCTCTTTATTGTATCTGGGCAGGATAAAAGGTATTGATCGACCGGCTATAGCCAGCGTACTGCCAACTATGAAAGGAGGCACTGTGCTTTTAGATGTCGGTGCCAATGTCGATTGTAAACCCCAGTACTTATTGCAGTTTGCAATAATGGGTAATCTTTATGCAAGTAAAATTTTAGGTATAATAAAACCGCGTGTCGGATTGCTAAATATCGGTGAGGAGGAAACCAAAGGAAACGAATTGACTTTAGCTGCATTTCCTTTACTGCGTCAATCAGGTATTGATTTTATCGGAAATGTTGAGGGACGGGAAGTATTTAGCGGTGATATTGATGTGATAGTTTGTGACGGCTTTGTAGGTAATATTGTTTTGAAGACATCAGAAGGCCTGGCTATGGCATTAAAGAGTATGATTAAACAGGAGATATCCTGTAGTATTACGGCTAAGCTGGGGATACTGCTGACTTTACCATCTCTCAAAAGATTCAGACAGCGTATTGATTATACTGAGTATGGAGGTGCGCCTCTCCTTGGAATTAATGGTATCTCCGTAATCAGTCATGGCAGTTCTACGGCTAAAGCTATCAAGAATGCCATTAGGGTTGCGGCAGATGCTGTAGAAAACGGTTTGGTGTCATCTATCAGGGCTGATATTGAAAAGGGTCAGGATACTAAGGGGGTAGAGTACAGTGAAGAAGTATAATGCCGGTATTGTCGGTCTGGGCACTTATGTGCCGGAACGTATTCTCACTAATATAGAACTGGAGAGTAGTTTGGAAACTAGTGATGAGTGGATTCTCAGCAGAACAGGAATCAAAGAGCGCCGGATTGCCGCTCCAGAGCAGGCTGCATCGGATTTGGCTTTGGCAGCTGCCAGTGCCGCACTGGAAAATGCCAGAGTTTCTGCCAGCGAAGTTGATTTGATTATATGCGCTACTCTTACCCCCGATATGTTTTTCCCTGCCACCGGTTGCATAGTACAGGATCGATTGGGTGCTAAAAAGGCTGCCGCTTTTGATCTTGAGGCTGGCTGCAGTGGGTTTATTTACGGTTTGTCTGTAGCACAGGCATTTATCGCAAGTGGAATATACAAGACTGTTTTGGTGATAGGAACAGATGTGATGTCCAGAATAGTCAATTGGCGGGATCGTGGTACCTGCGTGCTTTTTGGTGACGGAGCGGGAGCTGTTGTCCTCAAACCGGTGGAGCAGGACCAAGGTATTTTATCGGTTCATTTGGGGGCTGACGGTTCAGGTGCAGGTACTTTGCTGGTTCCTGCCGGAGGGTCGCGCATGCCTTTATCTCAAGAAGTTCTTGATCTCAATTTGCAGTTTATACAAATGAGTGGTGGGGACGTATTCAAATTTGCAGTAATAGCCATGTGTAATGCAACCAAGCATGTACTGGCGGGAGTAGGCTTGGAGACCGAGGATCTGGGTATGCTGGTACCTCATCAGGCCAACACAAGAATTATTGAATCAGCGGCTAAACGTTTAAAATTGCCTATGGATAAAGTGGTTGTCACTGTAGACCGTTATGGTAACAATTCTACGGCTTCTGTCCCTCTGGCACTGAAAGAGGCTGTTGACGACGGTAGAATTAAGAACGGGCAGAATGTTGTTCTAGTGGGTTTCGGTGCCGGTCTTACCTGGGGTGCGGTGCTTATTCGTTGGGTGTTGTAGGTTGGCCCATAAGATATTTGTTATATATTACGCCAAAAGAGGTGATATTATTTGATTCATACCAAGTTATGTGATTTATTGGGTATAGAATATCCTATATTGCAGGGAGGTATGGCCTGGGTTTCTACTGCTGAATTGGCTGCTGCTGTGTCTGAGGCAGGAGGCTTGGGAATTATCGCTTCCGGGCAGGCTCCGCCCGATTGGTTGAAAGAACAGATCCGTAAAGCGAAAATCTTAACCGGCAAACCTTTCGGGATAAATGTTATGTTGTTATCTCCTTACGCTGAGGAAGTTTTAAATATCATTAGAGCAGAACGGGTGGCCGTTGTGACAACAGGTGCCGGCAACCCGGGAAAATATGTCCCCTGGCTGCAGGAAGTAGGGACCAAAGTGATTCCGGTAGTGGCTTCTGTAGCACTGGCTAAAAGACTTGTCAGAAACGGTGTGGATGCAATAATTGCCGAGGGAGTTGAATCAGGAGGACACGTGGGTGATTTAACTACCATGGCATTAGTACCTCAGGTGGTGGATGCTGTAGATGTTCCGGTTATTGCTGCCGGCGGTATTTTTAACGGCAGGGGTTTGGCTGCTGCCTTAAGTCTGGGGGCTGTTGGTGTGCAGATGGGCACCCGTTTTATGTGCGCAACTGAATGTACTGTGCATAATAATATTAAGGAAGTTATTTTAAAGGCTAAGGACAGAGATACTGTTGTTACAGGTAAGCCGACAGGACATCCTGTCCGGGTTATTAGGAATAAGCTGGTAAGGCAGTTTGAGGAGTTGGAAGGTCGTGGTGCCCCGGCTGAGGAATTTGAAAAGCTTGGTGTAGGTCGGTTGAAGGCTGCTATGGTGGACGGGGATGTGCAATTTGGCTCAGTTATGGCCGGTCAGGTATCGGCTATGGTGCGGCAAATTGAGTCAGCCCAGGATATTGTGCAGGATGTTATAGCTGGTGCTGAAAAGGTCTTGCGCCATTTGTACGAAGGAGGGGTGATCAAGTAATGTCTTTGGCTTTTGTTTTTCCGGGACAGGGTTCGCAATATGTCGGTATGTGCAGGCAGTTTTATGATAATTACCAGGTTGTCAGAGACATATTTGATTTGGCGGATAAAGCGCTTGCTTTCAGCATCAGTGAGTTGTGTTTTCAAGGGCCGGAAGAATTGTTAGGACAGACTGAAAATACTCAGCCGGCTGTTTTGACTGCCAGCATTGCTTGCCAGGCTGTTTTATTGGAGGCTGGTATTGCCCCTGAAGCATTAGCCGGGCACAGTCTGGGAGAATACTCGGCACTGGTGGCCGCCGGTGCGTTGAGCTTTTCAGATGCGGTGCAAATTGTGCGCAAGCGCGGCCAATTAATGCAACAGGCCGTTCCCCCCGGCGGTGGGGCTATGGCAGCTATTTTAGGTTTGGATGCAGGTATGTTGCAGGAGGTTTGTAAGCATGCGTCGGATTTGGGTATGGTGGAAGTGGCTAATTATAACTGTCCGGGGCAACTGGTAATAGCGGGCTCCGCGGCGGCCCTGGAGAAAGCCATTGTATTGGCCAAAGAGGCGGGTGCTAAGCGGGCGATTAAGCTGGTTGTGAGCGGACCGTTTCATTCTGCTTTAATGTTCCCGGCTGCGGAAAAACTGGGCCGGGAATTAGAGCAGATCAGTATTATTGAGCCTAAACTAAGATTGGTGGCTAATATTTCTGCTGACTATGTTACTACAGCTGAGCAGATAAAAGATTGTCTGGTTAGACAGGTCTATGGGCCGGTCAGGTGGATAGAAGTTGTACAAAAAATGATTAATGACGGTATTGATACCTTTGTGGAAGTTGGTCCCGGCAAGGTTTTAAGCGGGTTGATTAAGAAAATTGATAAAAGGGTAAATATTTATAATGTTGAAGACCAACCTTCTTTGGAAAAAGCGCTTGCAAGTTTGAAGGGGGTTAGCTAAAATGTTACTTGAAAGTAGGGTTGCTCTGGTGACCGGCGCTTCCAGAGGTATCGGCAGGGCTGTTGCTTTGGCTCTTGCCGGGGCAGGGTCCGATGTAGCAATTAACTGTGCCGGGCGGATTGAAGCTGCTGAAGAAGTAGCAGGGGAGATTAGATCTATAGGGCGGCGGGCCCTGGTGGTTAAAGCTAATGTGGCTGATCCTGCTGAAGTCAACGAGATGGTGAAGACTGTTTTGTCAGAGTTGGGCCGCCTGGATATATTGGTTAATAACGCCGGTATTACCAGAGATAATTTGGTTATGCGAATGTCTGAAGATGATTGGGATTCGGTTATATCGGTTAATTTAAAAGGTTCTTTCAACTGTGCCAAGGCCGTCACTAGATCAATGTTAAAAGCCAGGTATGGTCGGATTGTAAATATCAGTTCGGTGGTCGGTATTTCCGGCAATGCGGGGCAGGCCAATTATGCCTCCAGTAAAGCCGGTTTGATTGGTTTTAGCAAAACTTTAGCTAAGGAATTAGGGTCTCGAAATATTACTGTAAATGTTGTAGCTCCAGGATTTATTGAAACCGATATGACTTCTGCTATGCCTGATGATTTGAAAAAGAGTATGTCAGATAAGATTTCTTTAGGGCGTTTAGGTAAACCGGAAGATGTTGCAGCAGCAGTTGTATTTTTGGTAAGCGAGCAGGCTTCCTATATTACAGGTCAGGTGCTTGCTGTTGACGGCGGTTTGGTTATATAATTTGACAGTGGTTAATAATACTGGGTAAGGGGGGTGAATGTGAGTGTCAATTTTTGATGAAATTAAACCTATTATTGTTGAACAATTAGGTGTTGAAGAAGACGAAATTACTATGGAATCATCTTTTATCGATAATTTAGGTGCAGATTCTTTGGATATCGTGGAACTGGTCATGGCTTTGGAAGAGAAGTTTGATATAGTTATTCCCGATGAAGATGCCGAGAAGATTCGTACTGTCGGTATGGCAGTTCAGTATATTCAGGATCATCAATAATTATCTCAAGAAAGTCGCTTTAAGCGACTTTCGAGCAGCCACAGGCACTCGTGCTCGTCGGAAATTATGCGATGTTAGTTTTAGCTTGTCCACAGAGCCATTATAAGCATAATTTCTTAGAATATTAAAAAGTCCCGGAGATAAGCTTTCGGGACTTTTTGAAAATTTTATTGGAATTAGAATGTTATAGTTTAGGTGTGACAGGAGGTGCTGTTTTGCAAAAACGGATTGTTGCAACCGGTATGGGTGTAATTTCTCCGGTAGGCATTGGAATTGAGCCATTTTGGTCAGCTTTGACTGCTGGAGTTTCCGGAATAAAGAGAATTACTAATTTTGACCCGTCAGGGTTTGCTACACAGATAGCCGCAGAAGTCAAGGGTTTTAATCCTCACGATTACCTTGATAAAAAGGAAGCCAGGCGGATGGACAGATTTACCCAGTTTGCCGTGGCTGCCTCTAAAATGGCTATAGAAGATGCAGGTTTGGATTTGGGTCAACTTGATAAAAATCGTGTGGGTGTTGTGCTGGGTTGTGGTATCGGTGGATTGTCAACTATGGAAGAACAGACCAGAGTGCTGGTGGAGAAGGGCCCTGGCCGGATCAGTCCTTTCCTGGTACCGATGATGATTGCTAATATGGGAGCAGGACAGGTAGCTATAGCTTTTGGGTTGCGCGGACCGAACATAACGACTGTGACAGCCTGTGCCTCCAGTACTAATGCTATTGGAGATGCGATTAAGCTTTTACAGAGAGGACAAGCTGACGTAGTGATTAGCGGTGGAACGGAAGCGCCGATTACTCCTTTAGGTGTAGGTGGTTTTGCTTCTATGAAGGCAATGTCTACCAGAAACGATGCGCCTGAAGAAGCCAGCCGCCCCTTTGATGCCGACAGAGACGGTTTTATTATTGGTGAGGGTTCTGCCATACTGGTATTGGAGACTGAAGAGCATGCTTTAAAACGAGGTGCACGCATTTACGGTGAAGTAGCCGGTTACGGTACTACCTGTGATGCTTTTCATATTACAGCCCCTGATCCGGAAGGCGCCGGTGCTGCTGCCTCTATGCGTATGGCTCTGGAAGATGCAGGAATTGCGCCGGAACAAGTTGACTATATTAATGCGCATGGTACTTCCACTCCATTAAATGATAAATTGGAGACAATAGCTATCAAAACTATTTTTGGTGAGAGTGCCGGGAAGATACCTGTGAGTTCAACTAAGTCTATGACTGGTCATATGTTGGGCGCCGCCGGCGGTATAGAGGCTTTGGTTTGTTTTTTAGCCATTAATAGAGGCATCATTCCCCCGACAATAAATTATCATACCCCGGATCCTGATTGCGATTTAGATTATGTACCTAACAAGGCCAGGGAAGCCAGGGTTAATATCGCCATGTCAAATTCTTTTGGTTTTGGCGGTCATAATGCAACTTTGATATTTTCATCATATAACAAAAAATTATAGGGTCTGTATTGATCAACCTGAGCAGGGGATCGTTAATGAAAAAAAATCAGGATAATATAATGCAATTGATGCAACAGGTTGGAGTTGCGTGGAACGATGAAAACCTTCTCTGGCAAGCCTTGACACACAGTTCGTATGTTTATGAGAGTGGCTCTGCCGCCCATACCAATAACCAGCGGCTAGAGTTTTTAGGTGATGCTGTTTTGGAACTTTTGGTAAGTGGCTATCTATATAGTTCTTATCCAGAATGTGCCGAGGGTGAGTTAACTAAATTAAGGGCTGCCATAGTATGTGAACCTTCGCTGGCTAAAGTAGCCCGTCAGCTTAATTTGGGTTACTGTCTCAGGATGGGCAAAGGTGAGGAGCGCTCCGGCGGGAGGGAACGGCCATCTATTCTGGCTGATTCTTTTGAGGCATTGTTGGGCGCGGTTTATCTGGACCAGGGTCTGGAAAAAACAAGGATGTTCGCTCTCAAATTTTTGGCTCCGGTTATAAATGATGTGCTGGAAGGTAGGGTGGATCGGGATTATAAAACGGAATTGCAGGAAATGCTGCAGAAAAAATCACCGGAACCGATTAGCTATGTGATATTAAATGAAGAAGGACCGGATCACCAGAAGTTATTTACAGCTGGTGTTGTTTATTGTGGAATAATAATTGGGCAAGGGACAGGACGCTCTAAAAAAGAAGCTGAACAACAGGCAGCTAAAATAGCCTTGCTGGAATTGCCGTCTAACGGCGAAATCAATTTGCGGGTTCGTTCTCATCTGCATACGGGAGCCAGAAGAAGACCTATGCAAAAGTGCAAGCGGTAGGAGGTTAGCCATGGGTTTTTTCAGTCGTTTAAAAGAAAGTCTGACCAAAACAAGAAAAAATTTTGTAGAAAAAATAGAAACACTGGTAACCAGGCGTCGGGCTATCGATGAAGGTTTTTACGAAGAGTTGGAAGAAATACTAATCGGCGCCGATATTGGAATCAACACAGCTGTAGAGATAGTGGAAAACTTAAGGGCCGAAGTGAAGAAACGTAAAATAGATGACGTTGAGACACTTAAAGAGGTGTTAAAAGAACTCATTTGTAACATCCTGGGTGAGGGTGGTGCAAGCACTGCTTTAAATATAAATGAAGACGGTTTGACTGTAATCCTGGTGGTCGGCGTAAACGGGGTAGGTAAAACCACTACCATCGGCAAGCTGGCTTACTACTTTAAGGAGGAGCTGGGCAAGAAGGTACTGCTGGCTGCCGGGGATACATTTCGGGCTGCTGCCATTGATCAGCTTGAAATATGGTCTAATCGGGTTGGTGTAGAGATGATTAAGCATAAAGAGGGTGCTGACCCTGCAGCGGTGGCTTATGATGCTATTCAGGCAGCCAGGGCCCGCAGGTCAGATGTGCTGATTGTGGATACTGCCGGGAGGCTGCATACTAAGAGCAATCTTATGGATGAACTAAAGAAAATAAAACGTGTGATCAACAAAGATATGCCGGAGGCGCCACAGGAAATCCTGCTGGTTTTGGATGCTACCACTGGGCAGAATGCAGTTAGTCAGGCCAAACTCTTTGGAGAGGCTGCGGATGTAACAGGCATTGCCTTGACAAAACTGGATGGTACAGCTAAGGGCGGTGTGGTGATTTCTATTAAGAATGCTCTGAAAATTCCGGTTAAACTTATCGGCATTGGCGAGGGTATAGAGGATTTGAGACCGTTTGAACCGGAAGTTTTTGCTGAAGCATTGTTTCCGGTTAATAAGGAGTCTGCTTAAAAAGACCGTATTCGTACGGTCTTTTATTTTACAATGGGAAATATAAGAATATATAAATAAAACTTTTTTATTCATTGTATAAATATGTTATGCAAAAAGAAAAATCAGGGGGTATAATAAATGTATGGCAGGAGATATCTTATATAATTAGTAATCCGCTAGGAATTTTTCTCATTGACCGTTCTCTCTGCAGAGATCATCCAGTAAGATAGCCATACCAGGAATGCTTGGCAGGAATATAATTAAAACGGTAACCGGAGGGGAAGAGATGACAGTAAAAATAGCTATTATTGGTGGTACCGGTGTCTATGATCCCAATATTTTGGAGAATATCCATGAGGAGCAGCTAGAAACCGAATATGGCCGCACACTGGTTAAAATAGGTGAATATAAGGGGAAAAAGGTGGCGTTTATGGCCCGCCATGGGGCGGATCACTCGGTCCCCCCGCATTTGGTAAATTACCGGGCTAACATTGCGGGTTTAAAGCAACTGGGAGTGAAAAATATTTTTGCCACAGCTGCAGTAGGTTCTCTGAACCAGTCTATGAAAGCTGAGGATTTTGTTTTTGTAGATCAATTTCTTGATTTTACTAAAGTACGCAAGCATACTTTTTTTGAAGGCGGCGAAAATGGTGTTGTCCACCTGGATGTAACCGATCCTTACTGCCCGGAATTGCGCAGGTTGCTCATGGAGGTATCGGGTAATTTGGGGTTAACAGCCCATAACGGCGGCACATATGTTTGTACAGAAGGTCCTCGTTTTGAAACTCCGGCCGAGATCCGTATGTTTGCCAGGCTGGGTGGCGATTTGGTGGGGATGACTAGTGTTCCTGAAGTAGTTTTGGCCAGAGAGGTTCAGATGTGCTATGCTACAATCTGCATGGTTACTAACTATGCAGCCGGTATCGCCGAGTACAAATTATCTCATCAGGAAGTAGTGGAGGTAATGAGTAAAAATGTGGCAAATTTGCGCCGTTTAATTATGGAAACCATTGAAAGTTTGGAGGAGGGCAGAACTTGCAGTTGTCAGATCTCCCATGTTGATCCCGTATAATTTGCGAAAGTGGCGGTGTTATGTTATGGAATCCATGCACTGGGCAAACAATCTATTAATGTTATTGGACCAGACTTTGTTGCCAGGGAAAATTTACTATAAGCCTTGTTGCGATTACCATGAGGTGGCGGAAGCAATTAAGTGCTTACGAGTGCGCGGCGCGCCGGCTATTGGGGCAGCTGCTGCTTACGGTATAGTTTTGGCGGCTTTGTCCGCAGGTCAAGCAACACAAAAAGAGTATATTAAGCAAGTCGAGTCAGCAGGTCGTTTTTTAAAAGCTACACGTCCTACTGCAGTCAATTTAGCCTGGGCGGTAGACAGAATGCTGGGGGTAATGACGCAGGCAGGTGCATTAGGTGCTGAAGACTTAAGCAGAGTCTTATTAGAAGAAGCCCATAAGATACACTGTGAAGATGTTGAAAGCAACAGAAGAATGGGGCGGTATGGTCAAGAATTGGTTCCGGATAAGGCAGGAATACTGACCCACTGCAATGCGGGGGCTTTGGCTACCGCCGGTTTTGGCACAGCTCTTGGCGTTATAAGGGCTGCTTGCGAGGCAGGTAAACAGGTTAGTGTTTACGCCGATGAAACCAGGCCCTTATTGCAAGGTGCCAGGCTAACTGCCTGGGAAATGATGCAGGATAATATTCCTGTAACTCTTATTACCGATAATATGGCTGGTTATTTGATGTCAAAGGGCAAAGTGGATTTAGTAATAGTGGGTGCTGACCGGATAACGGCCAATGGGGATGTAGCTAATAAAATCGGCACCTATGGTGTTGCAGTGCTGGCTAAAGAGCATGGGATTCCTTTCTATGTGGCAGCTCCCCTTTCCACCATTGACCTGTCTTTGCCTGACGGCGGGGCTATTCCTATTGAGGAGCGGGAACAGGATGAAGTAACCTCCTTTGGCGGCATACAGGTAGCTCCTGCCGGTGTTAAGGTTTGGAATCCTGCTTTTGATGTTACACCGCACAGGCTGGTGACAGCTATTATTACTGAGCGGGGAGTGGTTAGGCCGGATTATCTGCAAAATTTAAGAAAGTTAGCATTTGAGCAATAAGTTACAGATTGTTTTAGGAGGTATAAAATGACAGATTATATTGTTCGGGACATTAAATTAGCACCCGGCGGGCGGCTTAAAATAGACTGGGTCAGAGAGCATATGCCTGTGTTGAATGAAATCAGAGCTGAGTTTGAAAAAGAGCTTCCTTTTAAAGGTATACGGGTAGCGATTAGTATTCATCTGGAAGCTAAGACTGCTTACTTGGCGGAGGTGTTGAAAGCCGGTGGTGCTGATGTGTCTATAAGCGGTTCCAATCCTCTCTCTACTCAAGATGATGTAGCTGCGGCTCTTGCGGAGGCAGGTATTAACGTATTTTCCTGGTACAATTCCACGCCGGAGGAATACAAAGAGCACCTGTTGCAGGTGTTAGATACTAAACCGCAGATTATTATTGATGACGGCGGGGATTTAGTCAACCTATTGCATACGGAAAGGAAAAACCTGGTTGTAAATGTTTTAGGCGGCTGTGAGGAAACTACTACCGGTGTGATCAGGTTAAGGGCCTTAGAGCGGGAAGGCGGCCTATTGTTTCCTATGGTAGCGGTAAACGATGCTTACTGCAAGTACCTGTTTGATAACCGGTATGGCACGGGTGAGTCTGTTTGGTCGGGTATTATGCGCACTACCAACTTAATTGTTGCGGGAAAAACTGTTGTTGTTATAGGTTATGGTTGGTGCGGCAAGGGTGTTGCCATGCGGGCCAAGGGTATGGGAGCCAAGGTTATTGTTTGTGAGATTGATCCGATTAAGGCCATTGAAGCCTTTATGGATGGGTTTCAGGTTATGTCGGCAAAAGAGGCCTCTGTTTCCGGGGATATTTTCATAACTGTAACCGGTTGCAAGGATGTACTCACTAAAGAGCATTACCAGCTGATGAAAAACGGTGCGATTCTTTCTAACGCCGGTCATTTCGATGTTGAGGTAAATAAGCCCGACCTGGAAAAGACAGCTGTAAGCCATCGTACTGTTCGCAAGGATATTGAAGAATACGCGATGACAGACGGGAGAAAAATTTACTTGTTAGCGGAAGGGAGACTTGTCAATTTAGCTGCCGGTGACGGTCACCCGGCGGAAATAATGGATATGTCTTTTGCCCTTCAGGCTTTGTCAGCCAGATATATTTTGAAAAATGCCGCTGCTTTAGATAAAAAAGTGTATGATGTACCTAAAGAGATTGACAGCAGGGTGGCTGAGATAAAACTGCGTTCATTAGATATTAATATTGACAAATTGACACAGGAACAAGAAGACTATTTAAACTCCTGGTTGGTGGAATAATCAAATATAAGAGCTTGTAATACCGTAAGTTACCATATGGTAACCATATCTATAATTTGTAATATGAAATTTTCAAAAGTGAAAGCAACCTAATTGCAAAAACACTAGTGAAGAGAAAAATTATTTGCAAATATATCAGGTGAACAGGAGTTTGGGGGAGTAACTGAAAAATGTCTTTGGCAACAGAAGAAGCAAAAGATAACGTGGTTAGGGTCGGCCATCGTATGGCTCAAAGCAGGCTGGTGGTGGGCAGTTGGGGTAATATTTCTACTCTGGTCAAGAAAGATAAATTGGTTATTATTACTCCCAGTGCGGTTAACTGCGATAACCTGCATGCCCATGCCCTAATTACCGTTGATTTGGAGGGAAATGTGGTTGAAGGTAATCTAAAGCCTTCAACTGAATTAAAACTGCATTTGGCAGTTTATAAATCCAGGCCGGATGTTAACGCGATAGTTCATACGCATAGCACTTACGGTTGTGCCATGGCTGTATCCCGTCAGGCTTTGCCGCCTATTCTGGAGGACATGGCCCAACTGGTAGGAGGGCCTGTACCTGTAGCCGAGTATGCGCCTGCCGGAACAGCAGAATTGGCGGAAAATTGCTCCCATGCACTCGGTAAATTAAATGCGGTTTTTCTGGCCAACCATGGTGTGATTGGAGTGGGCAGAGAATTGGAAGAAGCTTTTCAGGTTTGCCAGATTGTTGAGAGAACGGCCAAGGTATATATTTTATCCGGAATATTAGGAACGCCGCATGTTTTAACCCCGGAAGATGTAAAATCCCATCATAATTACTATTTGACGTGTTATCGTCGGCCAACAAATAAGAATAAGTGATCTGATTTTGGGAGGAGGGATAAGCTTGTCCGGAATATTAGTAAAAAATGTTAATGTCGTTACCATGCAGGGACATGATCGGATTATCAGTGATGCTGAAATTGCTATTGACAAGGGTAAAATTATCGGAGTTGGCCCTGTTGGCACAGTCAAGCCGGATTTTAGACCTGATCGGCTGATTGATGGGCGGGGTTTTGTAGCCATGCCGGGCCTGATTAATTGTCATACGCATGCTGCCATGACCTTGCTGCGTGGTTATGCTGATGATTTGCCTCTAATGCACTGGCTTTCAGAGAAAATTTGGCCTTTGGAAGCTAAATTAGAGCCTGGCGATATATACTGGGGCAGTCTTCTTTGTTGTTTAGAAATGATTAAATCAGGTACGACCACCTTTGCCGATATGTATTTTCACATGCCGGAAGTGGCCCGCGCTGTTGAGAAGTCCGGGATAAGGGCCTGCCTGTCCCGGGGGTTGATAGGAGTAGGCCCGGAAGCCGAGACAGCTTTGGAGCAGAGCAAGCAGTTTGTTCAGGATTGGCACGGTGCAGCCAACGGCAGGATAATTACTATGCTGGGGCCGCATGCTCCCTATACCTGTCCACCGGACTATTTAAAAAAGGTTATGGCATTGGCCGATCAATTAGCTGTAGGCATTCACATTCACCTGGCTGAATCGAAAACAGAAATAGAAGATATAACCCGTGATTATAATAAGTCTCCGGTAAAATTGATGCTGGATACAGGGGTGCTGGAGAGGCGGGTTCTGGCTGCCCACTGTGTGCATCTGACCGATGAGGATATTGATATTTTGGCTGAAAAAGGTGTTGGGGTGGCTCATAATCCGGAAAGCAATATGAAGCTGGCCAGCGGTATAGCTCCGGTGTATAAAATGCTGAAAAAAGGTGTTAAGGTAGGTTTAGGCACAGATGGTGCGGCCAGCAATAATAACCTGGATATGATAGAAGAAATGCGCAGTGCAAGCCTGCTGCAAAAGGTTGCTTGTATGGATCCCGTGGTTTTGCCCTCATATGAAACATTAAAAATGGCTACCTGCGGCGGTGCGGGAATACTGGGCCTGGAAAACGAAGTGGGCATGCTCAAAGAAGGTATGAAAGCGGATATAATTTTGCTCAATTTCCATAAACCGCATCTTTACCCCAAACATGATTTGATTGCCCATATGGTATATTCGGCTCAGTCCGCTGATGTGGAGACAGTATTGATTGATGGCCAAGTAGTTATGGAAAACAGACGTGTATTGACAATTGATGAAGAAGAAGTTCTAAGCAAAGTACAGGAAATAGCCGAGCGCTTGGTAGGGAAGAAATAGCAAACCTTTAGACAAGTGGCTCTTATACTTATATGCTTTTAAGATTAACTTCCTTAAAATAGTTTCTGTTAAATTTAAATTCTGAAGTATGCTCATGCAGATAAAGCCAACCAGTTGTAAATACAGGTTAAAAGAAAGGGGTTTAAAATATGTCCAAAGAAATAGCCTTATTGGTAGAAGATAATTACAATGAATTAGAATTCTGGTATCCATACTTCCGTTTTCAAGAGGCCGGTTTTCAGGTGAATATAATAGGATCAGGACGTAAGCAATCTTATCTTGGAAAAAGCGGCGCTATGCCGGTAGCTGAGGATTTCTCCGCTGATAAAGTCAAAGCAGAGCAATTTACGGCAGTTATTGTTCCTGGTGGCTATGCTCCTGATTTAATGCGTTTGAGTGAACCAATGATTACTCTTGTGAGGGAAGCCTACGAGCAGGGTAAAGTGGTGGCTTCAATTTGCCATGGTGCCTGGATGCTTATATCAGCAGGCATTATCAAGGGTAAGAAAGCGACCTGCTGTCCTCATATTAAGGACGACGTAAAAAATGCTGGTGCCGAGTACATAAATGAAGAAGTAATCGTTGACGGCAAAGTTGTAACCTCTAGGATACCCGATGATCTGCCAGCTTTTTGTAAAGCCATATTGTCTTTGTTGGGGTAAAACTTTCTTCAAGTATTTATAAAGCAGTCAGAGAAAAAGTCAAGGAGCGGGGAGTTTCTTTTAAAAACTCCCTGAGATATCCTTGTCAGCTGTAGGGATAGTTTTCGGGTTTTAACCAAACCCCGCCATTCATCCCACCTCTAAGGCGGTGGGATGAATGGCGGGGTTTGGTTTGTGTACTAATAAAATGTTTGCCAAAGCCTCTATGATGTGGCAAAATATAATCAGACGCAATAACGAAAGGCTGATTATTATTGAGCAAACTTGATACAAATAGCCACTCGGTCTTCTTACTCACATATCATCTGATTTTGGTAGTAAAATATCGCAGAAAAGTTATAAACGACACAATAGCAAACCGTATCAAAGAAATTGGTGAGTATATTGCACCAAAATATAATATTAGTTTTCTTGAATACAACCATGACAAAGATCACACACGCATATTGTTCAAGGCTCACCCTAATACGGAAATTTCTAAGTACATCAATGCATTCAAAAGTGCATCATCCAGACTTATTAAAAAGGAGTTTCCGGAAGTTAGAAAGCAGCTGTGGAAAGAATATTTTTGGTCGCAAAGTTTTTGTTTTCTAACTACAGGTGGTGCACCCATTGAAGTAATTAAGAAGTACATTGAAACCCAGGGTGAAAAGAGGTGAATCATTTGCAAATTGTCTACCGGTTTGAAATGCGTCCGACCAAAGAGCAACAGAAAAAAATGTTTCACACACTAAAACTTTGCCGGAAACTCTATAACTGGTCTTTATCTGAGCGTCAGCGTGTGTATAAAGAAACCGGCCAAGGGTTGACATATAATAAACAGCAGAATATGCTGCCGGGCTATACAAAAGAACATCTGGAATACAAGCAAGTTCACAGTCAGGTAATGCAGGATACTTTGCGCCGGGTAGACTTTGCCTATCAGCGGTTTTTTGCCAAAGAAGCCGGATACCCCCGGTTCAAAAACCGTGACCATTACACATCATTTACCTATCCCCAGGTGGATGCTGTAAAGAAAACTTTCTCTAAGCCGGGTAAAATCTATCTTTCTAAAATAGGTTTCGTAAAAATGACAACTCACCGGGAATTTGATGCCAGTCAAATATCCAGGGTTAACATAAAGTATCACGGTGGTAAGTGGTACGCTAATTTGACTGCCGAAGTGGAAGTACTCGAAAATCTTATCGACAGTACCAAATCCATTGGAATAGACGTGGGCCTTGAACATTTTGCTGTATTGTCTGATAGTACAGAAATAGGAACCCCAAAATACTATCGTAAATCAGAAAGGAAGTTAGCCAAACAACAGCGAAGACTTTCTCGCAAAAAGAAAGGTTCTAACAACCGAGGGAAAGCTAAAACTAAAGTGGCTAAACTTCATGCTAAGATAACTAATCAACGGAAAGACTTTCTACACAAGACCAGTCTAGACGTGGTTCAGAGCCATGATATTGTCTTCATGGAAGATCTAAAGATCAAGAACATGGTCAAAACCACTACCTAGCTAAAAGCATACATGATGCTTCATGGGGTACATTCAGAAACTTTGTTGAGTATAAATGTCACAGATATGGTAAAATATTTCTTCCTGTCCCTCCTCATGGCACTTCCCAGACATGTCTTTGTGGTGCCAATGTGCCAAAGGATTTGAGTGTCAGAGTGCACCTGTGTCCTGCTTGTGGAATGGTTATGCCCAGGGATTTGGTGTCCAGCCATATTGATAGAACGTCGTGGCTTAGAAATGCTAGCGGCTTAGATATATAGTTGTAGGGCGGGGACCGCCCGAAATCATGCCTGCTGGAGGCCGTGTAAGACCTATTGCTCTTTGTAACGGTAGGCCGTGGCTGATGAATCAGGAAACGCTCGTTGATGTTCCTTTGGAAGCCCCCGCTTCTTAGTGGAACGTAAGCGGGGGTAGTTCACATATCAGAGAAGTTGTTGAAGTGAAAGGAGTATCTTTGATGCAAAATTCTTTTTCCGATAGAATAGCAGGTGTACCGAGGTCTTTTATTCGAGAGATTCCCATTTTATGTTGCTGAAAAAAATGCCAATACCATGCGGTTGAATTTCTCTTGTGCCGATGAGGATACTATTCGAACAGGAATAAAGAGATTAGGAAATATTCTAAAGGACATGATTTATATTTGAGCAGGTAACTTTATAAAAGATAATGCTTCTAATGTAAGCTATCCTTTTAAGCAATCAAATTATTTTTTTCTCAAAGCCTTAATAATTGTCTTCGCTCCTTCTCTGGCAACACTGAAAAAACCTTTATGACGTGTAAAAATTTCTTTCAGAGCCTCCAATACTCTATCTAATTGCTCATAAGTAACTGTCAGGGGAGGCTCCATGCGGATTACATTGGGGTTATTCAATGTAAAGGCGGTGATTATACGGTATTTATTGAGCAGTTCCCCTGCAATCAAACTGCCCAGATATTCCTGAGAGAGTTTATTTAGTCCGGGCAGTGCTTTTCTGGCCAACCCGACTGGCTGGTTAAATTCCAGACCGATCATTAAACCTCTGCCCCGCACTTCTTTTAGTAAAGGATAATTTTGCTGTAATTGTTTCAAGCCTTTCAGAAAGTACTCGCCTTTTTCTTTTGCCTGCAGTACCAGGTTTTCTCGAAAAGTTACTTCCAGAGCAGCCAGCCCGGCTGCGGCAGCCCAGGTGTTTCCACCAAAAGTTGATGTATGCAGAGCAGCTTTTTCCATACTGCCATAAGCCTTTTTCCAGATTTCATGTGTAGTTATAAAAGCACTGATAGGCATTATACCCCCACCCAGTGATTTGGCCAGACAGAGAATATCCGGTTCAATTTGCTCGTATTCGCAGGCAAAGAGCTGGCCTGTTCGGCCCAGGCCCGTTTGAATTTCGTCCATAATTAGCAGTGTACCGTGTTTTGAACATAGCTTTCTAACTTGAGACAGATAACCGTCAGGCGGAACTATAATACCTCCTTCACCCTGAATAGGTTCTACGATAAAAGCAGCTATGCTATTTTCTTTTAATACCTCTTCCAGTGATGCAATATCGCCGAACTGTACGGCATAACAATCAGACAACAGTGGCTGAAACGGGATTTGGTATTTAAGACGCCCGGTTACAGAGAGAGCACCGAGAGTTTTGCCGTGAAAAGAGCCATGACAATAGGCCAGACCTTGTCGCTTGGTGGCCATACGGGCCAGTTTTAAAGCCCCTTCCACGGCTTCTGCGCCACTGTTGCCAAAAAATGAACGCTGTAATGCACCAGGAGTTACATCGGCCAGATTTTTGGCCAGCGCTCCTGTTAGAATACCAAGAGAAATTTGCAGAAGATTGGGCAGTGAGGAAACACTTTGTACAGCACTGACTACATCCGGGTGATTATGCCCTAAATTAAGTGCTCCGTATCCACCCAGGAAGTCAAGGTATTCAACATCTTGATCATTCCAAACACTGCACCCTCTGGCTGAGACGAAGTTATGATCAAAATTAAGCAGGCTTAACATGGTCACAAGGCTGGCATTTAAATATTCTTTATGTAGATGTTTGCCCGGCTGTCCTTTTGCTAAAGCATCCTTTATTGTTATAAAGCCTTCTGGTAAGCGGCTTTCCGGAGTTGATTCAATCACAAGAAAAAACCTCCAACTCTAAATAGAAAATATTGTTTTTTGAAAGATTAAATTAATATTTATTATATAATACACCTTTTGTCAAGAATATCTTAACATAACTATAAACCTTGACAATTAAACTGTCATCAGCTAAAATGGGGTGTAAAGTATTTTACCTTTATACTCATGAGGTGACTTATTTGTTGGAGAAAGTTGCCTGGGTTACTCTGTTGTACGATTTTTATGGTCAATTGCTGACTGAAAAACAGCAAAAATTTTTAGAACTGTATTATGAAGATGACCTGTCACTGGGAGAAATAGCGGACAAATTTACCGTCAGCAGGCAAGCCGTGCATGACTCCTTAAAAAGAGCTGTGCAGATACTGGTTAAATACGAAGAAGAACTGGGATTGGCGGCTAATTTTACAGAACAAAGAAGTAAGGTGGCAGAGGCACTGGCATTAGCGGAAGAGTTTTTACTAAGTCCAAATTCGGTAGACGGGTTTAAAAAAATAAAACAGATCAAGGAATTATTATTGGAAATCATGGAAACAGTTAAAAAATAATAGCAAATATACGTTAAGGGGGTCATACTGTGGTTTTTTCTAGTCTTGCAGAAAGGCTGCAGGAAACCTTTAAGAAGCTTAGAAATAAAGGTAGCCTCAAGGAAGCTGATGTTTCGGAAGCCTTGCGTGAAGTGCGGGTTGCCTTATTGGAAGCTGATGTAAACTTCAAGGTGGTCAAGGACTTTGTAAACAAAGTCAAGGAAAAGGCTATAGGCCAGGACATATTAAGCAGCCTGACACCGGCCCAGCAGGTAATTAAGATTGTTCACCAGGAGTTAATGGACCTGATGGGTGGTGAATACAGTAAGATTAATTTAGCTCCCAAACCACCAACAGTTATTATGATGGTGGGGTTACACGGAGCAGGTAAGACCACAACTTCAGCTAAACTGGCCAATTTCTTGCGAAAACAAGGGCGTAGGCCGTTGCTGGTGGCAGGAGATATTCACCGTCCGGCAGCTATTAAGCAGCTTCAGGTATTAGGGGAACAGCTTGATATACCTGTTTTTACCATGGGCGATAAGCAAGCTCCCGCTGTGATAGCCAGAGCCGCTATAGAAAATGCTTCAAACAGCGGTCGCGATCTGGTTATTATTGACACGGCCGGCAGATTGCATATAGACGAAGAACTGATGGATGAGTTGGAAGCTGTTAAATCTGAAGTTAAGCCTAATGAAATACTGCTGGTGGTAGATGCCATGACAGGTCAGGATGCGGTTAATGTTGCAGAAGTTTTTAACAGGCGCATGCAGCTAAACGGTGTAATAATGACCAAACTTGATGGTGATACCAGGGGCGGGGCGGCACTTTCTGTTAAAGCTGTAACCGGTTGTCCCATCAAATTTGCCGGTATAGGTGAAAAACTGGATGCGTTAGAGACTTTTCACCCAGATCGCATGGCGGATCGTATTTTAGGTATGGGTGATGTGCTAACATTGATTGAAAAGGCTCAAGCTAATTTTGACGCTGAGAAAGTGGCGGAATTAAACAAGAAAATACGTAGTATGGAATTTACTCTGGATGATTTTCTTGAACAACTTCAGCAGGTTAAAAAATTGGGCCCGCTGGAACAGGTATTAAGCATGTTTCCTGGAATGGGTGGGCTAAAAAAAATCAAAAACCTGGAATTCGATGAAAAAGAACTAGTCTATGTGGAAGCAATAATCAAATCTATGACTCATAAGGAAAGAGAAAAACCGGAGATCATTAATGGAAGTTGCAGGCGCAGAATAGCTAAGGGCAGCGGAACCAGTGTCCAAGAGGTAAACAGGTTGTTGAAACAGTTTGAACAAACCAAGAAAATGATGAAGCAGTTTTCCGATATAGATAAAACCATAAAAAAAGGCGGCAAAATGCCAAAGATTCCATTTTTTCAATAAGTTATTGATAAAATTCATATGTGCTATTGTAGTCTAATAAGGAGGTGAATACAGTGGCAGTGAAAATCAGGTTAAAAAGAATGGGGGCCAAGAAAGATCCCTTTTATCGCATAGTTGTGGCCGATTCCCGGTCTCCCAGGGACGGTCGTTTTATAGAAGAGATTGGCTATTATGATCCCCTGAAACAGCCTGCAACAATCAAAATTGATGAAGAAAAGGCGATCAGTTGGCTGCAAAAAGGTGCTCAGCTTACCGATACCACAAAGTCGTTATTTTCTAAAGTCGGCATTATGAAGAGAATCGCTGAGTCTGGTAAGTAGCTATGAGGGGGTACCGTAATGAAGGAATTGGTTGAGGTCTTAGCCAAAGCCCTCGTGGATCAGCCTGATAAGGTTGCTGTAAATATGGTGGAAAGCGACAAATCGGTATTGATTGAATTAAGGGTAACTCCGGAAGATATGGGAAAAGTTATAGGTAAACAGGGGCGAATTGCTAAGGCAATTCGTACTGTGGTAAAAGCAGCCGCCACTAAGCAGCGCAAAAAGGTAACAGTAGAAATCCTTTAGCAAGAAAGTCGCTTAAAAGCGACTTTCTTGCTAAAGGCACTCGTGCTTGGTGGAAATTATACAGTACTAATCCTGCTTATGCTATATAAATTTGTGTTACATTAAACCATAACTTATCTACAGAACCATCATAAGCATAATTTCCAGTAAAAAAGGGGGCATTTGCCCCCTTGTAGTATCTAATCCTTATGCAAAGAAAGGATATTTTATGGATAAGGAAAGCTCAAAGAATTATATTACAATTGGTGAAATAGTAAATACACAGGGAAATCGCGGCTATGTACGGGTACTGCCCCTGACAGATTTTCCTGAGCGTTTTAAGGGGATGAAACAGGTATCAGTTTATACAAAGGGTGCTTACCGGTTAATGCACCCTGAGGATGTCTATAATCATAAGAAGTTTGTGGTGATAAAGTTTAAGGAAATACCTGATATGACTGCAGCCGAAAGCTTAAAGGGAGGTTTGCTGCAGGTAGAACCAAAGGATATTGTCCCACTGCCCAGGGGCTCTTATTATGTTTTTAATTTAATGGGTATGAATGTCTATAACAGTGAAGGGCGGCATTATGGCCGGATAAAGGACATACTGACAACCGGCGCCAATGATGTGTACATAGTTTGGTATGAAGCTGAGAAAAGGGATTTGCTGATACCTGCCTTAAAGCAGGTAGTAAAATTAATCGATGTGGAAAACAAGAAGATGGTGGTTGATCTACCAGAGGGTTTATAGCAAGCATGGAGCGAAATTATGAATATTGATATATTGACTCTTTTTCCGGAGATGTTTGCGAGCCCTTTTGATAGCAGTATCATTAAAAGGGCCCGGGACAAAAATATTGTTCAGATAAATACATATAATATACGTGGTTTTTCTCGCAACAAGCACCATACTGTAGACGACACACCTTTTGGCGGCGGGGTTGGAATGGTTATGCATGCCGAACCTGTTTTTGAAGCAGTGGAAAAACTGAAAAACAGTAATGAAAGCAAATCCAGAATAATTCTTATGTGCCCACAGGGTATGACTTTTACACAGGGTTATGCTAAAGAATTGGCCCAAGAAGAAAGGTTGATCTTTATTTGCGGGCATTATGAAGGAATTGACGATAGAGTAAGGGAGCATCTGGTTACAGATGAGATTTCTGTAGGTGATTTTGTTCTTACAGGTGGAGAGATACCGGTTATGGTTTTGGTGGATGCAGTAGTCCGATTGATTCCCGGAGTTTTGGGTGACAAGGCTTCGGCAGAGGAAGATTCATTTTATAACGGCTTGTTGGAGTATCCTCACTACACCCGTCCCAGGAATTATAAGGGCTGTGAAGTACCTGAAATCCTTTTGAGCGGTCATCACGAAAACATTCGCAAATGGCGTTTGCGCCAGTCTCTGCTGCGTACTTTGGCCGGAAGACCTGATTTATTCAAAGAAAAATTATTAACCGCGGAAGAAAAAAAGCTCTTAAAAGAAATACATGCTGATCTTGCAGAAATATTGAATACTTAAAGCTGTGGTAAAATCTTGCCCGTCACTTAAATATATGGTATAATTAATTTTGTTGTACGTTTCTTGATTACGGACGGTCCGCTGTTTAAAATAGATACGAACGTCCAGGCGGAAGGGGGGAACAGAGTGAATATTATAGAATCAATGGAAAAAGAACAGATGAAAAGTGAAATCCCTGCTTTTAGACCGGGTGACACGGTGAAAGTTCACGTCAAGGTTGTTGAGGGAACACGTGAAAGAATTCAGGTTTTCGAGGGAGTCGTAATCAGGCGCCGTGGAGGTGGACTGAGCGAAACCTTTACGGTACGTAGGGTTTCTTACGGTATAGGTGTAGAAAGAACTTTCCCTCTTCATACGCCGAAAATTGATCGTATTGAAGTGATTAAATACGGGCGCGTGAGAAGAGCCAGGCTTTATTACTTGCGCGAATTGCGTGGTAAGGCGGCCAGGATTAAAGAACGTGCCAGAAGATAATAGCTATTATGGGACTTGTCATTTGACAGTCCCTTTTTGCCTTATTGAAGTAATTTGCGTATAATTGTGGAATAACAATAGAAGGAATGAAATTGAGGGGGCTTTCCGGTGGACGGAAATAAGGAAGTATTAAATAGTGATCCGACTATAAAGGCTGGTAAGAAATCAGCATTTAGAGAAATTATAGAATCAATTGCGATCGCAGTTTTACTCGCTGCGATAATCCGAATTTTTATCTTAGAGCCTTTTTATATTCCTTCGGGTTCAATGATTCCAACACTAATGATCAATGACCGCATTATTGTCAGTAAATTTAATTATTATTTTACCGAGCCCAAGCGCGGTGATGTAGTAGTATTCAAATATCCATTGGATCAAGAAGAGCGTTTTGTTAAGAGGTTGATTGGTTTCAGCGGTGAGACAATTGAGATTAAAAACAGCAAGCTTTATATTAACGGTAAGGAAACTCAGGAAAACTATTTGCCGCCTGATCTTCATATGATTGGTGATTTTGGTCCTTACCAGGTTCCTGCCGATTCTTATTTTATGATGGGTGACAACCGTAATAATAGTAAGGATAGCAGGGAATGGGGCAAGATGCCTAAAGACTTGATGATAGGTAAGGCGATATTCGTTTATTGGCCTTTGAATCACCTGAAAAAACTGTGATTGCCAATACATTTCGTTTAGATATTATTACTTTCAACTTGTCGTATCGGGTCAGATTATAAATACAGTGGTGAATATATTAATGGATATTCAATGGTATCCCGGTCATATGGCCAAGACAAAAAGATTGCTGTTGGAGAATTTGAAGCTGGTTGATGTAGTGGTGGAGTTGTTAGATGCACGTATTCCCTGCAGCAGCAGGAACCCCGTAATAAACGATTTGTTAAGCAAGAAGCCAAGACTTATAGTTTTAAATAAGTCAGATTTAGCAGATCCCAATTATACTGCTTTATGGAAAAGGGAACTGGCTGAACCAGGCGCAATGGTAGTTGATGTCAATTCAGTCAAAGGAAGCGGTATAAAAGCTATAACTCCGGCTCTAAACAAGCTAGCGGAAGAAGTTATGAATAAGCTGAAAAATAAGGGTAGGAGAACCAGAGCGGTGCGTTGCATGGTAGTTGGTATACCCAATGTTGGCAAATCGTTTTTTATCAATACTTTGGTCAAACGAAAAATTACTAAAACAGGTGATAAGCCGGGAGTTACCAGAGGCCAGCAATGGATTAAAGTCGCTAAAGATTTGGAATTGCTCGATACGCCCGGTATTCTCTGGCCCAAGTTTGATGACCAGGAAGTTGCTTATAAACTTGCTGTGACAGGTGCCATTAAATCAGAAGTACTGGATATAAAAGAACTATCTTTTAGACTGGCTTTATGGCTGAGAGATAATCATCCTCATGTGCTGTTGGAAAGGTATAAACTATCTAATTTACCCAATAAAGCCGAGGAGTTATTATCAGCTATCGGTAGGAGCAGAGGGTTCCTTGTATCCGGCGGAATAGTGGATAACCATAAGGCAGCAGTATTGCTATTGAAAGAGTTTCGAGATGGTTTGCTTGGAAGATTTACACTTGATCTGCCTAATAGTGAATAATTAAGAGCTTATTGCATGCATAGTTAATAAAAAAGATCAAATTTTATTTATATTAATGCAGGGATTTGGTGTTTGACCGCGAAAAAAACTATATGCACATCTTTGTTTTGATTAGAGGTAAAAGCCGTTATGGATATCTCGGTATTAAGTATAAATAAACTAAAGAGTGTTTTATCTGACAATTCTAAACCGGATGAGTCATTATTGCAGGCAATGTCTGGGGATAACAGGGCCGGTGTCCGAAAGTTATATGAACAGTGGTTGCTTAAGCGACAAAAAAATGAAGCTGAGAAGAGTAGGATTGAGAAGTTGTATGAGCAAGAGTCTAAATACCGATCAAAAGGTTTTGGCTTGATTGCAGGTGTTGATGAGGCCGGTCGTGGCCCGTTAGCCGGCCCGGTAGTGGCTGCGGCGGTTATTTTGCCTGAGAATGCCTGCTTGCCTGGTTTAAATGATTCTAAAAAACTTCCGGTTTCAGCCAGGGAGCGTTTATTTGTTGCAATTAAGCCAATTGCTCTGAGTTGGGCTGTGGGTATGGCATCGGTTGAGGAAATATGCGAGTTGAATATTTTGCAGGCAAGTCTTCTGGCAATGTGCCGGTCTGTTGATTCCTTAAAAGTTAAACCTGATTTTGTTTTGGTTGACGGGCCGAATGGATTAAATTTACCTTTACCGCAATATTCTCTGGTTAAGGGAGATACCTTAAGTGCTTCAATAGCGTCAGCCTCAATTCTGGCCAAGGTAACCAGGGATAAGATTATGTTGGAGTATCATGATGAATTTCCCGAATACGGTTTTGACAGGCATAAAGGTTATCCCACTGTTGAGCACCTGCGGGCTTTAACCAGATACGGTCCGTGCAGAATTCATCGCAGAGATTTTAAACCGGTCAAGGATTTTGATCAACTGTTGTCGAATAGTTTATCAGTCGAATAATTATTCGAGTAGTGTCATATAACATTGGCTTATATGCTGCCTGAATAGTTTTTTTATGTGTCTATATTTTAGGGGTATTAGTATGTCCTTACTGTCCATGATAGTGGACTGTGTTGCCAACGGAGACATACTCAGGCAGTATTAAGAATATATTTTTAAAATAAATTTTATGAAAGGGGGGAAATTATGCTTACAGATGGAGGTGCTATAGCCATTTTCTTGATTGTTGGAATTATTTTTGGTGCCGGTGGTATAGCAACCAGTTTTCTCATTCACCCCAGAAGAAAAAACCCGGTGAAGTTTGAACCGTATGAGTGCGGGGTGAAAACTATCGGGTCCAGTTGGGTCCAGTTTAAGGTTCAGTATTTTGTTTATGCTTTGTTGTTTGTTATTTTCGACGTGGAAACAATTTACCTTTATCCCTGGGCAGTGAAGTTTCAGAGCCTGGGCATGTTTGCTTTTGTTGAAATGATTATTTTCATCTTTATACTGGTGCTAGGTCTGTGGTACGCCTGGAAGGAAGGAGCGTTAGAATGGAGTTAAATAATAGTCACCCCATCGAGGAGTTGACCAAAGACCCGGTTATTGTTAACGAAGTTAGAAGGCTTGTTCAAATAGGGCCGCTGGAAAAAATACTCAACCTGGCCCGTGCCCATTCTATGTGGCCTATGGCATTTGGTTTGGCATGCTGTGCCATTGAGGCTTTAATGGGTGCTACCGGTCCCCGTTATGACTTGGCGCGTTTCGGTTACGAAGTTTTACGCCCGTCGCCGCGACAGGCAGATGTTATGGTAGTGGCAGGTACTATTACAAGAAAATCGGCCCCCTTTGTTGTGCGTCTTTATGAGCAAATGCCTGACCCCAAGTGGGTTATTGCCGTGGGTAGTTGTGCCATCTCCGGCGGGCCGTTTGTAGACTCATACTATGTTGTGCCCGGTGCTGACAAGTTGATTCCGGTGGATGTTTATGTTCCCGGTTGCCCGCCCCGCCCGGAAGCTGTTATTGACGGGTTTATTATGCTGAAGAATAAGATTCTCAATCCTAAGGTGGTGACGAGCTAGCTATGGAAGAGAAACATCACACCGAGGAAATCGTGGTAGAAGAAACTGCAGTTGAAGATGCCGCTGAACAATTGGCAGCATTGGATAGAGTTACTGCAGCTATTGAGGAACTAAAAGGTAAATACCCCCAAATAAGCGTCTCCGAGCAGCAAATTATTACTGTTCCCATATATATTTTGTTGGATTTTATGTTTGATCTGAGAGATAATTATGCCTTTGATTTCTTGACTAACGAGACAGCGGTGGATTATCCGGATCAGCAGAAATTTGAAGTTATATATAATCTAAACTCGACGACTTATCATGATTGCTTGTTTGTGAAAGCCGAGGTTGACCGTGAGAATCCGGAAATACCTTCAATATTTCCTGTTTGGGGTGGGGCAAACTGGCAGGAGAGAGAGGTGTATGACCTGCTGGGTATAGTGTTTACCGATCATCCAAACTTAAAGAGAATCCTGCTGGACGATGCTTTTGACGGGTATCCGCTGCGCAGGGATTTTAAGTGGGAGGTTGCCAGCAGGAAATAACCTGATTTAAGGGATAAGAGGTGTAGCAAATGTTAAAAACACAAACGTTTTCGCTTAACTTTGGCCCGCAGCACCCCGCCACCCACGGTGTATTTCAAATTTTACTGACCCTTGACGGGGAAACAATTGTTAAGGCAGAGCCAATTTGCGGCTACCTGCACCGGGGTATTGAAAAACTTGCTGAAGCCCGTACCTACACTCAGGTAATTCCATATACTGACAGGTTGGATTACCTGGCGGCGATGCTGATGAATATGGGGTATGTTCAGGCGGTGGAAAAGCTGGCGCAAATAGAGGTGCCGGAGAGAGCTGAATACCTGCGTGTGATAACCGGCGAACTGTCGCGGTTAACCAGTCACGTTTTGACTACCGGTGTTTATGCACTGGATATCGGCGGTATAACAGGCTTTTTCCTTTGCTTCCGTGAGCGGGAAAAGATGATGGACTTGTTGGAAGAAATATCTGGCTCTCGCATGACCGTAAGTTACATGCGCATAGGCGGTGTGGCCGATGATGCTCCAGAGGGCTGGCTGGATAAAGTAGATAAATTCATGGATGAAATGCCGGGTTATATTGATGAATATGACGCATTAATTACCGGCAATGAAATTTTCCAGGCCAGAACCAAGCATGTGGGTGTACTTACTCAGGAGCAGGCTATTAGTTACAGTCTGAGTGGTCCGGTTCTTAGGTCTACCGGTGTAAATTATGACTTGCGCAAGGCCCACCCTTACAGTATATATGACCGCTTTGATTTTGAGGTGCCTTTAGGGGAGCGGGGAGACTGTTTTGACCGCTACCGTTGTCGTGTATTGGAGATGCGCCAATCGCTGCGTATTATTAAGCAGGCCATTGAGCAAATCAAAGAAATAGACGGGCCTATTATGGCCAAAGTACCCAAAATGTTTAAGCCACCGAAAGGTGAGGTCTATCATGAAATCGAAAGCTCTAAGGGTATCCTGGGTTATAGTGTAGTGAGCGATGGCAGTAACAAACCCTACCGGGTGCATGTAAGACGTCCTTCCTTTATTAACCTGGGTTATATTGACGAAATGTGCCGGGGTTGGAAGGTTGCCGATGTAGTAGCAATTTTGGGTAGCATTGATATTGTTTTGGGTGAAGTGGACTGTTAAGAAAAACAGGTCATAGGGGAGAAGAGTATGGAAAACTTATTCGTTAATATAGCTGACTCGCTCAGCAGCGCTCTAAGCAGTGCTGGAGTCCCCTTGCTGGTAAACGGTGTAGTATTGACATTGGTAAAGATTGTGGGGATTCTGCTGTTTATCTTACTCAATGCTTTATGGTTGGTATATATGGAGCGTAAAGTATGTGCTTTTATGCAGGCGAGGATTGGTCCCAATCGGGTTGGGCCGAAAGGTTTACTTCAGTCATTTGCTGATATAGGAAAGTTAATCAGTAAGGAAATTGTAATTCCCAAGGATGCAGATAAAATTATCTTTATTTTATCACCTGTTCTAATATTTGCCCCCACTCTAATGGTATACGCGGTTCTGCCTTTTGGTAAGGATATGGCTGCCATAGATATGAATGTTGGTATGTTTTATTTCTTTGCCGTGGCTTCACTGTCAACGATGCTTTTTTGGATGGGTGGTTGGTCTTCTAATAACAAATACTCCACACTTGGTTCTATGAGGGTAGTTGCGCAGATGGTAAGTTATGAACTTCCCATGGTTCTGGCTCTTCTGGGAGTAGTCATGATCACAGGAACTATGAATTTGCAGGATATAGTGGCGTCCCAGGAACATACCTGGTTTATCTTTACCCAGCCTATTGCTGCATTGGTTTATTTTATAGCCGGTGTGGCCGAGTGTAACCGGACACCTTTCGACCTGGTGGAAGGTGAATCTGAAATTGTTGCCGGTCCCTTTACCGAATATGCCGGCATGACTTTTGCTACTTTCTTCTTAGCTGAATATGCCAACATAATGTTAATTTGCGGCATGTTTACGGTATGTTTTTTGGGTGGCTGGCATGCACCCTTTGGTTTAACCTTTATACCTTCCTGGATTTGGTTCTTTTTGAAGATGTATGCCTTGGTATTTATTGTAATGCAGTTCCGCTGGACATACCCGCGTCTCAGGGTTGACCAACTTATGGGTTTTGGTTGGAAGGTGCTTGTGCCCCTTTCCCTGGCTAACATCTTTATTACTGGTATAGCCGTGAAGATATACCAGGCGTTAGGGTGGTGATTTGATTGTTTGGAAGAGGCTTATTAAAAGGTCTGCAGGTAACCTGGAAGGAATTTTGGACTCCCAAATTTACTGTGCAATACCCGGAAGAAAAACACCCCGTACCGGCACGTTTTCACGGTCGTTTTGTATTAGATGCAGACAAGTGTATTGCCTGTAATCTATGTGCCAATGCTTGTCCGAACAGGGTAATTAATATTGTAACTGCCAAGGTAGGCACTAAGAAATATCTGACTAATTATGTAATGAATATTCAATATTGCCTGTTCTGCGGTCTTTGTGTTGAAGCCTGTAATAAAGATGCCATACATTTTTCAGATGATTTTGGCATGACTCAGTATTTTTATAAAAATATTCCCCTGGTACTTGTAGATAGAGTAGCTCCGGAGGCACCTCCGGAAGATGCCGAGTCGAAGGCTCCGGCAGATGCCACAGATAAAGCTGCCAAAAAGACCGCGGCTGCGAAGGCCAAAGGAACGGAGGGTTGATGAGATGGACAGTATTGTTTCCATAGCCGCCTTTTATATACTGGCTGCAGTAACCGTTGGTTCAGCTGTTTTAGTGGTTGCATTTAAGAATCTGGTGCACAGTGTGCTGGTACTGGCTATTTCATTTTTAGGTGTGGCCGGGTTCTATTTAATGTTAAACGCTAGCTTTATTGCTATGGTACAAATTCTGGTTTACGCCGGTGCTGTTTGTATCATGGTTGTTTTCGGTATTATGCTTACCCAGCAGGGTGGTATGTCAGGCAGCAACGGCTTTAATAAGCAGATTTTCGCTTCCGGTGGTGTGGTTGCCCTGCTGATAGCTGTAATTGCTTATTTGGGTGTTAATGCCGGCGAATGGCAGATCAGTGCTAAGCAGGTTCCTCACGATACGGTAGGCAACATTGCTGTATTGATGCTCAGTAAGTACATGATACCTTTTGAAGTAGCAGCCTTGCTTTTATTGGTTGCACTTATTGGAGCAGTTGTTTTGGCTAAGGAGGTGAAGGCCAAATGACATTAGGACCAATAGGACCTTCTCATTATATTGTTTTGTCGGCCATTCTCTTTAGCGTAGGTTTATTTGGTGTTTTAGTTAAACGAAATGCCGTTTCAGTGTTGATTTGTATTGAATTAATGCTAAATGCGGTCAATTTGAATCTAATTGCCTTCAGTAAGTATATTACCCCGACAGAATTTATCGGTCAAATATTTGCAATATTTGTCATCACTGTTGCTGCGGCTGAGGTAGGGGTAGGATTGGCGATTATTATATCCATCTACCGGAATAAGCTTACTGTTAATTTGGATGATTTTGATTGGCTTAAATGGTAGTATTTCGATTATGAAGGTGGGTGTAGAATAGCGTATGGTAGAATTTGCTATGCATAATGCCTGGTTGGTCCCACTCCTACCGGCAATCGCCTTTCTGATAATTGTATTTTTGACGCGGCCATGGCAAAGGCTCAGTTCTTTAGTATGTATTGCCGGTATGGTCGGGGCGTTTGTTTTTGCTGCTTTAGCTGCTTACGGAGTGTTTACCAATGAGGAATTCACAAAACATTCAATGGTCTATGCTACCCGCTGGTTTTCCATGCCGGGATTGCATATTGACTTCGGTATTCAGTTAGACCCGACATCGGCCATGATGATGTTCATGGTTTCAATGGTGTCTACGTTGATCTTTATTTATGCTACTGGGTATATGGAGGGCGATCCTGGTTATTCTACTTTCTTTGCTTATGTTTCGCTGTTTGGAGCCTCCATGCTCGGTTTGGTGCTTTCCAGCAATCTTCTGCAAATGTTTATCTTTTGGGAGTTAGTCGGTCTTTGCTCATACCTGTTAATCGGCTTCTTTACACATAAGGTGTCAGCTCGTGAGGCTGCCAAAAAGGCTTTTGTAACTTGTCGTATAGCAGACTTCTGTTTGTTGCTGGGCTTGCTGTCGATACAGATAGTTTTCGGAACCCTGGATATGGTTAAGCTGGCTGAGATTATACCTAATTTTAGAGCCTATACTTCCGAAGGTATTCTGGTTATGATCGCAGTTCTTGTCTTTATCGGACCTGTCGGTAAATCAGGCCAGTTTCCGTTGCATGTGTGGTTGCCGGATGCTATGGAAGGACCTACACCGGTCAGCGCGTTAATCCATGCTGCCACCATGGTTGTAGCAGGTGTTTACCTTGTCGGCAGAACCATGTTTTTGTTTGAGCAGGTTCCTTCCGTGATGGAGTTGGTAGCCTTTACAGGCGCTTTTACAGCACTTTTTGCAGCTTCAATTGCTCTTACTCAAAGAGAAATAAAACGTATACTGGCTTATTCAACTGTCAGTCAGTTAGGTTACATGGTGCTGGCATTAGGTGTCGGCAGTTTATCAGCCAGTATGTTTCATCTGTGGACTCACGCATTCTTTAAGGCCCTCATGTTTATGGGTGCAGGCAGTGTGCTGCATGCCCTGCATCACAAGGCTGATGTTTGGGAAATGGGCGGTTTGTTAAAGAAAATGCCTATTACCGGTTGGACTTTTGTTGTTGGTGGCGTAGCGATTGCCGGTATTCCACCTTTTGCAGGGTTTTGGAGTAAGGACGAAATTTTAGCCGTTACTCTTGATTCCGGCCATACCCTCCTCTTCTTGATGGCTGCTTTAACCGCCTTTATGACAGCCTTTTATATGTGGAGATTGATTTTTTTGGCTTTCTTCGGTGCAGAAAAGCCGGAAAACCATCCGCACGAGTCTCCCTGGAATATGACCCTGCCCCTGGTTGTTCTGGCAGGTCTGGCTACGGTTGGCGGTTTAATGGGTACCCCGTGGAAAAACTACTGGGGTGAGTGGATATTCTTTAGTGGATCTCATATTCATGCTCATCACGGTGAGCCCAACTATATGGTTATGATAGGATCGGTCGTGCTGGCCTTGTGCGGTATCGGCCTGGCTTACAGGCTTTATCTTGCTGATTCTGAAAAAGCAACCGCTAAGGAATTGGCCAGACGTTTCTCCGGTTTGCATGCTTTGTCCTATAATAAGTTCTATGTTGATGAGCTATATCTCTGGATTAACCATAATTTGGTTGACGGAGCGGCAAAAGTCTTTTACCTGTTTGATTTGTTTATAGTTGACGGGTTTATCAATGCCTTGGGAGCAATAACCAAGCTGGCAGGCGATGGTTTCCGGATATTCCAAACAGGTAGAATGCAGAACTACGTGTTGATATTTTTCCTGGGAGTGCTGGTAATTGCCATTGTTATGGCTTTTAGCAACCCCTCATCAGCCGGCCTGATCCTGGGAGGTGTTAAATAATGGAATCTCCGCTTTTGTTGGTTGCCTTGCTGGCGCCTATGATAGCTGCGCTGATTATTGTATTCATACCTAAAAATGAACATGGTACAGTAAAAGCTGTTGCTGCCTTAGGGACCTTTGTTTCACTGGTTATCAGCGTGTTAGTATATTTCGGGTATAACCAGACTCTTGGCGGTGTTCAGTATGTGTTCCGTATTCAGGATTGGATTAAAGATTTGGGTGTCAGCTTTTATCTGGGGGTAGACGGGATTAGTTTACCAATGCTTCTTCTGACTAACCTGATCGGTTTTTCATCAATTTTTGCATCCTGGAGCATAAAAGATCGCTCGAAGGAGTTCTTTATACTTCTTCTGGTGCTGATTGCCGGTGTTATGGGTACATTTGTCGCACAGGATTTATTCATCTTCCTGTTATTCTATGAAGTTGTGGTAATACCCATTTATATTTTGGTTATTATCTGGGGTAGCACCAAGCGTGTAACCAAGGAATATGCAGCTATGAAGCTGACAATCTACCTGTTAATCGGTAGTGCGTTTCTTCTGGTTGGCGTAATTGCTTTATTTATGAAGTCGATTGTTATTACAGGTGCGCCTGACTTTAGTATTGCCGGGTTAAGTATGGCGGCGCAGCAGTTATCACCCTTTGATCAAATATGGTTGTTTGCTTTGATGCTTTTTGGTTTCGGTTCATTAATATCCATGTGGCCTTTCCATTCCTGGTCACCTGATGGTTATGCGGGTGCTCCTACAGCTGTCAGTATGATTCACGCAGGTGTATTGAAGAAAATCGGTGGTTACGGTTTAATTAAGATTGCTCTTTTTGCCTTACCGATAGGTGCAAAATTCTGGGCTCCCTATATTGCTATCATGGGTGTAGCCGGTGTTGCATATGCAGCTATGGGTGCTCTGGCACAAAAGGATTTAAAGTATGTTGTCGGTTACTCCAGTGTTAGTCACATGGGTTATGTTCTGTTAGGGGTAGCTTCGTTAAATATCATAGGTGTAAACGGCGCTGTAGCCAACATGTTCGGTCACGGTGTTATGGCTGCTCTCTTCTTTTCTATGATCGGTTTTATCTATGAAAAAACTCATACTCGTTGGATTCCGGATTTAGGCGGTTTAGCCCGACAGACTCCGCGACTGGCAGTTGGTTTTATGATGGCTGCTATGGCCTCTCTGGGGCTTCCGGGGCTAGTAAGCTTTATTCCTGAATTCACCATCTTTGTTGGTAGTTTTAAGGTATTCGGGGGTCTGGCTGTAATTGCTATTGCAGGTATTATTATTACTGCTCTGTATGTACTGCGTGCCGGTGCCAATACCTTGTTTGGACCACCGCGGCCTGAATACAATCACCTGCAGGATATTAAAGGTGTTGAATTAGTACCGTTGGTAGTGCTGGGTTTTGTTCTGGTACTGGGCGGTTTCTTACCCTCCCTGCTTTTTGATATGATTAACAGTGGCGTTGTTCCTTTAATGACCGGTATTGACAGCGTCCTGCAGATTGGAGGGAATTTCTAGTGGGTATTAATTTATCATTGCTTAGCATAGAAATCCTTACTGCAATACTGGGGCTGGCTATACTGGTATTGGGTTTAGTGGTACCCAGTAATGCCCGCCGTGGTGTAGGTTATGTAACTTGCTTGTTCTTGCTGGGTATTCTGGGAGCAAGCATATTGACTTGGGACAATGTCGGCACAGTGTTTGGCGGCATGTATATTGTTGACCAGTATTCAATTTTCTTTAAACAGATCTTTATAATTGCAGCAATACTGGTTGTTATGGGTTCCATGCGTTATGTTAATGAAATGGGAAGCCAGTCTGAATATTACAGCATGCTGGTTTTCACCCTTCTGGGCATGATGGTTATGGCTTCAGCAGGTGATTTCATCACACTTTATCTTGGTTTAGAATTAATGACCATAGCCTTTTGCATATTGGTTTGCTTCCGTAAATTGGAGACAAAATCAGTTGAAGCAGGTATAAAGTATATTCTCCTTGCTGGCATGTCCTCTGCTGTATTGTTATACGGTATGAGTTTGATTTACGGTTTGACCGGAACGGTACAAATTAATGAGATAGCAGGAATTGTTAAACAGGGTACTGCTTCACCTTTATTGCTGCTGGGCGTGGTCATGCTGATTGCAGGTTTTGGTTTTAAGATTTCCGCAGTTCCTTTCCATATGTGGTCACCTGATGTTTACGAAGGTGCTCCTACACCTGTTACTTCATTTTTAGCTGTGGGCTCAAAGGCTGCTTCCTTTGCCATCATTCTGCGTGTATTTGTCGGTGCTCTGCCGGGTATATTCAGCAGTTGGTCTATGGTAGTGGCTATACTTGCTGCTGTTACAATTATAATTGGTAACCTGGTTGCCATACCGCAAACAAATATTAAGAGAATGCTGGCCTACTCCAGTATTGGTCAAGCAGGTTATATCCTGGTTGGTCTGGTAGCAGCTACAGAGGCCGGTATTAAAGGCGTAATGTTTTATGCGTTGCTTTATGTTTTTAGCACGGTGGGTGCTTTTACCGTTGTCAGTTCTGTTTTTGATGCTATAGGCAGTGAGGAAATCAAGGACTATGCCGGCTTATCGCAGCGTGCTCCGTTACTGGCGGCAGTTCTAACAATGTCTATGCTGTCTATGGCAGGAATTCCGCCTCTGGCCGGTTTTGTAGGCAAGTTTTACCTTTTCTCTACAATAGTTGATAATTATCTCTGGCTGGTTTTCATCGGCTTGGTAATGAGCATGATTTCAGTTTATTACTATCTGCGAGTTGCTCTGGTTATATACCGTGACAAGCCGCTTGATGAAACACCTATTACGGTATCCAGTTCGGTGGCTATCACATTAATTATCACCATGGTTATTACCGTTATTCTTGGTGTATATCCGGGACCGGTTGCTGAAATTTCAAATACCGCAGCACACTCGTTCTTCTTTTTACCATAAAGATGTATTTAAGGCCCGTACTCTTTTGAAAGAGTGCGGGCCTTGTTTTTTAATAGGCTCCATTTATAGTATATATACCTGCTTCCTACAAAAAATAATGGTAAAACATTTTTAGGAAGAAGGAGAGTTGATTATGCCCGGCGAAAACAATAGCTACGAAATAGCCATAATCGGCTGTGGGCCGGCAGGTTTGTCTGCCGCAGTAAATGCCAGGATTCGCAGAAAGACTTTTGTTATTTTTGGAGGGGAATTTTGTACTCCTAAACTGCATAGTTCTCCACAGGTGGATAATTATCTGGGATTTCCGAAAGTTAAAGGGGAAGATTTGCGGAAGCACTTTCTGCGACATGTAAAGGAAATGGAAATAAATATTAATAGCGTCAGGGTCAGCGCAGTATACCCGCAGGCAGAAGGTTTTGAATTAGTGGCCGGAGAGCATAATTATAACGCAAAGTCGGTGATTATTGCAACGGGTGTAACCGCTGCAAAACTGTTTCCGGGCGAAAAAGAATACCTGGGTCGTGGTGTAGGGTATTGTGCCACTTGCGATGGGCCGCTTTATTCAGGTAGAACGGTGGCTATAATAGGTTATATAAAGGATGCTCTGAAAGAAGCAAAATACTTGTCTGAACTGTGCCACAAAGTGTACTTTCTCCCGTTGTTTGAGGAGCAAGTTGGTAGTCTGCAGCAAAATGTCGAGATAATTAAAGATCAGCCGGTACGGATTAACGGCCAGCAGACGGTTACGGAACTTCAAACAGAAGGACGCAGAATTGCTGTTAACGGTGTATTCATATATCGCCAGACAATCTTGCCAGATCAATTAGTGCCTGGATTAGAAATAGAAGGTAGTGCAATTAAGGTTAACCGTTCTTTAGAAACTAGTATAAAAGGAATCTATGCTGCGGGTGACTGTACAGGCAGCCCTTATCAATTGGCCAAGGCGGTAGGTGAAGGAGCCGTAGCTGCGCTGCATGCTGCGGACTTTCTGGGATAGTAAGTAAGCTTTAGATTTGTCAAAATGAGCATGTTCAGTTTATGAGCGTGCTCATTTGTGAGGAGTGTATAGTATGAAATACATATTGATTATTCTCTTACTGGGTGGATTGGCAGGTGCCGGTTTAATGCTGTGGTTGGGCATTAAAAATGCTCAAAGGCCTACTGCTAAACAAAGTGGTGAGGATAATGACGGTTAAAAAACAGCTTCTGGGGCGTTTAGGAGAGTCTGTAGCGGCACGATACTTGTATTCAAAAGGCTTTATAATAATACATCAGAATTTTCGCTGCAGGTTAGGTGAAATTGATATTATAGCAAGAGAAAAAGGTGTTACGGTGTTTGTTGAAGTTAGATCCCGGTGCGGCAGTTCTTATGGTTTGCCTCAGGAGAGCGTGGTTATAAAAAAACAAGTTAAGCTTCGCAAGCTTGCTCAGTATTACATAGCCAGATATGCTCTAACTGGTGATTTTAGATTTGATGTCGTGGCTGTTATGTTTGAACAGGATAACTCTATAAAGCTTATTGAGCATTTCAGGAATGCTTTTTAATCAGGATGTTAAGAGGTAAAACGGCATTAATCGTTGTCAATTGTGTTGTCTAAAACATAAATTACATATACAGTAATTTATAGTTATTCATAAATTTATATAGAACAGTAAAACCTGATTCTAATAAAATAGAAGAATACCTGGTGTGGCTAAATTTTACAGTATAATTGCAGGTTGTGAGAGGTGAAAGTGTGAAGGATAAACTGGTTTTACTCTGTAATAATCTAAAAACCTGTAGCATAAGGCGAATTTTGACTAATTTGTTTCTGATTTTTACCGGTGCTTTTGTTGTTGCTCTTAGCTTGAATATGCTTATAATTCCACATCACCTGCTAACCGGTGGGATAACAGGCATCGCTATTATTCTTAAATATCTGATTAAGACTCCGGTAGCCTGGATGATATTATTCTTAAATATACCTATCTTCGTCTGGGGATATAGAGAAATAAATAAAACATTTTTCATTTACAGCTTAATTGGGACCTTTGCTCTGAGTATCATGATAAGCATAACCAGGAACCTCTTTCCGGTACCTCAAATTGACCTGATTCTTGTGGCTATATTTGGCGGTGCATTAAACGGTGCGGGCTTCGGACTTATTTTTAGGGGCAATGGCAGTACCGGTGGAACTGATATAATAGCCATAGTTTTGAGAAAGAAAAAAAACCTTGGCTTGGGAGAGGTTACTTTTTATTTTAATCTAATCGTAATTTTAGTTTCTCTTATTTTTTTTCCGGTTAATGTTGGCTTGTACACTATTATTTCTATGTATGTTGCCAGTAATATAATGGATACAGTGATAATCGGGGTTAATACCAAAAAGTCTGTTATTATAATATCTGACAGACCTACTCAGATAGGAAATTGTATTATCAATGAATTGCACAGGGGGGTAACCTATTTTGTGGCCCAGGGTGCCTATTCAAAAATGAATAAAACAGTTGTAAACAGTGTTATTAACCGTTTTGAATTGGCGCATTTAAAGGATATTGTGACCAGAGTAGATCCCGGCGCATTTGTCTATATTTCCGACGCCAGCGAAGTGTTGGGGCAGGGGTTTACAACTCCGGTAAAAAAACAGTCATCATAAAGCGAGATGCTTTAAGTTAATATGCGCCAGGAAATAGGATTCTGTTTAGACTAAGCCAGAAGCTACTGATACTTTCTGTCCAGATTTCTGTATTGAATAGCTTCGGCCAGGTGTTCCACCTCAATTTTAGCCACTCCTGCTAAATCAGCAATGGTGCGGGCCAGTTTTAGAATTTTGTCGTGGGACCTGGCGCTTAAACGAAGTTGGTTAAAAGCTGATTTCATAAGAGCAGCCGCCGCCTTACTTAATCCGCAGAAGGCTCTTACCTCTGATGGCCCCATCTGTGCATTACATCTTATATTTGTTGTTTTGTTATTCGGTCTGTGAAAACGCTTATGTTGTAAGAACCTGGCTGCTTCTACTCTTCGTTTAATTTCAAGTGAGTTTTCTCCTTTATTCTTCCCTAACAATTCCTCATAATTGATACGGGGAACTTCTATCTGAATATCTATTCGGTCCAGTAATGGACCGGATATACGGTTTATATATTTTTGTATCTGGTGAGGGGTACAAGTACATTCTCTATTATTCGTGTCAGCGAAAAAAAATCCACAGGGACATGGGTTCATCGAAGCTACCAGCATAAATTGAGCCGGATAGGTGACTGTGGCGTTTACTCTGGATATAGTAATAATACCGTCTTCCATAGGTTGTCTCAAACATTCCAGAGCTTCTTTATGAAACTCTGGAAACTCATCCAAAAACAGAACACCGTGCTGTGAGAGGCTTATTTCTCCAGGGCGCGGATATCTGCCGCCTCCTGTTAAACTGTTAATGGTTGCTGTATGATGAGGGGAACGGAAGGGCCGTTGTGAAATCATAGGTTTTTCAGGCTTAATTAGACCTGCCAGGCTGTATATCTTGGTAACCTCCATAGCCTCATCTATGGTCAGATTGGGCATTATGCCAGGTAAACGGCGGGCCAGCATAGTTTTTCCCGAACCTGGGCTTCCCAGCATAAGTAAATTGTGGCCACCCGTTGCAGCCACTTCCAGTGCCCTGCGTGCTTCATGCTGTCCATATACATCAGCCATATCAGGATATATAAGTTGAGTATTATTAAGCATGGATTCTAAATCAACTTTAGAGGGTAGAATTTCTATTTCTGCTCGTAAGAATTGCACAAGTTGATGAAGGCTGTTAACCGGATATATTTCAATGCCGCTTGTTAGTGCTGCCTCCATGGCATTTGCTGCAGGAACTATTGTTTTAATGAAATTATTCTCTCTGATTACCATAGTATGGGGCAGCACACCCTGGATACTTCTGACTGAACCATCTAAAGAGAGCTCACCCAAAAAAATATATGCGTCACAGTTTTCCTGCTTAACTTGTCCTGTAGCAGTCAGTATGGCAGCAGCTATGGGCAGATCATAAATCGGCCCTTCTTTTTTTATGTCAGCCGGGGCCAAGTTTACAGTGATTTTTTTTACAGGAAAATCATATCCTGAATTCCTTATAGCCGTACGAACCCTGTCACGTGACTCGCGTACCGCGGCATCAGGCAAACCTACAATATCAAATCCAGGCAGGCCGGACGATACATCTACTTCAACCTGAATGACCTGGCCGTCAAGTCCTATAAGCGCAGTGCTTTTGATAATTGAAAGCATAATAATCACCTTATATCAATTTTACCGAAAATTTACTTTAATTAATTATAGTTAAATTTCTATATGTGTTAACCATACTCCTGCCAATAATCTAAAAAAGTTAAAAGTCATGAAGTGCAATTTTAACAGAATTAATATCATATGAAAAATAAGCAATAATGAGCCGCAGCTCGTCTTATTGTCAAACAGTAATATTTTATATTGACATTAATTTAACTAAAATAAGTGATATAAATCACAAAAGATTATGATGTGTTCAACGGTTTAATTATTTATTTCTTGTTATGATATCAACAGTAACCAATAAAAGTGGGGTGTATTTAATGGCCAAAAGGAAAATTGTTAAGATCAATGAGGAAAAATGTACAGGTTGTGGTTTATGTGTTTCACCGTGCGCGGAGGGTGCTATTGTTTTAGTTGGCGGTAAAGCTAAAGTATTACGGGAAGAACTCTGTGATGGCGCAGGTTTTTGTCTGGGTATTTGTCCCGAAGGAGCTTTGTCAATTGAAGAGAGGGAAACAGTTGACTTTAACCATAAAGCGGTAGAAGAAAATTTAAAAAGCAGACCGGTTGATGCCAGCAGTGTTTTTTGTAAGTCATGTGGTCGGGGGGATGAAATACCTTTGTTGCCGGTTAGACTCAAAGGTGATAGTATCTGGATTTGTGTTAAGTGTCTGCCCGGTTATATACATGGTTAAAGCGGATTATATATTAATACTAAATTTATATTTGACTGTTTATAAGCCGGAGATAAAGCTGCCGGCTTTTTTCTTACTCATTGGAAATCATGCTTATAATGGATCTGCGGATAAGGAAAGGTTAGTACTGCATAATTTCCAGTAAGCATGAGTGCCTGTGGCTGCCTGAAAATTGCTTAAGGCGGTTTTGGGGGATTTGAAAGGTTTGTCGATTCAAAAGTAGGTAAAGTTTTTGCGGAAGGCTTGTTATTCTTACCAACTCTTGATACAATAATTTATTTAAGTATTGTAAAAATTATTTTATCAGGGATTAATTTTCTAATGTTTTTAAAATGTTATCTGTTAAAAGCAGGAGAATCGAAATTTTCAACGAATGACCACTTAATTAGTTTTTTACTGATTATGGTTCTATATGTGAACATTTATTTAGGGGTGTAAGCAATTGGATGATAGGATGTATTGTTTATTCTGGCAGATTATAGCCCCGGCATCAGCCAGGCGGGTGTGGCAGTTGGATAATCATTTTGGTTCTTTAAAAGCTGCTTGGGAAGCACCGGAAAAGGAAATACGTTCATTATTCGGAACTAAAGTCGACGCGGCAGATGCTTTGCTAAGGGCTAGGAATACTTTTGATCCGGTTAGAGAGAAAGAAAAACTAAATAATATCGGGGCAGATTTCATAACATATAAGGATCACAATTATCCCGAAAACCTGCGAGCGATTTATGACCCGCCACCTGCTCTTTTTGTTATGGGGCAAATAACAAATGCTGATCAACTGGCCGTGGCCCTGGTCGGATCCAGAAAAGCTACTTCCTATGGATTGTCTGTTGCCGAACAGTTGTCCGTGGCATTGGTTAAATCAGGAATAAGCATAGTGAGCGGGATGGCTCGTGGCATAGACAGCGCTGCACATAAAGGTTGTTTGTCTGCCTACGGTAGAACAATAGCGGTATTGGGAAGCGGCTTAAATGTTATCTACCCTAGAGAAAACCGTAAGCTAATGGAGAGAATTGCTGCCTCAGGGGCGGTAATCAGCGAATTTCCGTTGGACTCCCAACCGGAAGCCTGGCATTTTCCCATGCGCAACCGTATTATCAGCGGGCTTTCCCGTGCCGTTGTGGTGATAGAGGCGGGGGAAAAGAGCGGTGCTTTAATTACAGCCGACTTTGCTTTAGAGCAGGGCAGAGATGTTATGGCAGTGCCTGGCAGCATCGGCAGCCCACTGAGTCGCGGGCCACATAAATTAATCAAACAGGGTGCTAAATTGGTGGAAAATGCAGGTGATATTCTTGATGAATTAGGTATTACCACTTTATTCCCGGTCGAAGAAAGTACCAACGCTTCTGTGGCATTAAACAGGGATGAAGAGACTGTTTTCGGTCTAATCTCTGTTAATCCTGTCCATTTTGATGAGATAGTTGATAAATCTAATCTGCCGGCTCAGAAGGTTTTAGCTTCCTTGATGTTTTTGGAGTTAAAAAACCTGGTACGCCAGCTGCCGGGACGGCAGTATGCCCTGTGTAAGTTTATCAATGGTTAAAAATAAGATTAAAAGTTAATACTAATAGGCAATTGAAATTTCGGTGTAAAGGAAATCGGGGTGGACTATTTTGTCAACAACCTTGGTTATTGTGGAATCACCAGCTAAGGCAAAAAGTATCGGTAAGTTTTTAGGCAAAAAATACACAGTCAAGGCCTCAATGGGGCACGTTCGTGACTTGCCGAAAAGCCAGTTCGGAGTGGATGTAGAGGCCGGTTTTATGCCTAAGTATATTACCATCAGAGGAAAAGGCGATACTATAAAGGAACTGCGTTCAGCAGTAAAAAAAGCAGATACTGTGCTGCTTGCTTCCGACCCTGATCGTGAAGGGGAAGCTATAGCTTGGCACCTGCAGAAACTATTAAAAATTGAGGATAACCAGCCTTGCCGGATAGAATTTAACGAAATAACTAAGCAGGCAATCCAAAATGCGGTAACACACCCGCGTAAGATTGATTACAACAGAGTAAATGCCCAGCAGGCCCGGCGTATTTTGGACCGTCTGGTTGGGTATAATTTAAGTCCTTTACTTTGGCGGAAGGTAAGAAAAGGTTTAAGCGCAGGTCGTGTGCAATCAGTTGCTGTACGCTTGATCTGTGAGAGGGAGGAAGAAATTGATTCCTTTGAGCAGGTGGAATATTGGACTTTAACCGGTAAATTTCTCAAGGCTAAAGCCGGGTTTGAGGGAAAACTGCTTAAATACCGCGGCGAAAAATTAGAAGTGTCTGATGAAGAGTCGATGCAGAAGATTCTACAGGCATTAGAAGGATCCTCCTATGTGATAGAAAAGGTTAGCCGTCGTGAGAGAAGTCGTCGTCCTGCCGCTCCCTTTACCACCAGCAGTATGCAACAGGAGGCTTACCGTAAACTAAATTTTACAGCCCGCAAAACGATGGTGGTGGCTCAGCAGCTCTATGAGGGCCTGGATTTAGGCAAGGAAGGTTCCACCGGTCTGGTTACATATATTAGAACTGATTCAACCAGGGTTTCTGGTACGGCTAAAGAGGAAGCCAAAGAATATATTGATAAACAATTTGGCCAAGCTTATACCGGTGAACAAGATGGGGAAATCAAAGGGCAGAAGGAAAGGAAAATACAGGACGCTCATGAGGCAATACGTCCTACTTCAGTATTCAGAGAACCTGACCAGGTAAAAAAATTTTTAACGCCAGAGCAATATAAACTATATCGCCTAATCTGGTCGCGTTTTGTTGCCAGTCAAATGAGTCCCGCAATCATTGATACAACAAGTGTAGATATAGCTGCAGGTGAGTATACTTTCAGATCTGCCGGTTCCATTGTTAAATTTTCCGGCTTTATGAAGGTGTATACTGAAGGCAATGATGACGGTCAGAAAGAGGAGATTAAAACATTGCCGGAGCTGGCTGAAGGTGAAAAACTTGAATTAACGGAGTTATTACCCAAACAGCACTTCACACAGCCGCCTCCTCGTTATACTGATGCGTCTCTAATTAAATTACTGGAGGAGAACGGTATCGGTAGGCCCAGTACTTATGCTCCAATCGTTGAGACCATTCAGAAACGCGGTTATGTTAGCAGAGAAAATAAGCAATTCTTCCCAACCGAGTTAGGTTTTGTTGTTGTGGAAATGTTAAAAGAGCATTTTCCTGAGATTATTGATGTAGAGTTTACTGCTGATATGGAAAAAAAGTTAGACCACATAGAAGAGGGAGATACTGACTGGATTAAAATACTGGAGGAATTTTATGGGCCTTTTCATGAGACGATGGAGAAGGCTGAGGAAGCTATAGGAAAGATAGAACTTCAGGATGAAGTTACAGAAGAAATCTGCGAACTGTGCGGTAGAAACATGGTAATTAAGTTCGGTCGGTTTGGAAAATTCCTGGCCTGTCCAGGTTTTCCTGATTGCCGTAATACCAAACCTTTACTGGAACCCACGGGTGTGACCTGTCCCCTGTGCTCCGGGGAGGTAGTGCTGCGCCGAACTAAGAAGGGAAGAAAATTCTATGGCTGCAGCAGGTATCCGGAGTGTGATTTTGTGACCTGGGATTTGCCCACCAATGAGAAATGTCCCTCTTGCAACAGTATGATGGTGAAGAAAAGCTCTAAAAATAAGCAAATGCTCAGCTGTGTGAATCAGGAATGCAAGTTGAAAATTGAGATGAGCGAAGATAAAAAATAATGCTAGCCAGCAGTAGAAGGTGGTACTTTGACGGGAAGTAATATAACAGTGATTGGAGCGGGTTTAGCAGGTGCAGAGGCGGCCTGGCAGGCAGCTAAACGCGGTGTGACAGTTGATCTTTATGAGATGAGACCGGAGAAAAACACTCCGGCACACCATACGGGGGCGTTTGCTGAACTTGTTTGCAGTAACTCTTTGAGGGCTGCCAGCATAGAAAATGCTGTCGGCCTTTTAAAGGAAGAAATGAGACGCATGAATTCCTTAATCATGAAGTGTGCCGATAGTCATAGTGTCCCCGCCGGGGGCGCCCTGGCAGTAGATCGCCATAACTTTGCCCGCGCGGTAACGGAGGTATTGGAGAATCACCCGATGGTAACAGTTATACGGGAGGAAGTTAAAGAAATACCTGGAGATGGAATTATTGTTCTGGCTACCGGGCCCTTGACTTCTGATCATATGGCTGAAAGTATAAAGGCCTTAACCGGCCAGGAATATTTGTATTTTTATGACGCGGTTGCGCCTATTGTAAGTTTGGATTCGGTAGACCAGTCCAGGGTTTTTCGTTCTTCTCGTTATGATAAAGGTGAAGCTGACTATATAAACTGTCCTATGACCGAGCAAGAGTACGAGGCTTTTTGGTTAGAGCTGGCATCTGCTGAAAGGGCGCCACGAAAAGAATTTGAAAAGGAGATTAACTTTGAGGGCTGTATGCCGGTGGAGGTGCTGGCTAAAAGAGGGCGGGAGACGCTTCTTTTTGGGACTATGAAACCTGTAGGCCTGACAGACCCGCGTACCGGAAAAAGGCCTTATGCGGTAGTTCAATTAAGGCAGGACAATGCTGAAGGAACTCTATACAACCTCGTGGGTTTTCAAACACATCTCAAGTGGGATGAGCAGCGTCGTGTATTCAGTATGATTCCGGGCTTGGAGCAGGCTGACTTTGTTCGTATGGGAGTAATGCATCGCAATACCTACATTAATTCTCCAGCTTTGCTTCTTCCGACACTTGAATGTAAAATACGTCCCCAACTCTTTTTTGCCGGACAAATGACAGGTGTAGAAGGTTATGTTGAATCCGCGGCGGCGGGGCTTCTGGCAGGTATAAACGCAAGCCGTTTAGCTTGCGAAAAAGCACCTCTGGTATTTCCAGCAGAGACAGCCCATGGCTCTCTTTTTAATTACATAACTGCGGCTGGGAAAGGTAATTTCCAACCTATGAATGTTACTTTTGGTTTAATCCCACCTTTGCAAGAAAGGGTTAGGGACAAGAAAACCAGGAACAGAATGCTGGCAGAGCGGGCTTTATCGGCGTTGGATGCCTGGCAGGAGAGTATAGTGGATTTTTGAAGGTGGGTTTATGTACAGCTTATTAGATAATTTTATCATATATCTGCAGTTGCAGAAAAATGCTTCCCCGAAAACAGTAGAAAGTTATCAGAAGGACTTATTTGACGGGATAGATTTTTTTAGTGCCGCTTTAAATAAGAAAGACAATGAATTGCTGCCAATGGATGTTAGCCACAACCTGATGCGAAGATATCTGGCCCAAATGCAGCAAAAGGGTTTGGCCCGCAGCACTGTGGCCCGCAGGTTAGCCTCCTGGCGTTCCTTTTATAAATATTTATGCAGAGAAGACTATCTTCAGCAAAACCATCTGGCCGGCGTAGCAACTCCGAAAGGAAACGGTAAATTGCCGCTTTTTCTGGAAACAGAACAGCTCAAACTTCTTTTGGAGGCGCCGGACAGTACAACTTCGCTGGGTCAGCGTGATGCGGCACTTTTGGAAATTCTTTATGCCGCCGGCCTCAGGGTATCGGAAGCAGTGAATCTGGATTTAAGTGCTTTAGACTTTGACAGCCGTATGCTCAAGGCTTACGGCAAGGGTTCTAAGGAACGCATGATACCCTTTGGGACTTATGCCGCGGCAGCTTTAAAGTTATATATCAAAGACGGCAGGCATAAGTTGTCGAAAATTTCTCAATCTGAACAGGCAGTGTTTCTCAATAATTCAGGAACTCGTTTATCTGACCGGGGCATACGCAAAATTATAGATAAATATATTGAAAAGACGGGTTTGAAATCAGCTATCAGTCCCCACACCTTAAGGCATACTTTTGCTACACATCTCCTGGACAACGGGGCTGATTTGCGCTCGGTACAGGAGCTTTTGGGCCATGTTCGTCTTTCCACTACACAGATTTATACTCATGTATCAGTGGAAAAGCTTAAAGGTGTTCACAAAAAATATCATCCAAGATCATAATATAAAAAAGGGAGTGGGAAGAATTGTTTCACGCCACAACCATAGTAGCTGTACAAAAAGATGGGAAAACAGCTATAGCCGGGGACGGTCAGGTTACTTTTGGTGATAGGACCGTAATTAAACACAAAGCCCGTAAAATACGCCGTTTGTATAACCATAAGATATTGGCGGGTTTTGCCGGTTCGGTAGCGGATGCTTTTACTTTGTTTGAGAAATTTGAGGCAAAGCTTGAAGAATATAACGGCAATTTACAAAGAGCTGCGGTAGAGTTAGCCAAGGAATGGCGTATGGATAAAATTTTAAGGCGTTTAGAAGCCTTGCTGATTGTAGCTGACAAAGAGACCATGTTGGTACTGTCAGGGGGAGGCGAAGTAATAGAACCTGATGACGGGGTAATAGCAGTGGGCTCCGGTGGCCCTTATGCTCTGGCTGCAGCCAGGGTTCTGGCCAAGCATACCCAATTGGAGCCAAAAGAAATCGTACGTGAAGCACTGGCTGTGGCAGCAGATATTTGTGTCTATACTAACAACAACATCATTGTAGAAGAGATATAGGAGGGAATATCATGCAGGATCTTACTCCTCGTCAAACTGTGGCTGAACTGGATAAATATATAGTAGGACAAAATAAGGCCAAAAAGTCAGTGTCTATAGCGCTGCGCAATCGTTACCGTCGCAGCAAGCTGTCTGAAGATATGCGGGATGAAATACTGCCCAAAAATATTCTTATGATTGGGCCGACAGGTGTAGGTAAAACTGAAATAGCCCGACGTCTCTCCAGGTTGGTGCAGGCCCCATTTATTAAGATTGAGGCTACCAAATTCACTGAAGTTGGTTATGTGGGAAGAGATGTTGAGTCGATGATTCGTGATTTGCTGGAGATATCAATCCGTATGGTACGCCGCGAGAAAATGAGTTTAGTAGAAGAACGGGCTCAAAAGATAGCTGAAGAAAGAATTGTGGAACTTTTGGCACCAATGCCGGCTCAGGAGAAACAGCCTCGTAATCCGTTGGAGATGCTTTTTGGCGGGAATACACAAAATGAGGAAGAAAGCAAATCGCAGCAGCAATATAAAAAGCGCATTGGTTTTGAAAGAGAGACCTTGCGGGAAAAGTTAAGCCGCGGTGAACTTGAGCAGGAATTTGTGAATATTGAGGTCGAGGATAACGGTTCTCCTATGTTGGAGGTATTTTCCGGCAGTGGTATGGAGGAAATCGGGATTAATGTTCAGGATGTGTTAGGTGGATTTTTTCCCAAGAAAAAAAAGAAGCGAAGGGTTACTGTAGCTGAGGCCAGAAAAATTTTAACTCAACAGGAAGCGCAAAATTTAATCGATATGGATGAAGTAACTTCTCAAGCTATCAAACGAGCCGAGGAGCAGGGCATTATCTTTTTAGATGAAATTGATAAAATTGCCGGCAAGGATAGCTCAGGTGGTCCGGATGTTTCCAGGGGTGGTGTCCAGAGGGATATACTTCCAATAGTTGAAGGATCCACAGTGATGACAAAATACGGTCCGGTTAAAACAGACTATATGCTTTTTATTGCAGCCGGAGCCTTTCATATCAGCAAACCATCGGATTTGCTGCCGGAATTGCAGGGACGCTTTCCTATCAGGGTTGAGTTGGAGAGTCTATCGGAAGCTGATTTTTTACAGATTCTTACGGAACCTAGAAATGCTTTAATTAAACAATATACCGAGCTTTTAGCTACAGAAGGTGTCAAGATAAAATTTTCACAAAATTCACTTGTCGAAATTGCAAAAATCGCTTATACTGTTAATATGCAAACTGAAAATATCGGTGCACGTCGTCTTCACACGATATTAGAGAAGCTTTTGGAAGACTACTCCTTTGAGGCACCTGAGATAAGTGGTCAGAGCATAGAGATAGATGAAGATTATGTGCGGTATAAATTAAAAGATGTTCTGCTCAATGAGGACTTGAGTCGCTACATTTTGTAAAAGAGGGGAAAGAGGCGGTAATATGCGAGCACTGCTTGAAAAAACTAGATCAATCAACAGACTACTTCAAAAATCAGCCGGATACCCTGTAGATTTTAAGGAAATTGCAGCGTCTCTCAGTGATAATTTAGGTTGCAGCGTTTATATTATCGATCGCAGAGGAAAACCGCTTGGACACTCTTACTTGCAAGGTTTTACTTGTGAAATCATGGTAGATATAGTGGAAGCCAAGGAAAGTTTTCCAACCGAATACAACGATAATTTGTTGCAGCTTACAGAAACACACTCTAATTTCTGCCAAACAGCCAATGCTTGTGTATTTGATTATGAATGTAGGTGCAAATTTAATAATAAGGTATCTACCGTTGTTCCCATAGTTGGTGCAGGATCACGTTTAGGCACACTGGTACTGGCTAAAATTAACGAGAATTTTAATGATGAGGATCTTGTTTTAGCTGAATATGGTGCTACGGTCGTTGGTATGGAGATATTGAGGGCACGGGCAGACAGAATGGAAGAAGAAGCTCGTAAGAGAGCTGCCGTGCAGGTAGCGTTAGGGACTCTGTCTTATTCTGAATTAGATGCTGTCCAGCATATTTTTGAACAGCTGGGCGGTGAAGAAGGCCTTTTGGTGGCTAGTAAAATTGCAGATAGAGTGGGTATTACGAGGTCTGTAATAGTAAATGCGCTTCGAAAATTTGAGAGCGCAGGCGTTATAGAGTCACGTTCTCTTGGTATGAAGGGGACTTATATCAGGGTACTAAATGATCGATTGCTTGATGAATTGGCAAGATTAAAACAACAGTAGTCTAAAAAACCACAGCTAAAAAACCTGTGGTTTTTTCTTTTATTAATTTTTTTATTGTGTTTGCCCGGAAGAGGTTTGGGTAGATAAATATTTTCAGCAGTAGTGATTAATTTATTTTTACCGGCATATTGTATATAAAACCCAAAGCCGGGGTGTCGTTATGCAAATTAATATTGATTTCAATAAAGAAGATTTGATTCAATACCTGATGCAGCATTTAATTAAACATTTTTCTCTGGAACCTTTGCAAGAAAAGTTCCAGTTAGCTGAATATTGCATGGATATTCTCGCCAGACACCGGAAATCCAAAGATTTAGTGGTGTTTTCAGTCCTCAAAGAAGCTGCCGGTGAAGAAGCAATATGCAATGTAATAAAGCAAAGAGAATTAATATCTTATTATTTATTGAACAAAAGGTTGAAAATTGTACAAGAGGTAAAGAGTATTAACCCTGAGACATTGCGTAATTTACTGAATGCTGCCAATGGGGTAGAAGCAGTAATTATAGCAGAAAGCTTCCCGGAAAACATACAGGATCAATTTCCTTGGCCATGGTTGCAGTGCTATACATATGCTTTTTCTTCTCTAATCAACCAGACATCTGCTGCTGATTTATCTATCAGAATGAACTTTTCTTTTAATGAGGTCATCCTTACCAGTAGTACCGAGAGTTTTGGTGAAAAGGATCTGTCGGAGAATGAGTTGCTCAATCAGTATATTAAGCAAAACTATATCTATGCACGTTAAAACCGGAGAAAAATAAAAAGGGTGACTTAGAGGCTGCAAGGCCTTCTGAGTCACCTTATTCATTAATTCCAGATTATTTTCTGGTAACTATTTGATCAATAATGCCGTATTCCTTAGCGTCCTCTGCTGACATAAAGAAATCTCGCTCACTATCTCTGGTTATTTTATCCAAAGGTTGTTTGGTGTGTTTAGATAGTAATTTATTTAATATCTCCTTCATGCGCAATATTTCTTTAGCATGAATACCGATATCAGTGGCCTGTCCTTGCATACCGCCTGACGGCTGGTGAATCATTATTCTGGCATAGGGAAGAGCAAATCTTTTACCAGGTGCCCCGGCAGCTAACAGGAAAGAACCCATACTGGCGGCTTGCCCCAAACAAATTGTAGATACAGGCGGTTTAATGTATTGCATAGTATCATAAATGGCCATACCTGCTGTAACAACCCCGCCCGGTGAATTAATATACAGGTGAATATCCTTTTCCGGATCTTCAGCCTCCAAAAATAAAAGCTGAGCAATAATTAAGTTAGCAGTATAATCCTCAATAGGACCGCCGATGAAAATAATTCTGTCCTTGAGCAAACGTGAGTATATATCATAAGATCTTTCACCGCGGTTAGTTTGCTCAACTACAATCGGAACCAGAGTAGACAAAAGTTTCCCTCCCTTGAAATATCACTTAGTGGCCGCAACCGCCACCGCATCCGCCTTTTTGGGAATGATCATGATTATGTTTGTGGTCATGGCCTTCTTTATGGCCGTGGTCGTGGCTGTGATGATCATGCGGGTGAGAATGTTTTTCATCACCGTGACTATGCTCATGACTGTGGCCGTGTCCGTGCCCGTGATCATGATCATGATCACCATGATGATGGTTGCAAACTACATTTTTAGAGGTTAATTCGCCCCTTGCATAAGTTTCAGCAATGGTCATGATGTCTCCGGAAGCCCCGGTAATAACTTTCAAGCCTGCTTGTTCCAGTGCTTGCAGAGCATACGGGCCAATACCGCCCAGAATAACCACTTCTACGCTATTGTCTTTCATTAAGCCGGCCAGACCTTCGTGGTTATGTGCTAACTGGGCAGCGGAAACAGGGGTAGCGGTTTTTACTTTTTGGTTTTCCATTTCTAGAATAATAAATTCTTTGCTGCGCCCAAAATGCTGGTTGACTTGACCGTTATCATTTGGTATAGCTAATTTCATAAAAATCACCCTTTGTAATATATTATTATATAATAGAAATTATACATAGTAACAGATAAAAAGTATAGTTAAGTTTTTCTTATTAATGTTAATTTTTTAGCAATGGAGTTATATCATCTAAAAGCTGTTCATATTTCTCAATATCACCCTGGTCGCATAAAGCGCTTAGCTTGGGATCCAGAGGCAATACCTTGAGCAAGGGGATAGCGTTTTGTTGGGCTGCTTTTTGTGCTGTACTTTCACCGAATATGTTGAAATGGTCACCGCAATGAGGGCAAACAATACCGCTCATATTTTCAATTAAGCCTATAATCGGGACTTCCTCCATTTTAGCCATTTTAATTGCCTTGCGGACAACCATATTAGCCAGTTCCTGTGGAGAGGTAACTATGATAATGCCGTCTATGGGCAGAGACTGCATGGCAGTGAGCGGTATATCACCGGTTCCGGGAGGCATGTCTACTATTAAGTAATCTAAATTGCCCCAGGCAACATCACTCCAGAATTGTTTGACCGCTCCTGCCAGAATCGGCCCCCGCCAAATAACCGGGTCGTCCTCATTGTCCAAAAGCAGGTTAAGCGACATTATTTTTATATTGAGTTTTTTGCTCCAGATAGGCATTAAAGCTTTTCCGTCAGATACCGGCCGGTCACTTATACCAAACATTTTTGGAATACTGGGGCCGGTAATGTCAGCATCTAAAATACCTACTTTATATCCTTGTTTAGCAAGGCTGACCGCCACGAGGCTTGTTACCGAAGATTTACCGACACCGCCTTTGCCGCTCATTACCGCTACTACACGTTTGATATTGTTTGATGGATTTTGCGGTAATTTTTGGGGTTTGGAGCAAGTGGTAGAATCACAGGAGCCGCTGTCTTTCTCAGAGCATGACTGGCAGTCAGGGTTTTGCTTAGCCATTTTAAATTCCCCCCATCGTCTAAGTGTTACTATTATCTGCCAAGCTACATAAAACATGATATTTCATATATGAACTCATGTCAATAATATTTTTTATGTTGAGATTTGTCTGTATATTAGATTATACATGGCATTAATTTGCTGTGAAACATTGAGTTGAGCCAGTTCAATTACAGGTCTTCCGTTAAGCATAGCTTTTGTAACAGAAGGATCAAAAGAAATTTTACCTACTACCTGTATATCTTCCTCAGCGCAATATTCTTCTATAGTGCGGGTGTTTTTCTCATCAAGATCGTATTTATTGATACAGACCGCTGTTTTAACCCCAAAATGTTTGCATAGGCCAACAACTCTTTTTAAGTCATGAATGCCCGAAAGCGTGGGCTCAGTTACTATCAGAGCCAAATCAATACCGGAAAGAGAGGAGATTACCGGGCAACCGATTCCTGGAGGACCGTCAGTTATAATTATTTCTAAATTTTTTTCTTTAGCTGCTTCACGAGCGTTTTTTCTTACTTCTGCTACCAGTTTTCCGGAGTTATCTTCGGCAATGCCCAGCTTGGCGTGTACCATTGGACCATATCTGGTATTGGAGATGAACCAGTGTCCACATACATTATCCCGAAGGCTTATTGCTTGTTCCGGACAGATATAAAAGCAAAAAGCGCATCCCTCGCAGAGAAACGGATTTACCATACCCTCAGATATTGCATCGAAGTGGCAAAGCTCTTGACATAAATTGCAGCCGGTACATTTATCTTTATCTATTGTTGCTTTGGGCAGGCCAAAAAATTCATGTTCTTCTTTAATTTCAGGATTGAGCAGCAGATGCAGGTTGGCTGCATCTACGTCGCAATCAACTAAAACCACGGGAGCGGCCAAGGCGGCGAAAGAACCGGCAATACTGGTTTTACCGGTTCCACCTTTACCGCTTATTATAAGCAGTTCTTTCAAGATTGAACCATCCTTTCAATTTCAAAATATACATTTTGAAACTTTTCGATGTACTCCGGCATCTCGACCACAATAGGTGTTCCTTTGGCATACAATGAAGCAATTTTTCTATCAAAGGGTATCTGCATGAGCAGAGGAATATTTTCTCTTGTACAGTATCTCAGCACATCGTCATTGCCAATATCTGCACGATTCACAATTACTCCGCAGGGAACACCGATTTCGCGAAGCATTTCAACAGATAGCTTTAAATCATTGAGTCCAAACGGAGTTGGTTCCGTTACCAAAATACAAAAATCAGTATCTTTAACTGAAGTTATGACCGGGCAGGAAGTTCCCGGGGGTGCGTCAATGATGGTAGTCTTTTTAGGACTGATTTTGGCTTTGACAGCTTTTATTAAAGGGGGGCTCATTGCTTCCCCTATATTCAATTTTCCGTTACTAAAGTCCATATTTTGAGATTTACCGCTTTCAATGAGACCAATTTCTTTATCTGTCTGTGTAATGGCCTTTTCCGGACACTGGTACCAACAGCTGCCGCAGGAGTGGCACAACTCGCCAAAAATTAAAACTGTCTTCTCCAGAACAGCCAGAACATTAAATGCGCATATATCACTGCAATTTTGGCAATAAGTGCATTTGTCGTAATCTATCATTGGTATAGGTCTATGCACTTTTTCTGTAGTTGCTATAGCAGGTTTTAAAAATATGTGTGCGTTGGGTTCTTCAACATCGCAGTCCAGAAACAGCACAGGCCTAATCCTGTCTAAAGCCAGGGCTAAAGATGTGGAAACAGTTGTTTTTCCTGTACCGCCCTTGCCGCTGGCTACTGAAATAATCATAATATCACTCACCTGTAAAAAAATTATTTAAGTGGGATGTTTAACATCCCACTATCTTTGTAACAAAAAATACATTTTACTTCAGACCAAAGTGGGAATCTACGGAAGGTTGGTTTGTTTTGGTTAAAGCACCTTTTTTATATAAATCAATAGATTCCTGCACAGTACCTGTTATACCTGAATATATGTCTATTTTAGCTGCATTAAGGGTTTCTACTGCGTTTGGACCAACATTTCCTACCAGTACGACATCGATTTTTTTGTTGGCCAGAGCCTGTGCAGTTTTTATTCCCGCTCCTCCTGCCCCGCTTGTTCCGGGATTGGCTATAGCTTCAATACTGCCGGTTTGCTGGTCATAAATTACAAAGTACTCACATCTGCCGAATCGTGGATTTACCGGGGAATTCAATTCTTGACCTTCAGCTGATACAGCAATTTTCATAATTTTAACGCCTCCTGGCTAAATATTTTGGTTACTTGTACCTGTATTGTTAATTTGGTTGTTGCTGCCTGCATTATAACGACAGAATCCTTTGCCCGCTCCCTGGCCTCTTCCGCCGCCGAAACCATTGTTTCCTCCGCGACCACAACCGTTCTTACCCTGATTCTGACCTCCGCCTCTACTGAAAGAGCCTCCCTGTCCGGTGATCTGAGCGTTTCCTGAACTATGGACTCGCATCACCCGGCTGCTGCATTGGGGGCAGGATATTTGCCAGCCTTTCTGACCGTTGCACAAAGCTACAGTAAACTTGTGCCCGCATTGAGTACATATAAACTCTCTCATAATAATAACACCCCTTTGTTATTAAGCATAATTTTATTATCAGTATATAATAGTTATGAACATATGTCAACATGTAAATAAAAAGATCCTTTGCCTATTGTAACTTTTCTTTATATCGGGTAAAATTTCAGCGTGTGAGGTGAAATGGTATGATTATGTTGCAAGCAGCACACGTCAGCAAAGCCTTTGGTCAGAGTATCATACTTAATGATGTAAATATAAATATTCAGGAAAAAGAAAGGGTAGGTCTGATCGGGCCAAACGGTGCCGGCAAGTCTACACTGCTGAAGATTTTAACGGGCAGCATGAATTGTGACAGTGGCAATATTATAAAACCCAGGGAAGTTTCCTTAGGTTATCTGGCGCAGGACGGTGGCTTAGTATCAGAGCGGACAATATGGGATGAAATGATCAGTGTTTTTCAAGAGCTGATTGCAAAAGAACTTGTCTTGAGAGAGCTGGAAAAGCAGATGGGCAACGGTAGATTATCCGTAGATATCAGAGAGCAGCAGAAGTTTATGGAGGAGTATGCCGGTTTAGCTGAGGAACTGGAACAAAAAAACTATTATGGCTATGAGGCTTCTGTAAGGGGTGTATTGCACGGCTTGAAATTTACGGTTGATGATTATCATACTCTTGTCAGATCTCTGAGCGGAGGTCAGAAAACTCGTCTTGCTTTAGGCAAGCTTTTGCTTTCACAACCGGATGTTCTGGTTTTAGACGAGCCTACCAATTACCTGGATATGGAGACAATGTCCTGGTTGGAGCAGTATTTGCAAGAATATACGGGTGCCGTTTTAGTAGTCTCTCATGATAGGTACTTTTTGGACTCACTGGTGCGTGTTGTCTATGAACTGGTTAATGGCAGAGCGGTCAGGTATGCCGGTAATTACTCGCAGTTTGTTGAGATAAAGGCCGGGCAGGTAGAGCAGCAATTAAAGGAGTACAAAAAACAAAGTGAGGAGATCACCCGGACCGAGGACTTTATCAGACGTAATATTGTACGTGCATCAACCACCAAGCGGGCTCAAAGCCGTCGCAAACGGTTGGAGAGTATGGAAAAAGCAGAGAAACCCATGATGCAAAAAAATGTAAGTTTTTCTTTTGGTCTATCTGTAGAAAGCTCGTATGAGGTGCTAAGGGTTAAAAACCTTGATATAGGCTATAAAGATAATCCTCTGGCCAGTGGCATAAACTTTGAAATTGAGAAAGGAGAAAGAGTGGCATTGGTTGGGCCAAACGGTGTAGGGAAAACCACTTTGCTGAAAACTCTTTCGGGTACAATAAAAGCTTTAGATGGTGCTATCTTCACTGGCATAAATGTAAAATTAAACTGTTATGAGCAGGAACAAGCTAAAATTATTAGTACCAAGCAGGTTTTGCATGAGTTGTGGGATGAGTATCCTCATCTTGATGAAAAATATGTCAGAACTTTATTAGGCAATTTCTTATTCAGGGGTGACGATGTTTTTAAAAATGCGTCTGATTTAAGCGGGGGAGAGAGATCCAGGCTCTCATTGGCTAAATTGGTGTTGAAAAAAGCTAATTTTTTGCTCCTGGACGAACCCACCAATCATCTGGATGTATATAGTAAAGAGGTGCTGGAAGATTCCTTGGCAGATTATCAGGGAACCTTATTGTTTGTTTCTCATGACAGGTATTTTCTAAATAAAATTGCCACACGTGTTCTTGAATTGACTCAATTTGGAATTATTGATTATATCGGCAACTATGATTATTATCTCAAAAACAGAAAAAGCCGCAGTATAAATATTGTGGAGCTTGTCAACAGGGAGGAAGAGATAAAGAAAGAAGCGGCCAGGCATAATTACCAGTTCCAAAAAGAGGCGCAGCGTCAAAAAGAAAAATTAAATCGCCGTAAATATGAACTGGAAGAGTTAATCAGAGAAACAGAGTCAGAAATTGCTCTGCTGGAAAAAGAAATATATTTACCGGAGGTTAATCAAAACATTTCATTATTGTTGGAAAAAAATAATAATTTGGAGAGCAAGAAGCTGTCCTTGGAAGTATATTTAGATGAATGGATAGAATTAGCTGATCAATAGTCATGGAATCTATAAAATATATTGACTAATAAAAAGCCCGGAATTCCCGGGATTTTTATTAGTCACATTTGTTTTACCTGGGAATGCAGATGCTCTGTCCTGTTTGAAGATTGTTCTGATCTACCGTTGGATTGGCTTCTCTGATAGCTCTGACAGTTGTATTAAATCGTTTGGCCAGGCGGAAGTAAGTATCACCGCTTTGTATGGTGTAGGCAAATGTTCCACTCGGGCATTTTGTCGGGGTTGGAGGAGTGGAAGGAATGCATATTTCCTGGCCGACTGCCAGTTTATTGAAATCTACTCCTGGATTGGCTGCGATTAAAGAGTCTACAGCAATTCCAAAACGATTTGCAAGATTATAAAAGGTATCCCCAGGTTTGATGCTGTAGAGAAAACCGCCCTGACATTTTCCGGGAACCGGTTTTACGGGAATACAGATTTGCTGACCAATTTGTAGGTTAGTAGGAACGATGCCTGGATTAGCATTAGTGATAGCTTCTACTGTAGTATTAAAACGGCTGGCCAGACTTAGCAAGGAGTCTCCCGGGCGGATAGTATATACCGTTCCGCCGGTGCAAGGCGGTAACTGGTGATTTAATGTTGTATCATTCACTTATTGTCACCCCCATAATTATTAATAGATTATGCAAGATGAATCAAGAAGGGAACAGCTAAAATAAAATTATATATAAGCGGTTAAAGCCGAATAGATTAAATTAATATCGGTTTAAAATCGTATAAATGTTTAATGACAATAGTTCCCTTCTACAAACACTATGCATATTATAAATTAATAGGGGGGTGGAAAATAAATGAATATAAGAAAAGGAATGCGCCAAACGCCGCCTTGCTCTGGCGGTACCATATACTCTGTTCGTTCCGGTGATACTTTATCAAGTATTGCCCGTCGATTTAATACGACTGTAGATGCAATCATGAGAGCAAATCCCGGGATTGAACCCAATAACCTGCAAATTGGGCAAAGAATCTGTATTCCTGGTTCGGGATACGGTCCTGGTTCGGGATACGGTCCTGGTCCTGGATACGGTCCTGGTCCTGGATATGGACCTGGTCCTGGGTATGGGCCTGGTTCGGGATACGGACCTGGTGCAGGTTCCGGGCAATGCCCTAGAGGAACGTTTCCTTATACCATCAGAAGCGGTGATACTTATTATAGTCTGGCCGACAGATTTAATACTACGGTTAGAGCAATCAGGCAGGCTAATCCCGGAATAAACCCCAGAGAGCTCTATGTCGGTCAAAATATCTGTATTCCTAGGTAAATTATTTAATGCGGTTAGTTTGCTTTCCCTGGTTTCTAAAACCTACTAAAAACTACAAGTAGTTTTTTCACCCGTCCGACAAACGGGTGGCAGTGTCACAGGATTCAACTGCTAGGCCATAGGCTCTCGCCTATGTTCCGGGTGGTCTCCTCTAAAAGAGTTCCCCGCCACTGCTTAAAGCGAGCGTACTACCCGGAGAAGGTGTTACCTCCGCCTGGGTTCTGACTTGCGGCAACAGCCTTTCGCTGCGTGTACTGTGCCGCCCGCAAAATTTATAGCAAAGGGATTAACCTATATCTAACACATTTTTCCGGTGAATCTGCCATGAAACCAGGCTATTCACCTTCTTCCTTTTCGTGATTTTTTTAATCTTGGCCAGCACAGACTTTTTAACTGCTGACCATTGTTTCCAATTTGTCATTTGTTTAAATTCAGGTTTCTTTTTAACCAGTTTATCAAGCAACATCTTGGGTATCTTCTCATGATCAAAGCCCAAGCCACGCCGGGCTATGACATAGCCTGCCGCTTCGTGAACAGCTATGCCGTACATGTGCTGGTATTTTAGGATGCCTATGACCGAAGTAAAAGCCGGTTTTACCTTTAATATCGGCACTCCCTCACGGGCAGCACACCGGTCAACTGCTTTTAGAAACTTCAACCAGACAAAACTGTGACTCATTCGGTTAAACTTGGCCGTTACGGACTTGTCATTTTTAAACTTCAAGTCCTCTACCGCCAGGGCGTAACCTTTTTCTTTAGCCTGGAGGATCACTTTCTTAGCCATTTCGCAGGTCCGGTTATCTCTCCGGTTTCTTCTGGCATAAGTCCATTCGCCTTGACCCAGCCATTCACTGCCCCGGTATTGCCCCAGACAGTCTACCTGGGTTACGCCTAATCCGTCCGGGTTGGTGTCTACACCAAACGCACCCTTATGGTTATATGGCATCGGAACTTCTTCTTCAATACTCACATGGACGTAATATTTACCGTCTCTGCGGAGGATTTCTACCTGATAGGCACTGCCTGTTTTAAGATAATCCAAAACCATTTGCCGGTAGTTGACATCCGTCCAGCAGTCTTTTAAATGCCCAACGAACTGCGGCACAGTAACGATCCATGAGGTTATCAATGTATTCTTTCTGTTTAGGTGTCAGTTCCGGGATTATCCCCATCGCCGTTGTCTTCACTGGCAGTCACCTCGCTTTCAATGACCTTTGACAGCTTTTTTGCTACTCTGCCGCCACGTTTTCCATATATACGAGCAGAAAATGACGTTGTAACAGCAATTAAATCTTCTACCAACTCTTGCTGTTCATCGACGTCTTTTTTTTCTATTACTACAATATGCCCGCCAAAGTCGCTAATGTATTTCTCTAAGTAGGCATAACCGAACCGTGCTAAACGGTCTTTATGCTCAATAATTACTAAGGCGTTATTAGTCTCCTTTACAGCCTCAAGTAACTTTTGTAGACCTTTACGGTTTTCATTTAAACCACTGGCAATATCACGAAAAACAGCCTGAATAGCATATTTGTTATTTGATGCATATTCAGTAAGCCTTCCTATTTGTCGATCCAGATTCCCGGCATCAGCCTGTTTTTGCGTAGATACCCTGGCGTAGAGAAATACGGTATTTTGAATTCGGCTATATTTTTTGCCCTCAAAGGATTCTACTTGGGATATTTTATAGCGGCGATGGCCAGTAGGAGTTCTTTCTGGAACTAATATCTTTTTCTTTTCCCAAACACGTAAAGTATTAATACTAACCCCTAAATATTTAGCTGCTTTGCCAATACTTATATGGTTTTCCATCCTAATCACTTGTCAAAATTATATCATATTATGGCAGGTTTTTTGATATTAATTTAGTTTTCTAGTAACAGTTATATCCTCCTCGGGAGGGTTTATTTATGAGCAAATTTGTTATTTTTTCGGTTTCTCTGCATCGTTATTTTTTATTGTCACATCGTAATCATTTCTTATTGATGCAAAACAAAAAGACCTCCGCACTTCGGAAGTCTTAATATTATTGGCGGGAGTGTGTGAGAATCGAACTCACCATGGACGGGAACGCCGCCCAACGACCGGTTTTGAAGACCGGGAGCACCACCAGGTACCATCCACCCCCGTATCTATAGACATTTCCCCGTTTGCATACTATTAAAACGATTGGTTTCGCATATATTGTAATTGATATAAAATAAACCTTTCAAACTTTGCATCTATAGCAATGATATTCTACCAAAACTTCGACAATTGTACAAGGTTAAAATTATTTGTGACAAAAATATTATGTGGAGACATATGATGAGTTGGCTTAAGTACGAATTTGAAGTTTACGATTAATGCCGCTATGTTGTGTAAAGCCGTATCAAGTACTGCTTCACCGAGAAATTGTGGGTGTTGTCGTCAATTACCGGCGGCAAATTGATTCTTTTTCACAAAGAAACCCCCTTTTCCCATTATGAATTAGGATGAGAAAAAGAGGCTCAAAATATTTAGCACTGTGTTAATACTATTGTTGCTGTGTATATTGATGCTGAGCATATTGCTGCTGTGAGGGCATGTGATTAATAAATCTTTGCGGTATTTCCGGTAGTTGGTACCAGCCCTTGTGACTCATAAACTGGAATATTTCGTATGCCATTTCCATGCAAGATCTGGCTGAACCGGCAAGAAGATTTCTCAAATGTGGCTCAGAACATTCTAAAGCAGCATTAGTTGAGCGTGTGGCACCACATTTGTGGAACAATAGTGCACCGGCAGCTATTGTTTTGTCATTTAGATGCTTTGTTCCGGTATTAGTACTTGGGTATGAATGTGTGTTTTGCCCGGCCCCCATATGCTCCATATTCAGCCGAGATGCTGCTGATACGTCTAACCCGTGACCCTGCATTACACTGAGCTTGCGATGATAATCTTCAATCATGTGGCGCTGTTGTCTCTCCAGAATATTTCTTAATTCATGGTCCTGACATTGGCTGGTATACATGCTGTAATGTTCAATAGTACAGGCTTCGTCATTTAATACTTCATGCATTTCCATGGCTTCGTGAATACCCTTTTTCATATTTCTGCCCCTCCCGATTTATTTTTCATACTAGGAATATTGTGTTCTTATTTTAGAAATTTATACAAAATATTGGTTTAAATATTTCCATTATAAATAATTTGAAATAAATACCATCATGGATATGCAACACCTCTGCAGAATATGTAATATAAAACAGCATAGATAAAAAAAAGGAGGTTTTAATAATGAATAACCATGTTAGATAAGTGCTAAGTACTAATTTATTGACGAATACTAAGAACATTTATTTTTAAAAGTATCACATATATCTCGTTAACCAGTTATTTATGTTATAAAAATTAACATTTATCCAGGTATTTTTCAGTTCTTATTGAGTAAAATATATATAAACTTTTTTTGGAGGTTAAATTTATGAAAGCAACGGGAGTTGTCAGACGGATTGACGATTTGGGCCGAGTTGTGATACCCAAAGAAATCAGACGAACTTTGAGAATAAATAATGCGGATCCCCTGGAAGTATTTGTAGACGGTAAAGGTAAAGTAATATTAAAAAAATATGAACCTATACAAGATTTGAGTAAATATGCAAAAGAATATGCTGCCTCTTTATTTGAATCATTGGGACGCAAAACATTTATTTGTGATGAGGAGAATATTATTGCAGCTGCAGGCATACCGGCTAAGCAGAGTATGAATAAAGACATTTCCGACGATATTAAAAGTTTAATTAAGAGAGATGAACCTACCTTAGAAAGAGATAAAATTGTTATTGAAGGCGGTGAAAGATTTCCATATATTTTAGTAACCCCGGTTAAATTAAATGAGCACTCGGTTGGAGCGATAATAATGATTGCTGATGAGGAAATGGGTGGCCTGGAAATAAATCTAACCAAAACTGCTGCTAACTTTTTAGCAAAGCAGCTGCATTAGTGAATCAAGTATTGGAGTTTAACGCCTTTGGCCAAAAAATTAATGCCACTGGCGTTTTTTTATATTCATTATGCTCGCCTTTTTATACTTTAGGAAATTATTTTTATGCTGGATATGTGGATAAGTTATTGTATAATGAAATGCAAATTTATATTGCATAAGCGGCGTTAGTACTGTATAATTTCCGACGAGTATGAGTACCTGTGGCTATTATAAAGATTCAAGTTGTAATATTTTATATAAATACTTATAAAATGAAGCAGGAAAGACAGTCTATTTGTAGAAAGTTTTATAGTTAAACTTTTCGCAAATATTAATTAAGAGGTGAAGTACAATGAATGGTTTGTCGAATATAGATTTAAAATATAATGATGCGTTTCACGCATATTTTAACGGAGACAAGATGATTAACAAACTGGAGTTAAGAAGTTTCCTGGACAACATAAGCTCTTTAGAAATGCTTGATCAAGCTGTGACCGGTGCTTTTTGGGTAGCACCCAGCGCTAAACAAGCGGAATTTTTAAGCTTTCTTAATCGGGAAACTGTTATTGAATTGTTGAAAAATGGTTTAAATGGTTTCAGCAGGCAAGCCAGTGCGGCCTTGAAACTTTTAAAAGAAGCCTATCCTGAATTAATTAACATATTGAGAGAAGATATTTTTGCTGCAGCTCTAAGTGATAGCTTAAAAATATGTAAAGAAGCAGGGATGCTCCTACTGCAAGAAGAGCCTGATTATATTAATCAAAGACCATGGTTTTTAAAGCGCTTGGCTTCGATTGCTGAGGCCCCCGAACCGGTTGCTGAAAGATTGTCTCTAATAGTATTATTGTGTAAAGAGGCCAATAGCTTTAATTTTTTGCAATTAGAACATTATCCGGATAAAGATGAGGTTGTTGCTGAATTTATTTCGCAAGAGCACTACTTGCCGCTGGCACTATATCTAAGATCCGCCTTAACCAGGTGGGAGCCTGTTGCCGGAGATCCTGCTCATTTAGCCTGGTTAATTAAAGTTTATACTGAAATGAAAAATTCATCTGAGCATAACGAAGGAGAACTGACTCTCAAGGGTCAACAGAAAAATATTTCTATACACAGTAAGTTTGTGTTAGAAGCTGCATTATATGAAACTGCAGTAGCCGGTGCTGACGCAATTATCAGGTGCATTAATGGGCCTGGCGGCGAGCACCTTTGGAATAAATTTTCTGAATACATGTCTGATAAAGATTTGGCTGAGGAATTGCTCCTGTCTTTATCACGTGACCCGAGGGCTTTAGCTATACTGGCTGAGGATATGTTATTGGATACCAGCGGATTTAATCTTTTGCCTACAGCAGTTATTAAAGTTTTATCCCATGGTGTATTAGCTTCTCAGCACTGCTTAAAAGAGATATTGAAATTATCTATTTCCACTGCACTTCTGAATCAAGAAACAAGCAAACTGTTTATGGAAAAAATAGATAAGGATAAGAATAACTTATACCCTTATGCTAAGGATCTTTTTGATAAATTAGTATCGGTGACTAATTAAAGTATTTAAAGCATTTAATTTTAAAAACAGCATAGTGGTGATTATGAGAAATTTGAAATTACTTCTTGTTGCATGTCTGCTGGTTCTTTTTCTTACGTTGTTGGAAACTAATGGTTTTGCCTATAGCGTAAGTATTCTTAATACTGGTTATCACTATATAGCAGATACTAATCAAACCGTTAATTTATTCATGCCAAATTATACTAAGTTCGGTAAAGCGCAGTACTGGAAATTGGCTACCGAATTAGTAGCTGTTTTTTTCGGCTTGTCTAATTTATTAATAGCTATCTTAATAGTTTTTGAAAACCGCAGTTCGTCCAGAACTGTAGCTTGGTTGCTGGTACTGCTAGCTTTTCCTATATTGGGTTTTGTTTTATATATACTTATTGGGCAAAAACCAAGGAAAAGAAAAAAAGTTAAGGATCATTTGCAGGCTGACGATTTGCTTCAGTTAAAATCTCTGCTGGACAAACAATTGAAAATGCTTGATGGCCCTGAGCATGCAATAGATAAGAATATCTATGCTAAAAAGAGATTGGTAAATTTAATTTTAAATAATTTTGAAGAACCTTTTACTATTCACAATACTTCTCAAGTTTTAACAAACGGCCAGGAAACTTTTGATGCAATTTGTGAATCTATAAACAAGGCCGAACATCATGTACATCTGGAATATTATACTATACGCCCTGACCGTATCGGCCATAAAATCAGAGATTTGTTGATAGAAAAAGCAAAAGCAGGAGTTATGGTAAGGCTGCTTTATGACGCAGTTGGCAGTCGCAGTTTGAATAGAAAATTCCTGGAGCCTCTTTGGCGAGCAAAAGCCGAGGTGGGTGTATTTCTACCTGTTAAGCTGCCGTTTTTTCATAGTAAGATGAATTATAGAAATCACCGGAAAATACTGGTCGTTGATGGTAGAACCGGCTATGTAGGCGGCTTAAATATTGGTGACGAGTATTTGAGTAAGGGGGAACTGGGCTTTTGGCGTGATACGCACCTGGAGATTAAGGGAGAAGCAGTGGCTTTTCTGCAGCGTATATTTCTTTTGGACTGGCATTTTGCTACAGGGAATTCGATTGTTTCGCCGCAATATTTTCCGGTTCAGAAGTTTCAGGCCAATCAGCCTATTCAAATAGCTTCCGGTGGGCCGGATTCGGAACGAGCCAGCATACAGCAAGTCTATTTTGCCACAATTTCTTCTGCTCAAGAAAAAATATTTATCACCACACCGTATTTTGTGCCGGATGAGAGCATTATAACGGCTCTTAAAACAGCGGCTTTAAGCGGTATAGATGTAAGGCTTGTTTTCCCGGCCATTCCCGATAAAAGATTGGTTCACTGGGCTTCTATGTCGTATATTAAAGAGGTATTGGAAGCCGGAGTCAAGGTATATTTATACCAGAAGGGTTTTATCCATGCTAAAATATTGCTGGTGGATGGGGTAGTGGCTTCTGTAGGTACTGCTAACATGGATATGCGAAGTTTTGCCTTGAATTTTGAGGTGAACGCATTAATCTATGACAGGGAAGTGGTCAGTCGTCTGGAAAAGGATTTTATTGCTGATATTTCTTGCAGTCGACTTGTTACGTATGAACAATTTCTAAATAAACCTCTTTGGAGTAAATTTAAAGAATCAGGCGCTCGTATATTGTCGCCAATGCTTTAATTTTAATTATGTTGTATTTTACGGTGGTGATTAGGCAATGTTTAAGCAGTTAAATATTCTTCAGACAAAAATAGAGGCGTTAAGCAAACCAAAGGTAATGGAGGCACTTCTTTTAAATTTAGCGGCTGCTCTATTGGTTATCCTGTTCACATATATCCTGATCAAGTTTACCAATAAGCTTTTGGATAAAGTATTAAAAAATAAGGATGAAACCGACGAAAATCAACTAATATCTAATAATGTTTTGCAGGCTATGCGTGTTTTATTGAAGTCATTAATCTTTTATGGCGGTATATTAATTGCAACTGTTATTATTTTGGAAATTTTTAATGTAAGAATTATAACACCCGAAGACTTGAAAGGGTTGGGTTTTATAGTTCTAAAGATTATCGGGATTATAATAGGTGCGAAACTGATTGTTAATCTGGGTCAGGTGATTATAGAACAGGTATTTAATAATAAGGAAATTAGACATGGTTTTTTTGAAAACAGGCGGGCCAAAACGCTAAAGGTATTACTGAAAAGTATTTTAACATATTTTATATTCTTTATGGCTGGCATAATGATTTTGCAAATCTTTAATGTCAATACTAACGCCATTTTAACCAGTGCCGGGATACTGGGTTTGGCCGTGGGTTTTGGTGCACAGAACCTGGTTAAAGATATAATAAGCGGTTTTTTCATAATTTTTGAGGATCAGTTTACTGTTGGTGATTATGTTGATGTAGGAGGATCCATAGGTACTGTGGAGGGTATTGGACTGCGTACTTCAAAAATCCGCAACTGGACGGGCCAGTTGCATATTATACCTAACGGTGAGATTACTAAGGTAACCAACTATAACAGGGGAAATATGTATGCTGTCATAATTATTGGTATAGCCTATGAGGAAGATATTGACAGGGCTATAGGAGTCCTTAATCAGGAGTGTGAAAAGGCTTTTCATGAAGAAGCGGATATTGTGGAAATTCCCACTGTACAGGGTATAATAGAGCTTGCCGATTCTTCGGTTAATGTAAGGATTGTTGCACGAACTGTTGCCGGCCAGCAGTGGCATATTGAGAGGAATCTAAGACGTCGTTTTAAAATAGAACTGGACCGTGCCGGTATTGAAATACCTTATCCGAGACAAGTTAATTACCAGAGATAAAATTATTTCATATTACTATTGTATTAATTAATCCAGATCATATAAAATAAAAGTTGCGATTAGAAGTAAGGTATTGGAGGAATTTCCCCCATACCAGCGAATATTTATTATTTGTTGCATATTTTAAGGAATGGTCTTTAAGTGCAAAAATATTAGTAGGTGAAGAAATAATGCGTCAACTGCTCAAGCTGTTTAATGAGATAAAAGACGATCTAAAAATTGTAGAACAAGAGCTGTACCAAGTTGTGCAAACACCTGACGCACTGTTGACGGAGACCTCTGTTCATCTCTTGAATGCCGGAGGTAAGCGGCTTCGCCCGGCTTTTTGTCTTTTAGGCGGTAAGTTTTATAATTATGACATAAAAAAGCTATTGCCGCTGGCTGTTGCTTTAGAGTTAATTCATATGGCTTCATTGGTGCATGATGATGTGGTGGATGCATCCATGACGCGCAGGGGCATGCCGACTGTGAAAGCTAAATGGGGCAATCGTATATCTGTGCATGTTGGCGATTACTTGTTTGCCAAGTCGCTTATTTTAATATCTTCTTATAAAGAACCCCTGATAACAAGGGTTCTGTCCGATACCAGTGTTAAGATGTCTGAGGGTGAAATACAGCAGATTTCCACCTCTTTTAACGTTAATCAATATTTGAAGGATTATTTTTATAGAATTAAGCGCAAAACAGCTTTGCTGATATCAGCCAGCTGTCAATTGGGTGCCGTTGCCTGCGGTGCTCCTAAGGAAATCTACCTGCCGCTTAATCGATATGGTCACTATATTGGTATGGCCTTTCAGATTACCGATGATATTTTGGATATGGTAGCCAATAAAAATAAGCTTGGTAAACCTATCGGCGGTGACTTGCGTCAGGGAATCATTACCTTGCCTGTTATTTACGCTTTAGAAAAAAGCCCCCGCAAAGAACGCCTTAGAGATCTTATTGTTAAAGAGGTTAAATCAGATAAAGAAGTTTATGAAGCTATTGAAATCATTAAAAAAAGCGGCGGCATAAAGTACTCTTTTGATATTGCTGATAAATATATTCATAAAGCCAGGATTCATTTAGCCAAGTTACCCGATAATACCATTAAATCAACGCTGAACTTAGCAGCTGAGTTTATTAAAGTCAGGAAGTTTTAGAATAAGGAAAGAACAATAATATATTTTAGCGAGGAATGGTATTATTGGATAAGTGTTATCCGATATCTGTGCGGTTATGTGGTAAAAAGTGTCTGGTTATAGGTGGTGGACGGGTAGCCGAAAGAAAAATTATTTCTCTGCTTGAATGCAGTGCCAGGGTTACTGTGGTCAGTCCTGAGCTGACAGAAAGACTTGAGAATCTGGTTGCTGCCGGGCACTTGGTGTACAGGCAGGGAGAATACGATACTGACGACCTGCAAGGTGTTTTTCTTGTTATAGGAGCTACAAACAGTGATCAGGTTAATCAAAAGGTGGCCAAAGACTGTTTTGAACGAAACATCTTGGTTAATGTGGTAGATGATCCGCTAAGTGGAAATTTTTTTGTGCCGGCTCAGGTACGCCGCGGTTCTTTAAGTATAGCTGTCTCTACTGACGGTAAGAGTCCTATGTTTGCCCGGCGTATACGGGAGGAATTGGAAGGCTTATACCCGCCGGAGTATAGTGAATTAGTTGAACTTGTCGGTGAACTGCGCAGCAAGGTAATTAATGAAATCGCCGATGAACAGCAGAAGGCACAGATATTAAAGCAAATGGCAGACGGGGATTTAATGCAATTATTAAGGGAAGGTCAATATGACCGGGCAAAGGAGCTGGTCAAGGATGCTTATTATCGTAGTAGGGGTTAATCACAGGACAGCTCCGGTTGAAATAAGAGAGAGGCTGTCTTTTTCTGAAGGTGCTATTAAAGAAGCTTTGATAAAGCTCAATGCGCTTCCGGCTATTAGCGGGTGTGTAATAGTTTCAACTTGCAACCGCACTGAGATATATGCGGCCACAATGGAGCTTAATGATGGCTTGTATGATATCTGGAGATTTTTATCCAACCGCTCGGGTGTAGATATTTCTGAAATTAAAAATTATACTTATTCACATAGTCTTTATGATACTGTTCGACATTTGTTCAGGGTGTCATCCGGCTTGGATTCTATGATATTAGGGGAAACTCAAATTTTGGGACAAATTAAGGATGCTTATGAATTATCACGTAAACAGGGCTCAACCAACCGGGTAATTAACACCCTTTTTCAGCAGGCTCTGGCTGTTGGCAAAAAGGTGCGCAGCGAAACAGGTATTGATCGTCATGCTGTGTCTATCAGTTATGCAGCGGTTGAATTAGCCAAGCAGAGTATGGGTAGTCTGAACGGTAAGTCTGTCCTGGTTATCGGCGCCGGAAAGATGAGTGAATTGACTGTTAAGCATCTGGTGGCTAACGGTGTGTCAGGTGTTGTGGTATCAAACCGTTCTTATGAGAGGGCTATTAGTTTAGCCAGGCAGTTTAACGGGCAGGCCGTTAACTTTACCGAATTATACAAATATATGACTATGGCTGATATTGTAATAAGTTGTACAGCAGCTTCTCATTATGTGGTCAAGTTGAATCAGTTTCGCTCAGTAATGGAAAAGCGGATCGAACAAAAAATTTTTATTATTGATATTGCAGTTCCCCGCGACATTGACCCGAATATTGCTAATTTACCCGGCGTTACCTTGTATGACGTGGATGATTTGCAAAATGTAGTGGACAGCAATTTGGCTGAGCGAAAACTGGCAGCTGTAGCTGCAGAAGAAATAATTGAGGACAAGCTGGATGAATTTATGAAATGGTTGTCTACGCAGTTTGTGGTGCCTACTATTATTGCTCTTAAAAATAAAACTGAAGCGATTAAAGAAAGTGAATTACAAAAAGCTTTTAACCGCTTGGGTAAGTTATCGGAACATGATAAGAAAATAATCAACACTTTAGCCGGAGCTATTGTCAGTCAGATTCTGCATGAGCCGGTTACCCAGTTGAAGGCCTATGCTGTTACTCCTCAGGGACATTTATATGCGGAAATTCTACAAAATCTATTTAGCCTGAATGTTGAAGGCAAGCGTTCTGAAAATAATATCTGGCCTTCTAATCAAATGTTAGCTGCTGCAGCAAGTGATATTAATTGCGATTTTTTACGGGAGGATATCAATAATGAGAGAAATTGTAGTCGGAACCAGGGATAGTCAACTGGCTCTCTGGCAGGCTAACTGGGTTGTGGACAGATTGCGTGAGCGTAACCCCGGTTATAGTTTTCGCATTCAGGGTATTAAAACCCATGGTGATAATATTCTTGATGTGGCCCTGGCCAAAATAGGCGATAAGGGTCTTTTTACTAAAGAGCTGGAAGTGGCGTTACTGAGTGATGAAATTGATTTAGCGGTTCATAGCATGAAGGATCTGCCCACAGATCTTCCTGGCGGGCTTGCTGTAGGCGCAGTTTGTGAAAGGGAATATCCGGGTGACGTTTTGGTATCATCACAGGGTTATGTTCTGGATAAGTTGCCTGAAGGAGCTGTTATTGGTACCAGTAGTTTGAGACGTACAGCCCAACTGCTTCACTACAGGCAGGATTTAAGAATAGTTAATATCAGAGGCAACCTGAATACCCGTTTAAGAAAAATGGATGAAGAAAAGCTGGATGGTGTTGTACTGGCTTATGCCGGGATTCAGAGACTTGGTTTGAAGGATAGAATCACAGAGCGGATTCCTATGGAAATATGTTTGCCCGCAGTGGGTCAGGGTTCCATAGGCATTGAAATTCGTCATTTAGATGAGGAAATTATGGATATTGTGGAAACTATAGAGCACAGACCGTCTAGGATCGCTGTTAGTGCTGAAAGAAATTTTCTGAAAAGATTAGAAGGCGGCTGTCAGGTGCCAATCGGGGCATATGGCCTGGTAATCGGTAATGAAATTAAATTCGAAGGTTTGATTGCCAGTTTAGATGGCAAGCATCTGGTTCGTGATGTTATAGCCGGGCCTGTTAATGAAGCTGCCAAGATTGGAGTTAAGCTGGCGGAGAGCCTGTTGAAAAAAGGCGGCAGGGAAATATTGCGGGCTGTACGACAGGAGAATTGTTAATGAAAAAAGGTATTGTTTATTTAATCGGTGCCGGGCCTGGAGATCCCAAGTTAATCACAGTTAGAGGCGTGGAATGTATAAAAAAAGCTGATGTGGTAGTTTATGATCGCCTGGCCGGTTCCAGGCTGTTGGGTTATGCAGCTCCACACGCGGAAATGATTTATGTAGGCAAATCACCCGACCGGCATACTTTGAGACAAGAGGAAATTAATCAGCTGCTGGTGAAAAAGGCAGCACAAGGACTGGTGGTAGCCCGCTTAAAAGGGGGCGACCCCTTTGTTTTTGGACGGGGAGGGGAAGAAGCGGAGGTTCTGGTGCAAAACAGTATTCCGTTTGAAGTTGTTCCCGGTATTACTTCAGCTATAGCTGTTCCTGCTTATGCCGGCATACCGGTTACACATAGAGATTGTACTTCAACTCTGGCCATTATCACCGGCAATGAAGATCCTGCAAAAGAGGATTCCAGTATTGCCTGGGATAAAATTGCTACTGCTGCCGGCACATTGGTTTTCTTAATGGGCATGGGTAATCTGCCTAAAATTACGGACAGGCTTATGGGAGCGGGCAGACCGGCTTCGACACCTGTTGCACTGATTCGCTGGGGTACCAGACCGGAACAACGTACTTTGACAGGAACACTGGAGGATATAGCAGACCTGGCCAAACAGGATGATTTTAAAAACCCGGCCATAATCATAGTAGGTGAGGTAGTCAAACTCAGGGAAAAGCTGGCCTGGTTTGAAAATAAACCGTTGTTCGGGAAACGAATTGTGGTTACACGTTCCAGGGAGCAAGCCAGCGTACTGTCTGAGGCGATTGAGGCTTTAGGTGGTGAATCATGGGAATTTCCCGCCATAAAAATTGAGGAGCCGGAAGATTATACAGCCATGGACTCTTCTATTGAAAATATAGTGCAATTTGATTGGTTAATATTTACAAGTGTTAATGGCGTAAAATATTACATGGATAGGCTTAAGCAACATAAAAAAGACATCCGGGAATTAAAAGGTATCCGGCTTTGTGCTATTGGGCCGAAAACAAAAGAATCGCTAGAGCAATACGGCCTGCTGGTGGACTATGTTCCCGGCGAGTACCGAGCCGAACAGATTATAGAAGGCCTGAAAGATAAGGTCTCTCCCGGCACAAAAGTACTGCTGGCCAGAGCGGATATAGCAAGAAAGGTTTTGCCGGAAGCACTGAGAGAATTGAAGGCAGACGTAACGGAGGTAGTTGCCTATAGAACTCTGCAGGGCAGCAGCAGCTCGGAATTGCTTAAACAGATGCTGGTGGATAAAGAAATCGACGCAGTGACCTTTACCAGTTCTTCAACAGTGCGTAACTTTGTGGATTTGCTGGGTAAAGAAAACCGGGTTGAGCTGTTAAATGGTGTAGTACTGGCCAGTATTGGCCCGGTTACTTCACAAACCGCCGTTGAGATGGGTCTTAATATAGATATTGAAGCAAAAGAATATACTATTAACGGTCTTGTGCAGGAATTATTAGCATATTTTCAGTAGTTGATCATAAACTCCAAAATACCATGTAGAAAGTGTGGGCTGCAGATGATCAGTATAACTAAGCTTTTATGCGATTCGGAAAACTTTGGAGACAGCCTGCGCTACAGCAGTGGTTCACGGGGACAAATACACGGGGCTGCGGCGGGGCACGGGCCGGTGGTAGTCTGGAATATAACACGTACCTGCAATCTAAAATGCATTCATTGCTATTCAAATTCTGATAATAAAAAATATGAGGGCGAGCTCACTACAGCTGAGGCCAAAAATTTTATCAAAGATTTAGCCGAGTTCAAAGTACCGGTGATTCTATTTTCCGGTGGTGAACCTTTAATTCGCAAAGACTTTTTTGAATTAGCCGCCTGTGCGAGTGATTTAGGTATACGCTGTACCATATCTACCAATGGAACCTTGATTACCGGAGACGTTGCTCAAAAAATAAAGGATATAGGGGTAGGCTATGTAGGCATCAGCTTGGATGGCATAGGTGAAAATAATGACCGGTTTCGAGGCAGGAGCGGGGCCTATGAGGCTGCTCTCAAGGGTATCAGAAATTGTTTGGCGGTAGGCCAAAAAGTAGGCCTGCGTTTTACAATTAATAAACATAATTACCTGGAGTTAAACGATATTTTTGATTTAATTGAGAGAGAAAATATACCAAGGGTATGCTTTTATCATCTGGTTTATTCCGGGCGCGGGGAGGAAATGATTGATCAGGATATATCCCACCTGCAAACCAGGGCTGCTCTTGATTTAATTATGGAAAGAGCCCTTGATTTTAAAAGAAGAGGACTGGAGAAAGAAATCCTTACAGTAGACAATCATGCAGATGCAGTCTATATATATTTGAGGCTTTTAGAAAAAGACCCTGACAGGGCTGAAAAAGTTATGGAATTGCTGCAGCGAAATGGTGGCAACCGTACAGGTATTGCAATAGGAGAAGTGGACTGGCATGGTTATGTGCATCCTGACCAATTTACTCAGAATCACAGTTTTGGCAGTGTGCGTGAACGCAAATTCGGGGATATCTGGACTGATATGAGCCAACCGGTGCTGGCTGGGTTGAAGGATCGCAAGCCGCTGCTTAAAGGGCGCTGTGCCGGCTGCCGTTGGCTGCAGGTTTGCAATGGTAATTTCCGGGCAAGGGCAGAGGCTGTTACAGGGGATTTCTGGGCATCTGATCCGGCCTGCTATTTATCAGATGAGGAAATAGGTTTAAAATCTGGGGGGAGCATTTAATGTCTTTTCCGATTACACGTTTTCGACGCTTGCGGGCTTCAGACGGTATACGCGGTTTGGTGAGGGAAAACCGGATTCATTCAGCAGACTTAATATACCCACTCTTTGCAACTTATGGGCAGGGCATAAAAAGGCCTGTGGGAGCTATGCCGGGGGTATATAATTTTTCTATTGATATGCTTCTGGAAGAAATTAAAGAGGTCGTTGAACTGGGCATACCTGCGGTAATTCTCTTTGGTGTACCGGAAATCAAAGATGCCTCAGGCAGCGGGGCTTATGCTGAGGAGGGAATTGTTCAGCAGGCTGTCCGGGCTATCAAGCGGTCATACCCTGATTTGTTGGTTGTCACAGATGTCTGTCTCTGCGAATATACGGATCACGGCCATTGCGGCATTATTCAAAACGGCCGGATTTTAAACGACCCGACACTGGAATTACTGGCCCGTACAGCTGTCTCTCATGCCCGTGCCGGTGCTGACATCGTGGCACCCTCCGATATGATGGACGGCAGGGTGGCAGCTATCCGTAGGTCTCTCGATGATTCGGGGTATTGCCATATTCCTATTATGGCTTATTCCGCTAAGTACGCTTCTGCCTATTACGGGCCTTTTAGAGAAGCCGCCGGTTCTGCTCCTCAGTTCGGCGATCGTAAAACTTACCAAATGGACCCGGCCAATGCTCTTGAAGCTATCCGTGAAACTGCACTTGATATTGAAGAAGGGGCTGACATAGTAATGGTAAAGCCTGCCCTGGCATATATGGATATCATACGCAGGGTTAAAGATGAGTTTCCTTATCCTTTGGCTGCCTATAATGTCAGCGGCGAGTATTCTATGGTTAAAGCTGCAGCTGAAAAAGGCTGGATTGATGAGAAAAAAATTGTGCTGGAAACGCTGACCGGTCTAAAGCGGGCCGGAGCAGATATTATTATCACCTATCACGCTAAAGATGCAGCGAGGTGGTTAAAGGAGGGGTAGCCAATGCTGGTCTCTTGGAATACCACTAATGCTTGTAATATGTACTGTAAGCACTGCTACCGCGACGCCGGCGCGGCAGTTGAAGAAGAATTGAATACAACTGAAGGTAAGAGCCTGATTGATGAGATAGTAAAAGCTGGTTTTAAGATAATGATTTTTAGCGGCGGTGAGCCGCTAATGCGCCCGGATATATTTGAATTGGTAGAATATGCTGCTTCTCAAGGTCTGCGTCCTGTTTTCGGCACCAACGGTTCCCTGATTACCGGGGAAACAGCCGAAAAACTAAAGGCTTGCGGTGCCTTGGGCATGGGTATCAGTCTGGACAGTATAAAACAGGCTGAACATGACCGGTTTAGGGCAACTCCGGGAGCCTGGGAATCTGCCGTAGAAGGAATGAGAAATTGCCGTGCTGCCGGGTTGCCTTTTCAAATCCACACCACCGTTATGGATTGGAATTATGATCAGGTAGAGACTCTCACTGATTTTGCTGTGAACGAGGGAGCTGTCGCGCACCATATATTTTTTATGGTGCCTACCGGTCGTGCAGTCAATATAGAAGCAGAGTCCCTGAAAGCAGAACAATACGAGAAACTGCTGCACAGAATTATGAAAAAGCAGCAGGAGGTTAATATTGAGCTAAAGCCTACCTGTGCTCCTCAGTTTATGCGCATAGCAGGACAGATGGGACTTAAACTTCGTTTTCAGCGAGGCTGTCTGGCCGGAACCGGCTATTGCATAATCAGTCCCAAGGGTGATGTTCAGCCCTGTGCCTATCTTAACTTACCTCTTGGCAATGTTAGAGAAACTCCATTTAGTGAAATTTGGCACAACAATGAGGTCTTGAAAAAGTTAAGAACTATGGAATACAGCGGCGGATGCGGCGTCTGTGAATATAAAAGGGTATGCGGCGGGTGCAGGGCCAGAGCTTACTTTTACCATGGTGACTATATGGCGGAAGAACCCTGGTGCCTTTATCACGGACGAAAGGGCTATTAACATGGATTTAGAAAAACTCGATCAATTGGATAAAAAATTGCTCAATATTATTCAAACCGGTTTTCCTATTACAACCAGGCCATATCGGGAATTGGCTGAAAAGCTGGCTACCTCGGAAGCCGATATAATTAACCGTATTGAGCGCCTGCAAAAAATAGGTGTAATCCGTCGTCTGGGCGGTATATTTGATTCCCGCAGTTTAGGTTATACCGGTACCTTATGTGCTATGCAGGTGCCTGAGGATAGGATTGATGAAGTAGCGGCGGTCATTAACTCCTATCCCGGGATTACTCATAATTATTTGAGAGAACATAAATATAATATGTGGTTTACCTTGCTGGCGGAATCTAAAGAGCGGATTCAGGAAATATTGTTGGAAATTAAAGATGTTACCGCTATTAAACAATTAATCGTTCTGCCCGCCGAGAATATTTTTAAGATAAAGGTGAATTTTGACACTGAGGTGTGAATTATGCTTACAGAGTTAGAAAAACAAATCGTGCGGGAATTGCAAAAGGGTTTGCCTCTGGTCAGCCAGCCCTACTTAGAGCTGTCCGGTCGATTGGGTATGAGTGAAACTGAGCTAATGGAAAAAATTAAAGAGTTTCTGGAGCGAGGTTTGCTCCGTCGTCTTGGCGCGGCTGTACGTCACCAGGATTTGGGTTATGTTGCTAATGCCATGATTGTCTGGGAAGTGCCCGGAGAGCAAGTATTGCAGGCAGGTCAGACTATGTCCGATTTTGCGGAAGTAAGCCATTGTTATCAAAGACCGGTTTATGCCGACTGGCCGTATAACTTATTTACTATGGTTCACGGGCAGGATGAAGCAGCTTGTCAAAAAATAGCTGAAAGGCTCTCTCAAGCTACCGGTATAAAAAAATATAAGTTATTGTTCAGTACGGCGGAATTGAAGAAAAGTACTATGAAGTATTTTGTTTAATAGATTAATAATCTTTAAAGGCCGGTGATCCCATGCACAAAGGTTTTGACAAATCAAAAGCTATGTTTGAAGATGCAAAGAAATATATTCCCGGTGGAGTGAACAGCCCCGTAAGAGCTTTTAAATCAGTTAATTTAGATCCACCCTTTATAGAGCGAGGCAATGGCTCAAAAATAACTGATGCAGACGGGAATATCTATATAGACTATGTTGGCTCCTGGGGCCCTCTAATTCTGGGACACCGTCACCCGGAAGTCATTAACGCGCTGCGTGATTATCTCGAGTCGGGCACCAGCTATGGAGCGCCTACAGAATTAGAAACAGAGCTGGCAAAAATGATTATAGAGGCTGTTCCTTCAGTGGAAATGGTGCGCATGGTCAATTCCGGCACTGAGGCTACCATGAGTGCCTTGCGCCTGGCCCGCGGCTACACAGGCAGAGATAAGATTGTTAAATTTGAAGGCAGCTATCACGGTCATGCTGACTTCCTGCTGATTAAAGCAGGTTCCGGAGCTTTGACTCTGGGCGTGCCTACAAGTCCCGGGGTACCCGCTAACACCGCCGCTAATACCATAACGGCTGCTTTTAATAATACAGATATGCTAAAAGAGATATTTGCTCTGGAAGGAAAAAATATTGCTGCAGTAATTGTTGAACCGGTTGCCGGAAATATGGGAGTCGTATCTCCACAGCCGGGTTTTTTGGAGAGCCTTAGGGATATAACTATGTCTTATGGCAGTCTTTTAATTTTTGATGAGGTTATGACTGGTTTTAGGGTGGCTTACGGGGGTGCGCAGTCTCTTTATGGCATTGAACCTGATTTGACTTGTTTTGGCAAGGTTATTGGCGGTGGCTTACCGGTAGGCGCTTATGGCGGGAAAAAGCAAATCATGGAGATGATATCACCGGCAGGTCCGGTTTATCAAGCCGGTACACTTTCCGGTAATCCACTGGCAGTTACTGCCGGTATAGCAACGTTGAGGGTGTTGCAGAGGCCGGGTGTTTATGAAATGCTGGAAAAAAAGTCAGCTGCTTTAGCTGCCGGTTTGGCCGAAGCCGCTGCGGATTGCGGCGCCAGGGTAAACTTCAACAGGGTAGGTTCCATGCTTTGCGGCTTTTTTACGGATCAAAAGGTAACTGACTATGCTACCGCGGCAACAGCGGATACCGGCAAGTATGCTAAATTCTTTAGGGCTATGCTGCAGGAAGGAATTTATTTGGCCCCGTCACAATTTGAAGCTGCCTTTATGTCATTAGTCCATAGTGAAGAGGACATAGCCAAAACTGTTGAAGCAGCCAGTAAGGCCTTCAGAACAGCAATTTAGAGGTTTCTTCATGCAAAGTAACTATGAGGTTAATGCTTAAGAATGGGTGTTGCGTGTTTTTGGATTTACATATGTCTTCAGCCAGGGTGAAATTATGAAAAAAATATATGACATATCTTTACCTGTGTGTGAGGATACAGTTATTTATCCGGGGGATCCGCCGGTTACCGTCAGGCGGGTATCGGATATAAATAAAAGTGATTTGATAAATATATCAGAGATAACCTTAAGCACGCATACGGCTACTCATATAGATGCTCCCAAGCATCTTTTCAGTCATGCACAGGGAATAGACAGAATCCCTTTAGAAGTTCTTATTGGGCCGGTAACAGTATATGAGTTTCTGAAATTGCGGCGGATTGAGGTAAGTCATCTGCAAAATTTACCTTTAAAAGCAGGTGATAGGGTATTATTTAAAACCGATAATTCATTTTTACCCAGGGATAAATTTTGCCCGGATTATACCTGTTTATCTCCGGAAGCAGCGGGGTATATAGCCGAAGTAGGATTAATACTGGTTGGTATTGATTATTTTTCTGTTGATCCCTTTGTTGGCAGTGATGAAAATTATGCTGTAGATAGCCTGGCAGTGCATAAAACTTTGCTAAGTAAAGGAATAATCATATTGGAAGGTATAGATTTAAGCCAGATCAAGCCTGCTTGTTATGAGCTTATCTGCTTGCCTCTTAATTTGGTTAACGCTGACGGTTCACCGGTGAGGGCAATATTAAGAGATCTGTGATACTTTATAGATGGATATTTTTATTAGTATAGCACTATAATTAATTAATTGTAACATGAAGGAATTTGTAGTATGTCAAAGCTACTTCTTATTCTAACCTAATTTTTTCATCAATCGATGAAAAAGTGTGTTTGACATAGGTTGCGACAAATGATATATATCTATGTAGGATTTTGTGAAATGAATAACGATACGTCGAAGCTATATACAGAGAGAGTGAGGAGGGGCTGGAGGTGAAGAGTTTAAGAGTTCCGGAAGCAACTGTTACCAGACTGTCAGTGTACTCAAGATTTTTGGAACGATTGGACAGAAAAGGAATTACAACTGTTTCTTCAGGAGATATAGCTGAAGGTGTTGGGGTTAGCCCAGCCCAGGTTCGTAAGGATTTGGCTTACTTTGGCGAGTTTGGCACCAGAGGAGTAGGCTATAATGTGAAAGATTTAATGCGTTATACCCAAAAAATACTGGGTCTTGATCATAACTGGTCCTTAATCCTGGTCGGTGCCGGAAATCTGGGTTATGCCTTGTGTACACACAAGGGTTTTAATGCCAGAGGTTTCACTATAGTCGGAGTCTTTGATAACGATTTAAGCAAAATCGGTAAGCAAATTCAAGATTTAGAAGTTTACCCGCTGGAAAAAATGCCTGAAATTATTGAGAAGTATAGTGCCAGGATTGGTGTTATTGCAGTACCTTCTAGAAATGCGCAGGAGACTGCCGATATAATGGTGAAAAATAAGCTGGAAGCTATATTGAATTTCGCACCTGTAACTATTAATGTTCCTGAGCATATAGAGTTGCGTAATGTCGATCTTTCGGTTAAACTGGAAATACTTACCTTTAATTTGGGGCTAAGATCGGAAAAAAATAGCAGTATATAAGAAGGAGGTTTGGTTTTGCAGCAGGACCAGTCAGCAAAGACGGGTAGTATGCACGTTCTGGAACTTAAAACCTCGCAGCAAATTCAGTTTTTAGATATTACTTCTCAGATCAATACGATTATCAATGAACAAACTATTAGTGAAGGCATTTGCTACATATTTGTGCCCCATACAACAGCCGGCATTACAATTAATGAGCATGCAGATCCATCGGTTGTAAAGGATATGATCAGGGAATTAAATAAAGTGATTCCCTTTAACGATAACTACAGTCATCTGGAAGGCAATTCAGCCGCTCATATTAAGGCCAGTCTCATGGGGGCATCTCAGACAGTATTTATTTACGGAGGCAGGCTTATCCTGGGTTCCTGGCAAGGTATTTATTTCTGTGAATTTGACGGCCCGCGCCAGCGCAAGATTTTATTAAAAATCACAGGCCAAAATTAACAAATAAAAAGATATACTTAAATAAAAATATAATCAAAATTCAAAGCGGGACAGCCATTCTGGTTGCTCGTGTTTTTTTTCATTAACAGGCGGTTCTTCTGCAAAAGCCTCATCTTCTTCTGTGTCGGGGTTGTCAGGCAGCAAGCTGTCTAATTTTTTTTCCACCGTAGCTACATCCTGTTCGTATTTAAGTAATACGCTTAAGGAAATAGCGACAGCCTTACGATCCATTTCGCTGTTGAGTAGAATTAGGGTTTTTGCCCAATCCAGAGTTTCGGCTATACTGGGTGTCTTTTTTAAAGGCATCTTCCGTAAGGTTTGAATAAATTCGACCATCCTGGCAGCTAGTTTTTTCTTTATTTGTGGAATTTTCATTAAAATGATGGCTATCTCCTGGTCAATAGTTGGATAAGGTATATAGAGATGCAAGCAGCGCCTTTTCATAGCATCACTGAAATCTCTGGTGTTGTTGCTGGTAAGTATTACAAGGGGGATATGCCTTGCCTTTACTGTACCTAATTCGGGTATAGAAACCTGGTAGTCGGAAAGTGCCTCCAAAAGAAAGCTCTCCAATTCGTCGTCGCTCTTATCTAATTCGTCTATCAGCATAACCACATGTTTTTTAGCCATAAATGCCTTTAATAATGGCCTTGACAGCAAAAACTCGGCAGAAAAAATATCTTTTTGAACCTCTTGCCAAAATTTACCCTCCTGTCGGTTGGATTGAATGTACAATAATTGTTTTTGATAATGCCACTCATACAGTGTTTTAGCCTCATCCAAACCCGGATAACATTGCAATCGCACCAGTTCTGTTTGCATAGCCTGGGCAATTGCTCTTGCTAGTTCCGTTTTACCCACTCCCGCGGGTCCTTCAACTAAAAGAGGTTTTCGCAGGTGCCAGGCTAAGTAAACGGCAACAGCAGTTTTTTCGCTGGCAAGATAGGACTGGCGAGCCAGGCTGTCCCTAATTAAATCATGATTCTGAAACAATTCCATCTTCCTACACCCCCTTCTTTATGATAACATAAATTTGTGAATATTGTGGCAACAAAGATTTTATATCATAAAATCAATCATGTAATAAAACCAGTAGGGAGAGAGATTGTTGAAGATTGAATTGCTGACCAGAAATGTAAGTAAAAAAGCCGATATATTAACCTTCTTGGCCAATCAGTCAGGTGTGCAGGCAAGTGGGACAGTTGTGGAAGTACCTGGTTTGAGATTAGAAATAAGCAATGATTATTTGCTCTTTGAAATTCGTTCATGGGATCGAGCTGATCAAATAGTCCCGCTATTGTTTTCAATCAGACCGAATGTTTATTCTCCTACTTACTATGAGCCCTACTCAGAGCAAAAATTATTGATTACGACCCGGGCTAGACCCATAACTGATATTATCCCGGAGCTTTCGGCTATTGAGCATTTGAATCTAGAAAATTCTGAGCTGGCGGGTAATTTTGAAGTTAAATGGCGTTCTCGCGATGTAGCAGTATTGGCAAGGTGCTATTTAATGGTTGAGGGTGAGGTGGCAGTTTGCCGGGTCAAATTTGAAACTATAAATAGGGAAACTGAATATTATGCCCGTGAATGTATTGAAAATATTGTCTTTCATCATGTTTTAATGCCCTTTTGCGCAGATTTTATAAGGATGGAAGAGCCTTCAGTAAGCGGGCCGTATATTGAGTCCTCAGGAAAAATTAGTTTACTGAGATGTTCTCAACTCATAAATAATGTTAATATTCAGGCCAATTTGGAATATTTGCCTGAAACAGATGAAATTAAACTGGTCTTCAGCCAAAACAATTATATTTCTTTCAGAGAACAAAGCGGTGAAAGCAGTTATAATGTTTATTTTTTTGAAGCCAGGGTTCTGACTTCTGAGCTTCTTAGCTTATTGTGCGAATTTCTTGATTTGACCACTCTGGAAATCAAAGCACAAATGCAAAATATCATTATTGATCCTAACCAATTGGTTAAAGAACTGGGTTTTCAAAAAGATCATGAGTTTTATCATTTCTCAAGGAACAATGGTTTCCGAGTTGTTTACAATATTAAATTAGGCCTTTTGCAGTTAGAAAAAAATATTGATCTGACTGAATTAAATGTGGATAGGGAGTTTGTTGTTAATTCTATCATAGCTATTCACGGTCAGATGCGAGAATTTTTAAGCAAGGTGAAAGACTGTGCTGTATAAAATAACGCAGTTCATACATTTATGCCGTTCCGCAGGTCTTACAATAGCCTCCAGTGAAATTGTAGATTTGTTGACTTCCATTGAGCTGTTAGGCTGGCAGAAGGAAAGGCTTTTTTTTAACATGTCAGCAACTATAGTAAAAGAGGAAAAGGATCTTGCAGCTTTAAAAAAACTATTTAATTTATTCTTTTATACTCGGCTTGAGCAGGAAGACGCTGTGGTTTTTCAAAGGGAAGAAATGATGAATAAGCCTCCTTGCTGGGAACCGGGTAAATTTATTGAGAATTTTATCAAACTAAAAAATACTATAACTATTGAGAAGGCCCAATATCAGGAAAAATGCAATAGTTTGGGTGGCCAGGGGATGGGCGGATCCGGCAGCGGCCGGCCACTAAAACCTGCTCTTTCAACTGCTGATCAGTTGCTATTATTACTGAAGAAGGGTGAACCAGATTTTCTTAAAGCTTTTATTAAAGGGCAGGTTGATCAGCTGAAAGCTCTTAAGGAACAGAATTTACCGAAGTTTTCAGTTGCTTTGCAAGAACTGAAAGTCATCATTGGATTGGCGGAAGTGCGGCACCGGTTGTCTAAACAAAAAGAATTATCAAAGGATTCAGAATCAATTGTTTGGCAGGAAAATGAAAAGCTGCTGAAAAAAATAATGCGTAGGGAACTTGAAGAGGCATTGATGAAAAAATGGCCACAGGAGAGTATCCAAGAGGTGGCCAGGCATGTTAATGCAAAAGAAATGGATTTTAACCTGCTCGATGAAGAGCAGGTAGAAGAAATAAGAAACAGTTTGAGGAGATTGGCACACAGGTTAGCAACACGAAATAGCTATCGATATGCCAGAGCACGCCGGGGTATGATTGATTTAAGGCGTACCGCATCAAAGGCTGTGCAGACCGGAGGAGTACCGCTGCTGCTCTGCTGCAGACAGCGGATACCGGATAGGCCGGAAATAGTAGTAATTTATGATTTGTCCGGTTCTGTGGCGCTTTTTAGTGAATTCATTTTGCAATTGGTTTATGCGCTGCACAAGAGTTTTAACAAGGTCTATTCCTTTGCTTTTATTGATTGCATAGCAGAAACCACCTCGTTTATAAAAGGAGAAAATATTAACTGGGAAATAAGACAAATATTAGAAAAAACCAAAATAGCAAAAACTAATTTCTCAAATTACGGACAAGTATGGCAGCAGTTTGCACGACAATATATTAATATAATTACACGCGAAACTATTGTATTGGTGCTTGGGGATGCCCGCAATAATTGGAACCCAGCAAACGAGGAATACTTTGCTCAAATAAGTGAAGTTTGCCGGAAACTAATCTGGTTGAATCCTTCACCCAAGGAAAAATGGTCTACAGAAGACTGTATAATCAATATTTATGAGCCCTATTGCCAGTATGTGTTTGAGTGTCGCAATCTTAAACAGTTAGAATCGGCAATGCAGAGAATATTTTAAAAAATTTTTGGCTGCAGCTAATCTATGACGGCATTTAAATATTTGTCATCATCGCCGTCGTTTAGATTAGTTGTTTCGTTTATAGTTCTTGAAGGTAGATTGCAGCCATTTTTCAAGTAATTTTCCAGTGCCAGGTTTACTATTTCATCAATTGATTTACCGCTTTCTTGTATCAATATATCCAACTTTTCTTTGATAGTTGATGAAGTAGATAACCGTACATAAGTTATACTCATTCTAACACCTCCTGAAAGAATTATATGTATCTGAGTTAGGTATTATGTCTGATATTGGCAGAAGTAAATATAGAAAGTAAGTTAAAAATTTATCTGGATGGGATAATTTATTTATTGTCAAGGTTGCTTTTTAGGATTATAATTCATATTGTAAGATAAATAAAAAAATTTAATAAACTTATAGACTGTAAACATCCTGCTCTGTGCGTGATCTTGTTAGTTTTTAACCTACAGAAAACAAAAGGGAGCCTTGGTCTGATAAAGTATGTCGGGCCTTGTGGTTTTGAGGAAGACAAAGGAAATCAGCCAGGCACCCACCTATGAGGGTGGGTTTTCTAAAAACAATAAGAGTTAACGGCAAGGTGGGAGTCTTTTAAAGATCCCGGGTTCTACTGCCCGGGATCTTTTGCATTGCAATAATAATGAAATGTAACTATAAAAATTATTTAGAAAAACAAATTTGGTGTTGCTTTAAATAAAATAATATGTTAACATAATAAATGTCGCTGCATTGAGAAGAAATACTTATTATGACCTATTAGCTCAGTTGGTAGAGCACCTGACTTTTAATCAGGGTGTCCCGCGTTCGAGTCGCGGATGGGTCACCAAGCGGCCCCATGGTCAAGCGGTCTAAGACACCGCCCTTTCACGGCGGTAACCCGGGTTCGAATCCCGGTGGGGTCACCATTCTTGGAGGAGTTCCCGAGCGGCCAAAGGGAGCAGACTGTAAATCTGCCGGTAGACACCTTCGTAGGTTCGAATCCTACCTCCTCCACCACCACTATTAATGGGGTGTAGCCAAGCGGTAAGGCAGCGGTCTTTGGAATCGCCATTCGTTGGTTCGAATCCAGCCACCCCAGCCAATTGCCCGGCGGCATAGCCAAGTGGTAAGGCAGAGGACTGCAAATCCTCCATTCCCCAGTTCAAATCTGGGTGCCGCCTCCAAATCAATAAGAAAATTTTAATCACCTGTGAAAACCGGGTGATTTTGCTGTTTAGTAAAGAATTTGATTTTTTAGCGCCCGGTTCACGGAATACAAGAGGTATTTGTGATTCGGCATAGAAGATATTAAGAAAAAGAGGAGTGAAAATTTTGCATCTAACAAAAATTGAAATTTATAACGGTATTGGCTTTGCTGATGAAAACCAGGTTTTTAAAGCTCTAGAAGAGGTATATAATGAAATACCTTCGTTAAAATGCGGCAGGTGCGGTCAATGTTGCGCAGATAATCCCAGAATTTCCTTGCTTGAATACATTAATATTTATAAGTATGTCAGAGACAGTTTAAAATTTCATTGGGCAGAAATCGTAGATAAATGTATTACAAATTATTTTCTTGATCTGGTTGAACCTTCTCTCAATTGCCCGTTTTTAGGTGAGGATAATCAATGCATGATTTATCAGATAAGACCTTTTAATTGTAGAGTCTTTGGTCATAAATCAAAGGAAGAATTTGAAATGGATTTCACAAAAGGTATTTTTGAACAAGTAAAAAATTACTGGCGGCAGCATGGAATAATAATTCCTGATGAGGTTATGAAGTTTAAGCCATATTATTGTGAAGAAGTACAACCCTTGCAAGGTAAAAAACTTGGTTTAAAAAACATTACTTCAATTATGAATAAATTAATTGCTGTAGAAAGGAGAATGTTCTCACTGGAAATTATTATGGATAATGATAACTACATACCTTTCTACAAGCATTTTACCGATACAGTTATTGGTTTGAGAGCAAATAAAAAGAAACCGGATGTTATGAAAGAGTATTTGGAGAACAAGCAAAGTGATTTATTGAAAGAATTTTTAGAAAAAGGAAAGAAGTTTGAGTTTTAAAGTGCTTAATCCAATCTTAAAAAGTAAAAAGAGAACGACTCCCTTAGCCTAAGGGAGTCGTTCTCTTTTTGGTGCGGTAGAGAGGACTTGAACCTCCATGAGCTTTTGCTCACTAGATCCTGAATCTAGCGCGTCTGCCGATTCCGCCACTACCGCAAACTCTTAATCAACGATCATAATTATAACTCAGCTACTTGTGTTTTGCAAGAAAAAGTTATATCAAAATTAAAAATTATAAATGTAGAACAGGCTTACGTTTTTACCGTAAGCCTGCCATGCTAAAAATGAAGATGCCTAATTATTTTTTTACCCGGGCGATAGCACCTACCGGGCATGCTCTGAAACACTTACCGCAGCGCACACAGCTATTACTGTTAATAGCATAGTTTGCATTGTCGTCAACGTACACGCTGTTGTCAGCGCATTCCATTTCGCAGGCGGCGCAGGCCCAGCAATCAGCAGCATTGATAACATAATCAAACTTGTAGGTCTTTTTTTCAGCAGTCATGAGTGTAACCTCCTCAATCTTTTAAATTTATTAATATACAGTCAATTCTACAGACAGCACTAAAATCCTGCCTAATTTTTTAAAAATAAAATGTTTTCTGATAACACAAAATATATAAAGAAAAACAAATATAAAAAGACCAGGAGGTAATAATAAATGGCTAAACGCGTGCAAGGTTTTCTTCGCGAAGAGCAGGAAACACGAAACCCTTCAACTGCCGGATATAGACCGGTATGGAAGACTGGGAGAGCTCCTGACAATAAAAAGAGACAACTTTTAAACGGTCCTAACAGGCCTAGTGTTTAAAATATTATTTTTTAAAATAGTTTTGGATAAAGAGAACCCGGGTAAGGCTTTAGAACCAATACAAGCTTTAGTTTAGATAAGCTAAAATAAAAATGAGAGGCGTATGCCTCTCATTTTTTGGCTGGGGTGGCTGGATTCGAACCAACGAATGGCGATTCCAAAGACCGCTGCCTTACCGCTTGGCTACACCCCAATGGTCGGGATGAAGGGACTCGAACCCCCGACCTCCTGCTCCCAAGGCAGGCGCGCTAGCCAAACTGCGCTACATCCCGTTTATTTGATGCAAGAAATATTATAACTAAAATATGTCTCTAAGTCAAGGTTTAATGGAATAAGTATTAAAAAAAATGTCCAGCAGTACAGCTGGACGGGGAGAGATAGAACTCACCAAAGCGGAGTATTACAATTATTCCCGAAGAAATATAATATATACATCGAAACATATTAAAACTGTGTATAATGGTAAATTTTCCATACTATTTGTTTTATTGTGTTTTACTTTTTTTTCACTCAGAGGCATTAAAGAGAAAAATAGTCTGTTTTGGCCAACTCTTCTTATTTTAACATGTGGGTTAAGATTTTGAACTATAAGATTCAGTTAATAATGAGCTTTTGATGAAAACCACCATATTTAGTGATATCTTAATAGCAAATATCTATATGTAGAGATCCGGCTGCTGATTCTTATATTAAGTTTCTCGAGAATAATTTTCATAATTTCAAATTGCGTAAGATATATATATTGTAATGTTCAAGCAAATAAGCTACAATAATATTTGGAAAAGCTATATTCAGAATTATTTACAAATTTGCAATTTCAGTTTTATCAGATTTTTTAAACTTTTTCTTAAACTTAAGAAGGATTTTTTATAGGCTTTGTAGAAACATTAAAATCAAAATTCTTATAATGCTATAAGATGTTTTTCATTGACTCCTACCTATAAGATAAAATGTCCCACCGGGGTAATTGTTTTTAATAAACTCTGCAAAAAATACTGACTAATTAATATAACACTATAAGAGGTGATAATATTGAAACTAGCAATCTCAGGCAAAGGCGGAGTAGGAAAGACAACCATATCCTCGGCCCTGGTCAAATTATTTTCCAAGACTCATCAGAATGTTTATGCCATTGATGCTGATCCGGACGCTTGTTTAGCTGCTGCTGTGGGAATTCCGGATGAGGCTATTAATAACCTTAAGCCTATGGTGGAAATGAAAGATGTGATAACATCGAAAACGGGAGAAGGGGTTTTTTATAATCTTAATCCCAAGGTTGATGATGTAATAGACGACTACAGCATTAAACACAATAATATAAGATTTTTGAGAATGGGAGGAATAAAGAAAGGCGGTTCTTCCTGTTATTGTAGAGAAAATACCTTTTTGTATGCTATTGTTACCTCACTTCTTCTGGATCATAACGATGTTGTAATCTTAGATATGAGTGCTGGAATTGAACATCTTTCCCGTGGTACTGCCAAAGGTGTGGACATGATGCTGGTGGTGGTAGAGCCCAGCAGAAACAGTGTCAACACAGCCAAATCTGTGCAGAAGATGGCTTCTGATTTGGGAATTAAGAGGGTTATGATTATCGGTAATAAGATTAGAACAGAAAAAGACAAGGAGTTTATTGCCGGTAGTTTTACAAATAATGAAATACTTGGATTTATTGAGTTTGACGAAAATGTTTGGGACAATGCCATGCAAGAGCAAGTTAGTGTTTCATCCCAAAAGCTGCTTTCTGATATGGAAAAAATTCAACAAAAAATAATTAAAGAAGTAGCTGGGTAAGGATTGTCCTTAAACTTTTAAATTTTAGTGTGGATTATCAATAAGTTTTTGCCCAGAACCTTATTATCATCCATCACTAGCAGCATGTATTGTTTACTTAACTCTATATTTAAGGAGGTTAAAGCTAATGCCAAGGTTTAAAGACACCAGTCTTACTTGTCGGCCGTCAGACAAAGCGCCGAGGGTTGTTGACCCCAAGAATTTTAGGCGGTCCGTTGATCCGGCAGTTTTGGAAATGTTTGATGTAGCTAAAGAAAAAGGCGTCATTACTGCTTTTGACCGGGTTGTAGCCCAGCAGCCCCAATGCCAATTTGGTTACAAAGGTATTTGCTGCCGCATTTGTATGATGGGTCCCTGCCGTATTAAATCAGATGAGGGTCCCGGAAGCAGAGGTATTTGCGGTGCCAGTTCCTGGACAATTGTTGCTCGTAGTGTAGGTGTTATGATCTTAACCGGTTGTGCATCTCATGGACAACATGGTAATCATATTTCTCATACTGTGCATATGGTAGCCGAAGGCCATGCCCCGGATTATAGCATTAAAGATTCTGCTAAATTACGTAGACTCTGCGAAAGATATGGTATCGCTCTTGAAAGTAAAGACGATATGCAACTGGCCAAAGAGCTTTCTGAACTGGCTCTGGAAGAGTTCAGTAGGCTTAAAGGTGAAGGCGACAGTCTCTGGTTAACTAAAAACTTAACTGCAGCACGTATTAATAAATATAAAACCCACAATGTTATGCCTCATGGTGTTCATGCATGTATTTCTGATTTGGTAACTCAGGCTCACGTAGGTATGGACAATGATCCTATTAACCTGGTATTCAGCGCGGTTCGTGTTGGATTAGCCGACCTGCAAGGCAAATGGGTTTGCACAGATATGTCCGATATTCTTTTCGGAACTCCTAAACCGGTGCTAAGTGAAGCCAATATGGGTGTGCTTAACAAAAATAAAGTTAATATTATTCTCCATGGCCACAACCCGTTACTGAGTGAAATGATTGTTGCTGCAGCACGTGAGATGGAAGGTGAAGCTAAGGCTGCCGGTGCTGAAGGTATTCAGCTTTCAGGTATTTGTTGTACAGGTAACGAGGTTCTGATGCGTCAGGGAGTTCCTATTTGTACTTCCTTCTCATCTCAAGAATTAGCTATTTGCACCGGTGCTGTTGATGCTATGATAGTAGACGTACAGTGCATTATGCCTGGTTTAGCTCCAGTAGCTGAATGTTTCCATACAAAATTAATCACAACAACTGATCTTGTTAAGATTCCTGGTACTGCTCATATTGAACTAAGAGAAGAATCGGCTATGGAAGATGCCAAAGTAATTATTGCAATGGCAATCGAAGCTTTTAACGAGCGTGCCGATCGTCCGGTTAATATTCCTCAGTTTAAGCAAAAAGTTGTTGCTGGTTGGAGTTTGGAAGCTATATTAGATGTATTTGCCAGTGTTAATCCGGAAAATCCAATTCGTGTTTTAAATGATGCTATTCTGAGTGGTGAAATTAAAGGTGTAGCCGCTGTAATTGGTTGCAGTAACTTAAAAACCATGCAAGATGAGGCACATATTGAAATAGTCAAGCAAATGCTTAAAAATGACGTATTTGTAGTCTCAGGTGGATGTAACGCTCAAGCTTGTGCGAAGTTTGGATTAATGGATCCGGCTTGCATTGATGAATATTGTGGAGATGGCTTAAAGAGCTTCTTCAAGCGTATAACTGAGAAGGCTAATTTGCAGTATGGTATGCCTCCGGTACTGCATATGGGTTCTTGTGTGGATTATTCACGTATGGCTGAAATGGTATGTAGGATGGCTGATGATCTTGGTGTCGATGTGCCGAAGGTTCCGTTTATTGGTTCTGCGCCGGAAGCCATGAGTGGTAAGGCTACCAGTATCGGTACCTGGTGTGTGGCACTTGGCTTACCGACTCAAGTTGGTACAATGCCGCCGGTTGAAGGTTGTGACTTAATTTACAGCGTTCTCACCCAGGTTGCCGGTGATGTATTCGGTGGATACTTCATCCTGGAAACGGATATTGAAGCTTCTTGGAAGAAGATGCTTGCTGCATTAGAATACAGAACCTGGAAACTTCGTTTGCACAAGAGTGTTGCAGAAGACCTTGAAACAGAGCTTTGTCAGCTTTATTAAATATATATCTCTAAATTGAAAGGAGGATTCAGAATGTCTGAAGCGATCAATTTTGATCAAATCTTTGAAGGCGCTATAGAGCCGGGAAAGGAACCTAAAAAGCTTTTCAAAGAGGCTTATGAAGGTACAATTACTGCACTTAGTTATGCTGAGATTCTTTTGAATCAGGCTATTCGGACATATGGGAAGGATAAGCAGATAGGCTATCCCGATACTGCCTACTATCTCCCGGTAATTCGCTGCTTAAGCGGTGAGGAAATTAAAACTCTGGGTGACTGTGTCCCCGTATTAAACAGAATGCGGGCCAAAATTAAAGAGGCCAAAACCTTTGAAAATGCCCGTTTCTGGGGTGAGGCTACTTGGTATGCGGCTGATATCATTGAAGCAGTTCGTTATATCCAAAATACACCGGAAAGCCCCTTGCACGTTAAGCCTTGGACTGGCTTTGTCGGTGACCCGGTAGTTCGTTCCTACGGTACCAAGATGGTTGACTGGACCATTCCCGGTGAAGCAGTTATACTGGGTCGTGCTAAAGACAGTGCCTCAGCTAAAAAAATCGTTACAAGTTTAATGGCTAAAGGCCTGATGCTCTTCCTCAGCGATGAAATCATCGAACAGTGTATGGAAGAAAATGTAAAGTTGGGTATTGACTATATTGCCTACCCTCTGGGCAACTTCACCCAGGTTGTACATGCTGCTAACTATGCTCTGCGTGCAGGTATGATGTTCGGCGGCATTAAGCCGGGCGATTATGAAGCTCAAAAAGATTACCAGCGCCGCCGTGTTTTGGCCTTTATTCTATATCTCGGTGAGCATGACATGGTTAAAACGGCAGCCGCTATGGGTGCCATCAACGTTGGTTTCCCGGTTATTACCGACCAGGTATTGCCGGAAGACAAGCAAATTCCTGAATGGTTTATTTCAGAACCAGATTATGATAAAATTGTTCAAGTTGCACTGGAAGTTCGCGGCGTCAAAATTACAGCTATTGATATTGATGTGCCGATTATGGTTGGTCCCGCCTTTGAAGGTGAGAGCCTGCGTAAGAAAGATATGTTCGTTGAATTCGGCGGACAGAGAACACCTGGCTTTGAACTGGTGCGTATGGCCGGAGATGACATCGAAGACGGAACTATTGAACTAATCGGTCCTGATATTGACGGGCTGGAGCCGGGAACTCAACTGCCTATAGGTATTGTAGTTGATGTATACGGCCGTAAAATGCAGGAAGACTTCGAGCCTGTTCTGGAACGCCGGGTACACTACTTTACCAACTACGGTGAAGGACTCTGGCACGTGGCCCAGCGTGATTTGATGTGGGTCAGGATCAGTAAAGATGCTTATGCTAAAGGTTTCCGCATGAGACATATCGGAGATATCCTTTATGCCAAGTTTAAGTCCGAGTTCTCCGCTATTGTAGACAGGATTAAGATAACCCTTATCACCGATGAAGCAAAAGTTTTGGAAATGCGTGATGTAGCCCGCGGTTACTATGCTAAGCGTGACGCACGTCTTAAAGAATTAACTGACGAAGGCGTTGACACCTTCTACTCCTGCCTGCTCTGCCAGACCTTTGCTCCGACCCACGTTTGCGTGGTAGCTCCTGAGCGTGTTGGTCTTTGCGGTGCAGTAAGCTGGCTAGACGGTAAGGCTGCCTATGAAATTAACCCGCATGGCGCTAACCAGCCGATTCCTAAAGGCGCGGTTATCGATCCGGTTAAGGGTCAATGGGAATCCTTTAACGAGTATACTTTCTCAAATTCACAGCGCAGCGTAGAGAAGGTTAATTTCTATACCATTATGGAATACCCGATGACCTCCTGCGGTTGCTTTGAAGCTATCATGGCCATGGTGCCCGAGTGCAACGGCTTTATGGTGGTGCCTCGTGAGCACAGCGGAATGACTCCGTCCGGCATGACCTTCTCCACCTTAGCAGGTATGATGGGTGGCGGCGCTCAAATGCCCGGTTTCATGGGTATCGGTAAATCCTATCTGCTCTCCAAGAAATTTGTACCGGCTGACGGCGGAATGGCTCGCCTTGTTTGGATGCCTAAGGCCTTAAAGGATTTATTACGCGAAGGCCTCACCGAAAGAGCTATAGAAGAAGGACTTGGTGAAGATTTCGTTGATAAGATTGCAGATGAAACCATTGGTTCATCCGGTGAAGAAATCCTGCCGTTTCTTGAAGAAAAAGGACACCCGGCATTAACAATGGATTCACTCTTTTAAATAATATTTATATAAATTAATCAGTTATATATTTGTCGGAAAGATACTCTGTAATAAATAAAAACGCAGAGTGTCTTTCTGACATAACTATAAAACCGTAACTGTATATTAATCACGAAAGGAGACGGGAAAATGGGTTTAACAGGTTTAGACATTTTTAAACAATTACCAAAAACGAACTGTAAGGATTGTGGTCAGGCTACCTGCTTGGCTTTTGCCATGCAAATTGCTGCAGGTAAAGCGGGATTAGACGGATGTCCTCATGTAAGTTCAGCTGCCAAAGAGGCTTTGGAAGCTGCTTCAGCACCGCCGGTTGCACTGGTTAAGATTGGTACCGGTGAAAAAGAGATTCAGCTAGGTAATGAAACTGTACTGTTCCGTCATGACAAGCGTTTTGAACATCCGACAGCTATAACTATTTCCGTAAATGATACTGAAGATGTTGCTGCTAAGGTTCAAGCTGTTAATAAGCTTGTATTTGACCGCGTAGGCATGTTATTCAGCGTTAACATGGTTGCTGTTATAAATGCTTCCGGTGATGCTGCTAAGTTTGCAGATGCAGTAAAAACAGCACAAGAAAACACTGAGTTCCCTCTGGCTCTTTGCACTGAAGACGCTGCAGCAATGGGAGCGGCTCTGGAAGTTGCCGGTTCTAAGAAACCTTTAATTTATGCTGCTACAGCTGCTAACTATGAAGCTATGGCTGAATTGGCTAAGAAATATGAATGTCCGTTAGCTGTGAAAGGCGCTGACATAAATGAATTAGCTGACCTTTCTGAAAAGGTAAGTGCTCTGGGTTGCAAGCAATTAATCTTAGATTCAGGTGCTCGTGAAGTTAATAAAATGTTGGCTGACCAAACACAAATCAGGCGTCTTGCTATTAATAAGCGTTTCCGCCCGTTTGGTTACCCAACTATCGCTATCGTTACCAGCGAAGATCCGGTTCAAGCTGTTTTGGATGCCAGTGTGTATATTTCCAAGTATGCAGGTGTAGTTGTGCTGTCAACTGCTGATCCGGCTGAAATCTTACCGTTAATTACACTGCGCCTGAATATTTATACTGACCCGCAAAAGCCGATTGCTGTTGAGTCCAAGCTCTACGCAGTTGGTGAACCGGGACCGGATGCTCCTGTATTTGTTACAACGAACTTCTCATTAACCTATTTCTGTGTACAGGGTGATGTTGAAGCTGCCAGAATCCCGGCCTATATATTGCCGGTTGACTCTGACGGTACCTCAGTATTGACTGCTTGGGCAGCTGGTAAACTTACTCCGGATTCAATCACAGAATTAATTAAGAAGAGTGGCATTGAAGATAAAGTTAATCATAAGAAGCTTATCCTCCCCGGTGGTGTAGCAGTTTTGAGCGGTAAACTTGCTGAGATATCCGGTTGGGAAGTGTTGGTAGGTCCATATGATTCCGGCGGGATTCCCTCATTCCTGAAGCAACGCTGGGTGTAAGCTTTAATTTTATTGATGAAAGGGTCCGATAACATGCAAAAATTTAATATTAGCTTTCTTCCTGATAAAAAGAAGGTTTTTATTACAGAAGAAGTTAATCTTTTGCAAGCTGCTGCCGAAGCAGGAATTTTAGTAAAAGGTTCCTGTGGAGGAGACGGAACCTGCGGGCGCTGCAAGGTAATTATCAAGGAAGGCAATTATACAACAAAGCAGACCGGCAAGTTGACAAAGGAACAATTAGCCGGGGGATATGTTCTGGCATGCCAGACTACCGCAGAGAGTGATCTTGTTGTTGAGGTTCCTGAAGCATCAAGACTGAGTGAACATCAGGTGCTTTTAGAAGAAGAAACAGTGGGTGAGGCTGTTAGCCAGACAAGCGTTGATCCCTTGTTTAAAAAGATTAAAGTAGAGCTTCCTGAACCTAGCCTTACTGATAGTATGGATGATATTGAGAGATTAAAAATGGCTGTCCGCAAAGAGACCGGGATTGAAAATTTGCGTGTAAGTTTAAATACTGTCAGCAATATACCGGGAATACTAAGGAAAGAAAAGTGGAAGGTTACAGTGTCTCTGGCCGATGTTTTAGGCTATACAGAAATTGCTGCTGTTGAATCTGGTTGGGACTATCAGAAATATTATGGCCTGGCTATAGATATAGGTACAACAACCATTGTGGTAAATCTGGTTGACCTGGAAAGCGGTCAGACTATAGCTCAAAAAGGCAGCTATAACCAGCAAGCTGTTTACGGTGATGATATTATATCCAGAATAGTACATGCCACGGAAGAGAAGAATGGTATGGAAGATTTGAGAAATGCTGTTCTCAAATCGTTGAATGAGCTTATTTCTCAATTGGCATCGGAAAATCATATTGATATAAATGTCATTAACTATGCGGTTTGTGCAGGTAATACAACTATGGTGCATCTCTTCTTGGGTATTGACCCCAAGTATATTAGATTGGAACCTTATACCCCGGCAATCAATATACCTGAGCCGATTAGAGCAGAAGAGGTCGGACTGCAAATTTGTAAAACTGCGTGGGTCTACTGTATACCTGGTATTGCCAGTTATGTTGGCGGGGATATTACTTCAGGAGCACAGGTTATCGGGATTGATAAAACAGAAAAAGTTACTCTGTTTATTGATGTCGGCACCAATGGAGAAATGGTTTTGGGTAACCAGGACTGGTTGATGGCTTGTGCTTGTTCTGCCGGACCCGCTTTTGAGGGCGGTGGAATTAAATGTGGTATGAGGGCTATGCGCGGGGCCATTGAACGATTAGATGTGATAAGCGATACACTTGATGTGGAGTATTCAACTGTTGGAGGAGCCAAACCCGTGGGTGTATGTGGTTCGGGTTTGATAGACTGTATCGCAGGTATGCATAAAGCAGGTATAATTGATCGTACAGGTCAATTTTCATCCAACTTAACAAACCAGCGTATCCGTAATGGTGACGACGGACCCGAATATGTTATAGTTTCAAAAGAGAATTCCGGTAACGGTCAGGATATTGCATTATCGGAAGTTGATATTAAAAACCTTATACGTTCAAAAGGTGCTGTTTTTGCAGGTATCCGTACCATGCTGAGAAAAATGGATCTGCCAATTGAGATCATTGAAGAAATTATAATCGCCGGTGGTTTTGGTCGACATATAAGCATCAAGGACGCTATAAGCATTGGCTTGTTGCCGGATGCGGAATTCGAAAAATATAAATATATCGGTAACAGTTCAGTCAAAGGTGCCAAGATGGTGCTTTTATCAAAAACGGCACGTGATGAGGCTGTGCAGTTAGCTACAAAAATGACTTATCTGGAACTTAGTATAGGCAATGATTTTATGGACGAGTATGTTTCTGCATTATTTATACCACATACAGATATGACACTATTTCCTTCACTGAGCGAATAATAACTGCAGTAAACGTTTTGAGAGGATGTGGGATAATGGCATTTCAAATCGCAGTAGCCGGCAAGGGCGGTACAGGAAAGACTACATTTTCATCACTGGTTATCCGACAGTTGATAAAAAACGGCAAGGGTCCAGTATTGGCTGTTGATGCCGATGCTAATGCAAATCTGGGTGAGGCCTTAGGGTTGAATGTGAAAGATACCCTGTCAGAGTTACTGGCTAGAATTAATAATAACTTGGAGCCTATGCCAGCCGGCATGACCAAAGATCAATTTGTTGAATATAAGGTGCATCAATCACTGAGTGAAGGTGATGATGTGGATTTAATGGTTATGGGCGGACCGGAAGGCCCAGGGTGTTATTGTTTTGCTAATAACCTGGTAAAGGGTTTTACTGCGGAACTTAGCAAAGATTATGATTACGTGGTAATGGATAACGAGGCCGGTTTGGAGCATTTGAGCCGTCGTACCACACAAAATATAGATGTTTTATTTGTAGTTAGTGATTCAAGTGCGCGTGGAATTAGATCAGCAAAACGTGTTAAGGATTTGGTGGATTCAATAAAATTGACTGTTAAAAAAATGTATCTGATTGTTACCAAAGTTGAAGAAGGTTCTATTGAGGCCTTGCAGTCAGAAATTGATCGCACAGGCATTGAGTTAATAGGCACAATTCCTCTGGATGCACAGGTACGTGAGTATGATTTACACAGTAAAGCGCTTGTATCCTTGCCGGATGATTCACCGGTAGTAGCTGCCGTTACTGATATATTAAAAAAAGCCAGTATACTTTAAACCCCATATTATGGTTAACTAACGGAAAGGAGCGGGAGACATGGCTGTTAATATCGTTAAAGATAGCTATAAAAGTAAAGTCGTAGAAATAACCGTAGGTACAGAAGCAAATGCCATAAAAATTGGTGGAGATTCTACATTACCGTTTTTGCACTTTGAAGGCGAAATGCCGAATAAGCAGGTTCTTTGTTTAGAAGTATTCGATATGGTACCGGAAGGATGGCCGGAAAACCTTACTGCTGCATATGAGGGTGTAATGAGCGATCCTGTTGCCTGGGCTAAAAAGTGTGTGGAATATGGTGCTGATATGGTAGCTCTGCGTTTAATGAGCGCTCATCCTGACAACAGTGATACATCTCCTGAAGATGCCGCTAAAACAGCTAAGGCTGTAGCTGACGCTATAAGTGTTCCCATGATTGTTGTGGGTTGTGGTGTTGAAGAGAAAGATGCAAAAGTTCTGGAAGCAGTAGCCGAAGCATTAGCAGGTAAGACCTGTATACTCGGTAATGCAACTAATGAAAATTTCAAGTCAATAACCGGTGCTTGCATGGTTTACGGTCACAGTGTAGTATCTCAAAGTCCTTTGGATATTAACTTGGCCAAGCAAATGAACATTTTGATGACTGAAATGGGTCTTCCCAATGAGCGTATTGTAATGGATCCGCTGAGCGGTGCTGTTGGCTACGGTATTGAATATGCTTACTCTATCATGGAAAGAGCGCGCCTTGGTGCTCTTATGGGCGACAAAATGCTTGGCAACCCTGTAATAGCTTATGTAGGCCAAGAAACCTGGAAGGCTAAAGAATCAAAAGCTTCTGTAGAAGAGTTTCCTGAGTGGGGCGAGCAGGCTAAACGCTCTATTCTCTGGGAAGTTGTTACCGCATGTACTTTAGCACAAGCAGGTGCTGCAATATTTGTATTGCGTCACCCTGAGTCCTTAAAACAGTTGAGGGTACATTTTGCTAAAATGATGGAATCAAACGCTTATTAAAATATTATATTTAGAAAATAAAACCAGAATAAAGGAGGAAAAAGCATGATTATTATTGGCGAGCGGATTAATGGTATGTTTGTTGACATCAGAGAGGCTATTCAGGCTAAGGATCCTAAACCCATTCAAGAGTGGGCTGTTAAGCAAGAAGAAGCCGGTGCGCACATTCTTGATATTAACACCGGTGCTTCAGTTATGAAAGATGAGCAGCCTGCTGTTATGGAATGGCTGGTTAAATTAGCCCAAGAAGTTTCTAAACTTCCTGTTGCTATTGACTCAACTAATCCAATAGCTATTGAGGCTGGCTTAAAAGCTGCTAGAGGTAAAGCTATGATTAACTCTACCACTGCTGAGCAAGCTAAAATGGATCTCTATATGCCAATGGCTGCTAAATACAATGCACAAATCATCGGTTTAGCTATGAACGAAAAAGGCGTTCCCAAAACAGCTGATGATCGCGCTGCTTTAGCAATGGAATTGGTTGTTAACGCTGATATGAACGGAATTCCTATGCAGGATCTCTTTATTGATCCGCTCGCATTGCCTTGCAACGTAGCTCAAGAGCATGCTCCTGAAGTTCTGGCTGCTTTACGTCAAATTAAAATGTTAGCCAGTCCGGCACCGATGACCACTCTTGGTTTGAGCAACGTATCTCAGAGATGTACTAACCGTCCGTTAATTAACCGTACTTTCTTAGTAATGTGTATGGCTTGCGGTCTTGATTCAGCTATTGTTGATGCCAATGACAATGATTTGGTAGATGCAGCAGCTGCAGCTAATGTTCTTCTGAACAAGGATATTTATTGTGATTCTTATCTGAAGACTTTCCGTCAAAGATAATCATTATTAAGATTTTATGTTCTCCATTAAAGGCGGTAACTACAGTTACCGCCTTTAATGTTTAAAATTATAAGCAATTGACAGCTATTATGATAAATATTATACTAATGCCTAGGTATGTCCCCCTTAAGAGTCGGCAAATAAATACTCATTAATTATAAGTATAACTTATTGACAAAATAGTCAATAATTATTTATTGCTTGAAAGGATAACATTTTTCTAAAATATTTCATCATAAAAATTTATAATTTTTTAAAAATAAATGAAGGAAAAGCTTTGACATTTAGAGAATTCTTAAGGGGATTTTAGTTTAAGACGGAGGTGAAACGGCTAAAAGACCCTAAACAGTCAGCTAGGGGTTGTGTGCTGCTGGACTTAATTTAAATTATTCTAAGTAAAAAGTTTAAATTATTCTAAGTAAAAAGTGTCAAAAGATATTATAGTAATAAAAAGTTTGGCTGTCCGGTTATGTCTCTTAAATATGAGATAGCCGGTAACCAAAATTATCTTTTTTATGAGACGCTGATACTAGGAGGACGGATGTGATGCTTACATGAGTACATCAAAACCAGTAACCGGGTCTGTATTAGTAGTGGGTGGCGGTATCGCCGGGATTCAGGCGTCGCTTGATTTGGCTGAGTCAGGCTTTTATGTCTACTTAGTTGAGAAAACACCTGCTATCGGTGGGGTTATGCCTATGCTGGATAAGACCTTCCCGACCAACGATTGTTCAATGTGTATTCTCTCACCCAAACTGGTTGAGTGTGGTGGGCACTTGAATGTGGATGTAATGACCACCTCAGTAGTTCAAGACATTAAAGGTGAACCGGGTAATTTTACAGTTACTATCTTAAAAAAGGCAAGATTCATTGATCCATTAAAATGTACCGGTTGTGGATCTTGTGTTGAGGTATGCCCGAAGAAAGTTACTGACGAATTTGATCAAGGATTACGTGATCGCAGATCAATTTACAAACCTTATGCGCAAGCATTTCCAAATGCTTTTGCAATTGATGGCAGCAGTTGTTTGAAGATTAAAAAACCAAAAGCTTGCGGTAAATGTCTGGAAGTATGTCAGGCTGGGGCTATTGACCACACAATGCAAGACGAAATAGTAGAAATTAATGTCGGTTCCGTTATTTTATGCCCTGGTTTTGAAAAGTTTGATGCCAAACTTTTATCCTACTATGGTTATGGAAAATTTGCCGGTGTTGTTACAAGTTTGGAGTTTGAGCGTTTGCTCAGTGCTTCTGGTCCTTTCGGCGGTCATTTAATCAGACCTGCTGATGAAAGGGAACCTAAAAAGGTTGCCTGGATCCAGTGTGTTGGATCCAGAAATGAAAAAGAAGGTTGCGGCTACTGTTCTGCAGTTTGCTGTATGTATGCTATTAAAGAAGCTGTAATTGCCAAAGAGCATGCTCATTATCCGTTGGATACTACAATATTCTTTATGGATATGCGTACCTATGGTAAGGATTTCGAAAAATACTATAACAGAGCTAAAGAAGAGCATGGCGTAAAATTTGTTCGCTCCAGAATTTATGAAGTTACCGAAAATGAAGACAAAAACTTAGTTATCAGATATTCTAATGAAGATGGTACTATTACCACTGACGTTTTTGATATGGTAGTTCTTTCAATTGGACTAAAACCAAATTCAGATATGGTGGAACTGGCTAATAAAGTTGGTATTGAGCTTAACAAGTACAATTTCTGTGAGGCAAAAGAACTTACCGGAGTCGAAACATCTAAAGAAGGTATCTATGTAGCCGGTGCTTTCAGTGGCCCCAGAGATATTCCGGAGACAGTTATTGAAGCCAGTGCTGCTGCAGGAGCATGCGCAGTTCAACTTGCATCAGCCCGTGGTACATTGATTAAAACTATGGAATATCCAGAGGAAATAAATGTATATGGTGAGATACCTAGAACCGGTGTATTTATTTGCCACTGCGGTATTA